>JBIKWM010000038.1:0-29197 GCA_044356305.1 Flavobacteriales bacterium
GGCCAGACAGACAATGCCGCTGGTGGGCCTGTCGATGCGGTGGGGCACGCCAATAAATGCCTCGCCCGGTTTCTGTTTCGACACGCGGATGTACTCCTTGGCCAGTTGCTCCAGGCTCAGATCGGCACTGCGGTCGGCCTGCACCAGCATGCCGCTGGGCTTGTTGATCACCAGGAGGTGATTATCCTCATAAATGATGTCGAGCCCGCTGCCTTCCACGCTGGGCGAAGGTAGGGTGCGGAAAAAGGGTCGGAGCAACCAACTCAACCATCCTCCATTGACCTTTGCACGCCAGAGATTAAATAGGTCGATAGAGATGACGCAAAAAGAGCGCTACACGCAGGTGATAGCCTGGTTCCGCGAGCACCGGCCCGTGGCCGAGACCGAACTGGAGTATACCGACCCGTACTCGCTGCTGGTGGCGGTCATCCTGTCAGCACAGTGCACCGACAGGCGGGTGAACATGGTGACCCCTGCCCTATTGGCCCGCTACCCTACCCCTACCGAGCTTGCCAAGGCCACGCCCGAAGAGGTGTTCACTTACATACGCAGCATCAGCTATCCGAACAACAAGGCCAAGCACCTGGTGGGCATGGCCAGGATGCTGAGCACAGAGTTCGGTAACCGTGTTCCGTCTGATGTGAATGAGCTGCAGAAACTGCCCGGTGTGGGGCGCAAAACGGCCAATGTCATAGCATCGGTGGTGCACGGACTGCCCGCCATGGCGGTGGATACGCATGTGCACCGGGTGTCGGCACGGCTGGGCCTGACGAAAGATGCCAAGACCCCGCTGGCCACCGAGCGGCAGTTGGTGGCCAACATACCGCAGGAGCACATAGCCATAGCCCACCATTGGCTCATACTGCACGGGCGCTACACGTGTGTGGCCCGCAGGCCCAAATGCGATGCGTGCGGACTGAGCCTTCTCTGTCCTGAATTCGCGAAGCAGAAAAAAAAGACGCCCGCTACCTGAAAGCGATGGCGCTAACATCTTTTGGCGGAGAATAGGCCCTAGGCTGTCACGACATTTGCCGCCCCTTCCCATCATGGCCCTGCTCCGCCCTTTGATCACATGCCTTTTGGCCCTGCCATGGGCCCTTGGTGCATCGGCACAGGAGCGGGCATTCATGGTAGGTCAGCTTCGGCAAGGCCGGTCGCGCGAGGTGGTAATGGCCGCCCACGTCATGAATTTTCACGACAGCGTGGCCACCATATCTGACCGCGATGGCCTTTTCAGGGTACCGGCCCACATAGGCGACACGCTCCTGATAAGCTGCATAGGCTACCACGACCGCGCCTATGTGGTGGGTGCGGCCGACCTGCTGCCCGAGATACGTGAGGTGCGCCTGGAGCCGCGCAGCTATCAGTTGGGCGAGGTGAAAGTGCTGCCCTTTGGCACCTATCAGCAGTTTGCAGACCGGTTCAAGACCCTCGAAGTGACCGATAGCACCATTGACATTGTGGGTGTGAACAGGCCTCGCAGACCCGAGGTGTCGCTCATGGACTCTGATGCATATTGGAAAAAAGCGGGCACCATTTTGCGCAGCCCGGTATCGTCACTGTACCAGAACCTGAGCCGCAAGGAGCAGGGCAGGCGCGAGTACATACGCCTGATGCAGGAGAGCGTACAGACCGATGCCAGACGGAGGAAATACAGCGATGAGCGCCTCTCGGACATCACCGGACTGAAGGACGAAGAGCTGAGGATGTTCCTAGACCACATCCGCTGGAATGAGGACAACTTTGCCCGCAACACCGACTATCAGGTGATCAGTTACCTGCTGAGCAAACTGGCCGAGTACAAGCAGGCGAAAAAGCCCTGAGAAGCGCCCTTTTATTGACAGACAGGGGTTAATAAGAGGGCAGATTGGGGGTGACGGCCCTTTTGCAGCAAGGTAATTTCGACCTTCGCACCATGTAAGGGGCCACCATGCCCCGACATTTGCACCGAACAGATAACAACAGGCCTAGTCATTACCACCTCATGATGGACGCCAGATTTGACCCGCGGGTGAAGGATGTGATAACCTACAGCCGAGAGGAAGCCCTGCGACTTGGGCACGAGTACATAGGCACCGAACACCTGATACTGGGCATGATCCGCGAAGGCGAAGGCACGGCCCTGCGTGTGCTGTCGCACCTTGGGGCCGACCCTCTGGAGGTGCGCAAGGAGCTCGAGAACGTGTCGAAGGGAGGGGCCACCTTCCGCAAGACCAACCTGGGCAACCTGCCGCTGGTGAAGCAGGCGGAAAAGGCATTGAAGGTGACCTACCTCGAAGCCAAGGTGTTCCGTAGCCAGAGCATAGGCACCGAACATCTGCTGCTCGCGATCCTTAAAGACGAGGACAATGTGGCCACGCGGTCACTCAAGAAATTCCATATCGATTACCGCACTGTGAGAGAAGAACTGGAAATGATGCACGCTGCCAGCCGCAAACAGGATGGCCAGGCGGAAGTGAAAAGTCCGGAACTGCGGCCCACCAACCCAACGCCCCAGGCCCGGCAGACATCGGAAGACGATGATGAGGGAGGTAGCTCGTTCGGTGGTGCCCCCATACGCAAAGGGGCTGACCCGAAGAGCAAGACCCCGGTGCTCGA
Source organism: Flavobacteriales bacterium (assembly GCA_044356305.1). Classification (GTDB taxonomy): domain Bacteria; phylum Bacteroidota; class Bacteroidia; order UBA10329; family UBA10329; genus JBIKWM01. The sequence continues at coordinate 2,599 of JBIKWM010000038.1, forward strand.
CAATTTTGGCCGCGACCTGACCAAGATGGCCGAAGAGGGCAAACTCGACCCTGTAGTAGGCCGCGAAAAAGAGATTGAGCGCGTGTCGCAGATCCTGTCGCGCAGAAAAAAGAACAACCCGATCCTGATTGGTGAACCCGGTGTGGGCAAGTCGGCCATTGCCGAGGGCCTGGCGCTGCGCATCATCAAAAGGCAGGTGAGCCGCGTGCTATTCAACAAACGCGTTGTGACGCTCGATCTGGCCTCGCTGGTGGCTGGCACCAAGTACCGCGGCCAGTTTGAGGAGCGCATGAAGGCGGTGATGAACGAATTGGAGAAATCGCCCGATGTAATCCTTTTCATTGATGAGATACACACCATTATAGGTGCAGGCGGGGCCAGCGGAAGCATGGATGCCAGCAACATGTTCAAACCAGCGTTGGCCCGGGGCGAGATTCAGTGCATCGGAGCCACCACGCTCGATGAGTTCCGCCAGTACATTGAGAAGGACGGAGCTTTAGAGCGCAGGTTCCAAAAGGTGATGGTGGACCCCACCACCACCGATGAGACCATCGAAATCCTCAACAACATCAAATCGAAATACGAGGAGCACCACAACGTATCGTACACCGATGAGGCCATTGTGGCCTGTGTGATGCTGACCAACCGCTACATGCCCGACCGCTTTCTGCCCGACAAGGCCATTGATGCGCTTGACGAGGTGGGCAGCCGTGTGCACATCACCAACATCCATGTTCCGCCCCGCGTACTTGAGCTCGAGAAAGCGGTGGATGACGTGAAAGAGGAGAAGAACCGCGTGGTGCGCAACCAGAAGTATGAGGAGGCCGCCAACCTGCGCGACAAGGAACGGAAGCTGCAGGAAGAACTGGAGCGCGAGAAGAAGAAGTGGGAAGAAGATACCAAGAGCAACCGCGAGGTTGTGACTGAGGAGCACGTGGCCGAAGTGGTGAGCATGATGACCGGGATTCCGGTGCAGCGTGTGGCACAGAATGAGGCCGAGCGACTCAAGACCATGTACGACAACCTGAAGGGCAAGGTGATAGGTCAGGACGACCCGATACGTAAGGTGGTGAAAGCCATTCAGCGCAACCGTGCCGGCCTGAAAGACCCGAATAAGCCCATCGGTTCGTTCATATTCCTCGGGCCCACCGGTGTGGGTAAGACCGAACTGGCCAAAGCCATAAGCCGCTACCTTTTTGATAGCGATGAGGCCCTGATCCGCATTGATATGAGCGAGTACATGGAGAAATTCTCCATCTCGCGCCTCATAGGTGCGCCTCCGGGATATGTGGGCTATGAAGAAGGAGGGCAGCTTACCGAAAAAGTTCGGAGAAAGCCTTACAGCGTTGTGCTGCTCGATGAGATTGAAAAGGCACACCCCGATGTGTTCAACCTGCTTCTGCAGGCCCTTGACGATGGACAGATGACCGATAGCTTGGGTCGGAAGATTGATTTTAAGAACACCATCATCATCATGACCTCGAACATCGGGTCGAGGCAGCTGAAAGACTTCGGACAGGGAGTGGGCTTTGCCACTGCAGCCAAGCAGAACGCCAGCGAAGAGCACTCGAAAGGTGTGATTGAGAAGGCATTGAAGCGTGCCTTCGCCCCTGAGTTCCTGAATAGGATCGATGATGTCATAATGTTCGGCTCGTTGGTCAAGGAGGATATCAATCAGATCATCAGGCTCGAACTGAAGAGTGTGTTCAACCGCATAGCCGAACTCGGTTACGCTGTGGACATGAAAGATGCGGCCACCGATTTCATAGCTGACAAAGGCTTTGATGCAGACTTTGGGGCACGTCCGTTGAAACGCGCCATTCAGAAATACCTTGAGGATGCGCTGGCCGAGAAGATAATCGGTGTAACAGCCTCAGAAGGCGACACGATCGTGGTCGACCATCCTACGGGAGCTGAAGAACTGACCATCGAGATCGTTAAGGCCAAAGGCTCGAAGAGTATCGAGAAATCGGATAAGTGATTAAATCGCTCGAAATTGAAACCGCCTGGCAGCATTGTCGGGCGGTTTTTTTTTTATCGCAAAAAAAACGGGGCCACTCACCATGAAGAGCGGCCCCGGACCTGGCGGAACGATTTGACCCCCGTCCGCGGTCAGTTTCTCAGTAGCCTGATGTTCGAATCTGTCGTTTCACCTTTAACTGAAAGGGTGTAAACTCCGATAGGTAAAATACTCAAATCCAACATTCTGCGGTCGCCTGCCATGCCAGACACACCATCGGCCCAGACAATTCGCCCGGTGCAATCAGTGACCTGAAGCTTGAACGAGCCTGCACTGGGCAGAATCAGATCAAGTGGACCAACAGTCGGGTTCGGGTAGGCCATTATGCCCATCTCCGAACCAGTTTCTGACAGGCCTACTGCGGTGCTATAGGTCTGAGCGGTGCCTGGTACGGTGTTGTGGGCACTCTGCGGACCGGTGTTGCCCGCCTGCACTGTACCATGGTACTTCGGCCCCACCGTGTAAGGATATACTGGTGTGCCATTGGCATCGATGGTGACGAAGTAGGCGTACGTGCCGTTCGGATACTCAGGGGTGATGCAGAACCGGCCGTTGTGCACATCAAGATCGCCATTGCCCGTAAACTCATAGTCCTCCAGGTATTTACCCAACGGATACTGGGCATTGATGGCCGGACCGTATTGGCTGGCCTGCAGTACGGTGCCATCGGGCAGGGTGGTGCGCTGCGTGATGCTGCGAAGGGCATAACCTGAGCGCATGCGGCTCACAGCACCGGGTGTCATGGCATCGGTGTAGCCATAGGCACCATAGATAGGGAACCCATCAAATGCAAATCCGATGACCGGGCTATGCATCTGTGTGTTCTGGTCGTCATAGAGGCAGGTGGGGTTCACGTGGTGGTGGTACTCGCCATTGGGCGCAGGGTGGCCCAGGCAGGCATCGAACGAGGCTCCCTCGTTAGGCAGCGCATCCTGATTCCAGATGCCCCCGTTGTTGTAGCTGAACGCATCGCGGGCATTGAAGATGCTGACCCCATTGGTCCATACCCCCACGTGGCCCAGCGGTGTACTTACCAGTGTGCCACTGTTGGCCTGCGGGTTGCGGGTTATCTTGAAACAAAAGTTCTGATTGGCCGGGGTGTTCGGATTGCCGGCCCACGGCCCGATGTCGTAGCCCGGTATGCATGTGCAGGTCACATACACATCGGTGGCGGTGTACTGCACAAGTTGGACGTTGGTCTCGATGTTATTGTACCCCGTCTGGCCCGTGGTGTTCTGGATCCACGATTCCAATTCAGCCTCGGGCTGGGCCCAGACCGCCAAGGGTGCTACAAGGAGCAGGATGTGCAGGGTGTTTCTCATCGATAGTTGGATTGTCTGATCAGTGAATCGAATGGCCTCAAAGGAACCGGGCCACCGTACGGAGTGCCTCATGGCATTGTGACAATTGTTAATGAAATGATGCAGGCCCAACAACCTGCGGCACCGCCACTGTGCAGGCCATTCACCACTTTTGCGCCACATCAATAAAGAACCCAGAGCCATGGTGGCCCAATTCAATTTCCCTACGATCATCCGGTTCGGTGCCGGAGCCAGTGCCGAACTGCCCGAGCATCTTCTGAGTCAGGGTCTGAGCAGGCCGTTGGTAGTGACCGACCCGATAGTGGCCAAGCTCGATTTCTTCTCGCGCATTGTCGACAGCCTCACCAAGGCCGGACTGAATCCGCAGGTGCACAGCGAGATGCACAAGAACCCTGTTAAATCTGACGTTCTCAAGGGTCGCGACCTTTTCAGAGGGGAGAACTGCGACAGTATTGTGGGAATAGGAGGCGGTGTGGCGCTCGATGTGGCCCGCGCCATCGCCCTGAGCATTCACCACCACCGCGATCTTTTCGACTACGATGACCTGATAGGTGGCGATCAGTATGTGACCGAGGAGGTGCCCTATTTTGTCACTCTGCCCACCACCAGCGGCACCGGCAGCGAAGTGGGCCGCAGTGCCATCATAGCTGAAGATGAGACCCATCGCAAGCGAATCCTGTTCAGCCCGAAACTGTTGGCCAAGCGCGTATTTGCTGACCCTGAACTGACCTACGCACTTCCACCCTTTGTGACAGCCGCCACTGGAATGGATGCGCTGACACACAACATGGAGGCATTTCTAGCCAAGAATTATCACCCCATGTGCGATGGCATTGCACTGGAAGGGATGCGCCTTGTGCTCGGCTCCATTGAAAGGGCCACCAACCGGCCCGACCCGCAGAGCCGTGCCGACATGATGTTGGGCAGCCTGATGGGTGCCATAGCATTCCAGAAAGGACTGGGTGTGGTGCATTCACTGGCCCATCCGCTCAGCCAGTTGCTCGACACGCACCACGGTCTGGCCAATGCTGTGAACCTACCCTTTGGCATGCGATTCAACTTTGCTGGCAACGAGGGCCGTTTCGCTCGCATGGCCGCGCAGTTTTCTGAACCGGTTCGCCCCGAGGCCATTCCCGATGAGCTGCTCGCTCTGAACATCCGCCTTGGACTGCCCACAAGTCTTTCGGCCATCGGAGTACGGACAGAGCACCTCGAACAGCTGGCCGATCTGGCATTTGCCGATTTCTGCCACCCCAACAACCCGAAACCCGTCACCAGAGCCGATTTCCTCGCTCTTTATAGGGAGGCGATGCATTGATGTTTGACATGCACCCATCAACCCATGCACAGTGAATCCCACTGTGCATTTTTTTTGTCCATGAAAAAACAACCTTTTATTACAATCAGCGTTAAGGATGTATCAGGCGACATAAATAGATCCACGATCTGGTCATGGCAGACAAGAATCGTAATTTCTATGTTAAATCAATTATCGTCTTGGCGATGCTTTGTGCTCAGGCATCAGCTGCTCAGACCTCGGGGCAATTGAAACCTGATTCGCTTGAGATAAAATCACATCTGGTTCAATACTCCGGTTCTGATGCAAAAACGGTCATCCTATTCAATGATGAGATAAGTCCTGATGTGCTGATCACCCTTACAGAAAGCAGCGATCTCGGATGTGGCACAAGTCGGATAGTACTGCCTAACTCCGAAGATTCGAAGACCGAACTGATACTTGCCAAAGATCTGGCCAGTGGTGATTGGCATGCCCTGATGCTTGCATTGAGGCATCACATCGCAGCCCTTCGACCTGAGCGGATATATCTCAGCATCGGGGCATTGACAGAAGCAACAGAATACCCGAATGAACTGCAGGCATGCGGGTCACCATCACCACTGCATGGCAGGTTGTGGGTGGTCATGCAAACGGTCGGCCCAGATAACCAAGGCTCGGCCATGGCATTTGTTGTCAAGAATCGTAATGGAGTGGGCCACAGCCGCATCAGACAACATCAGATCATCTATCTTGAAGATCTGACCGGAATGAACCTCCTATCCGACCGCACGGCCGAGACGCAGGAATACATGCGGGCCAAGATGGTACCACTGAAGCGAGCGAAGGGTGGTGCCTTATTTGCCGCGGGTGCTGACAGGTAGAGACGTATTTCGAAGTGGGGGCACATGCTTTCGGGGCCACCTCTACCTTCGCGGCCATGGGCATGGTGTATGACTACTGTGTGATAGGAGGCGGCATAGTAGGTGCGGCCACGGCTTACAAACTGCAACGGCACCGGCCACAGCGCAAGGTGCTCCTTATTGAAAAGGAAGACAGGCCCGCTGCGCATCAGACAGGTCACAACTCAGGGGTGATCCACTCTGGTATCTATTATAGACCGGGCAGCTACAAGGCCCGGAACTGTGTGGAAGGCAGCAATGAGATCGTGGCATTTGCACGCGAGCATGGAATAAAACACGATGTGTGTGGCAAAGTGATAGTGGCCACCGATGCGGCCGAACTGCCGCACATGGACCGGATATACGGACATGGGGTGCAGAACGGTCTGGATGGCATCCGCTACATAACGGGCGATGAGATAAAGGAGATAGAGCCATACTGTACCGGAATAAAAGGCCTTTGGGTGCCACAGACCGGGATCATAGATTTTGTAGGGGCCACGACCAAAATGATTGACCTGATGCTTCGGTTGAATCAGGACAGCAGGGCTTTGTTCAGTGAAGAGGTCATCGGATTGGGCACACAGGACGGAATACGCGTCATCATAACGGACAAGGGCACCTACCACAGTCGCTTTGTCGTGGTGTGCGGTGGTCTGCACAGCGACCGCCTTGCCCGGGCCGATGGCAGCGAACCGGGCATGAGCATTGTAGGTTTCCGGGGCGATTATTACGAGTTGGCCGAACATGCCAAACACAAGGTGCGCAACCTGATTTACCCCGTACCCAACCCCGAATTCCCATTCCTAGGAGTGCATTTCACCCGAATGGTAGATGGTAGCGTGGAGTGCGGACCAAATGCGGTTTTCACGTTCAAACGCGAAGGCTACGGCAAGACTGATCTGAACCTGCGCGACTCTTGGGAGGCGCTCACCTACCCCGGCACGTGGAGGCTATTTGCCAAACATTGGCGCTTCGGGCTTGATGAGTACCGCAGGGCGTTCAGCAAACGTCTGTTCCTGCAACGGTTGCAGCGACTCATCCCATCGCTCGAAATGAATGATCTGGTACCGGGCCGTGCGGGGGTGCGCGCCATGGCGCTGAACCCGGATGGGACCATGATCGATGATTTCAAGATAGTGCGTAACGGCACGGCCCTTCACGTGCTCAACGCCCCGAGTCCTGCTGCCACCGCCAGCCTAGCCATTGGCGAAGAGATAGCCCGAATGGCCTCCGAGATGGAACAGGACTGATGCGTATCGGCATTGTCCATTTCCGCCTGTTGCACAACGGAGGCCTCGAACGGAGGCTCTTCAATTACATAAGGGTATTCCGCGCCATGGGCCACCAGGTGGAGGTGGTGGTGTCGAAGGTTGATGAGAGCATTGAATTACCTGCCGATGTGCGGCTGCACCGCATAAACCTGTGCGCGGTTCCCAAGCCTGTGCGCATGTATTTCTTCGATAGAAGGGCCTCACAGATCCTGGAAAAGGAACGTTTTGATCTGAGTCTTTCCCTTGGACGAACGGGCAACAATGACCTGCTGATCTGCCCAGGCACACATAAAGGCTATTTAAAAGCCATGGCGGTCGGTTTCCCATCACCTATCGATCTGCTCAACATCTGGCTCGATAGGCGGGCCTACCGTACATCGCGGATCATATTGGCTGCATCAGAGATGATGCGGCAAGAGGTTTTGGGCCTTTATGATATCAATCCGGAAAAAGTGAAAGTGCTGCTGCCGCCCATTGATGTGGCACGGTTCAATGCGGTGAGCGATGAGGTACGGTCAACTCTGCGTGAAAAATATCTGCCGGGATTCAAAGGGAAGGTTGCCGCATTCCTCAGCATGGGGGCACACCGCAAAGGACACGCATTTCTGCTTGAGGTTTTCTCAGGGCTTGGCGATGAGGTCTGCCTGCTCATGGTAGGCAACGGCCCAACAGGGAATATGCCACCCAATGTGCGCCACATAGGGGTTGTGAATGATACGGCCCCTATCCATCAACTAGCCGATGTGCTGGTACATCCGGCCCAATACGAGCCTTTCGGTCAGATAGTGACCGAGGCGCTGCTTTGCGGCACCCCGGCCCTGGTTTCAGATATGGTTGGCGCAAAATCAATCGTGGGTCCTGATATGGGCGAGGTGCTGCCTGTTGGCGATGTGGGAAGATGGCGCCATGCCATCATGAAATGGGCCACATCGGGCAGAAGGGTACGAGAGACAGATATGCTGCGCCAGCATCTGAGCACCGAGGGTCATTGCCTTGAGATGCTCCGATTGGCATCCATCTCATCGGAACCGGCTTCCAGGTAGGCCCATCTCATCTATCCAGACGGTCGTCTTTCCCGGATTCCAGACATAGATCCGTAAGCGGGCACCTTTATGCAGCACGGGGTCAAATTCAATCGAATTCTGCGCCCATTGCCAGTCAGTATGTGCATTGTCTGCTCCTTGCACCTCAATGTAACTGCTTGAGATGTGCTTATCATCCTTGAAATACGACATGACCAGATTGACCTCCTTCAGATCGGGCATTCCTTTGATCACCGCATCGCAATAGTAACGACCATCGGTGGGGGCAATAGAATCTGTGCTGAACTCGATATTGGCTGAGAACTCATTCTCGGGGCCTAGTCTCTGAACAGAACGATCGTCCACTTCCGCATTGCCCATTTTGCCTGAGAAAGAAAGCCTTATAACGGGACGCGCCCGATCAAGACGATAGGTGTAAGTGGTCACCGCCTCGGCCCTCAGGGTGTCGCAGCTCAATGCATAGCGGCTCAGCAGGCGGAGGGCCTCTTCGCCCTTTTGGTCGGGATTGTACGCCACAATGAGGTGGCAGATACTGAATCGCGGCCGCTCGTCAAGCCCGATCACATCGCGCAGAACAATAAAGGCATTCTTCGCTGCGAGATCGGCAATGGTGCTCTTGGGATCGGCATACCCCTCGCGGTCATAATAAAACGCGAACGACCGGTACTGGTACCACGGAAAAATAACTGAACATGTGCTGTCGCTCGCGGTAGCGCTGGCGTGGTCAGCTGTGAGCCGCCAGTCTTCATTATTCGTCTGCTCGGTATTGAGGTAAGAGGCCAGCAGCCCGCACAAACATGCACCGGCCGCCACGCGTGAAAGTGCGTAGGGCAACGCTGCCAACGAGGCACCGGCCAGCACGGCAAGGCCGATATGGGCACTCAACACATAATTCTCCTGAAACACCGGATTAGCAAGGTGAGAAAAGGCGGCATTGACCAGGTAAGGACTCAGGGTCCATAGTAGTCCCAGCAGATAAGGGCGCCATTTACCCTCGGCCCTGTGCAGCGACACAACCGCTCCGGCCACCGCAATAAGCACCAGGCCGATCTTATGCAGCAGGCCGATCTGGTCATACTGCAAGGTGAGCAACTGATTTGCCACCCGCAAAAGGTCAGTGCCAGTGGGTGGTTGCAACCAGCTTGCCGACCCGTTGGCGTAGTATGGTGCGGTGATGTAATACACTGCGAACAGCGCCCCACCGGCCATTACGCCCACAGCGGTCCATGCTCTGTTAGCCAATACTGCTGCCGGCATGAACAGGATGAGAAGGAACAAGGCCGGGAGGTTGAAAACCGAAGTGGGGTGCGCAAAGATCATGGCACCGGTGCTCAGGGCAAGCAATACATACCTCCACCAATGGCCCCAACGTAATGCACCGAGCAGCATGCCGTATGTGGTCACGTTCAGCAATAACATGAGTCCGTATGGCCTGGCAAGGTGCGCCACGTGGATGGGATAGGCTGTGCAGGTCCAAACCGCAGCGCTGAGCAGCCCCACCCACAACCCGAAATGCCTGCGGAGAAAATGGAACAGGGCACCGGCAGCCAATGAGACACACATGACACTGAATGCCCGCGTGGCCACCTCGCTGATACCGAACAACCTGATCCACCCAGCAATCAGGATGTTGTAAAGAGGCGGATTGGGATCGTTGCGGGCCTGGGCCACCAGTTCGGGTACACTCATCTGAGCGAACCACAGATGCACGGCCTCGTCAAGAAAATAGCTGCTAAAGCCAAGATCAATACTCTTTACAATGGCATTGACAGCCACAAACAGGGCTACAATGGGCCAATGCCAACGGTCGGTAAGATCTTGCTGCACGGGGTTGCGAAGAAACACAACCCAATAGAATCAGGCCTCGGCCTCCACCTGCTCCTTAAAGGGCCTGCGCTGCACCCATTCGGGCTGGCGCAGATTGCTGAGGAACATGCGGGCAATGCGGTTGGTGACCCCATTGGTATGGCGGGCCAACAGGCGCAACTGGTGCGGCTCGCAACCCACGGTGCTCTTAATCTCGAGTGCGGTGCGACCCGTATCAACCTCTTTCACACCATCGGCAATGCCATCGGCCACCTGGTGATACAGTATATTGAGGTAAAGCGCACATTCCTGATTCACCGTGTAGTCCATACCTATGTAATGGGCCATGTTGCGCGTGGTGCCCAATAAGGTGGAGTAGAAACCCACCATGGTGCCATCTGCATTGAAATATCCAACAACGCGGTAGCGGTTCTCGAGGGCCATTTTCAGGTCAATGAAATAACCACGGGGCAATGCTGCCATCACAAAATCGGCCTTCCCCTCTACCTCCGAGTAAAGTTGCCACATGCGCTCCTCATGCTGCTGCATGTCGGCCAAGGTGAGTTCGCGGTGGCTTATCTGCTCAAATTTCTTGAAGGCCGACTTGGCCCGTACGCGATACTTTGACGAGAAAGCATCGAGGTACTCATCCATCGACTTCCAATCGCGCAGGTTGATGACCATCTGCGGTTGGATGTGGAAGGGGATGAGGTCGTCATCGGCCGCGTGAATGGCATCGAACAGGTCATCCGTCAGGTCCTTGTATAGCACGGTACGAATCTTCTTGCCACTCAGATCGTCTTTCATGACCCGTTCAACAGCCTTCAGTAGTGTCTCCGCTTTGCGTCTGTCACTTACACCGGTGGCAAACCTGGCTCCATACTGACCGGTGAGGTAAACATTACCAAGCACCAACATACGCACCCCGAACTGCTCAAGGCCGCGGACCATCACGTCCTTTGCCTGTGAAATGAGCGAACCGGCATCGGCAACACGGTCAGTGTCGACATTGCGGTCTATCTTATTGATCCGCAGATCGAATTCCTGAAAATAAAATGCTGCCATGGGCACGGTGCCCTCATAGGCCAGAACATAATGGAACCGCAATCCGGCCACGGGATGTTGCTCAAGCGCAGCCAGATAAGGCACGGTGAGCATGGGTTCATCGCGGCCTACAAGGGCGGTCCAATGCGCCACGGGAATCTCGAATGCCGATGAGAAGTGGGCAAACGAAAGGGCATCGGTGGCGGTGCTGTCCTGGCAACGGAGCCTGATGTCGCTCAGGCGTTTGCTGATGCTGTTGAATGATACCATACGGGGTCAGTTCGCTTTGGTGCGGGCCGAAAGCATCATCTCGCTCACGTGCCTCACCGGTGCGCTGCCAAAGCTCAGGAACTCCTCGTGAAAGCGCTTCAGACTAAAGGCGTTGCCCTCGGCCATTCGCACCTCATCGCGCAGTTGCATGATATCAGCAAAACCGGTGAAATAGCTGCTCAACTGAACCTGAGTGAGAATGGCCCTGCGGTATTTGCCTCTGGCCTCGGCCTCTTGTTGGAATGCCTGCCGCATAAGCAGGTCCAGGGCCTGTTCCTCGTTCATATTGAGCACGTGTACACTGTGGTCAAGAATGGTATTGCATACGGTACGCAGGTTCCATTTGTAGTACATCAACCAGAGTTCGGGGCTATTGTTCCCGTAACCTGCCTCCAGCATCATGCGCTCGGTGTAAACGGCCCATCCTTCCACCATGGCACCATTGCCAAGAATGGCCTTGATGATGCTCGGTGCCCGATTGTTGTAGATCAGTTGGGCGTAGTGGCCCGGTATGGCCTCGTGTATGTTCAGAATCTGGAGGATGTAGCTGTTGTACTCGCGCAGGTAGCTCTCGGCCCGTGCGGGCTCCATGCCTGTGAGGGGGTGTACGTTGTACCAGGTCTCGCGGCCCTTGTCATACGGCCCCGGTGCGCTTATGCTGGCCACGCTCACACCGCTCATGAAAGCTGGTTCCTCGCGCACCACAAGGGGCTTATCGGGGTCGAGGGTCAGAAGGTCCTTCTCGGTGACAAATCGGTTCAGTTCAGGAATCTGTCGTTCTATGGCCTGTAGGAACGAGTCGGGCTGAGCGTGTACATGGCTCAAGGTGTCGATGAGCATACGGATGGCCATGAGGCTGTCGGCAGGCATGGCCATCTTGCCCATGTGCTTGGTCCACAGTTGCCTTGTGAGGCTGTCCATGCGCTGATGGAGCTCGGTCTTGGCAGCAATGGCCATTTCGAACACCTCTTGGGCGTGGTGCACCGAATTGATATCATGGCTGAATTTTTCAGCGAAAAGTGCCTTGCCGATGCGTGGGCTACGGGCCTTGGTCTGCAGTTTGGACAACCAGTCGTTCTCCAAAAAGCCGATATACCCTTCAATGCCTTTGCGGGCCGAATCGAGGTCGGTGCTGATGAGCTTCTTCACGCTGTCGGTGAGGGCACAAGAGGCAATGGTATCGGTGAGCCACGGGCCAATAAGTTCGAGGGTGCCTCGGCTCTGCTGAATGGCCAACTCGGTGTGTTCGCGAGTTGGATCCTTAATCAGCGTGCGGGCATTTGTGTAATACTGCTTCACACGCTGCAGGCGGCCGCGCAGTGCCAGAAGCCTGTCTTCCAACGGGGCATGGGTGCTATTGATCACCGCATCCATCGCATTGGCCACGTTGAAAACACTTGGGTTCCACTCGTGCTCCTTGAAAGTCTGGATGCCCCAGATGGTAGCCTTGAGGTGGTCGCGCATCATACGCAGATCTATCTGTTGGCTGCGGCCAAGTTCCTCTTCCTTAAACGTGGCAAGGCTATCCAGATGACTCAGGCAGAATTTCAACTGCTCATCGGTTCGCTCCTGCCCTGGCACCGGCAATACACTGTCGTAGGCATGATAGCCCACCATGCTGGCCCAAACAGGTTCCAGTTTCCAGAGGTCTTCAATGAACCTATCGCGGTAGCCATCAAAACGCTGGTCGGGGGTCATGTCTCCTTTCTTCCTGTTGTCGCAGGCCACGAAGGCCACTGCCACGAGGGCAACGGTAACAATGATTCGGTGCTTCATGGGCCAAAAGTATCGGAGACGTTGCGCCTTTGATCCATACCGACCGTGCCAATAATTCACAACCAAGAAAACAATGACTTAAATGAGACTGCGCCTGATGGCCCAAAACAAGTCAATGATCCATACAGATAGCAAAGAGGAAAGGGCGGAGGGGGTAAAGCGAATCACTGTCCCCTACCCTTTCGCACTGCCCATCCTAAGTGACATACTCAGAAAAGCAATGGGCGTTATGAAAGATAAAGATGCCCTACGCTCTCAGAACTTGCTCAGTTCCATCGGGTCCTGATCGCCAGAGCGGTCAATGGCCGCACCGTTGAGGCTAAAGGTGCGGGTGATGTTGCGGTAGCAGCAGCAGCAGTCTTTCGGATATGTGCCACTGATCTTGATATCTGCGATCCGATAGGCGTTTGAAAGGCTGTTGTCGAATATCACGTAGTCGAAGTTGCCGAAGGTCTCGGCCCCTGCGAAGGGGGTGCCATCGGTAAGTGTGATGATGCTGTCGCCTGAGGCAAACTGGTCGGCCAGTCTGAAGGTGTCAATCCCCACGCTCGAGCCTTTGGCGTAGCGCACCACCATGGCACTGTCCACCTCGCCCCAGGCAAAATCGGCTGTGCTGAAACGGAAGCGGAGGGCATTGATCATTGCGGTGTCGGGCGCATCGCATTCCACATTGAAACACGGGTTGCACCCCGCGAAAAGTGTGGCGGTCAGGGCGGTGAGTACGAGAAGGGAACGGTTCATTCGGTCCGTTGGGTACGGGGCCGCAGCCCCATGATCTGGGCGACAAATCTACGTGATTCGCTTACCACGTCATCTACCTGTGCTGACCGGAGGGGGCTGCATATCACGTGCTCGCCCGCTTCAGGGAACGGGCGGTCCCACTTGCGGTGGGGCGGAGTGCCCAGCTGGCTATACATCCTGCGCATGGCTGGCACACTCACCACATGGTCCTGATTCACCTCATCCTTGTAGTAGTAGCCCAACATCACCGGCTGCCTCACTGCCGCAAATGTCTCGGAGGTCATCAGGCCCTGAATGCTGCGCTGCACGGCCAGAATGCCTTCGAGGCGGTAACAGGTGGTCCAATACTTCTTGAATTCGGCATCGGCCTCAAAGCACCTTTCTTTTCCTTTGAATGCGGCCTGGGCCAGCTTCCATCCCCACGGCCACATGATAATGCCCGCGCCCGGCACGGCCAATTCGATGTTGGGCGAGAGGAGAATGAGGGCCGCCACCTCCGGATGATGGGCGGCCAGATACAGTCCGTGTGTGGCACCCGTGCTGCAGCAGATGAGTATGACCGAATCGCCCAGCAACTTGCCCACGGCCAGAGCCTCTTTGGCCGACTCGAGGTAGTTCTCGGCAGTAAGTCGGCTAAGGGGGCCCACCGTGTCAAGACCGTGGTGCACCATGCGGGGCAGGTACAGATTGCAGCCGAATTCGCGGGCCAACGGCCTGTGCAACGGATCGGCCTCAAACTTCGAGGCCGAGAATCCATGGAGGTATACCATGGCGTAGGGCGTGCGGGTTCCGGCACTATCGGCCCAAACAATCTCGGCCCCGTTGCCAGGTTTCAGAGTGGGGTGGGCAGCCTCCTGGGCCTTCACCCATTCCTCGATGTCTAGGGTACCCTCTGTCAGCGTTGGCAGGTGGGGGTCAGGCACAAACGGTTCGGGCCGCGGGCCCACATATATGACCACGGCCACCACAAATAAGATCACAACCGCGATATACCTTTTCCTCATTTCAACATCCTCAATTGCCCATTCTTTACTCTAAACTCTATCAGTCTCTACGTTTCACATCCAGCGCATCGCGCAGGCCGTTGCCCACCAGGGTGAATGCCAGCACCAGCAGCATGATGGCCATACCCGGCACAATGGCCATGTACGGTTTGCCCATGATGATGTAGCCGTAATGGTCCTTGATCATTCCGCCCCAGGTGGGGGTGGGCGGCTGCGCCCCGATGCCGAGGAAACTTAGGCCGGCCTCTATCAGGATGGCCGAGGCAAAATTGCTGGCGGCTATCACGATCACCGGCCCCATGATGTTGGGCAGTACATGGCGCACCACAGTGCGCAGATGCGAATAGCCCAGGGCGCGGCACGCCTCAACGAACTCGCGGCTGCGCAGGCTCATGATCTCGCCCCTTACAATGCGCGCCACCTCTACCCACATGGCCATGCCCACGGCAATGAACACCTGCCACAGGCCTTTGCCCAGGGCCAATGTGAGCCCTATCACCAGCAGTAGCAGCGGAATGCTCCACACCACGGTGACAAACCACATCACCACGCGGTCCACCGCCCCTCCGAAAAAGCCCGCCAGAGCGCCCAGTCCCATACCCATGAGAAGCGAAACGGCCACAGCCACGAGCCCCACGGCCAATGAAACCCGTGCACCAAGCACCATGCGGCTTAGCATGTCGCGCCCAAAGCGGTCCGTGCCCAGCCAAAAGGTGCGCTGACTGAGCGGATGCCCGCTGTCGAGGGCCGAACGGTGCAGGCGAAGTATTTCGCCCTGGTTGGGCCGGCCACCGGTGTAGCGCTCGGCCACCAGGGTGTCGCCCAGCCATGTGGCGGTGTAGATGGGAATCTCGGTGCCCAGTGCCGCATCGACCGGGTGTGCCATCTGTATGCTGAACATGGGAGGACGGGCCGCCAGTTCGATGTGCTGGGTGTTGGCATCGGGGCTGCGGTCGGGTACCAGCCAAGGCCCTACCACGGCCACCACGGCCGTTACCAGCACCATCAGGGCACCGGCCATGGCCACACGGTCGGCCCACAGGCGCCTGCGGGCCAGTTGCCCCAACGATGTGCCGCGCTCAGTGTGTGCCAAGGTCTATCTGTCTGTCTTTCCAAACATAGCGGCCAGCGGGCAACAGCCCCACCAGCGGCACATAGATGAGCATGTACAGTTCGGCCAGCAGCAGCAGGCCCCAGCCGCAGCGGGGTTCCAGGTCGCGCTGCACGGCACGCACAAGCATCAGGTCGGGCACGGTCTTCAGCATCAGTCCCCAAAAGGCCAGTTCTTTGTTTATCGGGATGATGAAGAGGCACATCAGCCCGGCCAGATTGCCCAGAAAAGTGAGAATGGCGGTGATGTTCACCCAGGCATCGGTGTAAGAACCGCGCTTGGAGAGCCAGCGTCTGCGCTGACTGATGAATTCGCCCACATCAGCCTTGGGAGCGGTGGCCACCACAGCCCTGAAGTCGCGGCAGAAAGCCACCGAGCCCGGATACTGCCTGTGGATGCGCAACATGAGAAACACATCATCGCCCGATGGGTTGTGTTTAAGGCCCTGATATCCGCCAAGGCCAACGAAATCATCGCGCCTAAAGAGGATGTTGGCCCCATTGGCCATGACTGGGTGGCCGTGCCGCACCATGCCGCCTGTTACGCCCATGATGGCGTTCATCTCCATGGCCTGCACCATGCCGAACACATTGTGGGCCGGACTCAGAATGACCGGGCCGAGCACCATCCGCACACCCTCCTGACCGAACTGCGCCAACATGGTGTGCAGGTGGTCGGGGCCCATGCGGCAATCGGCATCGGTGCAAAGGATCAGGTCGGAATCTGCTTGCGCGATGGCCGCTTCGATGGCCGATTTCTTCCCCTCGGCCCCTTCAAGGTCGAGGAGTCTGAACCGGGTGTCATTCCCGATGGCAGACAGTACCTCGGCCCGTGTGCCATCGGTGCTGTGGTCATTCACTATGATGGCACGGAAAGCCCCGTGCCGCTGGGCTTTCAGGTCGGCAATGAGGTGGATGATCCGGCCCCCCTCGTTGCGTGCGGCCACCACCACGGTGAGAGACGATGTGGTGGGTGAATCAATCCCCGTGGTCAGTTGGCGCCAGCCCCACCATTGCCACAGCACCATGACGGCATAAAGGGCAATGGGGACGAGGATGAGCCACAGCATGGGTCAGTCGTCTTTGCGGAAGAAACGCATCTCGAATATGAAGACCACCCCCAAAAGGGCCGGCAGCACCAGATTGACGAACCAAAGCACCGAACTGGCCGATACAATGCCGGACACATTGTCGCTCAGCTGCCCGATAAAATAGAGCGACACCGTGCCGCGGATGCCCAGCTCGGTGATGGCAATGGTGGGGATGACGGTCATGGCGAGGTAGCTCAGGCCCACCATCATGAGGCCTTGCAGAATTGGCACCTGCACCCCAAAGAACCACAGCAGCAGCATGAACTGCGATGTGAACACCACGTAGCGGCCCAGACTGGCCAGCAGGATGCGGACCAGGTCGTGGCGGTCGTGCAGGGCCAATACCATGGCGTATCCCTTCAGCTTTTTAGGAATTGGAAGGCGCTCAATGACAGGGGCCAGTGCATGGGAATTGAGGTAGAACAGCACCAGGATGAAGCAGATGATAAGGGTGCTGACCGATGTGATGTAGTACCGAAAGGGATCGAGCGGGCCGAGGCCAACAAAACGCGGCAGGTAGAAGGTGAGTGCCACCAGCCCGGCCATGACCGTGATGAGCAGCTGAGCATAGCTGCCCACAATGGTGAGCAGCACACCGTCAATCCGATCGGCCTGGCGCAGGTGAAACACACGGCCGAGGTATTCGCCCACGCGGTTGGGGGTGCTCACGGCAATGGTGACACCGCTGAAAACCGCCTTGAGGGCGTTCCAGAACGACACCTCCTCCTTGCCGTGCAGCAGCACCCGCCATTTGTAGGCCTCGAGGCTCCAGTTGATGACCGTGCCCAGCAGCATGATCAACAGAAATGGCACAGATTCGAGCCGGACGAGGAGCAAAAGGTCATCGAGCACCTCGTGGCTGCGGTCCTTGAGCTGGATCTGCCTGAAGATGAAGAACAGCGCCACCAGGGCCACTCCCCATTTGATGGCGAGGCTCAGATTGCGTCTGTTGAGGTGCGTTTTCAAATATGTGTGTTAAACGAAAAAGGACGGGCGAACCCATCCTTTCCCTTCATGTATCGGTCAGAGGCCTTTCAACGTCCGTTCATCGGTACGTACTGGCGGGTCTGCGGACCGGTATAGATCTGGCGCGGACGGCCAATGGGCTCCTTGTCGGCTATCATCTCCTTCCATTGGGCTATCCATCCCGGCAGGCGGCCCATGGCGAACATCACCGTGAACATGTCGGTGGGTATGCCTATGGCGCGGTAGATGATGCCCGAGTAGAAGTCAACGTTCGGGTACAGCTTGCGCTCAATGAAGTACTCATCGTTGAGGGCTATCTCCTCCAGGCGCTTGGCCAGCTCCAGGGTCTTATCCTCTATGCCCAGCTTGTTCAGCACATCATCGCAGCTCTTTTTGATGATGTTGGCGCGCGGGTCGAAGTTCTTGTACACCCGGTGCCCGAAACCGCTGATGCGGAAGGGGTCGTTCTTGTCCTTGGCCTTGTCCACCCATTTCTGGATGTTGCCACCGTCCTTGTCAATCTTCTCAAGCATCTCTATCACGGCCTGATTGGCCCCACCGTGCAGCGGACCCCACAGGGCCGATACGCCTGCGGCTATGCTGGTGTAGAGGTTGGCCTTTGACGAGCCCACCATGCGCACCGTGCTGGTAGAGCAGTTCTGCTCGTGGTCGGCATGGAGGATCAGAAGCTGGTCGAGGGCGCGCACCACCACGGGGTCTATCACATATTCCTCGGTGGGCATGGAGAACATCATGTTCAGGAAGTTCTCGCAGTAGTTGAGGCGGTTGAGGGGATACACCAGCGGATGGCCCACACTGTTCTTATAGCTCCAAGCGGCAATGGTGCTGATCTTGGCTATTAGGCGCATGATGGTGGTGTCCACCAGGCTCTCATCGCGGTCGGGGTCGAGGCTCTCGGGGTAGAAGGTGGAGAGCGATATGAGCATGGAGGCCAGCACGCCCATGGGGTGGGCCTTTTTGGGATATGCATCGAAGAACGAGCGCATGTCCTCGTGGATCAACGTGTGGCGCGTGATCTTGGAACTGAAGTTGTCAAACTGCTCCTTTGAGGGCAGTTCACCTTTAATAAGAAGGTATGCCACCTCGAGGAAAGTGCTCTGGTCGGCCAGTTGCTCAATGGGGTAACCGCGGTAGCGCAGTATGCCGTTGTCACCGTCAAGGAAGGTGATGGCGCTCTTGGTGGCCCCGGTGTTCTTGTAACCGGTGTCGAGGGTGATGTGCCCCGTGTCATCGAGCAGCTTGCGGATGTCCACGGCCCGCTCATTCTCACTGCCCACTACCACAGGCAGTTGGTACACTTTTCCGTCCAGTTTCAGTTCAGCAAATTCGCCCATTGGGTCTTTAGATGTGGATGTTTGCGTGTGTTTTCAGAATGCCTGCGATATTACGGAAAAAGTATCCGTGCCACAGGGGGCCAAGGACTTCTAACCGAACCCTAATTTACTGAAAGGTCCAACTGTGATCGGTTGGAACTTTCAGGCCATCAGGAACAGAAAAAGCGGGGTGTTGTTCCCCGCTTTCTTCAATTTTCCGGAAGCATTCCGCGTTATTTCCGCCCTCTCGGCCCTTCGCCTCCGCCCAGGTTCTTCATTTCACGCAATAGCTTGCGCTTGAATTTCTCTTCGGACGAACAGACACTTCTCATTCGCTCTTGTTCCAAAGCCCGGCTCGCGCGAGCCGGGGTGGCAGTGCCAAGGGAGTTCTCCCTTCAGAGTGAAACGGTCGTTTCAGTGCCAATGGAGTTCTCCCTTTAGAGTGAAACGGTCGTTTCAGTGCCAATGGGGTTCTCCTTTAAGAGTGAAACGGTCGTTGCAGTGCCAAGGGAGTTCCCCTTTAAGACTGAAACGGTCGTTGCAGTGCCAATGGGGTTCTCCTTTAAGACTGAAACGGACCAGCGATTCTGTGACCCGGTAAAGACCAGTAGATCTCTCGTTCTGGTCACTTCAAGAAATAACTGGAATTGCCAGGACGCCCGCCTTACTGATCTGAAGGCTCTGGCAGGTCACCTCCTCCCACCCTGGGGGCCACCGCCCCGGTTCTTCATCTCCTTGAGTACCTCGCGCTTGAACTTCTCTTCGGCCCCGTAGAGGCGCACCACCTTGGCCACGGGCAGTATGGTCTTGAAGCGGGCCACGTATTCCTTTTTCAGGTCCACATCCTTCTGCTCGTGCTCGAGGGCCTTGCTGAGGGCGGCATCGAGGTCGCGCTCGCTCATGCTGCCGAAGTTGGCCCGCACGTTGTCCTGATTGGCGCGCTGCATCTTGCGGTTGGCCTTGCGCCTGTCGGTGTATTCGTTGAACACGGGCCAGAAGCGCTGGGCCTCATCGGTGGTGAGGTTGAGCTCGCGGGTGATGAATGCGACCTTGGCCGATTCGAGTCGGTCCATACGGTCCTCGAGGTCGTCTTCGGGCTGGGCAAAGGCGTGTGCAAAGGCGCACAGGCACAGGGCAAGGGTGGCGGTCAGGGTTCTCATGGCAGTTTCAGATCTCAATGTCAGTCAGTAGGTCCTCTTCGTCAATTCCGCTCTCGATGAGCAGTTGTATGGCGGCCTCGTCTTCGGTGGCGGTGGCCCCGTAAAGGGTGTCGGGCAGCAGCAGGCCGCTGGCCACCAGGTCATCGGGTCCGGCATCGGTGAGCAGGGCCACATCCTCAATGGTAAGGCCCTCGGTGGCCTCGGCCAGGTCGATGTGGGTGCCTGTCTGGCTGTGCGGTAGGCCCATGTACACCACGGCCAGCACGGCCACGGTGCCCAATGCCCCTGCCAGGCCCAGTATGCGCGGCATCCAGACCGCTGAGGGTGCGGGCCTCGCTTCGGCCTGTGCGCGCACAGCCTGCATGATGCGGGGCGTGAGGCCGTCAAAATACCCATCGGGCACGTGCAGGGGTGTGGCGGCCCTTTGCGGGTCGGCCCCGTGCAGCAGGTGCTTATCGTCCAGGTCTTCCATTTTCGGGGTGTAAGATTATGTCAGGCTGTAATGGTTTAATGATCGGTCACGTATTTCTCCACCTTCTTCACCGCATGGTGGTACGATGCCTTGAGCGCGCCCACCGATGTGCCCAGCATCTGGCTCATGTCCTCGTACTTCATACCGTCAAAGTACTTGAGGTTGAACACCAGCCGCTGCTTGTCGGGCAGCCTGAGGATGGCCTTCTGCAGCCGCAGCATGATGCGGTCTCCGCTCAGTTCGGGGTCGGCCTCCAGCTTGGCGGCCAGGTGGCTCTCCATGTCATCGAAGCGTA
Source organism: Flavobacteriales bacterium (assembly GCA_044356305.1). Classification (GTDB taxonomy): domain Bacteria; phylum Bacteroidota; class Bacteroidia; order UBA10329; family UBA10329; genus JBIKWM01. Next base: position 23,505 of record JBIKWM010000038.1, read on the forward strand.
CGAGCAGGCTCAGCTTCTTCTTGTTGAGGTAGCTGAGGGTCTCGTTGGTGGCTATGCGGTACAGCCAGGTGAAGAGCTGGCTCTCGGCCCTGAAGCGGTCGAGGGCGTTGAATGCCTTGATAAAGGTGTTCTGCAGGATGTCATCGGTGTCGTCATGGTCCACCACCATGCGCCTGATGTGCCAGTAAAGGCGTTTCTGATAGCGGTTCACGATCTGCGTGAACGCCATGTTTCGCTGCCCCGGGTCGCGGAAACGGGCTACAAGCTCCTCATCGGTCAGCGCTGGGGTCATGCATCATGCTGCCTTGCGCGCCACGGCCCGCACAGCAGCATCAACGATGTGGCTTGTGCCCAGACCGTACTTCTCCAGCAGGTCCTCGGGCTTGCCACTCTCACCGAACCTGTCGTTCACCGCCACCATCTCCATGGGGCGCGGCAGGTTGAGTGCCAGGGTCTGGGCCACACTGTCGCCCAGCCCTCCGTTGCGCTGATGCTCCTCGGCCGATACCGCGCATCCTGTCTTTTTCACAGAGGCTAAGATGGCCACGGTATCTAAAGGTTTAATGGTGTGGATATTGATCACCTCGGCCATTATTCCCTTCTCTTTCAGGATGTCAGCGGCCTCGAGGGCCTTCCACACCAGATGTCCGGTGGCGAAAATGCTCACATCGGTGCCTTCAACCAGCGTGATGGCCCTGCCGATGCGGAACTCGCTCTCCAACGGAATGAAGTTCGGCACCTTGGGCCGGCCGAAACGCAGATATACCGGCCCTGCGTGCTGCGCTATGGCCAGCGTGGCCTGGTAGGTCTGGTTGTAATCGCACGGGTTGATCACGGTCATGCCCGGCAGCATCTTCATCAGGCCGATGTCCTCCAGGATCTGGTGGGTGGCACCGTCCTCGCCCAAGGTGAGGCCCGCGTGCGAGGCACAGATCTTCACGTTCTTGCCCGAGTAGGCCACCGACTGCCTTATCTGGTCATACACCCGCCCGGTGCTGAAATTGGCGAAGGTGCCCGTGAAGGGAATCTTGCCGCCCACGGTCATGCCGGCCGCTATACCTATCATGTTGGCCTCGGCTATGCCCACCTGAAAGAACCGGTGGGGGAAGTTCTTCTCAAACTTGTCCATCTTTAGGCTGCCGGTCAGGTCAGCGCACAGGGCCACCACATCGGGGTTGCTCCTGCCCAGTTCATACAGCGCATCACCGAACCCTGAGCGGGTATCACGGTCTTCAGTCAGTTTTGGGTACATTCAGGTGTTGTTTTGCCGCAGATTCGCAGATTCAGGATTAGAACTTTGGGTCAATGAAACTCTTCTTACCTCAACGGAAGTCCTGCCAAAATTGACTATCAGCCCAACCTGGCAGCCCGAGCATTTAAGGTAATTGATGGTCTGAGCGAGATCAGCGTCCACAATGCCACTCTTAGCCTTGATTTCAAGGATTACCTTATCCTGGACAACAAAATCCGCATAGAAAACATGAGGAAGGATCATTCCATTGTACTCTACCTCGTAACCTACCTCTCTGGCAAAGGGCAGGTTGTTATCGTTTAATTCTATTTCCAATGCGTCCTTGTAGACTATTTCCAGAAATCCGTGACCTAGTTGGTTGTGTACCGCATAACATGCATGAATGATTTTATGGGTCAAATCCTTATGTGCGTACTCTTCGCTCATTTGATTTCTTCCTGATCTAATCTGCGAATCTGCGGCAACCTCTTATTGGATCTCTATCAATTCAGACTTGCCTGAGGATATGACGAAGTCCTTCTCGATGGTGTAGAAGGTGCGTTTGGAGGCCAACGGACGGAACACCACCTTGTACTCGCCCGGCTGCAGCACAATGGTCTCACTGCCGCTGTCGCTCTTGAAGGAATAGACCCATTCAAGGTCCGGTCCCTTCTTCACAAAAATGTCGCCCACGCCTTTGCTCCTGCGGTTGATGTTGGCAATGCCCGGCTGGGGCACCTCCACCTTGGTGGTGTGGCTCTGGCTCACGCGCACATTGTCTATGAGCATTCGGGGCAGGGTGAGCACCTCCAGGTCGTACTCGCCCACCAGGTAGCGCTCCTTCACATCTACCGACTGCACGTTGAGGGTCTGCATCTCGCCCTTCCTGCGGACAATGAAACTCAGGTCGCGGTAGTCGTGGCGGCCCATCACACGCAGTTCGAGGTCGCCCTGCGGGCAGTCAATGCCCACTATGTTGTGTATGCCCGGGGTCAGTATCACGCTGTCCTTCACCACAGGCGGAATGCTGTGCACCTTGATGCGGTAGCTCGTCAGCGCATCGATATTGAGCGTGTCGGGCATGCCGTAGTTGTTGATGGTGTGCACCAGGTTGTAGCGCATGCGGCCGCTGTTGCGCTCATAGAAGGTCATGTTCACATCGGTCTCGTTGGGGCGACCGTAGGCGTCCATCAGGTTCACCTGCACCGTGGTGGGGTTGAGTGCCTGCGTGATGACCACGTTGAGCACCTTGCGGAAGTCGGCCTCGGTACTGGCATCGAACACATTGCCCACGCAGTTGAACCTCTTGAGCAGGCTCTCGTCAAGCCCGATGCCGATGACGAACGGCCTGAGCACGATGCCTTTGGCCTGCAGCGCGGCCGATATGGCGCACGGGTCGCCATCGCACTCCTCAATGCCATCGGTTATCAGGATGATCATGTTGCGGCAGTCGGAGCATGGGGGGAAATCGCCCGCAGCCTGCTCCAGGCTATACGCAATGGGCGTGGTGCCCTTGGGCTGCAGCTCTTTCAGTTTCTCGCGTATGGCCTTGGCCCCTTTGCCAAAGGGCACTTCAAGTTTGGTGTCCTTGCAGTCGCGCTGTGTGCCGCTGATGAATGGGCTCTGGTGGCCGTAGGCACGCAGGGCCAGTTGCAGGTCGGGCACAGTCTCGAGGCTATCGATCAGGCCCGTGAGGATCTGTTTGGCCATATCGATCTTCACCCCGCTCTGCCACCGCCCGTACATGCTCTGCGAGGCATCGAACAGGAACAGGATACGGTTGGTGACCCGCGGCCGCTTGGGCTGCGGCTGATTCTGGGCCAATGAGCAGAGATGACCAAGAAGGAGTACGGCAACTGCGAGGTATCTCATGCTTCAGCGGATCGGTGATCTATGGCTCTTGTCCCACGTTCAGAAAGAGAACTCAATAATCCCCCAAGGTCTCCTCCAATTGGCCCAGCGCCTTGGCCAGTTGGTCGTTGTTGGGGGCAATACCGTGCCAATGATGGCTGCCCACCATGAAATCGACCCCTTGGCCCATCTCGGTGCGCATCAGGTGCATCACAGGGCGGCCCTTGCCGGTGGCCTCTTTGCAGGCCTTCAGCACAGGCAGTAATATGCTCAGGTCGTTGCCCTCGCTCTCGAACACATGCCAGCCGAACGCCTCGAACTTGGCCCTCAGACTTCCCATGGGCAGCACTTTGTCGGTATCACCATCTATCTGCCGGCCATTGACGTCAACCGTGGCGATGATATTGTCCACCTTTTTGGCCGAGGCGTACATGGCGGCCTCCCAGATCTGCCCCTCCTGCAATTCGCCATCGCCATGCAGGGTATAGACCAGGTGCGGGTCGTTGTTCAGCTTTTTGCTGATGGCCGCCCCGATGCCAACGGAGAGCCCTTGGCCCAACGAGCCCGAGGCGATGCGCACTCCCTCCAGTTTCTCCTTGGTGGCGGGGTGGCCCTGCAGGCGGCTGTCAATCTTGCGGAAGGTGGCCAGCTCGTTCACCGGGAAATAGCCGTAGCGCGAGAGCACGCTGTAGAACACCGGGCTGATGTGGCCATTGCTCAGAAAGAACACGTCCTCGCCCCGGCCGTCCATGCTGAAGGCGGTGGGCGGGCGCATCACCTCGTGGTACAGCGCCACCAGAAACTCCACACAGCCCAACGACCCGCCCGGATGCCCGCTCTGGCAGGCGTGTACCATGCGTACAATGTCTCTGCGCGTCTGCGAGCAGATGCGTTCCAATTCCTTTATATCGGCCATGGGATGTGGTAGGTGATGGGCCAAATGTATCGGAGGGCCCAAGCGGATGATGGCATTTCGGTGCATGAGTTATTCATGGACTTTCAACCTTTAAGGTCACTTAACATTGACTTAATATTGAGGCATGAACACCTGCATGTCGCGCCTAATCCTCCTCCCCTCCATTCTGCTGCTCGTGGCCGGTATGACGGCCTGCGAGAAGGACTGCCCCGAACCCGCTGCGCTGGACGATTCGGATGCCATCTATTACCCCCCGGCAGACTCGGTGGGCGAGCTGCGCATCAATCAGTTGCAGGCCATAGGCAGCCACAACAGCTACCGCAGGCGCACCACGCAGCAGGTGTATGACTATGTGAACAGCATCGCGTTCCTGCTGCCCGCCAGCCTCGACCCCAGCGACTGGGACTATGACCATCTGCCCCTCGATGAGCAGGTGGAGACCTATGGCATGCGCTCGTTCGAGCTCGACATCTATTTCGACCCCGATGGTGGCCGCTTTGCAAACCGCCAGGGCAATCTGCTGGCGGGACTGCCTGTGGAGTCGGGCATTCCCGAATTGGATCAGCCCGGCATGAAGCTGCTTCACATCCCCGATTTCGACTACAACACCCATTACCCGGCATTCAAACAGGCGCTGGCGGCCCTTAAGAGTTGGAGCGATGCCCATCCGCGCCATGTGCCCATTGTCATTTTGGTCGAGACCAAGTTTGAGACCGTGGCCGATGCCGTTTCATTCATTCCAGGCCTCACCTCGGCCCTGCACTTCGATGCTGCTGCCTGCGATGCCATCGATGAGGAGATAAAGGATGTTTTCGGTGATGGGCTGGAGCAGGTGATAACGCCCGATGAGCTGCGCGGAACGGCCACTACCCTGCGCGAGGCCGTCACTACCACCGGCTGGCCCAGGTTGAAGGACGCCAGAGGGAAATTCCTTTTTGTGATGGAGGGCGATGCCGATGGCGTGTATCAGGAGGGACGGCCCAATTTCGAGGGCCGGGCCATGTTTGTCTATGCCGATGAGGAGGACGATGGGGCGGCCTTCATCAAATACAACGGCCCAGTGAGCGGGTTCGACAACATCAAGGCTGCGGTGCAGGCGGGCTTTATGGTGCGCACCCGGGCCGACAGCAACCCCGACTATGCCCGCAATGGCGACTACACGGACATGAACGCCTCATTCAACTCCGGGGCGCAGATCATCAGTACCGACTACTACCGCCCCGACCCGCGCCACCTGACCGAAAGCGGCTGGACGGACTACCACGTGAAATTTGCGGATGGGCGCACCTGGCGCGTCAATCCATTGCTGCTGCCTGACAAGGCCGCGTGGGTGATAGGGGAATGAGCCTTTGAGCGCGTACCCGTAAGGCCGGGGGCCTGGCAGGCACCGGTGGGACACCCTTAATGAGAACCGCCACACGGGCAGATAGGTCCGGCCCGATTGCAAAACGGGGAATTGACCATGGAATGAAAATATGGAATGCCATAAGAGCAATCGGGCCATTCTTGAGGACTTTGACACAAGTCACAAAAACTTGCGGGAAACATGGAAAGCCCAGAGGCGAACCATGAAGGCCGATGGGGCAACCCAGAAGGACTTTGGGAGGACCCTGAAGGCCAAAAACGGAGGCCACAAGGACTTTAGGAGAACTTAGAAGGACTTTCGGGAGAATCTTAAGGACTGTCGGAGAACTC
>JBIKWM010000039.1:0-28435 GCA_044356305.1 Flavobacteriales bacterium
TATCAACCTTGCCGAGGTTGTAAAGGTTGAACACAAGATTCCGCTCATTGATAAGGACGGTGGTAATGCCACCACTGTAGGCTCAGATCAGTTCACCAAAATGGCAGGACGTTCGGCCGATGCAGTAGTGACCACCGTTGCCGCAGTAAAGGATAATGATGGTAAGGCCGGCAACATCAAAGGCGACCGTGGGGGAGGCGGTGGTTTCGTGTACATTGATGGTGTCAAGGTGTACGGTTCGCAGGCTATCCCGCAGGCCATGGCCGACCAGATCACAGTACTCACGGGTGGTATCCCTGCGCAGTATGGTGATGCAACCGGTGGGATTATCTCTATCACCACTAAGGGTGCTGCCAAACAGACCAATGGTGGGATAGAAATTGTGACCTCTCAGTTTTTGGACGACTTCGGATATAACTTGTTGGCGGCCAATGTGACCGGTCCCCTCATCGGCATCAAGAAAAAGGATAAGGATGGCAATTTCATTAAGAAGGAGAACGGAAAATTTGACAAGGAGCCCATTATCGGCTATTTCTTGGCCGCAGAGGGGTCTTGGATAAAGGACAACAATCCTTCTTCACTTGGCGCCTACAAGGTGAAGGACGATATTCTCAATGACCTTCGTGCAAATCCGGTCCAAAAGAACCCTAACGGTGGTACGTATCTACGTTCTGAGTTTGTGCGCCAAAGCGACTTGGAAAAAACCGGTGCACGGAATAATGTGCGCGAACGCAAGATTGTAGCATCAGGTAACTTGGATGTTTACACTACAAAGAACATCACCCTCAAGTTCGGTGGTTCTATTGACCTGAATGATCAATATGGGGTGAGCCTAGCTGGCAATAGCCGCTATGCCAACTCACTCTTCAACTACAACAATAATGGGTATGCCACAAACCGCGATTGGAGGGTGTTTGGCCGTTTCACCCATCGTTTCGGCAATAGCGCTCCGGGCGAGGAGAACAAGAAAGCGTCTGTAATCTCAAATGCACTTTATAGTATTCAAGCAGATTACTCAAGCACATGGCGCGAGGAAGGCGATGCGCGTCACATGGACAATCTGTTCGCTTATGGCCACGTTGGTACATTCAAGACCTATCGTACCAAGACCTATGCTTTTGGAATAGATGACGCCACCGGTCTGCCGGGCTTCCTGCAGGGCCCTGATCGCGATACGCTTGTCACCTTCACTCCGTCTACCATCAACCCTGACCTCGCAGCCTATACGCTTCAGTACTATAATCAGAATCCTATCGCAGAGGAATTTTATGAGAACCTTACTCAGATTCAGAATGACCGTGGTGCCTTGCGCAATGGCGATATGCCCGATGATGTGTACAACCTATGGTACAACACCGGTCGTCCGTTTAATCGTTATGCTAAGACCGATCAGAATCAGATCCGGGTCACCGCTACAGGTTCGTTCGATATCAAGAAACACAGCATTTCATTGGGTTTCGAATATGAGCAACGTAGCGAGAGCTTCATCGGATACTCGCCTACCGGTCTATGGACCATCATGCGTCAATATGTGAATAATCATCTGGCAAATCAGGATCTGGAAAACCCTGTGGTTCACTATGATGAAGGGGGGAATTATACCGATACGATCAGTTACAATCTTTCATTCAAACCGAGCACTGAAGGATATGCGATTGGGGAGGATCAGGCACTGATTGACTACAACATCCGTCAGGCACTCGGACTTGCCACCAACGGAACCGACATAATTGATGTTGACTCATACGACCCCAGTTTTTACAACATCAATTGGTTCAGTGCCGATGAATTGCTGAATAACGGCAACAATTATGTGAATTACTATGGTTTTGACCATGCAGGTAATAAGCTGTCGAGCAAACCGACCTTTGATGATTTCTTCACGAAGAAGGATGCCAACGGCAAGTTCACTCGCGAGATTGCTCCATTCCAGCCCATATATATTGCGGGATACATTCAGGACGAATTCTCTTTCAAGGATTTGATTTTCCGATTGGGCGTTCGGGTAGACCGCTACGATGCCAACCAGAAGGTGCTGAAGGATCCGTACTCATTGTTTGAGACCAGAAAGGCAGGTGAAGTATCTGATATCGATGGATTTCCTGTGACTCATCCGGAGAACATCGGTAGCGATTATGTGGTTTATGTCAATGATATCAAGAACCCTACTTCGATTCTCGGTTATCGGAACGGTAGTACCTGGTACAACGCCCAAGGCGTGGAAGTCACTGATCCATCGGTCATCCGTACAGGAACTGGAATTGCACCATACCTCAAAGACCTGAATCAAGAGAATGTGACATCTTCGGCTTTCACAGACTATGTGCCTCAGGTTAATGTGATGCCGCGTATAAGTTTCTCGTTCCCGATTAGCGAGAACTCGCTGTTCTATGCCAATTACGATGTGCTGACCAGCCGTCCGTCAGAGGGTAACAGACTCGATCTGATTGACTATCTGTTCCTTTCGCAGACCACTTCGAACAATACGATCAACAACCCGAATCTGAAACCTGAGACAACTATCGAATACAGTGTCGGTTTCAAGCAAGTAATTGGAAAGAGCTCTTCGTTGCAGTTGAGCGGATTTTATCGCGAAATGCGCAACCTGATTCAGGTGCAGCGCTTGCAGGAGGCTTATCCGCGCACGTACACCACTTATTCAAACCTTGACTTCGGTAACGTTAAAGGTCTTACCCTTTCGTTCGACATGCGTCAGACAAAGAACCTATCGCTGCGCCTTGCATACACCTTGCAATTTGCAGATGGTACAGGTTCCAACGCCACTACAGGTGTCAACGTAGTTAACTCTGGTTTCCCCAACATCCGTGTCCTTCAGCCACTCGACTTTGACCAACGCCATAACATCGTAGCGACTGTTGACTACCGTTTCGGAGACAAGAAAGGGCCAAGCACCACCACCAAAGGCGGAAAGACCATATACTGGCTCCAGAATTTCGGCATCAATGCTGTGATCCGTGCTGGTTCGGGTACCCCATATAGCCGCCAGAGCAACGTGACTGCTCAAGCTCTCATCGATGGGGGCTCCAATTCGTTTGTTGATGGTTCAATCAACGGGTCGAACATGCCATGGCAGTTCCGTATCGACCTGCGTGCCGATAAGGATTTCAACATCAAATGGACGAAGGATAAGGAAGGTAAGCCGGGCAAAAGCTCAGTGCTGAACGTGTATATCCAAGTACAGAACCTGCTTGGCACACAGAATGTGATAAATGTATACCGTAAGACCGGTAACCCGAGCGATGACGGTTACTTGGCCGATGCGGGTTCGCAGCCCTCAATTCAATCTCAGACAGACGAACAGTCGTTCCGCGACCTCTATGCGATAAAGGTGAATTCGCCAAACAATTACTCCCTGCCCAGGAGGATTCGTTTGGGAATAATGCTGAACTTCTGAACTTGAACCGATAAGATACAATACAATGAAACGCATACCTCACTTTGTGATGCCTTTGCTGGTGGTGCTCATCACCGCTCAATGGGCATCGGCTTTCAAGACCCAACCGGGGTCTGGCGGGTTGAGTGGAAAGAATGAGAACGTGGCAGCAGGTTGCGCCCCCCCCTCATCCTCTGTTACGCTCGACCTTAACAACGTCCGCACCATCATTCATACCGGTGGTGACATGTACTGGGATCTGATCACCAATGCTCGTTACGAGATTCCGAAGAATGGCGGTAAACACTCCATTTTCGCTGGTTCTCTGTGGATGGGTGGAGTTGACGTGAACAACCAGTTGAAGGTGGCTGCCATGCGCTTCCGCGGCAATGGCTACGATTTCTGGCCGGGACCATTGGATCTGGTCAACGCAGAGATCAGCAGTGGAACTTGTGCGGCTTATGACGAGTTCTTCACTATCACCCGCACCGAGGTTGACTTGTTTGTTGCGTGGTTCGACTGCGCCCAAAGCCCGGCCACGTGCGATGCTAATGCAGAATATCCAGGCTATACTGTTCCTCGGAGCATTACCGAATGGCCTGCCCATGGTGATGTAAGTGTCGGGCAGGACTATAACCTGGCGCCCTATTTTGATAAGGATGGCAATGGAGCATACAACCCGATAGATGGTGGTGATTATCCGTTCTACGAGCGGTCCTCTAATCCAAACTGTAATGTGGACCGGGAGGCGCGTCTGTATGGTGACGAGACGCACTGGTGGGTGTTCAATGATAAGGGGAACATCCACACCGAATCAGGTGGTAGTGCAATCGGCATGGAGGTGCGTGGCCAAGTGTTCGCCTTTGCCACCAATGATGAGATAAACGACATGACCTTCAACAACTACGAGTTGTACAACCGTGGTTCATTCACATTGACAAACACCTACTTTGCCACGTTCTTGGATCCTGATCTTGGATTCTATCAGGACGACTACGTAGGTTGTGATGTAAGACGAGGTCTGGGATATTGCTACAACGGCAATGCTGTTGATGGCACAGGTGGTCCGCAACATTACGGAGCCAATCCCCCTGCTGTCGGCATCGACTTTTTCCAAGGCCCGTTCCAAGATAACGATGGTGTGGACAACCCACTTTATAATAACTGCGAAGTTGCGCAGGCTCAGAATGAGAATGGTATTGTTTACAAGGGCATCGGTATTGGTTACGGGGATGGAATAGCTGATAACGAGCGTTTTGGGATGCGCAAGTTCGTGTATTTCAACAACGTTGGTCAGGGCAACCCAGCAACTCAGGATCCAGAGAGCGCCCCTCAGTACTACAATTTCATGCGGGGTATTTGGAAGGACAACAACCCGATGTGCTACGGTGCTGACGGTCACCCTTCAGGTGGATGCAACGGTACCACTGCCAGTTACATGTTTGCTGGCGATTCTGACCCCTGCTCATGGAGCACCGATGGCAATCAGCAGGCCTTTGAATGGACCGAGCAGCAGGCAGGTAACCTGCCTTTCGACAGGCGTTTTGTACAAAGTGCCGGCCCGTTCACGCTGCTGCCAGGTGCGAAGAACCTGATCACTTATGGTGTAGTGTGGGCACGTGCCACTCAGGCCAGCGACCCATTCGCGTCAGTAGAGAAGCTTCGCGTGGTAGATGACAAGGCCCAAGCCCTTTTCGACAACTGCTTCATCCTCATTGACGGACCTGATGCTCCGAATGTTGAGGTTGTTGAGTTGGATCGTGAAATTGTGCTCATGTACGACAACCCAACTGTATCGAACAACTATCAGGAGGGATATGCTCAGGTGGATCCTTTCATCATTTCGCTAGATACCGTCACCTATGATAACGTTTATCGTTTCCAAGGTTATCAGGTGTTCCAATTGAAGAATGAGACGGTAAGCTCATCTGAATTGGGCAATCCAGACGTGGCCCGTGTTGTAGCTCAATACGACATTAAGGATTTCCATCCTGTCTCTGGTGCTCCGATCGGTCAACTGGTAAACTTCACCTATTCAGAAGAACTGAATGGCAACATACCGACCGAAATGGTGAATGGAAGCAATGCCGGGATAAAGCATTCTGTGCGCATTACTCAGGATGAGTTCGCTACAGGTGACCGTAGGCTGGTTAACCACAAAAAGTACTACTTCATGGTGGTGGCCTATGCCTACAACAATTTCAAGGACTACGATCCCAATGACCCATTGCGTTTGGATGGACAGAAGAAGCCTTATCTGGCTGGACGTAAGAATGCCTATGGTGGAGCCATTCCTTCAGTTCTGTGCATCCCGCACAAGAACGACCCTGAGAACGGAGGGAGCATAGTCAATGCCCAGTATGGCGATACTCCGCAGCTGACGCGTGTGGAAGGACAAGGCAACGGAGGTCGCGACCTGAAGTTGACGGCTGAATCGATTCAGAAGATTCTGAATAGCGGTAAGGAGCAGCTGATCACTTATGAGAACGGTCGCGGTCCGGTTGATATCAAAGTGGTCAACCCATTGAAAGTCCCCAATGCTGAGTTCAAATTCAAGATTCTGGATACTGTGACCCCTGGTAATTTGAATGATGCTTATTGGAGTTTGGAGTGCATCGGTGGTAACTGCCCAGAAGGCACTGATGTCGTGTACGCTGAGAGGCCAATTGGACTTAGCAATGGTAACGAGCAGATAATCAACGACTGGGGACTCTCTGTTTTCATTGAACAGACAAGTGATCCGGAATTGGATGTTGCCACTGGATTCATAAGCGCTACCATCAGCTATTCGAACCAGAACTATTGGTTCACTGGGATTCCTGATGTTGACGGTTCATCACCATTCAATTGGATACGTTCGGGCACTGTTGCTACAGACGACCAGAATCCGGGTGGTGAGGATTATGGAGATTCGCTTCAGGCATATGAGAGTGTCCTTGAGGGCACTTGGGCTCCTTATCGCTTGGCCTGTCATAACATAGATACCGTTGACGGTTCGCCCGCTTGGGAGAAATTCAAGTCCCTTGTGAAATTGGAGGACCTTGCCAGTGTCGATGTGATAATAACCAGCGATCAATCTAAATGGACGCGCTGTCCTGTAATTGAGTTGGCTAGGGCCGGACTTCCGACCATAGGTGGTGCGAAAAGGATGAACCTTCGCATGAGTCCATCTGTAGGGAAAGATGGAAAGCCTGATGGTACTGGTACAGGTATGAGCTGGTTTCCGGGGTATGCTATCAACGTTGAGACCGGAGAGCGCCTCAATATGGCATTTGGCGAAAACTCATGGTTGCTCAACGATAACGGTGGCGACATGATCTGGAACCCGACAAGCAATGTGGTGGACAACAACTTCGACCCAGCCACGAACTTTGTGGGAGTGCAGTTCGGTGGCATGCACTACATCTACGTTTTTGGTCATAATGGCGATAACGTGGCTGACGATGTGCCAGCGTACGATGAGGGTCAGTTCATTTATGAGAAACTCTCATCTGGGAACTTCAATCCGACAGACCCTGACAAGCGCAAGGTTTATAAGGATGCTATGTGGACCTGCCTGCCTATAACAGTGCCTGGCGCAACATTGCTAAGCAGTGATGTCAAGGTTGAACTTAGGGTGACCAAACCGTACAAGTCCGGACTTGCAGCAGGTTGGTTAGCCCCTGCACCCGAGAACAATGACCTCCCGATGTACACATTCGGTACGGGTGACCTGGCCATAGCAACCAACGACATGCCTACAGCCAAAGATGCCCTTGACATGATTCGTGCGGTGCCCAATCCCTACTACGCTTTCTCGAGCTATGAGAAGAACCAATTGGACAATGTGGTGAAGATTATCAATCTGCCACAGGTTTGTAACGTCTCAATCTTTGATGTGAGCGGTACGCTAGTGCGCAAGTTTGCCAAGGGCAGTCCTATCACTTCACTCGATTGGGATCTTAAGAATCATAAGAACATACCCATCTCCAGCGGGGTGTACCTGATTCATGTGGAAGTACCCGGAGTAGGTGAGAAAGTGATCAAGTGGTTCGGAACTGTCCGTCAGCTTGACCTTCAATCGTTCTGAACTTGTATTTAAACCGATCTGAACTCTCAGAGTAAGAGAAGATGAGAAAGACCTTTAGGAATTCAGCATTTGTTGCCCTCACCATGGCCGTGGCTTCCACGGCCATGGCGGGTAACTCAGACCGCACCGGACAGGCAGGCGCATCGCAGCTCCTTATCAATCCTTGGGCACGCAGTTCTGGTTTGGGTGGGGCCAATTCAGCCTCAGTCCGTGGACTGGAGGCTCAGTTCCTGAACATTGCCGGAATGGCTTTCACACAGCGTACTGAGGTGCTGTTTGCCAACACTCAATGGCTTGTTGGTAGTGGTGTTATGCTGAACACCTTCGGTCTGTCGCAAAAGATAGGTAAGGAAGGCAGTGGTGGCGTGCTTGGCTTGGGTATCATGAACATGAGTTTCGGTGACATTGATGTGACCACTGTCGATATCCCAGAAGGGGGCATCGGTACATTCACCCCGAATTACCTGAACATAGGCCTATCCTACGCCAAACAATTCTCTAACAGCATCAATGCGGGCATCACAGTGCGCATGGTAAATGAGAGCATTTCGAACCTGAGCGCCACAACTGTGGCGTTTGATGCCGGGGTGAGCTATACTACTACCTTGGGTAAGCGCGATAAGGAGAAGAACAAGAACAACGTGGCTTTTGCCATCACTTTGAAGAACGTTGGGCCACCCATGAAAATGGGAGGTGACGGTCTTTCGACCCGTGTGGTACTGAATTCGGGCCACAGCCTAACCGGTGAGATGCGCCCTGCTCAGTACGAGTTGCCATCGTTACTGAACATTGGCGTGAGCTATTTCTGGCGGAACGCTAACCTGATGCACGAGATAGGTTTGCATGGCTCATACACTGCCAATGCCTTCTCTAAGGATCAGTTCTCTTTCGGCTTGGAATATAATTTCCGTAAGATGTTCATGGTTCGTGGTGGCTATGTGTTGCAGACGGGTGGCGATCCTGATTTCGCTTATTCTGCATTGACTGGCCCGACTGCTGGTGCATCGGTCGAGTTCCCGATCACCAAGAAAGGCTCTGAGAAGAAGTCGACTTTAGGTATCGACTACTCATTCCGCGCCACTAACCCTTTCAACGGGGTACATTCTGTGGGCATTCGATTCGCTCTCTGAGCCACATCATTCCTTAACTTTGCATCGAGAGTCCCGGACGGTGTTCCGGGATTCTTTTGTTTTTGTACCCATTCAACACAAAGTCATGTCTACCACTTATTTCACCCAAGAGGGACTGGATAAACTGAAGGCTGAGCTAGATCAGCTGAAATCGGTTGAGCGCAAGAAAATTTCGGCTCAGATAGCTGAGGCGCGCGATAAGGGTGACTTATCTGAGAATGCCGAATACGATGCTGCTAAGGATGCGCAGGGCCTATTGGAGCTACGCATCTCCAAATTGGAGGACACGATTGCCACTGCGAGGATCATAGATCAGAGTAAGTTGGATACTGACAGAGTTCTCATCTTGAGTAAGGTCAGGATCAAGAATCGTCTCAATGGTATGGAGATGGGCTACACCATTGTTCCGGAGAATGAAGCGAATCTTAAGGAGGCGAAGATTTCTGTTGAAAGCCCCATAGCCAAAGGCCTTTTGGGCAAGAAGGTAGGCGAAGTGGCAGAGATACAGGTGCCCAGCGGAAAGGTTCAGTTTGAAGTGATTGACATCTCACGTTGAGATGGCTTCCATTTTCAGCCAGATTATAACTGGCGAGATACCCTGCCACAAAGTTGGCGAGAATCAGGACTGTATCGCGTTTCTCGATATCAGCCCTTTGGCTGTGGGCCACGTTCTGGTAGTGCCGAAAACGGAGGTAGATTACCTCTTCGACTTGGATGACCCATTATACCTGAGATTGATGTCTTTTGCAAAGCAGGTGGCTAAGGCACAGCGCCAGGTCATTCCATGCCAACGCATTGGTGTTTGCGTTATTGGGCTTGAAGTGCCTCACGCCCACATACATCTGATACCGATGAACAGCGTGAGCGACATGAATTTCTCGCGACCTAAACTGCAGTTGTCTGCCGAACTGATGGCTGACACAGCATCCAAGATAGCGGCTGCCTTGAGCGGTCAGGCCTGACGGCCAGGGTTCTGCTTAAGGAAGGAGGCCCAACCAGAGACGGCCGTTTTACCACCCGGAACTTTATTCTGAAAATGATGGCACATGGCCACCGCCAGGGCATCGGTGGCATCGAGCGCATACTGCTCGGCTTTGATACCCAGAATGTGCTGTAACATGGCCGCAACCTGTTCCTTGCTTGCGCTACCATTGCCGGTCACACTCTGTTTCACTTTACGGGGCGAATATTCCTCAACTGGGATATTCTGGGCCAATGCCGCGGCCATGCACACACCCTGAGCCCGCCCCAATTTGAGCATACTCTGCACATTGCTGCCGAAGAATGGGGCCTCGATGGCCATCTCATCGGGCTTGTATTCGCGCACAAGCCCTGAAGTGCGTTCGAAAATGGTCTTCAGTCGGGTAGGGTGATCCTTAAACTTATCGAGTTTGAGGATTCCCAACGCAACAAGATTCACTTTCTGCCCCACAATATGAATAATGCCGTATCCCATTACCACAGTGCCAGGATCGATACCGATAATGATGCGGTCTGTTGTGTTGCTCATCTATCTGAAAGATGAAAAAGAAGGATGGCAGTGGCCGTGGCCGCGTTAAGAGATTCGGTCATGGCTCCATCGACTTTCGCAATTGTAACCGAATCGGTGCAAAGTGCCTGCACTTCAGGTCTGATGCCGTGCGATTCGCTACCAATCACCAGAATGCCATCGCTAATTCTGTTGAACATGTGGATGTCATTGCCGTCAAGTACCGATGCCAATGCAGGAAGACCACGGCTTCTGAAACGGTTTAGGGTCACATCATATTTCCCGATACTGACCTGCACCCGGAACAATGAACCCATGGCACTCTGTACCACCTTGGGCGAATACGGGTCGGCACTGTCAGGGCTCAGAAGCACCTCTACAGCACCGAACCACTCTGCCAGTCGGATGATGGTGCCCACGTTACCAGGGTCAGCGACCCCATCGAGGAAAAGTGTTATCCCCGTTTCCTTTGGCCTGTGGGTCTGTTTCGGAATCCTAGCTATACAAATGATCCCAGGCGGGGAATCCATGGCGCTAAGGCGGTCCATTGCTTTGGCATCGACCTCAAATGTCTGGAACTTGCGTAGCGAATCGGGAATTGCTGTCCCATTGCGTACCACCACACATTCAACATCCAATTCACTTTCAGCAAGTTCTTCGCACACCTTGAAACCCTCGGCAATGAAAAGGCCCTCTGCGAGCCGGGCCTTGCGGGAGTGCAGGGCAGCGTAGCGTTTGACTTGTTCTTTGGTAAGGGTGGCCATCAATCAGAGCGTGGCCCACGTGGGGCATAACTTTGGCGAAGTTCCGAACACCACTCCTATCTCAGGTGCGCCTCCCGCTATTATTTATCGCAATGGCATTGTCAGTAATGGCCTGTTCGCCCACACGCAAGCTGGCCGATAGCGAGTATCTCTTGGTGAAGAATACTCTTAAGGTCGATTCGGGCAAGGTGGATAAAGACGGCCTGGCTCAGTTGATCAGGCAACGGCCCAATAGGCGCATACTGGGTTTTTACCGCTTTCACCTTCAGGTATGGAGCCTTGTGGATCAGGAAAAGGTGGCTAAAAGGGCCGATGAGCTTGAATTGAAGAATGATGCCCGCAACAAGCGCAGGATGGCAAAGGGAAAGGAACCGAAGGAACGAAGAAGGTCGTTCGGTGAATGGCTGATGGAAATAGGAGAGGAGCCTGTGGTGTACGATCAACTCCTTACGATGCGCACATCTGAGCAATTGGCCATATTCATGCAGAGCAAGGGATATTTCCGCTCAACCGTGACTGATACGGTTGTATTCAAACGAAAAAGGGCACGCGTCACTTACTCGGTAAATGCAGGTCCACGCTATTCCGTAAGGAATGCGGACATGCAGATTGATGACGAGCCCATAGGCCGGTTGGTGCGTGCATCTGACCGTGAGCGTACATTGAGAAGTGGTGACCCGTACGATGCCGATGTCCTGCAGACCGAACGCGAGCGAATTGCACGCCTACTAAAAGGTAGTGGATACTATGCATTCAACGAATCAGATATACGTTTTCAAGTTGATACCGCTGCCGGTACCCATCAGGTAGATGTGCGGATGCTGATAGAGGGCAATTCGGCTGACACGGCTCAGAACGACCCGTCCATGCACGTTTTTAAGATACGCCATGTGTACGTAAGCACTGATTATGACCAGAAGAATCCGCTGTCGACTGATTCAGACACGATGCAGTACAACGGCATCGACCTTATTTATCGCAGTCGCTTCAAACACCGGCCCGAGGTTCTGCTTAACAAGATATTTCTACAACCTGGCGATATATACCGTGTGCGCAGGACCGAGATGACCTACCAGATGCTGTCGGGCCTCAAGGCTTTCCGGTATGTAAATGTCAGTTTCAGGGAGGTGCGCGACTCAACGGGCCGACACCTGCTCGATGCTTTCGTACAACTCACCCCATCTCTCAAACAGACCTATACGGTAGAAGCTCAGGGAACCAACCGCGAGGGCAACCTGGGTGTGAGTGGCAACCTCATATTCCAGAACCGCAACCTGTTTCGGGGTGCCGAGATGCTTGAACTGCGTATCAAGGGCGGTCTAGAATATCAGGTGCTGACCCAAGGTACCCAAGATGAGAACATCAGTGGAGTACTACCTTTCAACACTTTGGAGATAGGACCAGAACTGAGTCTCAACATTCCGAAGTTCATTCTGCCCTTTAAAGCCAAGTTCCTTGACCGGTACGGCAATCCTTCAACTTATTTCAAGGTTGCGTACAACTACCAGCAGCGCCCTGACTTTACGCGCAGCGTGTTCAACGCCACATATGGCTATCGTTGGACATCGGGTCAGTTCCATAAGCATCAGCTCAATCCGGTCGAGGTGAACTTTGTGAACATTTACAATGAGAGCGACACCTTCAAGACCTATATCAATCTGATCAAGGATAAGCTGTTACGGAACACCTTCAGACCTCACCTCACCACACTCACCAACTACACGTACACCTTTAACAACCAGAGAGTCAACAAGCATCGCAATTTCACCTTCCTAAGGGTTAAGCTGGAGAGTTCGGGCAATGTTCTGAGAGGAATTATGAGCGCTGCTCAGGCCAAGAAAGACAGTACTGGCAGCTACACCATACTCGGTGTGCCTTTTGCACAATACCTGAAGTACGAGGTCGATCTGCGCAGATATGTATACCTCAATGCTCATAGTCAGGTGGTGTTCAGGTTTTTCCACGGCCTTGGTTATCCGTTGCTCAATCTGGGTGTTATGCCTTTCGAGAACAGTTTCTTTGCTGGTGGGGCGAACGGAATAAGAGCTTGGAGGCCCCGCACATTGGGGCCTGGGTCGCATCCATCTGATTCGGTCAGTATCGACCAGTTCGGTGATATCAAATTGGAATTCAACATAGAGTACCGTTTTGATATATACCGATGGTTCAAGGGTGCCGTATTCACTGATGCCGGTAATATCTGGCTCATGAAGACCGATGTGGACCGTCCGGCCGGCAATTTCGAATTTGGACGGTTCTATAAGGAGATCGCATGGGGCGGAGGTCTGGGCCTTAGGCTCGACCTCAACTTCTTTGTCATCCGACTCGATGCTGCCATGAAGTTCCACGACCCGGGCGAGCCCGAGGGCCAGCGGTGGGTGGCCGACACGTCTTGGCAGAATATCAACTTCAACCTCGGTATCGGTTATCCGTTCTGAATGGGCACTTTGGCTGATGCCATGTTGGACATGAACCGGTTGCTTCGACTCGAGGCTCAGTTGCCTGCGGGTTACAGCATACTCAATCCTTTCCATGGCCCTGATGCCGATGTGGTATGGCGTATCAATACCGCCTTTTATAAGCGTTTCTATGACGATGATGCCCCACGAAGGCTCATATTGGGCATCAACCCGGGCAGGTTGGGGGCAGGCCTTACTGGCATACCGTTCACCGATACCAGACGCCTTACCGAAGACTGCCATATTCCATGCCCAGAGCTGCATTCGCATGAGCCCTCATCGGTGTTCGTTTACTGTGTGATACGCGCCATGGGAGGTCCCGAGGCGTTCTATGGCCGCTTCCTAATCAGTTCGGTCTGTCCGCTCGGACTTCTGTTCGACAAGGGCAACGGCCGGCCCGTGAATGCAAACTATTACGATAGTTCAGCCCTGACCTCAGCCCTTTTGCCCTTTATTGAGCACAGCCTGCGTAGCCATGCGACCATGGGCCTGCGTACAGACGTGGTCTATTGCTTCGGGACTGGCGACAATTTCCGTGCGCTCTCGGCCATTAATCAGCGCATTGGCCTGTTTGGGCGCATCGTCCCGCTTGAGCATCCACGCTACATCATGCAGTACCGGGCCAAAGATGCTGATGCGTATGTCTCACGATTCATGGAGGCACTCGGCCATTGATTCCCGAAGCGCTTCTATCCGTTACCTGAGCCAAGGAGCGCCTGCGAGGTACTGACAACCGGGCACTAAGGCGATGATTTGAAAAAAAGGTAGTGTAACAATGAAAAACCAAAAGACCCCGGCCGAAAGCTCGGCTAGGGTCTCAGGCATGATGGACCGCCCGTTGGGCGGTAAGCAAATCAAATCTTCTTATGGGCCTTCTCGTCACTCACGGTGAGTTTCTTGCGGCCTTTGGCCCTACGTGCGGCCAATACCCTGCGGCCGTTGGCGCTGCTCATGCGCTTGCGGAACCCGTGTTTATTGTTGCGCTTGCGCCTAGATGGTTGGAAAGTCCTTTTCATAGCCCTCTCAGAATTGGGGCGCAAATGTAGTGAAATGCCTTACACGACCAAACATTGCCACAGATAAATTGTATGGGCTTCGGGGCGCGGTAATTTCGCGGCCCCAGAGCACCGATGGCAAGACACGGATTCAATGATGATGACCTGCCCAAAGCAGCAGTGAACCGCGCCAGTCTGCGCAAGATGAGCCGCATTCTGGCTTATTTCAGGCCATATCGGTCGCGCTACATGCTGGGACTGTTGTTCCTATTCCTAACTGGCATCACCGCGCTTGTGTTTCCTATGCTGATTGGCAAACTGGTGAACGCAGCGGGTGGTAGCGGCAGCCCTGTGGGCAATATGCCGGCTGGAGCGGCAGAGTGGTTGTTGCCATCGGGTGCCGACCCCCTTGCCAATATAGACCGTGTGGCCCTGATCCTGCTGGTGCTGTTCGTGGCACAGGCCGTGTTCTCATTCTTCCGCATCTATCTATTTGTCAATGTCACAGAACATGTGCTTGCAGCACTGAGGCGCGACACCTACGACCGACTCATCCGCCTGCCCATGGCATTCTTTGCTCAGCGTAGGGTGGGCGAGCTCAACAGCCGCATTGCCACCGATATAAGTATGCTGTCTGAGACCTTTACCACAGTTGTGGCGGAATTGCTGCGTCAGACCATGCTAATCGTGGGCGGCATTGTATTTCTGGCCATCACAAGTGTGAAACTGACCATGATGATGCTGGCCACAGTGCCAGTGGTCATGGTGTTCGCAGTGGTATTCGGGCGCATGATCCGTAAGATATCGAAGGAGACCCAGGACCGCATAGCCGATAGCAACACTATTGTAGAGGAGACCTTGGCGGCCATAACCAATGTGAAGGCTTTTGCCAATGAGCGGTTTGAGACCTTGCGTTATGGCCGGAGCACCGAGGCTATAGTGGGCATCGCGCTCAAAGGGGCCAAGGCCCGTGGCTTCTTCGCCTCGTTCATCATATTCTGCCTTTTCGGCAGCATTGTGGCTGTTATATGGTACGGTGTGCGGCTCGTGAATGCCGGTGAGATGGGCATGGGCGATATGTTCCAGTTTGTGCTTTATAGCGTGTTTGTGGGTGCCAGCATAGGCGGCATGGCCGAGATGTATGCACAGGTTCAGCGCGCTCTCGGCAGTGTTGACCGCATACTTGAGATACTGGACGAGCCTACAGAGGGCGTCCTATCTTCAGGCACATTCAAAGATCCTATCCGTGGCAAGCTGGCCTTCAGCAATGTCACCTTCAGGTATCCATCGCGGCCCGAGGTGACAGTGCTCAATGATGTGAGCTTCAATGCCGTGGCGGGCGAGACAGTGGCCCTTGTAGGTCCCAGTGGCAGCGGCAAGAGCACCATGGCCGCTCTTGTGCTTCGGTTCTATGAAGTGGAAAAAGGTGCTGTGATGATTGACGACCACAGCACAGCCGATTTTGATCTGGAGAGTCTGCGCAGTCAGATGGCTGTAGTGCCGCAGGATGTTATCCTGTTCGGTGGCACCATACGTGAGAATATCGGCTATGGTAAGCCTGGCGCCAGCATGGACGAGATCATGGATGCGGCACGTAAGGCGAATGCCCACCATTTCGTGTCCTCTTTTCCCGAAGGGTATGACACTGTTGTGGGCGAACGTGGAATAAAGCTATCAGGAGGTCAGCGGCAGCGTATCGCCATAGCCCGTGCAGTGCTAAAGGATCCACGCATCCTTATTCTGGACGAGGCCACCAGCAGTCTCGACAGCGAGAGCGAAAGACTGGTGCAGGAGGCATTGGATAAACTAATGGTGGGTCGCACCAGCATAGTCATAGCTCACCGCCTCAGCACCGTGCGCAATGCAGACCGCATCGTGGTGCTTGACCGCGGCAAGGTGGTAGAGAACGGCAGTCACCGCGACCTGGTCGAGCTTGACGGAGGGCTATATCGCAGTCTGCTCTCCCTCCAGATGCAAGGGTGACAGAACCAGCATTTTTCTTTACTTTCGGGCCATTAACCTAAATCTGAACAGATGAGAAAGACTCTACCCGCTCTTTTCTTGGCCTTCTCCGCTTCTGCCTTTGCACAGACCCCTTTGACCACCGCTGTGGACTTTACCGCCACAGACATTGATGGCAACCAGTTCAATCTGTTTGATAAGCTAGATGCCGGCTACCATGTAGTGCTCGATTTCATGTTCACCACCTGCGGTCCTTGTCAGGCAACGGGCCCAAAACTCTATGGCGGATTCACCAATTTCGGGTGCAACAACGCAGCAGCCGATGTGTTTTTTGTGAGCATCAACCGCGATGATGATAACTCGGTCATGCATACTTGGGAAGCTACCTACATGAACCCCACCGGCCCGTATCCGCTTGGAATCAGCGGTACTCAGGGTTCTGAGTCAGGAGGACCGCAGACACTGCACAACACCTACGGTGTGGGTGCCTTTCCCACAATGATCCTGATAGCGCCAGATAGGCAGATCATAGAGCAGGACATGTGGCCGATAACAGATGCCAGCACCTTCACCACTTATTTTGAGTCGCATGGTCTTTCACAATCCTCGTGCTCAGTAGGAATTGAAGAGGAACTGGCTCAGCGCGATCTGACCTTGGCACCGGTGCCAGCAGGTTCTGAGGTCTCTTTGAGTGTGAGCAGGGGCCAGATTCTCTCCATTGAAATGGTCGATCTTTCGGGCCGTTCGGTGCTTGTCATTGACCAAGTGGCCGCTGTACGTGCCACAGTTGATGTGAGCGGCATGAATGCTGGTGCCTACACCGCCAAAGTGCGTAAGGACGATGGCAGCCTGCTCACCCGCAGGTTCATCAAGCAATGATTCTTTATTAGCTGTTGACCCTGTCGGTATTCAAGTACCGGCAGGGTTTTTCATTTCTCAGCTATTCGCACCTGTCATCTGTCTATATCAATTAGCAATTGGTCTTAATGATGAAGAAGTTCAACTATTGAGGCATTTCTTTGCGCCCCGAAATGAGAACAGTCAAGTCTTTTTCAATCGCACTGCTATGTGGGCTGATGGCAGCCTCATGCGCGCTTCCGGTCATTGCGCAGAGCTACGATGGCCCCGAGAGTGTAGAATACGATTATGCCAATGGCCGTTGGCTGGTGGCCAATAAGAACAGCGGTGCCATTTTGGCCCGCGCTGACAATGGAACGCTTACTGTGTTCGCCACCGATTTCTGTAACTCGGGGCCCTATGGCATCGAGATAGTGGGCAACTACCTGTACGCCTGTGCCAATGGCGGCACTCTCTTCAAGTTTGATCTGACCACAGGGGGCACCCCTGTGGCTTCGACCCAATTGGGAGCCACCTTTCTGAACGGCATCACACACGATATTTCCGGCAATCTGTACATCACCGATTTCACAGCCAAGAAGATATACCGTTACAACACCGTTTCGGGCCAGTTCAATGTGTACGTGACCGGCCTGGTCAAGAGCCCGAACGGCATCTTGTATGATGAGGCCCAGAACCGTTGCGTGTTCGTCAACTGGGGCTCGGCTGCGCCAATCATGGCCGTGAGTCTGGCCGATTCGAGCATCAGCACCTTGGCAAATACTAGCCTGAGCAACTGCGATGGACTTAGCCGCGATGGCAGCGGAAACTGGTATGTGAGCAATTGGGGCATAAATGGCATCAGCCGCTTCGGTCCCGATTTCTCTTCCGGTCCCACTACAGTAGTTTCAGGACTGAGCAGCCCGGCCGACATATTCTACAACACGGTTACCGATACTCTGGCTGTGCCTAACAGCGGTGCCAGTGGCACCAACGGCAACACTGTCACTTTTCACTGGTTCGGCACCGCCACCGATGTTCAGGATGCGGGTCCGCAGACCATGATAGACCTGGCCGTTGACCCGGCCCACGGTCTCGTCCGTTGCTATCTTGACCGTACCGGTCGTGCCACGCTGAGCTTAACCGATGCTTCGGGCCGTGTGCTGCTTTCAAAGGAGATCGGACACCCCAAACGTGGCTGGCTTTCGCACCACATTGATATGGGCGATTGGCAATCAGGCATCTACATAGCCAACCTCAATTTTGAGGGACGAACCGTTTCGCAGCGGTTCAGTACACTGCGCTGAGAGCAGAATTCAGTAAGTACTGACCTTCGACATTTTTTTATTGCTCCGCGTTGCGAGATTAGCTGCGTCTAATTTCCAACCCCTTTTAATCATCTTACATGAATTCTGTTGATGTTGTTGTGATAGGCGCAGGCCCATCGGGCTGTGTGGCCGCATCGTATCTGGCAAACCAGGGCTACAAGGTGGCGGTGTTTGAAAAGGCCGTTTTTCCGAGGTTTGTGATAGGCGAGAGCCTTTTGCCCGTGAGCATGGGCCACTGGGAGGAGGTGGGAATCTTGCCACGTATGATGGAGCAGGGATATGCCGAGAAGCGCATTGTCCGATTTGTTCGAGGCGATGAGACCTACGACCTGCCGTTCCGAGAGAATTTCACTGAGGGATGGAGCTATACATGGCAGGTGCCCCGTGCCCATTTCGACAACATAGCGGCCGAAGAGACACAAAAAAAGGGTGTCACCATCCATTTCGGATACGGGGTCGAAAGTGCTGATCTTTCTGATGCATCGAAGGTGGTTATCACGGGCAGCAACGGCACGGACAGCATAACATACCAAGGACGTTTCCTGATCGATAGCAGCGGTTATGGCGGCACAATGGTCAAGCTGCTCGGACTGCGCGATGAACGCAGCACCACCAACCGACAGGCTTTCTTCACACATGTGGCCGAGACGGACGAGATGCGTTCGCGCACCTATCAGCCCATGCAGATATCGTTCGAGATCATGGCCACCGACCTCTGGTTCTGGATCATCCCGTTCAGCAATGGGGTGACGAGCCTAGGCTTTGTCGGGGATATGCGCCATTTCGATGCGCTCGATGGCGTCAATTCAAAGGAAGAGGCATTTAATATCATGGTCAAGCGCAGCAAACGGTTCAAGGAACGGTTTGAGGACCTGCCTTATCTGTTCGAGCCGCACATCATCAGCGAATACACGCATTACAACGAGAAACTGTACGGACAGAACCATGTGCTGACAGGCAACTGTGCCGGTTTTCTGGACCCCGTTTTCTCATCGGGTGTGGCCTTTGCCACCGAGAGCGGACTGGTGGCCGCCAAACTGCTCGACAGGCAGTTGAAAGGCGCCACAGTGGATTGGGAGACCGACTACAGCAAGCACATTCGCTGGGGTGCAGCCGTATTCCGCTCCTACATCGATGCCTGGTACAATGGCGATCTGCACAAGATCTTCTTCTCGCCCCAAGTTGAGATGAGTATCAAACAGCAGATCGTTTCGGTGTTGGCGGGCTATGTGTGGGATATGAGCAACCCCATGGTGAGCAAGCACCACCGCATACTGCGCACCATGGCCCGCGTGGTTGAACTTGAGGCCGAACTGGCCGCCAAAAGGGCCGAGGCCATGGCCTGACATTCCTGTGACAGAGTCGCGCCTGCGCTTGTGCAATTTCGCGGCCTCATTCAGGGATGGAGCGTTTCCGCATCATTGCATTCACCCACCGCACTACTGATCTGAAAGAGATCGGGAGGTTGCACATTGCCACTGAGGAGCGAGCCGAACGCCTCGGTGCCATGCGTTCGCTGTCGGGGATTGATGAGCTTATGTACCTCAGCACCTGCAACCGCGTGGAATTCGTAATGAGTTCTGAGCGTCCGCTCAATGATGCCCACCTGCGCAATTTCTTCGCATCACTCATGCCCGATTGGAACGAATCCGACCTCGATTGGGCCATGGCACATGCTCAGGTATACGAGGGCCGCGAGGCGTTGCAGCACCTGTTCTTCGTGGCATCGAGCATCGATTCGCTGGTTGTGGGCGAACGCGAGATCATCACCCAGGTGCGCGAGGCGTACGAGCAGTGCCGCAGTCTCGGCCTTACAGGCGATGCGCTCAGGTTGTTGATACGTGCCACTATTGAGACCGCCAAGAAAGTCTATACCGACACCCAGATAGCGCAGAACCCAGTCAGTGTAGTATCGTTGGCGCACCGCGAGATGCTTACCATACCTGTTGGGCCGCGCCCACGGGTGGTGATGGTGGGTGCAGGGGTGACCAATCGGTCCATGGCCGAATATCTGATCAAGGACGGCCCGATGGAAATCACGGTATATAACCGCACCATTGCCAGAGCCGAGGAGCTTGCCTCGCACATTGGCGGCTCGGCCCGTTCGTTGAGCGAATTGGGAACCCACTCAGGAGGATTTGATATTCTGATAACCTGCACCGGTGCGGCCGATCCGGTCATCGGCAAAGAGTTGTTGCAGCAGTTGATCGTGCAAAGTCCGGGCCCCAAAGTGGTAGTGGACCTCGCCCTGCCCAGCGATCTGGGTCCGGGTGCCGCAGATCTGCCCGGCATCACATATATCGGGCTATCGGAATTGAAGGAACAGGCCCGAAGAAACCTGGAGCAACGCCAGCGCGAGATAGAGCGGTGCAAGACCCTCATACGCGATTCAATAGCTGAGTTTGAGGTGCAGCTGCGCGAACGGGATGTGGAACTGGCCCTGCGCGAAGTGCCCCAACTGGTGCACGAGATAGGACAGAAGGCTCTGAACGAAGTGTTTGCCAAAGATCTGAGCACCCTTGACCCCCACGCTCGCGAAGTGCTCAATAAGGTGGTGGCCTACCTCGAAAAGAAGTACATAGCCCTGCCCATGAAAAAAGCCAAGGAGGTCATGCTGCATGGCCACACCTTGGCTTGAATTTTCGGAGAGCGATTATTGCCGAGATAATCTGATCAGTGGTTTATCCATGGATACATCTATTTCTTCCTCAGTATTTTGATCGGAATCAATGCTGCCGTCCTGCCTTCGATAAGTGATCTGAGCGAGGCGGTCCGAATGTGGCGCATCTTGCCAGACCTACCTTCGTGGCCCCAAAAGGAAAATAGCCCCGATGAGACTTGAGACAGCCTTTACAAAGTCGTTAGGAATTGAATTTCCAGTGATCATGGCCCCCATGTTCCTGGTGAGCAACGAGGCCATGGTGCAGTCGGCCATGCAAGCGGGCATCATGGGCTGCTTTCCCAGCCTCAACTATCGCAACAAGGGCGAGTACGAGCAGGTGTTGGTTAACCTGAACCGGTACAGGGCCGAGTCGGGAGCCAAGGGCAACTATGGGGTCAATCTGATTGTGCAGAAGACCAATCCGCTGCTCAAAGAGCACCTGGAGGCATCGGTGCGGCAGAAGGTGCCGTTCTACATCACCAGCCTTGGCAGCCCAAAAGAAGTGATAGAGGCGGCCCGCAGCTATGGAGGCAAGGTGTATTGCGATGTGACAAATGTGGAGCACGCTGGCAAGGCGGCCGAACTGGGCTGCGATGGGTTCATTGCAGTGGGGCAGGGGGCAGGCGGACATGCCGGCCCCTATCCGTTGCAGATCCTGGTACCGGCCCTTAGGCGCGAATTCCCGAACATCCCGGTCATATCGGCCGGTGGGGTGGCCAGTGGCGAGGGCATTGTGAGCATGTTGGCCCTTGGAGCACAGGGCGTGAGCATCGGTACGGCATTCATTGCCACCAACGAGGCCGGGGTCAATGACGCCTATAAGCAGGCGGTGGTCGATGCCAGGATGGGCGATATTGTAATGACAGATAAGATTAGTGGCACCCCTTGCACCATCATTGACACCCCCTATGCCAAAAAGATCGGTTACAGGCAGAATTGGCTCGAACGTCAGCTCAGTACCAATGCGCGCACTAAGAAGTACTTCAAGATGCTGGTGCAGTTGCGTGGTATGAAGAGGTTGGAGCAGAGCATCAGACCCGCCAATTATCAGACACTATGGTGTGCCGGACAGAGCGTTGAAATGGTGCGCAACATCCGGCCAGTGCAGCAGGTGGTAACTGATCTTGAAACGGAGACCATGGCCACATTGGAACGGCTATCCGCCATATCGCGGGCCTGAATCCAACATGTGCTTCCGGGATCATCCCGGAACTGCGTTGATCACTCGAAATAGAACGACACCAGTACCGATTTCGACCCGAGGAAATCGATGCTCTCTGCAAAGGGGGTCCCGTCTTTCACAATCAGGTTGTTGATGCCGAAGGCCACTTTCACCTCCATGGTGAACTTGAAGAACTTTAGGTACCAGTCGGCCCCTACACCGATATCATACGTATAGTCCTCGCGTTTGAGTTTAAGGATGGTCTCTCCGTTCTCGTTCACATCCTCCTTACTGGCCATGTCGTACATGAACTTGCCACCAGCGGTGACAAACACACGGTAGTTGTTGATCCTGCGCGAGCGGAATCGGAAGTAGAGCGGTAGCTCCATGAACACCGACTCGGTGGGACGGGTGTAGGTCTCGGGCACCGTATCGTTGCGATAAATGGTGTACTCCATGGTGCGGCCCACGAACGAGATGCCAGGTATGAACCTCAAGTTGAAGTGTTCGCCCAGACGCAGGTCGCTCACAATACCGAGGGTGAACCCTGGCGAACCGATGGGCCGCACCACATATATCGAGTCGAGGGCATCGAGGTCGGCCACATTCTTCACCACGAAATCGAAATAGTTGAGACCCAGTATGAACCCGAAGTGCAACAGTTTCCGGTCGTACTTGGGCAGGTTGAACACCTTCTTGTCCTCGGTCTTCCTATTGAATGGTTTCTCGCGCTGCGCAAGGGCAGGGGCCGTCATCACAAGGGTTGTGACGAGGGCCAGAGCCATGCGGATGAGCGGTCGGGAGTGCAAGGTGCGGGCCTTGGGTCAGTCTGCGGTGCCGGTGTAGATGGTGGCTATGCCGAAGGTGAGCTGGCGGGCGCTGCAACGCGCAAATCCGGCTTTTAGCATCTCATTTTTAAATGCCTCGCCATCGGGGAAATTGCGCACCGACTCTGGCAGGTAGGCGTAGGCCGAATCGTCTTTCGACACCATTTTGCCGAAAAGGGGCAACAGCCGGTCGAAATAGAACCAGTACAGTTGTTTGATGGGGAAGGCGGTTGGGCGCGAAAATTCGAGCACCACCATCATGCCACCAGGCCGCAGCACCCTGCGCATCTCGCACAGGCCGCGGTGCAGGTCCTCGAAGTTGCGCACCCCGAAGGCCACGGTCACCGCATCAAACGCCCCATCGGCAAATGGCAGGGCCTCGCTGTCGCCACTCAGCAGTTGCACACGGGCATCGAGGCCACGGGCAGTCACTTTTTTGCGGCCCAGCTCCAGCATCCCTTCCGATATATCGACCCCTATCACCTTGTTAGGGTTGAGCGAAAGGGCCTCAAGTGCAAGGTCGCCCGTGCCGGTGGCCACATCAAGTATCTGCTTGGGGGCCAATGGTCTGAGGCAGGCAATGGCCTTCTTTCGCCAGATTATGTCGGTGCCCAGCGAGAGCGAGTGATTGAGCAGGTCGTAGCGGTGCGCGATGCTATTGAACATGCGCGCCACCTGCTGTTTCTTGCCATCGGCAGACTGTGCGTAGGGTCGCACCACCAAGGGTTGTGGCGTGGCTGTGTCCATCTGTAAGGGCCGCAAAGATAGGCCCGTGCAATGCCGAGGGGGGCGGTTGTCGGGTCGCTGACACAGGTCAGCTTCTGCGTATCAACTGAAAAAGTACTTTTGCACGCCTCAAACGACCCATCATTAAATTATCTTGATTGAAGCATGAACGAATTCGGAACACGCGCTGAGGGCGCAACCGTGGCCAGCATCGGCCTGAAGAATGTTGAGGCCGCCTACTGGAACCTCACCCCTGCCGAGCTGGTGGAAGAGACCCTGCTGCGCGGCATGGGCACCCTGACCGACACCGGAGCTCTGGCCGTTGACACTGGCGAATTCACGGGCCGCTCGCCCAAGGACAAGTTTGTGGTGTTTGACAGCACCACCGAGAACACCGTGTGGTGGGGCGATATCAACATCAAGTTCGACCCTGCCAAGTTCGACCTGCTCTATGACAAGGTGTGCGCCTACCTGATGGGTAAAGAGGTGTTTGTGCGCGACAGCTATGCCTGTGCCGACCCTGAGTACCGCATCAACATCCGTGTGGTGACCGAGTACCCTTGGAGCAACCTCTTCGCCAACAACCTGTTCCTGCGCCCAACGGCCGAGGAGATCAAGACCTTCAGCCCCGAGTGGACCATTCTCAATGCCCCGGGCTTTATGGCCGACCCGGCCAAGGACGGCACCCGCCAGCACAATTTCGCCATACTCAACTTCACAAAGAAGATCATCCTCATTGGCGGCACAGGCTACACCGGTGAGATCAAGAAGGGCATCTTCTCTGTGCTGAACTATGTGCTGCCACAGGAGCGCAATGTGCTGAGCATGCACTGCTCGGCCAACGTGGGCAAGGACGGTGACACCGCCATCTTCTTCGGGCTGAGCGGAACAGGCAAGACCACACTGAGTGCCGACCCCGAGCGCAAGCTGGTGGGTGACGATGAGCACGGCTGGGCCGGAGACCGCTTGTTCAACTTC
Organism: Flavobacteriales bacterium; assembly: GCA_044356305.1. Taxonomy (GTDB): domain Bacteria; phylum Bacteroidota; class Bacteroidia; order UBA10329; family UBA10329; genus JBIKWM01. The sequence goes on from JBIKWM010000039.1 coordinate 24,783, forward strand.
GAGGGTGGATGCTATGCCAAGTGCATTGACCTGAGCCGCGAGAAGGAGCCGCAGATCTTTGATGCCATCAAGTTCGGCACCATCGTGGAGAACATCAATTTCATTGACGGCACCAGCACGGTCGATTATGCCGACAAGAGCAAGACAGAGAACACCCGTGCGGCCTACCCCATTGAGCACATCGACAACATTGTCACCCCCAGCATTGGCCGCAACCCGAAGAACATCTTCTTTCTCACGGCCGATGCCACGGGCGTATTGCCCCCTATCTCAAAACTGACCCCGGGCCAGGCCATGTACCACTTCATCAGTGGCTACACAGCCAAGGTGGCAGGTACCGAGATGGGCATCACTGAGCCGCAACTGACCTTCTCGGCCTGTTTCGGATCGGCATTTTTGCCGCTGCACCCTACCAAATATGCCGAGCTGTTGGGCCAGAAGATGCGCGAGCACAACGTGAACGTGTGGCTCATTAACACCGGCTGGAGCGGTGGCAAATACGGTGTGGGCAAGCGCATGAGCCTCAAGTACACCCGTGCCATGATCACCGCTGCCATGCGTGGCGAGCTGAACAACGTGAATTATGTGAACCACCCGGTGTTCGGCATGGCCGTGCCCCAGAGCTGCCCCGATGCACCGTCTGATATCCTGAACCCTCGCGAGACCTGGGCCGACAAGGAGGCCTATGATGCTCAGGCCAACTCGTTGGCTGCATCGTTCGTGAAGAATTTCTCGAAGTATGCCGAATTCGCCAATGCCGAGATCATGGCCGCAGCTCCCAAAGTGGCGCAGACGGCCTGAGTTGCGCATCTGACCTTTTCAAAAGCCTCCGGTGGTTACCGGGGGCTTTTTTTTGTGACCAGTCGGGGGGTGGCGCAAGGGGCGGGTCAACCGCGATGCCGAGACTTGAATGACCTGCTTACCAGACCATTAGAACGAATGCAGGACTAGGTCATTGGCTGATATGCCCTAGATTGGTAAGAGAAATGGCACTGATTTCTGAAGGGAGGTGGTTCACATCGGAACATGTTTGTTTCCCATCGAAACATGTTTCTATCCCTTCGGAACATGTTTGTATCCCATCGAAACATGTTTGTTCCCCATCGGAACATGTTTCTATCCTTTCGGAACATGTTTGTTCCCCATCGAAACATGTTTCTATCCCTTCGGAACATGTTAGTTTCCTATCGGAACATGTACCAACTCCAACGGAACATGTTGGTGCCAATTACCAATTCATACCCTCTCTTGAGCCAATGTTCAAAATGACGACCCTGCCAACTCCTCGACCAGCGTGGTCCTACTTCCTGAGAACTGTAGCCGTGCGCTGGCCCGCCTCGGTCAAGTTTTCGGTAGGGCCACCTGTTCGGTTCTTTATCGGGGCGGTTTGTAACCGCGGGCTAAAAAATGTCGGAGTGCTCGCTTGTGCGGGAAGGTCCAAAGGGCCGCAGGCAGGGAGAGGTCAAGCACATCGCATAACCCTTTTCTCCAATCCGCAAAGTATCAGATCTGATACCTGTCTGTATCGGTTCTCCATCACCAAGGCAAACAAAGAGCCACCAACGCACCTGCAAAGGCACCCCTCTCCCCAGGAGAGCCTGTCCGGCCTAAAGGACGTGAGGGCGGGGGAGAGGTCTGTATGGCCGCACTCAGGGTGACGCAGCTATAGACCATCGACCGTGGACTATGGACTAAGTCCCCTGCGCCACCATGTCAATGACAAGGAGGTATATGCCCGTGCCGTTGAGCTGTCCGCTGAGCCACGACCGCCTTTTGCGCCTGTGGGTGGGCGAGGAGTAGTTGGCTATGAGGAAACGGTCGCGGCCCAGGCGCACAATGCTCGGAAAGGCGGTGTCGCCCGCCCCTGGCAGGTCCATTACGTGCACCACGGTGCGTGTGGCGCGGTCGATGCGGTAGAGGGCGGTGGTCTTGGGGGTGAGTGAGAAACCCACCCAGTTTACAATGCGCTGGTGGCGCATGGTGCGCCCGCGGTGGGCCTTGCCAAAGGGTCTGCGGCCCAGTTGTCTGCGCGCCACGAGGTACAGCTCATCGGCATGGCGGAACATGTGTGGCGACATGTAGCAGTGCGGGTCAGTCAGTGCGGGCAACTGCCAGTGGCCAAGGCTGTCCCGCGGGGCAAACACCACATGCGACCCGAATCCGGTGCTGTCACCGTCCTCATTGCGCGTCACGGCCCAGAGGTTGCCCTCGGCATCAAACTCAAAGGCCGCCTCCGACACCCCGCCCCGATACACCCGGCCGCTGTCGCCCACGGGCTGCCACGTGCGGCCATCGGTGCTGTGCTTCAGCATCAGCTCAACGGCCGATGGCCCGCTTAGATTGTAATGCGACCCACGGTAGCTGCTCAGCCACAGGCGGCCGTTGCGGTGCTTCATGTCCCAGTGCACCTCGCCCTTGGTCAGCACCTTTTCGGGCTGCGACCACAGGCCAGTGCTGTCGAGGGTGCGCAGGTCGATGAAATCGGGTTCGAACGAGGTCATGCCCGTTCCGGCCGCGAAACTGTAGAAGTGCTGCCGCTGGCCCACGTTGATGAGGTACGGTTCGCGGAAATCGCGCCCTTCAAAGAAACTGAGCTCTTTGCGCCACGAGGCGGCATCGGTGGTGCTGATTATGTACATGCCCGTGCGCTCAGATGCGAAATGCGTGGGCCCGGTGCGGAAGGCCATGTAGAGCCTGCCGCGGTAGAGGTTGATGCTGACGTTGTTGTTGGAGCGCTGCGGCACCACATCGGGCGGCAGTGCCGTGGAGGGAACCACCCACAGCGGCTCGCTGAGGCGGGGCACGTACACACTGTCGGGACCAAATGTGGGGTCGTACTGAGCGGGGTCATCGGCATAGGTGCCGCCCGTGGCCAGGAACTGAGAGATGGCCTGCTGCACAGGGTGCTGGGCCAAGGTGGGCGTGGCGATGCACCATACCGCAAAGACGACCGATACAATGCGCCTCATGGTGCGGCAAGGTAAAGAGACGGTGCAACCGACATGCCGCACATTTCTTATTTCCACCTTTGCCCGCGCTCAAGTGTTCCGCAGCATCGCTTGGTCGGTCCTAAATCGGAACAGTCTGCAACTGCGGGCTAAAAAATGTGGGAGTGCTTGGGCGGGTATTGAGCCCCCACAGTGCCCACCTCACCTGTGTACCGAGAAATGTTCACCTTTGATGAACCAGAAGATGAGAACGGATGAAAGCACCGGTTACCACTTGGGCCAGAGCCCACCGAATAACACGGACGAGGGAAAGACCTTTGCAAGAGCGCATGGCGCAGTTTGGCGCGGGTGGGTGCTCAACTTTATCAACTGCAATTAAAATGAGGTCGGCCGTTTTCATGGTCTCAGGGCTGATTACAGTTCTGACAGGCAATTTCGCCCTTTCTCAGCCATACCGCCCCATCCCAGATGATGCGCATTGGGTAGTTTCATGCTCCACATTTAACCCTGAACCGTTTCCAGACTCTACAAGCACAAATAACTACTATTACAAATTGCTGGGGGATACTCTATTAAATAATTTAGTGTATAGGAAAGTAGTACAATTAACCCGTTGTGCTATTGAAAAAGCTGTTTGAAAAAGTTACATAAAAGGTCGTGCAATATGCTCATGTTCATTATTTTAGGGTGTCGAATCCAAATAAT
>JBIKWM010000010.1:0-91164 GCA_044356305.1 Flavobacteriales bacterium
ATTGGTGGATTTGATGATTTGACGATTTGATGATGGGCCGATTTGGGGGTGAGCGGATCAGGCTTTCAGGGGGTCAGGTTGTCAGGAGATGAGGTTTTCAGGAGATCAGGCCTTCAGGGGGTCAGGTTTTCAGGGGGTCAGGTTTTCAGGAGATCAGGTTAATGGAAGCATTCACACTCTCCTCTGTAAGAGTTACAGGGGTATTCGGATATTTCACAATCGCCCTGTAAGAGTTACAGAGGCATTCGCATATTTCACAATCGCTCTGTAAGAGTTACAGAGGCATTCTGATATTTCACAATCGCCCTGTAAGAGTTACAGAGGCATTCGGATATTTCACAATCGCTCTGTAGGAGTTACAGAGGCATTCGGATAATTCACAATCGCTCTGTAGGAGTTACAGAGGCATTCGGGTTTTTCCATTCCACGCTGTAGGAGTTACAGAGGCAAAAATGTTTTTCCACTCCACGCTGTAAGAGTTACAGAGGAAAAAATGTTTTTCCATTCCACCCTGAAGCAGTCGTATAGGAGAATACATATATGCGCTTTACAATGTGTCAATTACATCGAATAAAAACACCTTATGGACCCCCGCGCAAGGGGTCACATGTGTGATGGAGTTCGTAGATAGTTCCCTGAGGGGGAATGAAGGCTGGACTTGCACCCAAAAAACGGGTACAAGCACTTTAAGAATGGGCAGATAGACTCAAATTACAATTGAGTGTCCAACGAACTATGTCAGGGCATTTGACACTCCCGACAGGATAGGAACCAGGCCCACAATATCCATGTAAGCCCCTACAAATAATAAGGGCGACCCTTGTGTCGGGTCATTGGAGCACTCGGATAACCGGTTCCTAATTCACTCATCATCGGCCCGATCAGGGAATGATCTTGCGCTTGTCACAGGTGTGGCACTATTTTCGTGCCGCCCGAAACCGGACCCATCAAACATGACCATGACAAGCAAGATACTAGGTACCGTCTCCGCCACGCTGTTAGCCCTGACCACATGCACCCAGGCCCAGGTGGTGGGCGGCATGAACGTGAAATTTGAGAAGCAGTTTGATGCAGGCAAATTCGAGGACTGCGCCTACAATGCAGAGGGCATGTTGGAGAACGACAAGTACAAGGACGACCCCGAGATAATGCTTTGGTGCGCGATGTGCTGGTACGAGATATCGCAGATGAACGATGCCAAGAAGAAGGAGGAGTATCCTAAGGCCCTGGCCGATGCCATGAAGTACACGGCCAAGTTCCGCAAAAAGGACAAGGACGGCATGATGGCATCAGACAACAAGGATTTTCTGGACAACCTGAAAAAGGCGGTGATTGCCGAATCGGCCCCATACCTCGATGACGAGAAGAAGCGCAGGATAGCGGTCACCAACTACAAGGCGTTGAACAAGGCGGTGCCCGAGGACAATGCCGTACTGTTCATGAAAGGAGTGGGCGAACTGATGGCCCGCAACGTGGGCGAGGCCGACAAGAACCTGAAAGACGCTATGACCGGACTGGCCAAGGATTTCAGCAACCCGAAGTACAAGATAGGCAAGGTGAGCGGACCGCTGCTGCAGGATGCCATGTCGCGCTATGCCGAACTACTGGCCGGCACCGGCAGTCAGGACTCGGCCCGCAAGACTATGGACTGGGCCATCAAGTTCTTCCCCGACAACGAGGCACTGAAGACCAAGGCTGCCAATCTGGGCAAGAAATAAGTCGCACTGACGATGTACATGGCCCCGCTCTTTCATTGGAAAGGGCGGGGCCTTTTGTTTCTATTGAAATTTATCTACCTGATAATCAGAGAATAATTTATGTTCTTAGCGAATTGTTTGACGAGGGTTAAACCATGCCCCAAGCCGCCTGCTCTTAATGGGCGTAACCAACACAACACTGAGCCATGAACAAGAGAATGATTGCACTGAGGGCCCTGATGGGCATGACGGTAATAGCCACTGTGATAAACGGCTGCCGCAGGACTGACGATCTGGAGGATCTTCTGTCGGGTCAGGACAATGCCCTGAGCGAACAGGGGCTGATGGACATGCAGGACATGGCCGATGAGGCCGCCAAGGGCAACCTGTCGTCCTTCAAGACCAGTGCCGACTTTGCAATTGTGAGCGACTGCGCGGTGATAACGCACGACACGGTATCGGACCCACGCGTGCTGACCATCGATTTCGGCACCGGATGCGTGGGTAACGATGGCCGAACCCGCAGCGGCAAAGTGATAGTGACCTACACCGGGCCATATGCCGAGCCGGGCCACCTGCACACCATCACCACCGACAACTACTTTGTGAACGGCAACCAGATACTGGGCACCAAGACAGTGATGAACGAGGGGCTTAATGACAACGGCAACATCTGGTTCACCGTGACCATTGATGCGCAGATCATCAAAGAGGACGGCACCACCATAGACTGGGACGGCAACCGCACCCGCGAGTGGGTGGGCGGATACAGTACCCCCGAACGCTCGGACGATGTGTACCTGATCAGCGGCACCCACAGTGGGCAGAGCAGTGATGGGCGGAGTTTCACAGCACAGACCCTTGAGCCCATCCGCAAGGACCGCACCTGCTCATGGATTACCGATGGGGTGCTTGAGGTGACACCCAACAGCCGCCCCACGCGCACCATCGACTTTGGTGACGGCACCTGCGATGACGATGCCACCGTGACAGTGAACGGCAACTCGCACGCCATCAACCTGCACTGAGCGGCCACACACACCCGCTCATTCACGACCCCGGGCCCCGAACACACGGCCCGGGGTCTCTTTTTTGTGGGTAGATGGCGTCACCGGGTTTTCGCACATCACCTTTGTACCCCATGGCTGATAAAGAAGGGCGTACCCTTTTCCTCATCGCGGTGCTGCCCGACAGGCAGGTGAGCAGCGAGGTGCGGATGATGAAAGAGCGCCTGCTCGATACCCACGGGCTGAAGGCCGCATTGCGCAGTCCGGCCCACATCACTTTGGTGCCCCCGTTCACCTGCACCGATGCGCAGGCCGATGCCGTGGCCGACACCCTTTGGAAATCGCTGCACCTACATGGTACTGTGCGGTTCAGCATAGATGGGACAGGGCATTTTGAGGACCGCGTCATTTACCTCAACGTGATCCGGTCAGAGGCGCTGCAGGCTTTAAACGATGCAGTGAACGATGCGCTGAGGCACAGCCATGCATGGACCCTGCGCAAAGAGCCTCAGCCCTTTGTGCCGCACATCACGCTGGCCAATCGCGACCTGCGGCCCGAGCGGTTCGGTGCCGTGTGGGCCGATGTGCGGGGCATAAGCTATCAGCGCACATGCGCGGTAGGGGCCATCCACCTGTTGCGGCACGATGGTGCGCGGTGGAAGGTGTGGAAAGAGATTCCGCTGGGTCCGGTCACCTCCGCCTCGGCAACCTGATCCTGCGCAGCATCTTGCGCTCGCGCTTGAATTCGCGCCATTCCCACTTCACATCTTTGATAAACTGCGGCCTGAATATAGCCTTGTACATATAGCCGAGGAAAATTTTGAGCTTGATGCTCCAGAAGATGCCGTTCATGGCCTGTTGAACCTCGGGGTCTCGCACCCAGAACTGCCGGTAGCCCAGGCCAAGACCCGTACCGAACCAGCTGAAGATGCGGTAGTGGAACGCAAGGCCGAACGTTGATACAAGCTCGCCACGCTTATCGACCGTCAGCCAGTCGCGCCTGCGCATGTCGTAATGCTGCACATTCGCCACACCATATCCTATGCTCATGGGCATGCTCACCTCCCAGCGGTAGTTGTAGAGCAGCACAAACTCCATAAATGTGTTGACGTAATAGAGATGGAACCTGCGCAGGGTGGTGTCGATGCGCAATGGGCTATCGGCCACAGTGTCGATCAGCGATGGGATGCGAACAGGGTCAAATAGCCAGTAGCCACCGAATCCCATGCGGTACGTCTTCATGAAATCGACCCCCACCTTGGCGCCCCAAACAGTGAGTGGCTGGCCGAAGAAGAGGGTGTTGTAATTGTCGAGGTTGAGCAGCGGGTCAAGGTCCACCTTGCGTGCCGGCTTGCGGTAGTGGTCCTTTTTCTTTTGGTGGATAGAATCGATATGGGCATCCGATGGCAGACTATCTGTCTGTGCCACGCACCAAAGTGGGATAAAGAGCAGGAGTATCAGTACGCGGCCCGACATGCGGCCACAAATCTCGGTCGGCCCTGCATATCTGCAATCATCACTACATCGACCAGCCCTTGCTTGTAGCACATCTTAGCCACATCAGAGGCAAAGGAATGATGGCACTCGAAAAACAACTGTCCGCCCCGGACAAGGCCTCTAAGGGCATGCCGCACTATTGCCTTGTAGAACAGCAACGGGTCGCCATTGGGCACGAACAAGGCCAAGTGGGGCTCACTTTGGCGCACATGTGCAGCCAGTTCATTTTCCTCTTTTCGGGAAATGTAGGGCGGGTTGCTCACAATAATGTCAAGGTCCGTAAGCTGTGCTTCATCGCTCAGAATATCAAGCGATTTGAAATTGACATTCACACCTGTCAATGAAGCATTTGCACGGGCCACCTTCAGGGCCTCGGCCGAGATGTCGATTCCTGTCACCTCGGCACGGTTCAACCGCTTGGCAAGCCCGATGGCGATGCAGCCGCTCCCAGTTCCTATATCGGCCACGCGCAACCCCATTTCTGTATTGCGCTGCACTATCAGATGCACCAGTTCCTCGGTTTCGGGTCGGGGAATGAGCACCGCAGGATTCACCTTGAGCCACATGTCCATGAACGGTGCCTCGCCCAGGATGTACTGCACCGGTTCGTTCGACCGCAATCGGTCCAACACCCCGTTCAGCCGGTTGATGTCGCTCTCGGTGATGCGCGCTCCTGACTCAACATCGGCACGCCTTATACCTAGCATCCGCTCGCAGACCATGCCGAAGATGGCGGTGGCCTCTTCAGCTTCATACATTCCGCTCAGTGATGCAATAAATGCCCGCTTTACTTCGGGCAGACTGTTAGTGATCGGTAGCATTGTGCAAGTTTAAGGCCTGCGGGGGTTCTGTTGCCCCTACTACTTTCGTGGCATGCGAAGGAGTCTCGTCTTAGCTCAGTTGCTGCTCTGTGCCCTTTTCGGGGTGGCGCAGGAAGGCATTGAGTATAGGAGCGCCAACAATCCGCTCTATTGGGCCAACCGGAAGCCCCATCCCGACTACTGGCAACAGGACGTGCATTACCGCATCAAGGCCGACATTGACGAACAGACCGATGTGGTGACGGGTCTCCTGAATCTTACCTATTACAACAATTCGCCCGACACCCTGAGCGAGGTTTTCTTCCATCTGTATCAGAATGCGTTCCAACCTGGATCATACCTCGCAGAGATGCAGAAGGCCCAAGGGGTGCACCATCGGTTCGGGGAATATGAGAGCCAGGGATTGGGAACAGTGATTGACCGCATGAGCGCAAACGGCAGGTCCGCTATAATCAAGCTCGACAACACTCTGGCCCACGTGAAGCTGAACGATGCGCTGCTGCCGGGCGGCAAGGTGGAGTTCAGCATCCTGTTCCGCACATTCTTTGATCAGGGCACCATGGGCCGCAGAATGAAAAAATTCGATGCCAGCGGCCATACGCACTACGATGGGGTGCACTGGTACCCGCGCATAGCAGTGTACGATGCCCGCAAGGGTTGGGACACCGATCAGCACCTCGACCATGAATTCTATGGCGATTTCGGCACTTTCGAGGCCGAGCTGACCTTCGCCTCCAACTATGTGGTCGAGGCCACAGGTGTGCTGCTCAACCGAGAGGAGGTCCTGCCGGATGACCTCCGCAGACGCCTCGATATCAGCAATTTCAAGAACAAACCATGGGACGAGCCGGCCAGTGAGGTGATACCCTACGACCCCACCGAGCGCAAGACCTGGAAGTACAGGGCCGTGAATGTGCACGATTTCGCCTTCACGGCCGACCCCACCTATCGCATAGGTGAGGCTGTGTGGAACGGGGTGCAATGTGTGGCCGTGGTTCAGGAACCCCATGCAAGCGGCTGGCAGAATGCCGCCAGGTACACCGCTGATGTCATTCGTGTTTTCTCATACCGCATCGGCACATATCATTACCCTAAAATGGTGGTGGCCGATGCCGAGGATGGCATGGAATACCCCATGCTGACCCTTGACGGTGGCCGCGATCCCGATTACCGCGACCTGCTGGTGCACGAGATAGGCCACAACTGGTTCTACGGCCAGGTGGGCAGCAACGAGACATACAGGGCGAGTCTGGATGAGGGATTCACCGAATACCTCACCGCCCTGGGCCTGCGCGACCTGGAGGGCGACACCCTGCCTCTTTACGCACAGAACATCTGGGAGCGCCTGTTCATGCGGCCACAGCGGCCATTGGACACCGAGGCCTATACCGGCTATATGCGCAGCGCGGCCGTGCATCGCGAGCCCGCACTCAACACCCACAGCGACCACTTCGGGCCCGACTACCTGAACGGATATGTGCATGTGTACTACAAGACGGCCACCATGCTGTTCAACTTGGAGTATGTGCTGGGCGATAGCCTTTTTGCCCGCGTCATGCAGGAGTATTACCACCGATGGAAATTCTGCCATCCATACCCCGATGACTTCCGCCACAGTGCGCGCCTCACCACCCGGACCGACCTCGACTGGTTCTTTGACGAGTGGATGGAAAAGACATCGCACATTGACTATGCCGTGGGGCGGATAAGACGATTATCGGCTGCCGGAGCATTCAGCATCAGGCTCAGGCGAAAAGGCGATCTGCACATGCCGCTCGATGTAAGGGTGATAGGGACCGAAGGCACCGTATATGACTACCATATCCCGAACACATGGTTCACCAAACAGACCACCGCCAAGGTGCTGCCCAAGTGGTACAGCCTCGATGAGGTGGGCCGCACGTACGAGATGGAGGTCAATATCCCCGAAGGGATAAAAGAAGTGATGATAGACACCTCGCACCGGCTGGCAGATATCTACATGCCCGACAATGCGCGGCTGTTGCCCATCCGCATCAGTTTTGACCATCAGTTGCTGCAGGCCCCCGATTGGAAACGCTACGAGGTGCGGGCACGCCCAAGCTTCTGGTACAATGGATATGATGGGTTTAAGCTGGGCGCATACCTGGGCGGGGGCCATATGGAAGTTAACCATGTGTTCAACCTGCGCGTTTGGTTCAACAGCGGTTTCGGACAATACGGTGTGCCTGAGGCCATAAAGAACGACCACTTGGAGGTAAGTGCCATGTTCGATTACCGCACCAGCCTGAGCCGCTGGTGGCGTCAGAGCGAAGTGTTCTTTGACCTGAAAGCCGTTGACGGCCTGTATGGTGGCAGCCTCGGCCTGCGCAAACACAGCCGCAACGACCGCACCACCTATAGCCTTTGGTTCAAGAGCATGTATCGGTACGATGCCCGTCACATGCAGTATCTGCTGCGGCCGGGCCAATGGGAAGTGGCCACCCTCAACAACAGCCTCAATGCCGAGGTGTGCCATACGTATCCTTATCGCAACGGCAGTGGCGAGCTTGTGGCCGATCTGCGCGCATCGGCCATTGGCAGCGGGGCCGATTTTCATAGGCTGCGCCTATCGGCCATCAACCGTACTGAACTGTGGCGGTTGCGGCTCAGCACCCGCCTGTTCGCGCAGTTGGGCACCGGCAGCCGCATGCCCAAGGAAAGTGCACTTTACTTGGACGGTGCCGACCCTGAGGCGCAGATGGACAACCAGTACACCCGCGCCTATGGATTTTTTCCCGCCACCTGGGGGGCCTTTGGGGCCACCACCAACCACTTCAATGCCGGTGGCGGACTGGGCCTGCGCGGCTATTCGGGTTATCTGGCACCCGAATCAACGCCAGATGGCTCAGTGTTGGCCTATCAGGGCATGAGCGGGGCCGCCATCAATGCCGAGCTCGATTTTGCCGGCATATTCGGCCCGGGGCCACAGGTGCTGCGCAAGTACTTCGGGCTGGCCACCTACCTGTTTGCCGACTGCGGGCTGATAAGCACCAACGCACCTGGCAGCGCCCCTCGGTTCGCCCGGCCGAGGTTTGATGCTGGGGTGGGCCTGGCGGTCACAATAAAGAGATGGGGTTTTCTGGAAATGGCCAAGCCCCTCACAATCCGCTTCGATATGCCCGTCTTCCTTAATCGCACCCCGGCACTGCAGCCCAATCATTGGGATTTCCGCTATGTGCTTGGCGTGAGCCGGGCGTTCTGAGACAGGTTCGTTGAGCGATTCCAAAAGGTGATGTTGACCACGATATCAGTGTCAGCCATCGATGAATGAGAGCCCATCTTTCTGAGCAACCGGGCGAATAAATGCCCGCCCGCGGGGGTACCCAAAACTCAGAACCCCACTCCTACCCTGATACCCGGAAAGAGCATATTGGCAGCCTTCACACCGGTCTCGGTGCCGATGATCTGACCCACATTGTTGAGCAGGAGCACATCCTCCTCATATCGCACCATCTTGTAATTGAGGTTGAACAGAATGCTCACATGGTGCCCTTTGGCCCACAGTGGATGGAACTTGAGGCCCAACCCTACTCCGGCCATCGGTCCACCCAAAGGTCTGCGGCCGTATGCATCAGACTCAAATTGCCCATCCATCCCCTTGAAAGCCATGGTATAGCCCGCCTCGAAGGTGTAGTACGGGGTGAGGCGCCTTTGTTTCACATCGCCTGAATAGAAGAGGTACAGTGGCAGGTAGATGCCTTCGAGCGCATCGTCCTGCAGCCCATTGATCCGCCCGTTGAGGGGCGAGGAGAACACACGGTCGAACCCGACTCCGATGCCCAGGTACCCGAACCTGCCGAACTTGTAACCATTCACAAATCGCACACCGCCCTGTTTGTTCTCAATCAGCACCTGAAGCACATTGAAATAACCCTTCTTACGTGCCACGAACCTGGTGGTGTCTCGCATACCACGGCCACAGGTGCCATTTGGCAGATCCTCCTTGGTAAGGCGTTCGATGTCGGCCAATTGAACTGCAATCACACTGCCACCAGCTATGCGGATCTTATAGCTCGTATTGGGCACTTCTTCTATGATGGTGCCCTTGTAGATGCTTCCGTTCTTGAGGTAAATCACGTCCTGCATGGCCTCTTGGGCCTGTGTCACGCTTGTGGACAGCAATGCCAACAGAAAGGCGGAAAAGATGACGAGGTGTCTCATGATGTTGTTCGTTTGTTGATTGATGATGAGAACTGAATGCTGAATGGCCAATCGGGTATTGCTGAATTGCAATAATGAGAATCGGTTCTGTCAAGCCCTTTTAGACTCCCTCAATACCGCCCGGTAAATGAAGCATCTCAGGCCCACTTTGTTCGCTGACCTGCGTCAATGCCTGTGTTTTGTTATTCGGGTCCTCAATCTCCGGATTCAATGATTCCGCCTTCCCCGATTCCCCAAAGGAAAAAATTAAGCAGAGCCTTAGGGTTGACCGTAGAGGTATCGATGCCCCTACTGCTTCAATCGTGGGTCGAGTGCATCGCGCAGGCCCTCGCCCAACAGGTTGTAGATGGTGACAGTGAGAAATATGGCCATACCGGGGAATATGACCAGCCACCATGCATTGAAGTTCTCGCGGCCCGAACTGAGCAGCGAACCCCATGTGACCACATCGGGCGGAACACCGATGCCCAGAAACGAGAGGCTCGATTCGGTGAGGATGCTTGATGCGATACCGAATGCAATGGCTACCAGTGCCGTGGCCATGCCGTTGGGCAGTGCGTGGCGGAAGATGATGCGCATCTCGCCATATCCCAGCGCCTGCCCGGCCTGTATATACTCGAGGTTGCGGATGCGAAGGAACTCGGCCCGGGCAAAGCGGGCGATTCCGGTCCAACGGGTAAGGCCGATGATGAGCATCAGATTCAGGATGCTCGGCTTCGCAATGGCGGCTATGGACAGTATGAGCACGAATGTGGGTATTGACAACAGGATCTCGATTCCTCGTGACACATACGAATCGACAGCTATGTTGACCTTACCGCTGAGTAACGGAATGCGGCCCATCCATCGGCCCAAGAAAAAAAACACACCTCCCACACACGTGGCAATGAGCAGACTGAGAAGCAACTGCCCAGCCATGGCCCCGCCTGATGTGCCCAGTGCATCGCTGAGCAGGTGTGCCCGCACATGGAAACCATAGTAGTAGGCCAATACAAGACCCATAACAAAGGTCCAGAAAGAACCCCGTGTGGTGCTGAGACGGTCGTCTCCGAAATAGCCTGCCAAACCGCCAAGTACAAGACCTATCACTGTGGCAATGAGCATGCTGAGCACACCGATGGTGAGCGAGACGCGGCTGGCGTGTATGAGACCCGCAAGCACGTCCTCGCCCTTTTTATTGGTGCCCAGTAGATGTCTGAATCTGAAGGGCATAGGCACAATCTGGCCATCTACACCTTTGAAAAACTGCTCACCGCCCGGCTCGCGATAGTTGGAGTTGAGGATATCGGATCGGTTGGGCGCATACGGAACGGGAGCCCAGACCACCGCCTCGAGCCGCATCTGTTTCCACTTGGCGATATCGGTCTGTATGCGCTCGGGCCGGCCAGTGATGGGGTCCTTAAGCTCATAGGCATTTTTAAATGTGAATGCGGGAAACAGGTGCTCACCCTTGTAGAGGGCGTACAGCGGCTGATCATTGGCCAGAATAGGGGCCAAAAGCGCCACCACCGACAACACCAGCAAAACCCACAGGCTGAGGTAGGCCGGACGGTTCTGCTTGAACTGCCCCCATGCGTAGGCCCTGAAACTGAACTGCATGTCTGTGGCCACGGTCTATCCTTTTGAGAATGAGATGCGCGGATCGACCACCGCATAGAGTATATCAGACACAAGATAGCCGATCAACGTGAGCACGCCTGTAAGGGTGAGCACTGTGATGACCATGGGGTAATTCTGATTTGCAATGGCATTGAACACCTCGCTGCCCATGCCGGGTATGGTGAATATCACCTCCAAGATGACCGACCCTCCAATGGCCACGGGAAAGATGTTGGAGAACACTGTGATGATGGGCAGCAGCCCGTTGCGCAGGGCATGCCGATAGATCACTGCGCTCTCGGCCAAGCCCTTGGCGCGGGCTGTGCGGATATAGTCATGGCCGATTATCTCTAACATGCTCACGCGCATGGTGCGAGACAGGAACGCGAACGAACCGTAGGTATAGGCAATCATGGGAATGACGAGATACGGCAGACGGGCGGTCCATGCCTCTATGAATCCCGTGTCGGGGCCAATGCCGGTGAGCGGTTCAACTCCCGAGGCCGGGAACCACGGCAGCACATCGGGGTTGGCAAAGGTCATGAGCAGCAAAGTGGCCACCCAGAAGCTTGGCAGCGAATACAGAACAAATAGGACTATCGTGGTGGCACGGTCTGTAAATGTGCCCTTGCTCACAGCCGACCGTATGCCCAGCGGGATGCTGATCAGGTAACTAAGGATCACCGAAACCATGGTGAAGAAGAACGACCAGAAGAACTTGTCGGCTATCACCTCCTGAATGGGTTGTTTGGTGGTGTAGCTGGTGCCGAAATCGCCACGCACCAGCCCACGGCTGAACTGAGCACCCTCGCCTGTGATCCAGTTGCCGTCACCGAACACCCAACGGTGGTACTGGTTGTTGCCGTTGAAGTGCAGCACAGGTACCATGTTTCGCCACGCACCTCCGGCACTGGTCATGGCCGCATGGCGGGCCCTTACATCGGCAAGCAACGGGGCGAATCGCGCCATGAAGGGCAACTCGTAAATGTGACCCAGTGCGTTCAGCCTGCTTTCAATCACCTCCGCCTCGTAGGTGCTTTTTAGTGCCGATGTCTCGAAGAACGATACACTCACCTGTTCCAGGGCACGGTCGGGAAAATCAATGGGCAACAGGGCACTGTCAGGTTCAAAGTCGAGATGGGCATTGAAAAGAGTGGAGAGCGATGCGTGGTAAGCGCTCACCGATGGCCAGTCGCCATATTGCCTGGTGAGGCGCTCCAATGCATCGCGTTCGGTGCGGTCGTACACACGGTAAAGGGTATCGCTCTGGGCCAGACTGCTCAGGCTGAAATAGAACACCGGCAGGTCGAGTCCCAACTTATGGCTCCAGTACTTGCGCTGCTCAATGCTGTTTATGCTCTGGCTGCTGACCTCGCCACCGCTCTGGGCGGCCACCATCATACGTTCCACCGGGTCGCCCGGTGCATTCACCATTATCAGGTACCCCAGTAGCGTAATGGCCACCAAAGTGGGAAAGAAAACCAGTATACGTTTGGCTATGTACTTGAGCATGATGGCAGTAGACGCCTATCAATGATCAACCGACTCTTTCATGGAGCCGCTCAACAGCTTCAGGTTGTTGAGCAGCACTCCCGGCCGCTCAAAATACATGTCAGCATTGCCGAAGCGCTTGTGTATCACATTCCGCTGCACCGTGGCAAAAAGGAACACCATGGGCTGATAGTCATAGATCATCTGTTGTAACCGCCTCACCTGCACATGGCGTGACTCCTCGTCCATATTGTACTTGATGCTGTCAATGAGTGCATCGCTGGCCGCATTGCCGAATCCTACGTAGTTCGAGCCTTTCGATGCCCACGATTTGGTGTGCCATATCTGCGTGAAATCATCTGGAACCGATGAGCCTGCCCATGCCGATAGGGCGGCATCAAACTCGTGGCTGCGCATCTTGGTCTGATTCACATTCGGGTCGAGCGGAACGATGTTGCACACGATGCCCGCCTCGTAGATCTTCTCCGAGATCATGGAGGCCATATCGCGCCAGGTGACCATGTTGGTCATATAGTTCAGGTTGAACTCAAACTGCACTTTCTTACCATCGATCATCTTATCCCTGATATTGTCACCGTCCGTGTCTTTCCAACCGGCCTCATCGAGCAGTTGCCTGGCCCCTTCGAGGTCGTAGGTCACAAGTTTCAGGTCGCTGTTGTATTCTTTTTTCAAGGGCGACACCGGACTACAGATAGGCTGATTCTTCCCTCTGTTTATCACCATGTTGATCTCGTCAACAGGAACGAGCTTGGCTATGGCCCTACGTACGCGTACGTCATCGAAGAATTTACGGCTCGTGACCCCATCGGGCCGGCAATTGAAACCCAGATAGCTGTAGTTATAGGTGTTGGTGAAACGGGAGTTGTAGTTGGCATTGAAATCCGCATCGGCCTGGAGGTCAATGAGTCCCTGGGTGCTCAGGAAAGTTGATGCATCGAGCGCCTGTGCCTTGAATTCAAGCAGTTGCGAATTGCCATCGGTATTCACCTTGAAAATGATCCGATCGGGCAACGATGTCTCGTAAGCCGTTGGCTGGGCAAGTTTTGTGGTCCAGTGGCCGGTCTTTCGCTCAAGGGTCAGGCTCTGGTTGGGTTTCCAGTCTACCACCCGGTAGGCACCCAATCCCACCAGGAACTCGGGCACACGGCTGTAGCGCGGGTTGTTGTACTCCGTGGCCCATGCGTTCAGCTCCTTGATGGCATCGGCCTTGAAATTCGGATCATCAAACTGCGCAAAAGTGAAATTGCGCAGTGTCTTGGTCTTATCCCAATAGGATTCCTGAAGAAGGGGGTAATCGCTTGTGAAAATGGCGTTCTGAATGTACTTGCGCTTCATCACCAGGGTGAACTTGCGCGGGTCGGCCGGGTCCTTGACGATATCGGCAAGGTTCTCCAGATAAGGTTTCCCGTGGGGATTGTTGGTGAGCGGGCACTTATTGGCCTTGAATGTGAAAATTATATCATCGACCGATAACTGCTCGCCATTATCCCAAGTGGGTTCATCGCGCAGCACATAGGTGAACCGCATGCCATCGGCACTCATCTCGGCAGGCCCCTTCACCACACCTGGCCGCACACCCTTGAGCTCAATCAGATCGGCCCCCATGATGTACATCTGAGTGTACTGGTTTATGTGCGAGCGCAATGCCTGTGTGCCGTTTGACGGGTGGAGGTCGTCCGGTTCGCTGGTGATGTGGAACACAACGGTGTTTTCTTTTGACCACGAAGGCAGTATGGCCGTTGCATCGGGGTTGTGGATAAAAGTCTCTGTTGCGGCTGCGGCCACCTGACCATCGGCCCCCTCACCCGTTTCGGTCCCGCCCCCACAAGAGGCTGTGCCGAGCACGATGCACATCAACGCCATGTGTGAGGCCTGTGCCATGCAATCTGTCTTTTTCATAATGGAACGCTTGAGTATGGGTAATTACTTACTAATGTGGGCAAATATATGGGCCGTGGCTGCGCTGGGCCTTTGTCCGACTCAGATAGCACCTCACATCGGATCGACATCGATACCGATCAGGCATTGTTTCAATTCGGGCAGCGTGCGCAGATGCCTCAGCGCATCGGCCACAAGCTGCTTGCGGGCAGCCAGTTCCGCAATCCCGATCTTGAGCAGGATGTTGCGCAGATAGAAGTTCCTGATCCTGCCCACGGGCGGCACCTCGGGGCCCAGCACCTGCATGCCGGGAAGCTGTTTCAGCCGTTCGGCAACGGTGCGGGCGGCCACATCCAATGCATCGCGCTCGCGGTGGCGCAAGGTTATCTGCACCAGACGCACAAAAGGCGGATAGTTAAAGGTCTTGCGCTGCACCAGTTCGTGCAGCATCAGGCCCGCGTGGTCATTCTGTTTCACCAGTTCAATAACAGGGTGCATCGGTTCAGCGGTCTGAATGAGCACCAGGCCCTGCTTGCCTCTGCGACCCGCGCGGCCACTTACCTGTGCCATAAGCTGATAGGCCCGCTCGAACGCCCTGAAATCAGGTTGGCGCAACAGCTGATCGGCACTCACCACCCCTACCAGACCCACATGACTGAAATCGAGGCCCTTGGTCACCATCTGTGTTCCAACGAGGATGTCAATCTGCTGCTGTTCAAATTCCTGTATGATGCGATGGTGGGCATGTTTGGAACGGGTGGTATCGAGGTCCATGCGCACCACACGGGCATTGGGGAATTGGATGTTCAGTTCCTCCTCCACCTGTTCTGTGCCTATTCCCAACGTCAGGAGCTTGGTGCTGCGGCAACTGGGGCACTCGCGCGGCATGGTGGCCGTGTATCCGCAGTAATGGCATCGCAGGTCGTGTGAGTATTTATGGTAGGTAAGGCTGATGTCGCAACGGGTGCACTGTGGCACATGGGCGCACTGCTCGCACTGAATGAAACTGGAGAATCCCCTGCGGTTCTGGAAAAGGATCACCTGCTCGCGCTGGGCCAACGCCTGCCCGATGCTGTCGATCAGCGGCACACTGAGCGGGCCGCGCATCCGTTTGGCCTTGCGCTCAGGGCGCAGGTCGATGGTGAGAATGTGCGGCAATTGTGCGCCTCCATAGCGTTGGGTCAAGGTGACCAGGCCGTACTTGCCCTGCCGGGCGTTGTGGGTGGTCTCTACGGCCGGTGTGGCCGACCCCAGCACCACCTTGGCACCCGCCATGCGGGCCAGAACAATGGCACTGTCGCGGGCATTGTAGCGCGGAGCCGGGTCGTGCTGTTTGTAGCTGGTGTCGTGCTCCTCGTCCACTATTATCAGCTTGAGATCGGCAAAAGGGAGGAACATTGCCGACCGTGCGCCTAACAGCACCTTGAACGGCTCGTTGCTGTTCATGCGCTGCCACACCTCTACCCTTTCGGGGTCGGTCATGCGTGAGTGATATATGCCCACCTCGCGGCCAAAATGTTTCTGCAAACGCAGCACCACCTGGGCCGTAAGGGCTATCTCGGGCAGCATGTAGAGCGTCTGGCCGTTCTTCTCAAGGAGATTCTCTATCAGCCTGATATAAATCTCTGTCTTGCCACTCGATGTGACCCCGTGAAGCAAGCAGACGTCTTTGTCCGAAAGGGCATCTTCTACCTGCCGCAGTGCCTCTGCCTGCACCTCATTAAGAACTATGCCCTCGGTGGCCCATGCATCGCGGGCAGTAAGGCGCGACACCTCGCGGTCCTCTTTCACCACAATGCCCTTTTCTATCAATTGGCGCAATGCTGCGGCACCTGTAGGAATCTCACGCAGCAGCTCCTTTTGCGCCACCGGTTGTCCGTTCTCGGTACCCAACCGCGACAGATGCAATAGCCGCATTAGAACGTCCAGTTGCCTGGGCGCCTTCTTCTCCATGCGGTCAAAGAGGGTGCGCAGCGCTTCGTCATCGGCCAGCAATTGGGGCGAGACGGTCAGGTAGGTCTCGGAGCGTGGCCGGTATCTTTCTTCCACCTCTTCGGCATACATCAGGGCACTTTTGACAATAAGTGCCGACACCAGCCGCTGCACGCTCTGCAATTGCACCAGGGCCGCAATCTGCTCCAGTGTCATCTTACCTTCGGCCTGCACAGCCTCTACCACGGCCGCCTCGGTAAGGTCCATCTCAGTGAGGTCGCCATCAAAATCAGGATGGATGCACACCACCTGCTCGCTGCTCAGTTTCAGACCGGTGGGCAAGGCGGCCTGTAGCACCTCGCCTGCCGTGCACATATAGTAGTCGGACATCCAGGCCCAATGGCGCAGTTGCAGGGTGCTCACACTGGGGCGGGCATCCAGCACGTCAAGCAGGTACTTGGCCTGGTGGTCGGTGGGTGGTTGGGTATGCACTTCGGTGATCACACCTGTGTACACCTTGCGCTTGCCGAACTGCACCAGCACACGCACTCCCGGGGCCACCTCATGTGCCAGGTTTCGCGGCACGCGGTAGGTGAAGCGTCCAGGCACCGAGAGCGGCACTATCACATCCGTAAAAAGGGTCTCCTCGGCCACGGGTGCAAAGTAGGTTGGCGTTGAAGTGACTCTAGAAATAAATTCATTGGAAACATTTTATTCAATAATCGTTTCCTGCTCAAAAAGTGTTTCTACATTTGCCGCCCTCAATGGAGACCAAGGCCGCCCAGTTATTCGAGCAGGTATCGGAACTGTTCTTCCGCTATGGGGTGCGCAGCCTCACTATGGACGACATAGCCCGACATCTTGGCATAAGCAAGAAGACCCTTTACCAGTTCGTGACCGATAAGGACGACCTGGTGCTTAAAGCGATGGGCCTGTACATGGAGAAGGACCATAGCATTGTGGAAGCCATACATGCCGAGGCCACCGATGCACTCGATGAGCTCTTCCGCCTCATTGCCTACATGAACATACGGATGCAGCAGATGAACCCTGCCATCCTGTACGACATTCAGAAATACCATCCGCAAGCATTCCGCCTGTTCACTGACTACAAGCACCGTGTTATACGGCAGCATGTGGAGCGAAATCTGCGCGAGGGGCTGGCACAGGGACTATATCGCGACAACCTGAACATTCCGATAGTGGCGCGGCTCTATGTGGCACGCATCGATGTGATCCTTGATCACGAGCAGTTCCCTCCGGTAGAGTTTGACCACCGCACTGTTTTCATCGAGCACATGCGCTACCACATACGGGCCATAGCCAGCGAGCGGGGCATTGAGCTAATGAAAGAGCGATTGCAGCGAATGGACAGCAACAACAGCATCATCTGAACGAATGAGAACGATTTTAGTGGTGGCCCTTATGCTGTGTACGCAGCCGGTCTGGGCCCAGGACGGTGAGAAAATGAGCATGAGCCTGCCAGAGGCGCAGGAGTATGCCATCAAGAACAGCTTTCTGAGCAAGAGCGCCCGTATTGACATAGCACAGGCCGACCAGCAAGTGTGGGAGCAGGCAGCCAAGGGCCTTCCTCAGGTTTCTGGCTCATTCAACTATACCGATTTCATCGACCTCCCGACCAGCCTGATTCCTGCAACAGCATTTGGGGCACCGGAAGGCACCCCTCCGATTGCTGCGAAATTCGGACAGAAGTATGTGGCTAAAGCCGGCTTGAATGCATCGCAGTTACTTTTCGATGGCTCTTATATCATTGGGCTGAAAGGGGCCAAAGGCGTGCAACTCTTGCGTGATCAGCAAGGGCAGATGGTGGACCAGGATGTGCGCACCATGATTGAGGAAAGCTATTACACCGCCCTGGTGGCCCGCGAGAACACAGAACGCCTCAAGGCCAGTGCCGAGACTGTGAAACGCACCTTGAAAGAGACCCAGGCATTGTTTCTGAGCGGTTTCACAGAGGAGATGAATGTGGATCAGCTCACCTTGATGGTAAATGGACTGGAGACCCAGATTGAGATGGCCGAGCGGCAGAGCCGGGCCACTATTGATCTGCTCAAGTACCAGATGGGCATGCCCATGGAAACAGAGCTCACCTTGACCGATGACATGGAAGCTATCTGGCGCTCATCGGACCCAGATGCCCTGGTGCGCACCGACTTTGATGTGACCAAGAATGTGGTGCATCAGATGAACAAGCTTGATGTGAAACTGCACGGCTATCTGGTCAAATTGCAGGAGGCGCGCTATTACCCATCGTTGAGTGCCATGTTCAATCACGAGCAACAGGCGTTCCGCAACACATGGAACTTCTTTGACAGCAAACAGAGCTGGTACCCGCAGACCCTTTGGGGCGTGAGCCTGCATGTGCCCATCTGGGACAATCTTGGCGCACGGGCCAGCATCAAAAAAGCCAAACTGGAACAGCAGCGTGTGGCCGACCGCCTCACCTACGTTGAACAGGGCCTGAAGCTGAAGTACCGCACCTCTAAGGACAATTTCATCAGTGCCACGGAGCGTTTGAACGATTACAAGGCCGACATGGACCTGGCCACCCGCATCCGCGACAAGACCTTGCTCAAATACACTGAGGGCGTGGCCACCAGCATGGAGGTGACCACGGCCGAGAACCAGCTGCTGGCATCGCAGACCACCTACATCAATGGGCTTTTTGCGGTGCTCGAGGCCAAGGCAGAACTCAGCAAGGTGCTGCTTGGTAACGAGTGATAGGACAGGCACAACCAACAGATAGAAGAACAACGAACCCAAACAGGAAACGAGATGAGATACCTGAGCGCAATTGGTGCTGTGATAGCGATGACCTTGGCAGGATGCGGTGATGACAACACCATTGAGGCCAAGAAGGAACTTCTGGAAAAAAAGAAGATTGAGCTGGCCAAACTGGAGAATGAGGTGCGCCAATTGGAACAGGAGGTCTTGGCCAGCGACAGCAGCTACACCACCACCACCGACACACGAGTGGTGGTTCAGGCCTTGGACATTTCCCCAGCCCGGTTCGAGCATTTCCTGGAGGTGAATGGCACAGTGGACGCACTGGAGAATGTGCGCGTGAGCACGGAAACCGGAGGAATCATAACCAAGATGTTGGTGAAAGAGGGCGACCGCGTGAAAGCCGGTCAGGTATTGGCACATATCAACTCCACGGTGCTCGACAAGAGCGTGGAAGAGGTGGACAACGCCCTGGCATTGGCCCAGACAGTCTATGAGCGCCAGAGCCGCCTGTGGGAGCAGAAGATAGGAAGCGAGATGCAGTACCTACAGGCCAAGAACACCTACGAGGGCCTGCTCAAAAAGAAAGAGACTCTTGGGGCCCAACGCAGCATGGGCATGGTAAAGGCACCTTTCAGTGGGATTGTTGATGCCATTTATACCGATGAAGGCGAGTTGGCCGCCCCCGGACTGCCCATCCTTCAACTTGTAAATCCGACCAAGATGAAGGTGACGGCCGATGTGGCCGAATCGTACGCCCCGGTCATCAGGCAAGGTAATGAGGTAATTGTGAATTTCCCTGCGTTCGGCAAGGAGGTGAAGGCCCCGTTGAAGCGCGTGGCAAGCAGCATCAATCCCGCAAACCGCTCTTTCAAGGTTGAACTGCAGATAGACAATGGCGATGAAGCCATAAAGCCCAATGGCGTGGCCGTCATCAAGCTGCGCGACTTTGTGGCCGACAGCGCACTGGCCGTGCCTTCGCGCTGCATAAGCAAGGATGCCAAAGGCGAATTCCTGTTCACCGTTGGCAAGGCTGATGGTAAGGAAGTGGCCCAAAAGACCTACATCACCACCGACCGCACCAGTCAAGGCCTGACCATGGTGCTTACGGGACTGAAGAAAGGCGACCGCGTGGTGACCGAAGGCTACAATGAGGTGACCACGGGGAATGAGGTGAGAGTTGTCAAGTAATATCTACTGGCCTCTGAATGTGAGCCTTTAGCAATATCCGAATCAAGAATAGCTTGAAGCATTGAAATGAATCAGGACAAAGAATACTGGCTCAGTACGTGGGCGCTGAACAACAAGATCAGTGTGCTGATCATGTCGCTGCTCATCGTAATGGGTGGCCTCATCGCCTACACCGGCATGCCAAAGGAGCTGTTTCCCGAGATCGTGATGCCGCAGATCTATGTGCGCACCGTGTATCCGGGCAACTCGCCATTGGACATCGAGAACCTCGTTACCCGTGTCATTGAAAAAGAGATAAAACCGATAAAGGGAATCAATGACATGACGAGCACCTCGGTGCAGGACAACTCCATCATCATAGTGGAGTTCAACACCGATGTGCCTGTTGAAGAGGCCCTTATGGATGTGAAAGATGCGGTGGACAAGGCCAAGGCCGATCTGCCATCAGACCTTGACATCGAACCTATTGTGATGGACATCAACTTCTCGGAGATGCCTGTCATGAACATCAATCTGAGTGGCGATTACAGTGTAGATGACCTGAAGGAATATGCCGAGTACCTCCAGGAGAAACTGGAGGTGATCCCTCAGCTTTCGAGTGCCGATATACGGGGCGGCTTGGACCGCGAGATCAATATCATGGTCGACCTGCACCAGATGGAAAAGGTGGAGGTGAGCTTCAATGACATTGAGAGCGCCATTGGCTACGAGAACATGAACATTAGCGGGGGCGACCTGCTGATGGACGGTACCCGCAGGAGCATACGTGTGGCCGGTGAGTACAAGGGCCCGGACGAGCTGATGAACACCATTGTGAAGGCGGAGTTCGGCAACATCATATACCTGCGCGACATAGCCACGGTTGAAGACGGCTATAAGGAGCGCAACAGCTTGGCCCGCCTGGGTGGCGACCCTGTTGTGAGCATAGATGTGGTGAAGAAGAGCGGTGAGAACCTGCTCATTGCCATTGATCAGGTGAATGATGTGCTGAAGGAGGCCCAGGAGCACCGTTTTCCCAAAGACCTGAACATCACCATCACCAACGATCAGAGCAATCAGGTGCGCGGGCAGTTGCTCAACCTGGAGAACAACATATACAGCGGTGTGATTCTGGTGGTGCTGGTGCTGCTGTTCTATCTCGGGGTGCGCAACGCCCTTTTTGTGGGCATCGCCATCCCTATGAGCATGTTGATGAGCTTCATCATACTCAGCATGTTGGGCATCACCATCAACATGATGGTGCTCTTTGCCCTTATCCTCGCCCTCGGGATGCTTGTGGACAATGGCATTGTGACCATCGAGAACATCTACCGCTTTTACAGCGCAGGCCGGTCCAAGGAAGATGCCTCAAGGGTAGGTGTGGGCGAGATAGCCATTCCCATCATCTCATCAACTGCCACTACGCTGGCCGCGTTCTTCCCACTGTTGTTCTGGGACAGCATCATGGGCGAGTTCATGAAATTCCTGCCCATCACGCTCATCGCTGTATTGGGCTCATCGCTGTTCGTGGCCATTGTGGTCAATCCGGTGCTGGCCGCCATGTTCATTAAGGATGAGGATCCTGAGCAGGTAGTGAATCGCAAACAGGCCATGATATGGTTTGTGGTGAGTGCTGCCGTATGCGTGCTGGGCCACTTGGCCGGAAAAGCCGCGCTGGGAAACATGGCCGGACTGATTGCCGCCACAGTGTTGCTAAATGTCTTCGTATTCAAACCTGGTACGAGGTTCTTCTTCAAGACCCTACTGCCCTGGCAGGACGCCAAGTATGCCAGCTTCCTGAGGTCGGCTCTGACTGGGAATGGACCAATGATCTATTTCGGTGGCACGTTCCTGCTGCTCATCGCATCGTTCATGATCCTGGGCATTGTAGGTCCCAAGGTGGAGTTCTTCCCCAATTCGCAGCCCAAGTACATCAATGTTTTTGTTGAGATGCCCGTGGGCACTGACATTGAAAAGACCAATACTGTGGTGCTTGGCATTGAGCAGGAGATTGACTCCATCATAGCCCCATATCTGCCTGCAGTGAACAGCGTGGTGACGAACATTGGCGAGGGCGCCAGCGACCCGATGGCAGGCCCACCGGCAGGCGAGACCCCAAACCGTGCCCGTATCACGGTGGCCTTCAAGGAATTTGAAGAACGCGAAGGCATAAACAGCTCTGATGTGCTTGTGGCCCTCAACGAGAAACTTACCAAAAGGCCCGGGGTGCGCATCAATGCAGAGAAGAACAACGATGGCCCCCCCGTGGGCAAGCCCATCAACATAGAAGTGAGCGGAGATGAATATGATAAGCTTCAGGTCATTGCCGAGGATATCATGGCCCGCATTGAGGCCGCCCGCATACCGGGCATCGAGGGCCTAAAGACTGACCTAGAGACGGGTAAGCCCGAACTGCTGGTGCACGTGGACCGTGAGCGGGCCCGGAGGTTCGGCATAAGCACGGCACAGATAGGCGGCACACTCCGTACGGCCCTTTTCGGTAAGGAAGTGGGCAAATACAAGGAGGGTGAGGACGATTTCCCCATCATGCTACGTATGCGCAACGAGTACCGCTATGATGTGAGTGCGCTCATGAACCAGAAGATCACTTTCCGCGATATGACCGATGGCCGCATCAAGCAGGTGCCCATCTCGGCTGTGGCCGATGTGAGCTATAGCTCATCGCTGGGCAGTGTGCGCAGAAAGGACCAGAACCGCACCATAACGGTATATAGCAATGTGCTGGAAGGGTATAACGAAACGGAGATCAATGCCCAGATACAGCAGATGTTCCAAGGCTATACCCTGCCCGATGGCTACATGGTGAGCTACACCGGCAAGGCCATGGAGCAGGACAAGGCACAGAAGTTCCTGGCCAATGCATTTCTGGTGGCCGTTTTCCTTATCACTTTGATCCTGGTCACGCAGTTCAACTCGGTGATCAAACCGTTCATCATCATGACCTCAGTCATATTCAGCACCATAGGTGTTTTCCTTGGGGTGGCCTTGACAGGTCAGAACATATCAGTTATCATGACCGGCATCGGGATCGTATCGCTGGCGGGTGTGGTGGTCAACAACGCCATCGTCCTGATTGACTACATTGACCTGACCATAGCCCGCAAACGGGAGGAACTGGGGCTTGGCGGCAATGACGAACTAGATTGGGAACACATGATTGAAGCGGTGGTGCATTCTGGTCGCACACGCCTGCGTCCGGTACTGCTAACGGCCATCACCACTGTACTGGGCCTTGTGCCATTGGCGGTAGGTATGAACATCAACTTCTATACCCTTGTAAGCGACCTCGACCCGCAGATCTTCTTCGGAGGCGACAACGTGGCCTTCTGGGGCCCGTTGGCGTGGACCGTGATCTATGGCCTGTCGTTCGCCACCTTCCTCACACTGGTGCTGGTACCTGTCATGTACCTGATGGCTGAGAGAGTGCGATTGGCTTTGAAGTAGGATGAGAGCAATGTGCCACCGACCGGGCACTTCTTGTTTCTGGTAGCAGTTTCAGGGTGAGTTATAGATATCGATGGTATTCGGGTAATAAGAAAATGTGGGCAGACCGTAACGGGCACCTTCAAGAGTCGGCCCATTTCTATCCATTTGGCTCAACCTGATCCTGCCGCGTAGGCCATGGCCTCGCGAAGCACCTCGGCATCTATATCCTTGAGTGTCTTGAAATGGATGCAATAGCCGGTCACCTTGGCCTTACCGATTCGCGAACCGAAGTGTCTGGACAGGTGGTCCTTTTCCGGTAGTCCCATGAAATAGACTGAGATGCCCGAAGTATTGACGCTCAACCCGATGCGGTAGAATTCCCTTGTGCTTCCATCCTTGTAGGTGATGGTGCAGCGACCATGACCGATGTTGGGATTGGTCACCACCTTGCCCTCGCTGTTGCGACCATCGAGGTACCACAGCTTTTGTCCGGGCATCAGATCCAACAAGGTGCCATGCAATGCCTCTATATCGCTGCGTCTGGGCGCAGGCAGGCTGTTGATGTAGGCGCTTATCTGCGCTTCAATGGTCATGGGCTCACAACGTGTCCTGTCGCAGAAAAAGAACTTTTGATTCCATTTTCCTTGAAATCAAAAGGGCGCACCTTGTCAGATCATAGCTCTATCGAGCAGCACAATGGCCTTTTCATGCCATCACACCGCACGACTCACCGCATCCTTCACCTTTTCATCGAGCAGGGCGAGTCTCATCACCTCATCCATATCGGTAACGTAGTGGAATCGCAGGCCTGTGATGTATTCCGGTTCAATCTCGGTAATGTCTTTCATGTTGTCGGCACACAAGATCACATCGGTGATGCCTGCACGCTTGGCAGCAAGGATCTTTTCCTTGATCCCCCCCACGGGCAGCACACGGCCGCGCAGGGTTATCTCGCCCGTCATGGCCAGTCTGGCGCGCACCTTACGCTGCGTGAAAGCCGAGGCCAATGCTGTGAAAATGGTGATACCGGCTGACGGGCCATCCTTTGGGGTGGCACCCTCGGGCACGTGAATGTGCACATTCCATTTCTCAAAAACCTCGGGCGTAAGTCCCAGCTTATCGGCATGGGCGCGCAGGTATTCCATGGCAATGGTGGCCGATTCCTTCATCACATCGCCCAGATTGCCGGTCAGGGTCAGGGTTCCCTTTCCACGGCTCAGGCTGGTCTCGATGAACAGGATATCGCCTCCTACCGCGGTCCACGCCAGTCCGGTGACCACACCCGCAATGTCATTCTCAATAAAACGGTCCTTTTGCACGGGAGGCGGGCCAAGCACCTGATGCAGCATGGCATTGGTCACCACCGAATCGGGCTCCTCGCCCATGGCCACGAACTTCGCGCGGTTGCGTATCACCTTGGCTATAGTCTTCTCCAGCGTGCGCACGCCACTCTCGCGGGTGTATTCGGTCACAATTGACTCGAGCACCTTGGGGCTGAACCGCACCTGCGCCTTTTTAAGTCCGTGCTCCTGCAACTGTTTAGGTATCAGGTGCCTTTTGGCAATCTCCTGCTTCTCTTCAACCGTGTAGCCCGTCAGTTCAATGATCTCCATACGGTCGCGCAGGGCTGGCTGGATGGTGGCCAGGTTGTTGGCCGTGGCAATGAACATGGCCCTGCTCAGGTCGTAATCGAAATCGAGGAAGTTGTCGTGGAACGAGTCGTTCTGTTCGGGGTCGAGCACCTCAAGCAGCGCGCTCGATGGGTCGCCATGAAAATCGTTGCCCACCTTGTCAATCTCGTCAAGGACAAACACCGGGTTTGATGTCTTGGCCTTGCGGACATTCTGCAGCACACGTCCAGGCATTGCACCAATGTAGGTCTTGCGGTGTCCGCGTATCTCGCTCTCGTCCTTGAGTCCGCCCAGCGACATGCGTACATACTTGCGCCCCAGCGCTTTGGCAATGCTCTTGCCGAGGCTGGTCTTGCCCACTCCCGGAGGGCCCACAAGGCACAGGATCGGGGCCTTCATGTCGCCTTTCAGCTTCAACACTGCCAGGTGCTCTATGATTCGCTCCTTCACCTTCTTCATGCCGAAATGGTCGGTATCGAGCACTTTCTGCGCCCTCTTTATGTCGAAGTTGTCCTTCGAGCACTCGTCCCACGGCAGGTCGAGCATCACATCGAGGTAGTTGACCTGCACGCTGTACTCGGCACTCTGGGCGTGCATGCGGGCCAGCTTGTCCATCTCGCGTTTGAAATGCTCGGCCACGGGCTTGCCCCAGCGCTTCTTCTCGGCCCGCTTGCGCATCTCGGCCACCTGTTGCTCCAGCGGATTGCCACCAAGCTCCTCTTGGATGGTCTTAAGCTGCTGATTGAGGAAATACTCGCGCTGCTGCTTGTCTATATCAACCTTGACCCTGCTCTGTATCTGATTTTTCAGCTCGAGTTCCTGCAGGTTCTTGGTAAGGTGCTCCAACACCATGGTGCCGCGTTCCTTCAGGTCAACCACCTCCAACATGCGCTGCTTCGATGCCACATCGGCATCCATGTTGCTGCTTATGAAGTTGATGAGGAACGAAGGGCTGTCGATGTTCTGAATGGCAAATGACGCTTCGCTCGGAATGTTGGGCGAGAGCCTGATGATGCTCGTTGAGATCTCCTTGAGCGATGCCATCAGCGCCTTCAGCTCACGTGACGGTTTGGCAGGCTGAGCCTCATCAAACGGACTCACCCGCCCTTTGAACGATGGTTCGGTCTGGGTGAACTCGATCAGGTTGAAGCGTTTCTTACCCTGAATGATGACCGTTGTGTTGCCATCG
This sequence comes from Flavobacteriales bacterium, assembly GCA_044356305.1. GTDB lineage: Bacteria > Bacteroidota > Bacteroidia > UBA10329 > UBA10329 > JBIKWM01. Next base: position 26,308 of record JBIKWM010000010.1, read on the forward strand.
GGCATGCGCAACATCTTGAGGATGCGGGCCACGGTACCCACCGTGTTGAAGTCGTTGGCCGTTGGGTCCTCAACACTCGGATCGCGCTGGGCCAGCACACCGATTATCTTGGTGTCGCGGTAGGCCTCCTTTATCAGTTTGATGCTCTTGTCGCGCCCAACGGTGATGGGAATGACCACACCGGGGAACAGCACCGTGTTGCGCAGAGGCAGTATGCCAATCACCTCAGGTATCTCCTCATTGTTCATCGAGTTCTCGTCCTCGGCTGTGAGCAACGGGATGAACTCAGGCTCAGGATCGTCCTCTACGATGGCCTGAATGGGGAATACATCTGGATCGAACGGGTCGTTGGTCATGCGCAATCTAGGGAAAAGGGCCGCGAATGTAGGTCGCAGGCGGGTGCCGTTGTCAATGGCCGTGCCACCGTGCGGTGTGGCAGTATGGGCCGACAGAGTGTCAGGACGTGATAATGTCAGAGCCGAAGATCAGTTCCCAAAATACCTATAGTCGCCTGTACACTGTCCCGGGCAATTGAGCCATGGTCCAAGTCTGCTGTTCTACCATCGGCCCAAGGCAAGGTTGAGCATCAAAGCCTGAGCCGCTTGTACTTTTAGCCCCCATATGATGTGGTTCTGTAAGCTTGCGTTATGTGCCCTTGTGCTGTGCTCTGCATGGGATGCTTCGGCACAGGACACCTTGCTGATGACCAATGGCAGACTCAAGCCTATAAAAGGTGTGGTCATTCATTTCGACCAGATTGAAGTGGCTTGGCAAACTCCAAGTCAGTTCAAAAGAGAAAGCAAGTTCATAGAAAAAGCCTCGATTGCCCGGAAAAAAAAGATACAAGATCTTGAAGCTGTCATAAGTTTTTACAAGGCTCAAGGCACGGCAAGTGCAGATCTTCGGGCTAAATTGCACACTAAACGATTGGAAAATGCGAAAAAAGATTCGGTTCTCTCGTCCAAAAGAGCTTATGAGAACATCTCTTATGGCAAAACAGAACAAGAGCCCGATTCTGTTCGGTTAATAAAATCAATGGAAGCTGAGATAAGTGAGAAGCTGAATAAGCTAAGCCCTGATGAATTCGAAAAATGGAAGGCAAAAAAATACTTAAAACTTAAGGAGAAACAGACACTAGGTGAAATCAGGTCGCGCGAACGAATGACAAAAAAAAGGCGGTTTACACATCGCATTGCTGCGACTAAGGTTTTCAGCATTAAGCATATAGATGGCAGTGAAACAGTTGTCTACAGCCCAGATACCATGGGCTTTTTGGCCATTGACACCACCCCCGACCTTGACTACAGCATCCGCGAGATGCGCAACTACATCAAGGGCCAACAGGATGGCCGCAGGCACCGCACCAACATCGATACCGAGGTGGGTTTCGTGTCGGGCATGCTAAGTGCCGGACTAGGCAATTTCTATGGCCCCATCGGCCCGGCCGTGGGCATGGGCATTCAGGCGCTGATACCTGTCAAGATACAGGAGAAGGCATGTACCAACCCCGACCTGAAGGACAACGATGCCTACTTTGATGGCTACAATCAGGCGGCCAAGCGCAGAAAGATCCTCAACTATGGGCTTGGGGGTGTGCTTGGTCTCGGTTTCGGTTTCCTGATGTATTCAGGTCTGTTCCAATGAGTGCGGCCATCGGGCCGGTGCTTTATTCCAACCTGTTCATCAGCATCTGTGCGGCTGCCCTTGCCTTTGCTTTCGGGGCCGAAATGGCCTATTGTGCCTTTCTGTTCTGCGGCACCTTCTGCGCCTACGGCCTCAACATGCTCAGCGGCATGGATGGCCTGCGCAGCAGCGGCACACAGTCCATACGACATCTGTGGTGGCTGGCCAACGGTGGCACCATGCGTGTGCTATGCATCCTTGCGGCAACAGGTGCAGTGGGTGCCATGCCATTTCTCGGGCCGCACACGCTGCTGCTTCTGTCGGTGCCCGGCACCATCACGCTGGTGTATGTGCTGCCGCTTTTCTACTGGCGCAGACGGTGGGTGAAACTCCGCGAAGTGGGCGTTGGCAAGGCTTTTTTGATTGCGGCCGTATGGTCGGCCCTCTGCGCTTTCATCCCGCTTATCCTTTCCGATGTTCCTTTGGGTCAGGCCCTGGCCCCTAGCCTATCCATCGCACTTTTCATCTTGGCCATCACCATTCCGTTTGATGTAAGGGACCTGACCAACGATGTACGCCAGCAGATCAGCACCCTGCCCCTGTTGCTGGGCGAGCGCAATGCGCTTCACCTTGCCACGGGCATTCTGACGGCTTCGTGCATACTCATGTTCATCTGGGCCGATGGAGGAATGGCGCAAAGACTGTCGGTCCTTGCGATGTATGCCGCTACAGCCGCACTGATTCAACTCACCGATAGGAACCGAGGCGAAGTCTGGTACAGCCTGTTGCTCGATGGCACCATTCTGCTCCTGGCATCGGCTCTTTCATTCGCATGAAAAAAGCCCCCTGTACCATGCGGCACAGAGGGCTCTCAAATTGAATCGGGGTGATTCTCAGTAGCTGAAAATCGCGCTGTTCGTGTTGCCGTCCACGTCCCATGCCACTTTGAAACCGTAGGCGCATGTGCCGGTGCTCAGGCTGCCATCGGTGTTGACTCCGAGCGTCAGGATGTACGAGTCGCCATTCACCTCGTGAACAAGTTCACCGCTGTTGAACCTCCAAAGGCCGCAGTAGGTGTTGCTCTTGATGTTTGAGTTGTAGTAGGTCACAAAATCCTGTCCGAAGCGGTTCGTGCCCCAACTGTCGGTGGTGCCCGACCCGCCTATGGTGGTATCGCCCGAGGCCTCGAAAGAGATATGGGCATACGGTATCCCGGTCACGGTGCCCTGTGGATGGTAGGACCATGTGGTCACCCTTGCACTGTTCCAAACAGCGCTCTCGTTATTGTCGAAGGTGACATCCATATTGAGGGCGCGCTCGCGGTAAGAGAAGCTCGTGTTGCCCAGCAGAAACTGGATCCAGTCGTGGCCCTCGATGTTCTCCAGGGTCTTAATCCCATTGAACATGATGCTGGCATTGTCGCTCAGGCGTGTGAGTTTGAAATCGGTGAAGGTCTCTTTGATCACAGCCCCGGCCTGAGCCCATGAAGTGCCGCTGATCAGCTCCACACGGATGCTGCCCGAACGGGTGAGCGATGGGGTAAAGCAAGGGGTGGTACCGTCAAAGTTGAATGTCACCACATTGTTGGCCAGTTCAGAAGAGTCGATGGTGACCCCGCACAACGGGCTGCTGAACACGGCAAAGGCCTCAGAAGAACCGGCAGTCTTGCCGAATCCGGGCATGTCGCTCAGGGCATTGTTGATGTCAGAATCGGTCTGGTCCAACTCGCTCTTGTAGCGGTTGCTGTCCTCGTTGAACTGCTGGATATTCTCATCGAGCAGGCTCTTCAGTTTGCAGGATTCAGCGCCTATGGCCACTACGGCCAGGGTTGCTGCAGCAAGGGTTATCCGTTTCATGATGTATGGAGATTGTTGGTTTCAGGGGTGCGAACGCAAAAGTAAGCAGATCATTGTGTGGATAATACGGGTTCAGTCAGTCGCAATGACCGCCATTTTCGAACCGACCGGTCCGACCTGAAATGATCCTTCAGGAACCGGTCACCGCCCGCATGAGCAGGCGCATGATGGCATCGTCCGTATCGTTGAGGTAGCGCACACCGGTGCTGCGCCCTTGGGTGTCGATGCGCAACCAGGCCACATCAGGTTCGGGATGCGACAGATTCAGTGCAAAATGCAAATCGGTGTACTGCTCCATCAATACGAAACGGGCGTTGGGGTGCCTCTGTCTGATGGCCGCCACAACGGGCTTCCAATGCCCGTATGTCTGCACCTTGGGCGGGGCGAATGATTCTGTGAACCACCGGCTGATGCGTGTGCGTTTGGCGTGCTCATTCAGCACAATGCCCACAAAGGTGATGTGGTCAGGACGGGCCAACCGGTCGCGCCAGCGCTGCACACAGCGTTGGTAGTAGGCATAGTCGGCATCGGAGCGGGCGGGGTTGCGATGGCCGTACATCTGACCATGGTACACACGGCTGCCCGAGTCGGTGACGAGCGGGACCATCTGCCCACGGTCGAGCAGGGTGAGGAAGTCATCGGCCAACACGTGCTGCAGGATGGCGGGCGATGTGACCAGCCAATCAAACGGATACGAGGCCCGTTTCAGCCCCAGGTCCTTGATGTACCATGATATGCTGCAGTTCTGCCCGAGGCTGAGCAGCTCGGTGGGTGTGCCACCTGCCCAATGGCGGAGCTGTGCGGCCACATCTTCGGCCTGTGCCATGGCCGCATCTGCCTCAATTCTAGTATAGCCCCTTCCCTGCCCTACCAGCCGCAGGAAATGGTGCGCAATCTTTTCAATGAGCGAGGTCAAGGCCGGTTCACTTCTTCCCGCCAAAAATGCCCTTCAACTTGTTCTCGGCCTCTTTCTTGGCCTTCTGTTCGGCCTCCTTTTTCAGGCGTTCGGCCTCAGCACGGGCCTTTGCCTCCGCTTCCTTTTTCAGTCTATCTGCCTCGGCACGGGCCTTGGCCTCGGCCTCCTTTTTAAGGCGTTCGGCCTCCTGTGTGGCCTGATTCTTCAGTTTCTCGGCCTCCTCTCTCGCCTTATTCTCCAGCTCAGCCGCCTGGCGCTTCAGTTCCTCCTCGGCCTGTTTCTTCAGGTCATCGGCCACATTGCCGCTGCCCCCTTTCAGGCTCGGGGTGATGATGGGCTTGTCCATGGTGCCCTTGATGAGCAGGTCAATGTCGATGTTCTCGCCCAGTTTGACAGGCACACCCAGTTTCGATGCCTGTGCGGCCAGTCCATCGGCCATCTGATTGGCCGCTGCGCCCATGATGCTGCGCGGTACGCGGGTGGCCATCACATAATCGAGGCTACGGTCAATGCCGCTGCTGCCGAATATGTTGGCCGCCACGGGGCCCAGTTTCACATCAAACGGTTCGATGTGCACACGGCCCTTCATCACCTTGAAGCTCAGGTTCACATCGTTCAGCGCAGGGTCTTTCAGCTCTTTTATCTTGATGGCATCGGCCACCATGTTCATGGTCTTGCTCCCTTTCAGGCGCAACACCTTCGAGCTGATGCCCCCGCTACCGTTGATGCTCTCATACACGGGCTCCATCTTGCTGTCGAGCATGCCTTTCATATTGAACCGGGTAGAGAAGTTGCCCTCGATGTTCTCGGCTATCGGTGCCAGCCGCTTCACGGTGTTGAAGGTCTTGAAGGCCACCGGGGCGCTGATGTCGGTCATGGTCAGCTGCACATCAAAGGGGTCGTGGCCATCGGGCTCGGTGGCGAATGAACCGCTGAGGGCTATCAGACCTCCCACCATGCGCATGGTGAACGACTCGATGGCGGCCCGACCGTTGCGCAGCGTTATCAGCGCCTTCACGTCCTCCATCAGCTTATCCTCGTACTTCAGTCTGTTGATGCGTGCATCGAGGGCCAGGTCGAGGTTGCGCGGAATCTCTACCACCGCAGGTCCCTCGGCCGGTGGGGCCGGCTGTGCCTCGGGTGTGGCCGGTGCATTGCTCAGGCCGAGCAGCTCGTTGGCATCCACCAACGGACTGGTCACCGTCAATCTGCCCTTGAGGGGTTCATCCATCACCACATAACCGATGTAATTGTCAATGCGTCCACTGGCCTTGAAGGCCGTTGCCCCGGCCTGAGCATCAAACTCCACCATCTCGACATGCGATGGGGTGAAACGGAACACCGCACTCTTCAGATCGATGTCCTTTTTCAGTTCGGGCGTGGTGTAGCGTATGCCCGAAAGGACAAACTCGCCCTTGGCATCCACATCGTTGTAGCGCTGTGCATCGATGGTGCTCTTGCGGGCATTGAGGGTCACATCGGCCGTCACGGTGCCCGCCAGGCGCTCGTTCTCCTTAAAGGGGATCACATCGTTCAGGCCGCTCAGGTCTATCTTCCCTTTCACCCCGAGCTTCACGTTAGGGTCGCTCTCGGGGGTGGTCACCAGCGCGGTCATATCCACCGGATTGCCCCCAATGCTCACATGGAACTTCTGCAGGTCTATCACGGTGCCATCGGCACTGCCGCCCGGATTGCTCAGATTAAGGCGAATGGCTATCTGCTCGGCACTGCGCGGCAGCGAAGGGTACTTGAACGAGGCATCGTCCACGGCAAGGTTCACCTTGAATGCCGGGAGAGTGTCGCCTTGGCTCACGCCTTTCACCGTGCCGTTCAGGGCCAGCTTGCCGGTTGTCTTCACATCCTCAAAATCGTGCATGTACACGGCCGGCACCAGCGACAGCAGCTCTTTGAAATCGGTCTGCAGGGCCGCAAAGCTCAGGTCGAGGTCGGTGGCCTTGTCGCGTAGCCCGATGGTGCCGTCCCATTTCAGGTTCAGGCCGTTTATCCGCATACGGTTATCCTCCAGCCGGTAGATGCTGTTCTTGAGGTCGGCATCAATGGTGGCATCATAGGCCAGTTCGCGCACGTTGGCTATGCGCATCAGGCCGCTGGAATAAACCGGTTCGGCCATGGCCAACATCAGTTCAATGCGGGTGTGCTCGCTGCCCAGGTCGCCCTTCAGGTCCAGGTCGAGGTCGCTTATGCTCAGGCCCATCAGTTCCTTGCGGTCCTCGTAGCCAATCACAGCATCGGTGATGCGGAACAGGTCGAGCTCGAGGTTGAAAGGCCCCGACTGCTTCTCGGGTCCGGAGGTCTTCACCTCATCGGGGGTGGGCGGCACTATGTCGTAATTGGCCCTGCCATCTTCGAGCACCTTCACCTTCACACGCGGCCTCACCAGCTCAATGGCGTTGACCTTGGGCGTGGCCCCGAATGCGCTCATGATGTCGACATCGAGCACCAGCCGCTCCAAAGAGACGAGTGTGTCCTTGGCAAACGGGCCCTTGCCCACAACGCGCAGGTCGGCTATGCCCACATACAGGTCAGGAAAACTGCGGATGAGCGACAGGCTCACATCATTGAAATCGACTGTGGCATCGAGGTTCTTGTTGGCCTCGTCCTTCACCATCTGCATGATGGGGCCGTGCAGCACAATGGGGATGATGATGGCTGCGGCTGCGAACAGCACAAGGAGCACACCGAGGACGATGAGGAGTTTTTTCATGGGTCTGGACCGATGCACAAAAAAACGACAGGCCTGCCGCCCGCTGCAAGGGCCGCAGGGCGTTATGGCAAAATGATATCAACGGCCGGAGAAGGGCTGTATGGAATAATGAAAATCGGGCTGAGAATGATGAAGGCGTGGGATCATAGATGAATAGTGCCCCAGCGGGGGAATTGCCGCTTCGGGAATGGCAGGAGAGCTATTCGCAGATGGAGGCTTTTAGTCGATTGTCCACGGTCTGGACCTACAACATTATTTCGCTCCGCTCAACCTGTTGACCTTTAGGAACAGATGGCTTCAGGGAGACCCTCCCCATGACGGGCAAGTGGACTATCGACTACCAGCTCCTATCCGCACATCCGCTCTCACGCCCCACCTACTTTTGCCGCCCTCATAATTAGGATATGGCCATGCAACTGATAGACCCCGCCACCGAAGAGGTGATAAAGGAAGTGACCGAGGATAGCCCCTCTGCCATCGGCACGCGCTATGCCGAGGCCCGCAGTGCCCAGCGCGCATGGGCCGCGCGGCCACTCGAGGAGCGGATAGCCACCATTGCCCGCTTCAACGAGCTGATGCTCGAAGAGAGCGATGACCTGTGCCACGACCTTACAAGGGAGGTGGGCAAGCCGCTGTGGCAGAGTGTGAACGAGGTGAAAGGCGCACGGGGCCGCGTCAAGTTCTTCATAGAGCAGTCGGGACGCTACCTGGCCGATGAATGGATGGTGACCGAAGGGGCCACCCGCGAGAAGATCGTGTACGAGCCGCTGGGCGTGGTAGCCAACATATCGGCCTGGAACTACCCGTATCTGGTGGGCGTAAATGCCTTTATCCCTGCCCTGATAGGCGGCAATGCGGTGCTGTACAAACCCTCTGAACTGGCCACCTTGACGGGCCTGAACATCGGCAGGCTGCTGCACGCGGCCGGGGTGCCCAAAGAGGTGTTTCAGGTCATTGTGGGCGGGCGCGAGGCCGGAGAGGCCCTGCTCGACCTGCCCCTTGACGGCTACTTCTTCACCGGGTCGTACCGCACCGGCCGCCACATTGCCACCCGGGTGGCAGGCAAGATGGTGGCCGTTGGGCTCGAACTGGGCGGCAAGGACCCGCTGTATGTGACCGATGATGTGAACATCGATGCTGTGGCCGAGGCCGCCCTCGAGGGCGTGGTGTACAACACCGGCCAGAGCTGCTGCGCGGTGGAGCGCATCTATGTGCACCAAAAGGTGTACGATGCGTTTGTGGAGGCATTTGTTGACAAGGCGAAGGCCATGGTGGCGGGCGATGTGCTGCGCAACGAGACACAGCTGGGCCCATTGACCCGAAAGGAACAGGCTGCCGTACTGGAGGCACAGGTGGCCGATGCCACCGCCAAGGGTGCCCGCCTGCTGCTGGGGGGCAGCCGTCTGCCGCAGAAGGGCTACTGGTTCCCCACCACGGTGCTGGCCGACTGCGACCACCGCATGACCGTGATGACCGAAGAGAGTTTCGGGCCCATCATAGGCATTCAGCGGGTGGCCGATGACCAAGAGGCCGTACGTCTGATGCTCGACACCGAATACGGACTCACATCGGCCGTGTACTGCCGCAGCGAGGAGCGTGCCCAGGGCATCATGGCGCAGATGGACAGCGGCACCGTGTACTGGAACTGCTGCGACCGCCTCAGCCCCTACCTGCCCTGGAGCGGGCGCAGACATTCGGGCATGGGTTCCACCCTCTCCTATCTGGGCATACGGGCCTTTGTGCGGCCCAAGGCATACCACCTGCGCAACCCTGCCTGACACATCATACAGGGCCTGAGTTAGCTTTGCCCCATGCGCACGGTCACCATTCTCATACTGAGTCTGCTACCACTTGTCGGTGCCGCCCAGTTGCGCTTCGGCAACATCACCGAGGTGGGGGCAGGTTGGCTTATCAAGGACCCGGTCCTTAACCGCGAGTATCCGGCCAATGCCGATGACAATTTCGAACTGACGCGTCAGCGCAAACCCTCCATCGAGGCGTGGAGCGCCTTCGGTCTGTCGTGGTCGCAAAGGGTGTTCCTCGGTCTGGGTGGCAGCTACGGCCACCGCCTTGCCGAAGACACCATGTCTGCCGCCCATGCCATGCGCGGATACCTGCAGTTCAGGCTCTGTTTTGTCAACAGGCGGCTCTCGCCCTCCCTCGGTGGCAAGGGCGGATATACCTTCTACCAGAGCGGCAGCGGGGCCGGGCTGATGGACAAAGCCCGTGCGAACTGGGACGGTTTCTTCGTCACACCCGAGCTGGGCGTGGCCATCAAGGTGCACGAGCGGCTGGCCCTGTCGCTCAACCTCGGTTACAGGTTTGACCGCCTGTGGAACCGTGTGCCCAATGTGATGCCCGACCTCACAGGCAACCCGCAGGGCTTCGAGGACCGTGACGAACTGCTCACCCACACCTTTCTGCTCAGCCTCGGGCTGATGATACGCTGACCATGACCCGCAACATCCTATTCATGAGCCTCGGCATGGTGCTGGTGGTGCTCGCATCGTGCAACGGTGGCAAAAAGGCCGAGTGCAAAAAGCCCATCAACCCCAATGGCGACAGCGAGCTGGCCCTGCTGATGCGCGAGATGGCCAAAGCCACCGAGAACTGGAAAGACGAGGTACGGGAGGGCGAACTGCTCACCGAACTGGAACTGGGCAGCCTGAAGACCGCCACCCCTACCGACAGCACCGTGCCCGGACCGGAGTTCAACGGATTTGCTGATGCCTACCTGGCCAGCGTGGAGCACTTCCTGAGCGAAGACAGCGTATCGGTCTATCGATTCAATCTGATGGTGGACCAGTGCATGAACTGCCACTCCAGTTTCTGCCCGGGCCCCATGAAGCGCATCGAGAAGATGTACATCAGGGACTGAGCGAACTGTTTCATCGGGGCCCAGCGGGGAGGGCTGAGCGCCTGCTATTAGGTAGGGGTATAACTCTCAGATCTGATAAACCGACTTTTAGATCTGATAAACTGATTCTGAGATCTGGTAAACCGATTCTCAGATCTGAAAGACAGGGGGTGTGTCCGACAATGGGGGGAGTGTCCAACGAACTGCGTCAGGACGTTTGACACTCCATTTTTCGAGACGATGAGTGGAACACAGATCATGCGGATTGCACAGATTTCCACTGATTCTAGTCCTGTAAATCCGTCTTGATCTGAGATATCCGCGTTCGGGTTCTCTTTTTCAGGATGATGAGTGGAACAGGGGTCTCGCAGATGCGATGAACTGGCAACATTATTTCAGACAGTACATCCAGCTCACGCACTGGGGGTAACCATTTCATGGCATGTGCCGTTTGAAGCGCGCCTCGTTCTGAGGCCGATACTCCGCTCATCAATCCCCCCAAAACATGAAAAGAACGTTACTCTGTCTGTTCTGTTCGGCCGTGCTCAGCGGTGCCCACGCCCAACAACCTACCGCTGACAACTACAGCAGCAAGATGGTGCGCGACTACTACGGTCTGTCGCTGCATCTGGTAAAGTCCACCACTGGGTTCACCCCTCCTGTGGCATCAAGGGCCTTCGGATACATGGGCCTCGCCCTGTACGAGAGTACCGTTGACGGGCTTCCGGGCATGACATCGCTCTCGGGCAAACTGTACTGGTACACGCTGCCGGCCCCGTTGCAGCAGCATGGCGAGCTGCACTGGCCCACGGTGGCCAACAATGCCATGGCCGCCATCATGGACAGTCTGTTCTCGAACTGCTCGGCCCAGAACCGCGACTCCATCTATTGGTTGCGCGACAGTTACAACCTGGCCTTTGAAGGCACCCTGCCAGGGGCGGTGTATGCCGAGAGCCGCGACCATGGCAACGCCATAGCGGCCCATGTGCTGGCCTACTCCAAGACCGATGGCGGCCACCTGTGCCAGTTCAACAATTTCCCCACATCGTATGTGCCACCTGTGGGCGAGGGCCTTTGGGTGCAGACAGGGGCACAGACAGCCCTGCAACCGTATTGGGGCCTCAACCGCCCCTTTATCATGGAGGACACGTTGGCCGGCATCATCCCCGATGGGCCACCGGCCTATAGCTCCGATGCCAGCAGCGAGTTCTACGCCTACGCCTATCAGGTGTACGACACACGCCTTAACCTGAGTGCCGAGGACAGCACCATAGCCGTGTACTGGGGCGATGGCGGTGGCACCGTGACCCCCCCGGGCCACAGCATATCCATGTTGGGTCAGGTGATGCGTGCCGAAAATGCCGACATGGCCACGGCCATAAGGGCCTATGCCCAGTTGGGTCTGGCCCTGAGCGATGCCTTTCTGGCCTGCTGGCGCACCAAGTACATCTACAACCTGCTCAGGCCCATCACGTACATCCGCGCCAACATCGACAGCACATGGTCGCCCTTGCTGGCCACCCCGCCATTCCCTGAGTATGTGAGCGGCCACAGCAGCCAGAGCGGTGCCTTCAGCGCGGTGATGACCGACCTGTTCGGTGACTACTACGAGTTTACCGACAGCACCCATGGCACCAACTACGGTGGGCCGCGCCATTTCCTGAGCTTCCAGGAGGCGGCCGAAGAGGCCATGGTGAGCCGCCTGTACGGGGGCATCCACTACCAGTTCGGGAACGAGGACGGTTTTCAGCTCGGACACGCGGTGGGCTCTAACATGAATGCGCTGTTCAGCAGCCTCGAGACCTCGGTGGCACAGAACGGCAGCGCCCCCACCCTGTCGGTGTTCCCTAACCCCACGGCCGATGTGCTGCGCGTGATGGGTGCGCCCGAAGGACGCTCGGAGCTGGTCATAAGCGACATGACCGGCCGTGAGGTACTGCGCACAACGGCCACCCGGGCCGACCTTTCGGGGCTGCCCTCGGGCATCTATGGCGTTGAGCTGATAACGGACGGTGAGTTCTGGGGCCGCACCAAGGTGATGCGCCTCTGATATCTGCCACGGAACATTGACCGCCCGGCCGCAGCAGTGCAGCCGGGCGGTCTTCTTTTAGGGCCATGCCTGCCGACAAGTAGGCGCTGCTGCGCTATCGCATCATAGACGAGGGCTCACAACCACGGGCCACCGTTACTGCACATCGAGAAGGAGCTACGGGTCATGATGGAAGAGGAGAATCAAGGGAAAAACCCGCGCAGCAGTCTGGCTTTATGGCAAAGTCAGAGACTTCGCGTGTCTTTTTCCGCATGGGTGATCTTTCGGAATACTTGTGCGAGCGGGGGACAGCTTCGGTGGCCATGCGGATACAGATGCACATCAGTCTGACTTCGATGGCCAAGCAGCGTACTTCTACGGTACGGTAGCGCCTGCCCACGGTACGCAGAAAGCCGCTGAAAGCCCGGAGAAAGCCGCTTGGGTACTGTAGAAGTACGCTTGGGTACTGTAGAAGTACGCTTGCGGTACGGAAAGATCCGCTTGCGGTACGGAAACAGCCGCTCAAGTAGTGTAGAAGTACGCTCGCGGTACGGAAAGACCTGCTGAGGATATGGACAAAGTCGAATCTGATCTGAAGAGACGAGTTATCCGACCTACAAAAAGCCCTGCCCCCTTGTCCAGAACCCACGCCACTGGTTCAATAAAAAAGGGTGGGGGGGTGAGCAAAGTAGCCGTGTTCGGAGAGATCGCAGCCGTGTTCGGAGAGATCGCAGCCGTGTTTGGAACGATCGCAGTCGTGTTTGGAGAGATCGCAGTCGTGTTTGGAGAGATCGCAGCCGTGTTTGGAACGATCGCAGCCGTGTTTGGAACGATCGCAGCCGTGTTTGGAGCGATCGCAGCCGTGTTTGGAGCGATCGCAGCCGTGTTTGGAACGATCGCAGCCGTGTTTGGAACGATCGCAGCCGTGTTTGGAGAGATCGCAGGCATCGGTCTTGATCTGGCAATCAGCAATCAGCAACCTCCGATCAGCTATCTCATCTCTGCTGTGGAAAAAAAACTGCGAGAGTTACGGGGCATGAGGCCACTTTTGGCCTGTAGCCCCGTCATTTGACCCGATGCGCAGGCTGTACCCGTTCCTGGTCCTATTGGTTATTGTCTGGGGTACCTCATTCCATATCGCATCGGCCCAAACGGCCGACATCACGCAGGGCTGTTTCCCGCTGCAGGTACAGTTCACGGCCCCGGCCGGCAGCACCTCGTGGTTCTGGGATTTTGATGACGGTGCCACGGCCACGTTGCAGAACCCGACCAACACCTTCATCACGGCTGGCGATTACACCGTCACATTCCACAGCAGCCAGGGCGGGCCGGTGGTGGGCAGCATCACCATCAATGTGTATCCCAAGCCCACGCCCAGCTTTACGGCCTCGCCCACCGAGGGCTGCGTGCCGCTGAATGTGCAGTTCACCAATACCACTGTGATCAGTCCGGGCATCACGGTCACAGGCTGGTCGTGGGTGTTCGGTGACGGTGGCCTGGCCACAGGGGCCAACCCGAGCCACACGTTTGTGCAGCCTGGTGTGCACTATGTGTCGATGGCGTTGAACACCGACCTGCCCTCGTGCAATGTGACCCAGCAATATCCCGATGTGATCACCGCAGTGGCCTCGCCCACGGCCTCGTTCGGTACCAATCCCTTCCCTGCCACGGCCTGCGACCCGCCATTGACCGTCACTTTCACCAACAACAGTACCACCGGGGCGGGCATCACCTACGAGTGGGATTTCGGCAACGGCACCAACAGCACCCAGCAGAGCCCGGCAGCGGTGACCTACACGCAGAACGGCAACTTCACCGTATCGCTCACGGTGACCAACGCCACCGGCTGCGAGAGCACCGCGCAGAGTGTGGTGACCATCGGTTCGCCCACCACCTCGTTCAATCTGCCCGACACCATCTGCCATCCGGATACGATTGTGATACAGAACACCTCGTCACCGGGATTCTATACCTGGACCTTCGGAGCGGGCAACATACCGGCCACGAGCAACCTTCCGAATCCGCAGGTGATATTCACCCAGCCCGGAACGGTGAGTGTGACCCTCACCACCCAATCGGGCCAATGCTCGAGCTCGCAGACGCAGACCATGCTGGTGGAGATACCCAGCGCGGAGTTCACATCGACCCCCGATTACAGTTGCGACACCCCGTGGAATGTGCAGCACAACCCGCTGAACCCGGGCTATGACACGTATGAATGGATGTTCGGTGACAGCACCTTCTCCACGGCCGTGAGCCCGCTGCACACCTACCTGAACCTCGACACCAACCGCTATACGTGGGACAACCACGGGCAGGTGCTCACCACCATGCTCATTGTCACCTCCTCGGTGGGATGCAAGGACACGGTATTCCATACCGACACGCTTTGGCAGCCCTATGCGGTCATGTTTCCCGATGTGAGTCAAGGTTGTGCGCCCGTTACAGTGGTGTTCAGCGACAGCAGCACGGCCGGACGGCCCATCGTGTCGTGGCAATGGCATCTGGGCAACGGGCAGGTGATCAATGCCGGCACCAATGCGCCTCAGACGGTCACGTACAATCAGCCCGGGCTTTATTCATCCTATCTGATAGTGACCGATGCGCAGGGCTGCACCGACACCTCGTATGCGGTGGTGACCCAGGTGGGCGCACCGGTGAATCCGCAGTTCACGGTGAGTCCCACCGTGGTATGCCCGGGCGAGCCGGTGCAGTTTGCCAACCTGACGGCCCTGGCCGACAGTGTGGACGGCTGGCACTATTACAGCGAGAGCGACCATCAGTTCCACTGTTTTGATGACGATGAGCCCACATGGGCCTTCTATCAGTTGACAGGTCCCATGGACATCACGCTCATGGCCGAGTTCAACGGCTGCATCAGCACCACCACGGTGCCGGCCGCGGTCATGGTGAACGGTCCCATAGCCGAACTGGCCCTCAACTGCGAATGCGATCAGCCCTTTGTGGTGGAATTCTTCGACCAGAGCCACGATGCCACTTCCATTCTCTGGGATTTTGGGGATGGGAACACCAGCACGGCCTCTGACCCGGTGCACACCTATGCCGCCACGGGCGACTACACCGTGGTGCTGCGTGCCGAGAATGCCGGAACGGGCTGCGCACCATCTTTTGACACCACCGTGGTGCACATACGCGACATACGCGCTGAGTTCAATACCGATGGGCTAATCTGTCAGAACGCACCCACCCCGTTCACCGGGGCCCTGAGCCAGGACGTGCATGCCGAATGTTGGGGCGGGTACACGTGGCAGTTCGACCATCCGCAGATGCGGCCCATCACCACCACCTCGGCCACGCACCCCATTGTTTTCCCCTACCCCGGCAATGTAGAGGTGACACTGATAGTGAAGGATATAAACGGCTGCACCGATACCGCGGTGGCAGATGTGCGGGTATTTGGCATCGATGCGCAGTTCGCAGTCGATCAGACCGTGTGCCCGGGCCAGCAGATCAGCATCAACAACCAGAGCACCAGCGACACCACCCTTTCGGCATACGAGTGGCTCTACATTCCCGATAGCCTTACGGTGTTCTCAACGGTGCAATCGCCCGTCATCAGCTTCACCGCGCTGCAGGACACCACCGAGATCTTTCTCACCGTTACCAATGTGCTGGGCTGCACCGATACCATCCGGCACTTCATGACCTTTTACGAGCCGGTCAGTTTTGTGGGCACATCGCCATCGACCAACATCTGCGAGGGCGGCAACATCAACTTCAACGCCACCAACTACACCCAGGGCGGCTCTAATCTCACTTTCAGTTGGGATTTCAATGATGGAACGGCCAATAGCACGGTGCAGAACCCGCAGCACAACTTCCCCGATGCAGGCACCTATCCGGTGGTGCTCACCTATACCGAGGCCGCCAGCGGATGTGTGGACAGCGTGACCACCGTGATCAATGTACAGGCCTACCCCACCGCCTCATTCAGCACCGACAGCGACACCACCGGCATCCTGTGCAGCCCGAGCAATGTGGTCTTTACCAGCACCAGCGGGCCGGGCAACCTGTTCACCCAATGGAATTTCGGCAATGGGCAGACGGCCTTTGGCACCACGGCCGGCACGGTGTTCACCAGCGGCAGTTACGATGTGGTGATCACCGTGAGCACCTCTTTCGGCTGTCAGGACGTGGACACCGTGCATTACACCGTGATAGGCCCAGCGGGATCGTTCGTGATGGATCAGGACACCATCTGCCGGGGCGAGAGCATCAATTTCCAGATCCAGGACACGAGCGAGGTGTATCTCTATGTGTGGGATTTCGGGGATGGGCAGACCCAGAGCAACGTGAGCCCGGTGTCGCACACCTACACCTTTGTGCCGCCCTCGGGCCAGACGGTGGCCAAACTGATAGTGAGCGGGCCCAGTGGCGAGTGCACCGTTGAGACCTCATTCCCGCTCTACATCCATGAGGTGGTGGCCAATTTTATCCGCAACAACGGGGGCGACACGGCCCTCTGTTTCCAACCGTTCCCCTTTCAGAATCAGAGCCTCAATGCCAATGTTTACGGATGGGATTTTGGTGATGGCACCACCTATTCCAGCGCGCAGCCGCCCATTCACGAATTCCCGGCCCCTGGCACCTACGAGGTCACACTCGGGGTGATGAACAGCCAGTTGGGCTGCACCGACACCATGATCCGCCAGGTGGTGCTCTATCCCATACCCGAGGTGAATGCCATGGGTGACACCATCTGCGAGGGCGAGACCGGCCACCTGATAGTGACCGACAGTGTGAGCTGGTACACCTACACCTGGGGCCAACCCTGGCCTGTGGACGATGATAATGCACCGCTCACCTACAGCGACCCGGTGCTCACCACCTCCTACCCCATCGCGGTGATAGACACCAACCAGTGCACAGCGGTGGACACGGCCATCATCCACGTCATCAACCCACTTGTGCTCACAGGTCTTGATACCACCATCGTTATCGGTGATTCCATTTGGATAGGCCCCGATGCCGACCCATCGCTCTACATCTTTGAGTGGACGCCCGACACCGGCCTCACCTGTGCCGACTGTCCGAGGCCCGGGCTGCAGCCCATGGTCAGGTCAACCTATCATCTTCAGGTATCCGACCTTCTGGGGTGCTTCACCTCCGATGCCGATTATATCATCGACATCTACCCCGAGACCTTCCTGGCCATGCCCACCACCTTCACTCCCAACGGTGACGGCACCAATGATGTGATCTATGTGGAAGGATGGGGCGTGAAGGAACTGCTGGAGTTCAGGATCTTCAACCGTTGGGGCGAGGAGATATTCCTGTCATCGGATATGGAAGTGGGCTGGGACGGCCACTACAAGGGCGTGCTACAGAACAACGATGTGTATGCCTATGTGGTGAAGGCCCTTACCTGGCGCAACGAGACCAAGACTTTGGAAGGCTACATCAATCTGATGCGGTGACGTGTATCAGAGCTCACCGCGCTCAATCTTCTGCACAATGCCTTCAATTATCTTATCGTCTTTGATAGGATCAAACTCGTCCTTGAGATCCTGACTGAAGATCTTGGCTATGCCCTGAAACATGAATGCGGTGAATCCGCCTCTGAAGTGCTTCACAAGGTCGTATGAAACCATGCCTGTTTCGCGGTCTATCAGTTTGAGCAGTATCTGACCCTCGCTCCAGCTCATACGTTTCACATCGGCCTCAAACTCGCGTCTTATCTCCTTTTCCACCTGCTTCATCATGCGCTTGCGGTCCTCCTTGCTCTTGCCCGCCATCTGCGCCTCGTACATCTTCATGCGCTGGCCGGCCAGCTTGGCCAGCGGCAGCACCTTCTTCACCTTGGCCACCAGTTTGAGGTACTTGGCCTCGGCCCTGCGCTGCTTGGCCGACTTGAGGGCCACGGCCTCCACAGCGGGCAGGTTGATGATGGGCAGCGTGTCCTGCCCCACTATGATGGCATCGTACAGTTTGCCCTGAATAAGCACCATCACAATCGGGTCTTTGATGAATGATGCGGTGTCGCGGAAAGGCTGCGCCACCAGCAAAGTGGGCAGTGCCAACAGGGCGTGTAAAAGGGCTATTCTGATATTCATGCGGCAACGCAGGACAAACAGCGGGCCAATGTCCCTTTTGCCTCAGTGACGCCTGCTGCGCCAGTGGCTTATGGTTGCCATGTCAGCCACCGGGGCAGGGGCCTGAGCATGTGCCACGGCCCCTCCCATCTGGGCGGCCACCAGGGCTGCCACAGCCTCCTCGTCCTCATCGGCACTGCCGAGCACCGCAGGGTCGAAGTAGCGCGGAACGAAACCCGTGTCGAAGTTGCCGCTGCGGAATGCCTCGTGCCCCATCACAAAGCGGCAGAAGGGCAACGTGGTGCGCACACCTGTTATCCTGTACTCGTCTATGGCCCGCTCCATGCGCACAATGGCCGCCTCGCGGTCGTGGGCATAGGTTATCAGTTTGGCTATCATCGGGTCATAGTAGATGGGGATGTCCATGCCCTCGGCATAGCCATCATCCACCCGCACTCCCGGGCCCATGGGACGCTCATACCGCTCCAACCGGCCTATGTCGGGCAGAAAGCCGTTGGCCGGGTCTTCGGCATACACCCGCACCTCCATGGCATGGCCGCGTATCTGCAAGGTATCCTGACTGATGCTCAGGGGCATGCCCATGGCCACACGTATCTGCTCGCGCACAAGGTCCACCCCGGTGATCATCTCCGTCACGGGGTGCTCCACCTGTAGGCGGGTGTTCATCTCAAGGAAATAGAAGTTGCGGCTGTCGTCCACTAGGAACTCCACCGTGCCTGCCCCGCGGTAGTCGCAGGCGCGGGCCACATCGCACGCGCAGCGCCCCATGGCATCGCGCAGTTCGGGAGTGAGTATGGCCGAGGGGGCCTCTTCCACCACCTTCTGGTGCCTGCGCTGTATGCTGCACTCGCGTTCAAACAGGTGCACCACGTTACCGTGCGAGTCGGCCATAACTTGAATCTCAATGTGGCGTGGGCCGCTCACATATCGCTCAATGAACACTGCCCCATTGCCGAAGGCCGAGGTGGCCTCCGATATGGCCAGTCGCATCTGCTCCTCCAGTTGGCTCTCCTCGTGCACTGTGCGCATGCCCTTGCCCCCGCCCCCGGCCGATGCCTTTATCAGAATCGGAAACCCGATCTGGCGGGCCACGCGGATGGCCTCCTCAGGGTCGTTCACAGCGCCCTCGGTGCCCGGTACCAGTGGTATGTTGAACCGCTTGGCGGCCGCCTTGGCGCTCAGCTTATCGCCCATCATGTCCATACTGTGCGCACTCGGACCTATCAGGATGATGCCGGCCTGCTCCAGCGCACGGGCAAACGAGGCGTTCTCGCTCAGGAACCCGTAGCCCGGATGCACCGCATCGGCACCGGTGGCGCGGCAGGCGGCTATCACCTTCTGCTGGTCCAGATACGATTGGGCCGAAGCGGGCGGACCTATGCACACGGCCTCATCGGCATACAGCACGTGGGGCGATGTGCGGTCGGCCTCAGAGTACACCGCCACTGTGGCAATACCCATCTCGCGGGCGGTGCGCATCACACGCAGGGCTATCTCGCCCCGATTGGCCACTAAGATCTTCTTGATTGTAGGCATCAGGAATTATTGGGGCTTTTGGAAGAAGGCAGGCAAAAGTAGGTCGTGGCGCAGGCCATCGCCAATCCCTGCTCACCACATGTACCGGTGCTGGCACAATGGCGGCCACCATTTACCATTTCCCCAATAAAGACTCAGGTCAGCCGAATTTAGGCACCTTCGCACCATGCATGTGGAAGACCTACGTCAGCTATGCCTCAGTCTGCCGGCCACCGAGGAGTGTTTCCCGTTCGATGCCGAGACGCTGGTCTTCAAAGTATGCGGCAAGATGTTCTGCCTGGTGCCATTGGAGAAGGCTCCCCTCACCTTCAACGTGAAATGCGACCCTGAACGGGCCATTGAACTGCGCGAGCACCACAGCGGGGTGCAGGCGGGCTGGCACATGAGCAAGACCAATTGGAACACCGTTGTTCAGGACGGTTCGTTCACCGATGCCGATGCCCGGCAATGGGTGATTGACAGCTACCGCCTGGTGGTGTCGGGCCTGCCGAAAAAGGTACAGGCCACCCTGACTGCGGTATGACGGTGATATGTGACCAACTTAGCCACCCATTAATTCCACCGCATGCAAAACCAGATCTACACGATACTTGCCTGTGCCGCTCTGATTGTATCGGCACCGGGCTGCGATGAAGATGCCGAGGGCACTGACCTGCAGTTATACAACATGGCCGTTGACAGTCAGGGCCATGTGTGGTACCGCAACAGCGCTGCCGACCTTGACAGGAGCAATGGCAGCGGCCACAACTATGACCACCTGCGCACACGCTACAACACTGAGGCGGCCACCATGCTCGACACCAATGGTAAGGTGATGGATGGGGCAGTGTTCCCAGAAGGTGCCCTGATAGTGAAAGAGTTGTATGACGACCCTGGCACAGTGGAGCGATATGCCATATTATGGAAACAGACGGGCCATGCCGATGCCGATGATGCCGGCTGGGTGTGGGGATATGTGAATGCCGATGCCACGGTACGAACCCCGGCCGCAGATAAGGGCGATGGATGTGTGTCCTGTCATAGGCAGTCGGGCCATATCGATCAGACACTGATGAACAAGTTCTTTCCTTGATCCGCATGCAGTTCAGGCCCAAACGCATTTTCACATACTTCCTACAGGGGCTTATCTATCTGGCCCCGGTGGGACTTACTGTGTATGTGGTGTGGTCGGTCTTCACCGGTCTCGATGGGCTGCTCACACCACTGGTGCGCGATCTGGTGCCCTTTCATGTGCCCGGCATCGGCATTGTGGTGGTTTTTCTGGGCATCAGTTTCATGGGCTACTTCATCACCCGGTTCATCAGCGCCAGGGTGCTGCTGTTTATTGATGGACTGCTGAAACGTGCCCCGGGCATCAAGGTGGTCTATACGGCAGTCAACGACCTGATCACAGTGTTCTTTGCAAAAAAAGAAGGCATGGGCCACGCGGTCCGTGTGGTGGTTCAGCGCGACCCTTTGCAGTACAAGCTGGGATTCATCACCCAAGATGATCTGGAAGCCTTTGGTTTCAGCGATTCAGATGGCATTGTGAGTGTGTACTTCCCCTACTCGTATGGCATAATGGGAAATCAGATGTTTGTCAGGCGCAGCGATGTTGAGATGCTCGACATCCCTGCATCGCAGGCCATGAAGTTCATCGTATCGGGCGGGGTCACACGGCTCGAAGACCACGAACATGAGGAAGAACCGCCTCAGCGCAACTGAGCCAGAATACCTGCGGCATCGGCCGTGGCGCACACCTTTGGCACTATTCCCACCTTTGTAAGGGCACTGGCCGTGGTGCGGCCTATCGCAATGGCCACATCTGGCACAGGCCAGCCGGCAAGCATATATCCCTCCACATTCAAAGGACTGGTAAACACCAATGTCTCTAGAGGGTCTGGTGTTTCTGCCGGACAGACTGCAATAGTCCGATACACAGGCAACTGTACCACAAGCGCAGGATCGAGGTCGCTGATCAGGGTTCCGCGGGTCTGTTCAGAACAGGGAACAAGTACCCGCAATCCGCAGAGCCGATCGGCCAACTCAGAGGCGAAACCTTTCAGATCGCTATCTTGGGCGGTTATGATGTCCTGTATTCCCAGCTTTGCCAATGCCTCGGCTGTGCCCGGACCAGGGGCCACCACTATCGCATGGTCAGGAATCCTATCTTTTGATGCAAAGAACCGCACCGCATTCGGGCTGTTGAAGATGTAAGCATCGAACCGGGTCGTGGGCGACTCAAATTCCAAAGCTTTCACCTCAGCGAATGGGATACCACGAACCTGATACCCGGCCGTTTCGAAAGCCAAACGCCACGGATGGCTCGGGGGCAAATGGCGGGTGATGAGGAGGCCAGGCATTCAGGAAGGATTTACCAAAAAGAGAATCAGTGGGATATCGCGAGACAGAGACGCTGTTTTTAAAGTCAGATGCGGTGAAAACGCCTGTTCAGGAGCCGCTTTTGAGGGCAGCTACGGCCTGGCTCACAAGTTCTTTGGCATCGCTGCCAGAGAGCGTGACAGTATGAAGGGGAGTGTCCCAAGCCTGTGCCACGCAGGCCCTAACATGCAAGGTATTTTCTCTTTCCTCGCAATAGGCCCCGAGGGGAATCTGGCAACCGCCACCGAAACCTGCCAGGATACCGCGCTCTACCCCTATCCGCCTCTGCACATCCGCATCGTTCAGCGGTGCTATGGCAGCGATAAGAGCAGTATCCGTCTCGCGCGTCTGCAACGCCAGAACACCTTGGGCCGGTGCCGGAATAAAGTATCCCGGATCAAGCCTTTGCACAGAAAGTCCGCTCAGATTGAGCCCCAGTCTGCCTATGCCCGCGGCAGCAAGCATGATGGCATCGTACTGCCCATCGCGCAGCTTCTGCACACGGGTGGGCACATTGCCGCGCAGGTCAGTAATTCGCAAGTCGGGGCGCAGGTGCAGCAACTGGGCCTTGCGCCTTGCGCTCGAGGTGCCCACATGGGCCCCTTTCGGCAATGCATCAAGTCCCTTTCCATCGGCATCTGTGCGTATGAGCAACAGCTCGGCAGGGTCCTCGCGCTCAGATACCGTTGCCACCATCAATCCCGCAGGATTCTGAGTCGGAAGGTCCTTATGCGAATGCACCGCCAGATCGATGGAACCGTTGAGCAGCGCTTCTTCCAGTTCCTTGGTGAAAAAACCCTTGCCCTCCATCTTATCGAAACTGAGGTGCTGAATGCGGTCGCCCTGGGTCTTAATGATGGTGAGGCTCACCTCGTGCCCAAGCGCTGAGAGCCTATCCTTTACATGATTGGCCTGCCAAAGGGCCAGTTCGCTCCCTCTCGATCCGATGTTGATGCGCATGGATATCCGTTCCGTTTTATAGCGGGGCGAAGTTGATGGATGAAACGGTCAGTACATGAATATCGACCTCCGAAATATCGGGGTCGGTCTCAAGGTCGATCACCTCGATGCGTACTGTGCCAATTCGGCCAGCTCCTTTTCAATGCGCTGCTGCCATTCGGTCTGCTCCTCTGGCCGCGTGCCATGCTGGGTCTCGCGGTCGTAGCGGTCCTGGTACTTGCTGCTGGCATCAAACATTTGGCTATGCATGGCCTCGGCTTTTTTTGCCAACACTCGGCAGTCTGAAATGGCGGCCAACTCCTTCCGCAATTTGCGGGCAAAAAGCTCGGTGATGTCGAAATGCAGTCGTTCATGACGAAGCAGGTCAGGCGTTCCCTCGCCTCTGAGCCACGACCGTTTCGGACTGAATGAACACGACACAGTAGCGTTCGGCACTCCCCCATCGCACGACACGGCCATTGATATGCCGCTATCGGTCATGGCAGCCTTGTTCGAACTGCGGTCAACACGGCCTTTGAAATCGTCCCAGGTCAATCTGCGCTCAGCCGTCCAAGGAATGTCGGTGGTCTGCGCCTTAACAAGTGCGCAAGCCAGCAATGCGAGAACCAACAGAAAGCTGCGGAGCATGGATGTAGGGATGTTGGTCATTGGTTCATCTGCCAAATCATATCAAGCCATTGACGAGAGGTTTCTCCTGTTGAAATTCATATCAATGTTGAAATCCTCCTTCAAAACTCTGATCTGATTCTTCAACCACCTATGAACTTGGATTCTTCTGCATCGCCTTTGAGCGCCTCACGGTAACGGGTCAGGGCGCGGTCGCGGGCCCATGTATGCTCCACTATCGGGTGCGGATAGCTCAGGCTGTCAAGCTCCTTCACCCACTTGCGTATGTAGCGCATGTCGGGGTCAAATTTTCGGGCCTGTTCTGTAGGATTGAACACACGGAAATACGGTGCCCCATCGCAACCCGATCCGCTGGCCCACTGCCAGCCGCCATTGTTGCTGGCCAGGTCGAAATCAAGAAGCTTTCGCGCAAAATAGGCCTCGCCCCAGCGCCAGTCGAGCAGCAGGTGCTTGCACAGAAAACTGGCCACCACCATGCGCACCCGGTTGTGCATGTGGCCGGTGGCATTCAGCTCTCGCATGCCAGCATCGACCAGCGGATACCCTGTGCGGCCCTCGCACCACGCTATGAAATGCTGCTCATCTGTCTCCCATCTTATACGGTCGTATGCGGGTTTGAAAGCTCGGTCGACATGTGGGAAATGCCAAAGAATGGCCTGATAGAAATCGCGCCAGACCAGCTCCATCATGTACTTGTGACTGTGGGTGCGGGCCTGCCTCATCAGTGCGCGGATGCTGACCATTCCGAAACGCAGGTGAACACCCATGCGGCTTGTACCGGCCACAGCGGGCAGGTCGCGCACCTCGTGGTAACGCCTCAGCAGGTCATTGCTCACCGATGCGGGCGGAATAAGTACATCGGTGGCCGCAAAACCCAGATCGGCCAACGATGGCATGGTCAGCGGCTGAGTGGCAAAAAGCGCATCAAGGTGACCCTCTGATGGAAATGGCGCCAGATCAACGTCAGTCAACAGCGACAGCCAACGCTTGGAATATGGTGTGAATACCGTATAGGGCGTGCCGTCATCCTTCAACACCTCACTGCACTCAAAAACAACCTGATCCTTACAAGTGATCAGCCTTGCCCCTACCCTTTTCAGTTGCTCCTCTACGGCTGCATCGCGGTGGCGGGCATACGGTTCGTAGTCGCGGTTAGCATAAACCGCCTTGACATCGTAAACGCTTGAAATAGCTTCAAATGCATCGGCCGGTGTGCCGTGGTGCACATACAGGCTGCTGCCCAGCGCCTCCAATTGCTTTTTGATGGCCACGAGTTCGCGATGGATGAGGTCAACCCTTCTATCAGACTCATCCTCAAGCTTTGACAGGATATCCGTATCAAAAATGAACACAGGAAGCACCGGCAGTCCAGACCGCAGGGCAGCAAACAGGGCCGCGTTGTCGTGCAACCGCAGGTCGCGCCTGAACCAATGGAGTACGATCGGAATGGACATCTGACCACAACACATCCGATGCAACAGAGTTCAGAGCAGGGAATATTGAAATATGAGGCAAACTCCAAATGGCCAATGCAATTGACAACATCGCCCATGCCTTTCTTTTGTGGCAACATTACACCCTACCTGACCGATGAGAAATCTGCTCCTTTGCGCATTGCTGGCCGGTACGGCCGCCTTCACCGCCTGCGAGAGCTGCTACGATGCCGATCTGGAAGCCAACTATCGTGGAGTGCAGTGCACCATGGACTGCCCCGGGGTGTGCGGCTGCGATGGTAAATATTACTGCAACGGGTGCCTTGCTGCCAAAGAGGGCATACCGGTCGAGGCCGAAGTGACCTGCAACTGACCCTTGAACACCGAGATCGTACTTATTCACGGGGCGTTGGGCTGTGCGGCCCAGCTTGGCCCATTGGCCCAGCGGCTCGGCTCTGCCGCACGGGTACATGTGCTTGAACTGAGCGGTCACGGCCTTACTCCATACAGCGGTTCTTTCGGCATAACCGCCTTTAGCAACCAGCTTCAGGGTTTTATCGAAGTGCATTGCGCCTCAGCACCGTTGGTATTCGGCTACAGCATGGGCGGGTATGTGGCCCTCTATCTGGCCGCTACCATGCCCGATTCGGTTCGTGGTGTTATAACCCTCGGCACCAAGTACGCCTGGAACCCCGAGCAGGCCCAGCGTGAGGCACAGATGCTGCATCTGCCCACCTTGCGCGAGAAAGTGCCTTCGTTTGCTCAGAATCTGAGTGATATGCACGGACCACAACTGGCCCCCTTGCTCGAACACACAGCGGAGATGATGCTGGCGTTGGGCAACGCACCTGTTCTCACTTCAACGCTATTGAACAGGATCAAATGCCCTGTGCACGTATGTGTGGGCGATACTGACCGTATGGTGAGCCGCGATGAGACCGAGGCCATGGCCGCGGCAATTCCCGGTGCCACGTTACATATTCTGCCACAGACCAAACACCCTATTGAGGCGGTTGATCCAACCCTCATCGAACAGGTGATTATGGCGGCCCTTCTTGCTTAGATTTGTGTTGATGCGGCATACAGTGCTTATTCTCTCTTTCCTGTTTCTTGGTGAATGGGCCACCGCCCAGCACTGTGGCACCCCGATGGCTGTGGCCGCACGAAGCCGCACCTGTCCGGGATATTCCGATGCCATTGAACGGGTGTACGATGCCGCCCGCGCCCACCGCGGGGTGCTGAGCGACACCACAGTGTACCGCATTCCGGTGGTGGTACATGTGGTATACCACACCGCACAGGAAAACCTCGACCTGGCCCTCATCCATTCGCAGATAAATGCCCTGAACCGCGACTACCGCAGGCGCAATGCCGACACCTTGGATACCCGCAGTGTGTTCGAGCCTGTGGCGGCCGACCCGCACATTGAGTTCTATCTGGCCGGCACCGACCCCGATGGCAATCCGACAGGTGGAATCACACGCACCTACACCGATCAGTTGAATTTCCCCATCGGCTTATCGGGTCAGGGACTTGATAATGTGAAACAGAGTGCCTTAGGCGGCAAGGATGCGTGGGATACCGGGCAATACCTCAACATCTGGGTGTGCAACACCATTGATCCACAATCGCCCTTTGGAGAGATAATCGGCTATGCCTACCCACCGGCAGGGGCACCCAACTGGCCCAATGGAAGCGGGGCTCCCCAACCCCAGTTTGAGGGCGTGGTGATACACTATCAGGTGTTTGGCGATGATAACCCATTGGCACAGGCCGATTTTCCATTTGCCAGCCGCGGTCGCACCTGTGTGCACGAGGTGGGACACTTTCTGGGCCTGCGCCACACCTGGGGCGATGCATCAGTGGACGGCTGCACCGTGGACGATGGTCTGACCGACACACCGAATTGCGCTCAGGATGCATTTCATGGGTGCGATAAACTCGCTAACACCTGCGATGACGGTGCCGGTGATCTTCCCGACATGATTGAGAATTACCTCGACTATGCCGATGAGACGTGCATGAATCTGTTCACTCAGCAGCAGACCGATGTCATGCGTGCCATAATAGAGGGCGTGCGCAACCCGCTTATCTCGGGCAATATCCCCGCCACCGGAGTCAATGAAACGGACATCGCTCAATTGGTGGAGGTATTCCCTAATCCGACCAGCGACAGGGTTATGATAAAAGCCGAAACGGCCATGCGTTGTGTGGAGGTCACCGACCTGAGCGGCAGGGTGTTGCTGACAATTATGACAGATAATGCGGAGGTCGGCCTTGACATGACGGGAATCACTGCCGGACGCTACGTTCTTAGGATTTTCACCTCCCGTGGCGTGATGCATAGGCCACTCCTGCTATTGCAATGATGGGACAAAAAGAACAGGCCGAGCCGCTCTATTTCTACTACAATAGGCATTGGTACAAGGGCGGTCAACCAAATTTCTATGATGGGGAGGATTTCCCTGTGAGCCGCATCCTAATGGAAAATTATAATGCCATTCGGAAGGAGATCGAGGAGCATTACCGCATACATCCGGAGGATTTCACCACCAATTTCACCCCATATGCCTACAAAGAGGAAGGCTGGAAAACAGTGAACCTGTACTCGTACTTCCTCCAAGTGCCCGAGAACTGCCGCAGATTCCCTACTCTGGACCGTGTGGCACGGAGCATTCCCAACATGTGTCTGGCCCAGGTGTCGGTGCTCAGACCGAACACAAGGCTCAAGGCCCATTTTGGTGATACCAATGGCATAGCCCGCACCCATTTAGGTATAAGGATTCCTGGGAAATATCCCGACCTCGGGCTACGCATACGCAACGAGACCCGCACGTGGGAAGAGGGCAAGACCTTCTCGTTCAGCATTGTAAATCGGCATCTGGCATGGAACGGCACGGATCAGCACCGCATCATTGTCATGATCGATCATGTGCTCGATGAATACGCTGACCGCAAATATTGGGTGGCTGCACTTGCCCTGTCGGCCATTGCCATGAAAATGGTTGCCACACGGTTCCCTGTCACACGAATCATTCCTGAACCACTTCTTTGGCCCATTCACAGGTGTATCGGTGTGCTTATTTGGTTCAGGATCAGGATGCAGCGGCACTTAGGTATCTGAAGCTGTTGAGGTTTCTGTCTCAGGATCCAAAAACCGATTACTACACTCTCAGTCCTATAAACCCTTATGTCGCACCCAATTGCCCTGAGACATAACCGGTAGTCCATGCAGCCTGAAAGTTGAAGCCGCCCGTAACTCCGTCAATATCGAGCACCTCGCCAGCAAAATAGAGACGCGGAACCGCGCGGCTCTGCATGGTGTGCATGTAAACACTGTCGAGGCTGATGCCGCCACAGGTGACGAATTCCTCTTTAAAAGTGGTCTTGCCACACAGTGTGTGTGAGTCGTTCATCAGTGTATTAACCAGTCGATTGAGGAGTTTGCCGCCCAATTCAGCAAATGGCATCATGGGCGACATGCCCACCTGTGCACAAAGATGTTCCCAGAGCCGTGCTGGTAACTGAAACGGGTTGCTGCCCTTTGCCAGCGCCCTGTGGTGCTGGGCCTTGTGTGCGTTCAATGCTGCGCGCACCTCTTCTTCGTTGCCAATGCCGGTCCAGTTCACCACCACTTCGGCCTGATAGTCGCGCTGGGCCAACCAACGTGCGGCCAGAGATGAGAGCCTGAGCACCGCTGGGCCACTGAAGCCCCAATGTGTGACCAGCACCGGGCCAGTGGCGTGCAGATCACTACCGCTGAGACGCACCGTGGCCCGTGGGGCGCTCAATCCCGTCAGCTGCACAATGGGATCGTCATTGAGGTTAAAGGTAAAGAGCGATGGTACAGGCTCTATCACCTCGTGGCCCAACTCGGCCAGCCAGGCCAGGCCTTCGGCCTTCGGGCTGCCGCCAGTGGCCACGATCACGTGGTCAAAATGCTCATTAGACCCATTTATAGTGAGTTGAAGGCCTGTCTCTGTAGGGCTGAGGGCCTCGACCCGGGCATTGTAGCGCAGGCCGATGCGCAGCTTGAGTACCTCGCGCGCCAGACATTCAATGATGGTCTGAGAGTCATCAGTGGTTGGGAACATGCGACCATCGGGCTCAGACTTCAGCTCCACGCCACGCGCCTTGAACCAATCAACAGTCTCCTTTGGACCGAAACGGTGGAGCAACGGCTTGATGGCACGCCCTCCTCGGGGATAATGCTTGACCAATTCGTTGGGAGCGGTGATGGCAGTGGTGACGTTGCACCGCCCACCGCCCGAAATGCGCACCTTGGCCAACGGCTTGTCGGTTCGCTCGAACAGGAATACCTCTGCCTGAGGGTAGCGTGTGGCGCAGGCCGATGCCGCAAAGAACCCGGCTGCCCCACCCCCTATCACCGCCACCCGCATAGGGCAAAAGTAGGGAGGAGAACGCCCGACCACCCAGCAAGTGAATGTCAGGTCAATCCCTTCACTCGGCCCGAGCCCTGCTTCCTGTATTCCTTCACTTTAGCCCGATGGCCGTATCAGCGGGTCGGATCATGGGTTGTTATTTGTAGTTTCGTCCGCAATATGCCAGAACACATCAAGGAACATCCGATAACGGATGCTGATCTGAAGAAAGTGGAGGACCGTGCGCGCCAAGTACTGGCGGGAATGCCACAGATTTACCGGTTCCACACCTTGCCTCACACTGAAGCGGTTGTGGCCGCGGTAAAAGATCTGTCGCAGTATGAGGATATTACAGACCACGAAAAGCGGATAGTGATCGCGGCAGCATGGTTCCACGACCTGGGTTACCTGAAAAGTCTTGCAGAGCACGAGAACCTCAGTGCTTTCAGTTCACTGATCTACCTGATGCGGCTAGGTGTGCAGTCTGAGGACATTGACCAGATAGAGCAGTGCATATTGGCCACTAAGCTGGGCCGCGAACCACGCTCAATACTGGAAAAGATCATTGCCGATGCCGACATGTGGCACCTTACCACACCCGAGTTCCTGCAATGGGCCGATAAGTTGCGCAAAGAGTGGAACGTGATGAAGGGCATGCGATTCACAGACAAAGAGTGGCTGGAGAACAACATCAGGTTCATGAACACCGTGAAATTCCATACACGGCACGGCAAAGAAGTGCTGGCCCCGCGCATGGAGGCCAACATACGGCTGATAGAAGAGATGCTGGCCAAGGGCGAGACGGGGATATGAAACAGGGACTGCTGATCTATGGTGCATACGGCTACACGGGCGAGCTCATTGTAGAAGAGGCCATGCGCCATGGGTTGCGACCCACATTGAGCGGCCGCGACTATGATAGAACGGCTGAATTGGCCCAACGCACAGGTCTGCTATTTGAGGCCGTGCGCCTTGATGACCGCACCGCCCTAGACCGCCTTGTTGGCTCACATGCGGTTGTTATCCATGCGGCAGGGCCTTTTATCCACACTGTCGGGCCTATGGCCGATGCGTGTCTCCGCAATGGCACACATTATCTGGATATAACTGGCGAAATTGATGTATTTGCACACTGCCATGGGCTTGATGCCAAGGCAAAGACAGCGAAGGTGATGCTGATGCCCGGCACAGGTTTCGATGTGGTGCCTTCTGACTGTCTGGCAGCGCATCTTGCAGCCCGCTTGCCAATGGCCACAGAGCTGCGCCTGGCATTCTATAATACTGGACGCAGTTCGCGCGGTACAAGCCTTACAGTCATCGAGAGCCTCGGCACCGGCAGTAGGATACGGAAGGACGGTAAGTTGGTCAATGTGCCGCTCGATCACGACATACGGGCTATTGACTATGATGGCACTCCGCGACTCAGTGCCTCTATTGCCTGGGGCGATGTTTATACGGCTTACCTCAGCACGGGCATAGGTAATGTGAAGGTTTACATGGCCATGCCCGAGAAGATGATCCGTTCGCTACGCCTCAACCGCTATTTCGGGTGGGTCATCGGGTCGAAGTGGTTCAAGAAGTTGGCGGCCGATAAGGTGCGTAGCGGTCCGGCCGGACCTACACCGGCCCAGCGCAAAGCCACCAGAGCCCTATTGTGGGGTCAGGCCACCGCGCCCGATGGAACCATCGTGACATCCAGATTGCAAACTCCCGAAGGCTATACGCTCACCGCCCGCACAGCCGTGGCCATGGCCATGCAGGTGCTCAATGGGAATTTCAAGGCCGGGTATTGCACTCCATCGCAGCTCATGGGACCCGATTTCATCGCCACCATTGAAGGTGTGAATGGTTTTACTGATGAGTGAGGCCACACAGATCACTGCCTGAGGGTGACCGCCAGATCTGGGTAGTCGGTTATCAATCCGTCCACTCCCAGTTCCAGCATATCAGTCATATCCGATTCCTCGTTGATGGTCCAAGGCACCACCTTCATGCCCAGACCGTGCGCCTCTGATACCAGTTCCTCTGTCAACCCGTGGTAATCGGGACTATAAATGTTCGGGACGAAACCGAGGCTATCGGTCTCGGCCCTCGCACTCTTGGGATCGGCCACCAGCAGCGCCAACGGAAGTTCCGGTGCAAGTGACCGCATCTCGCGCAGCGTACGCATATCAAAAGATTGAATGATGCACATTTTCCTGGCATTCACATGGTCAATGGCCTTGAGCAGCTGCCTACAGAATACAGCAGGCGCTGGGTGGTAGGTGCCATCGCCTTCTGGCGAACATTTTGTCTCAATGTTGTAGAGTAATGGAGCCAGTCCTAGCTCACTTCTCTTCTTCTCAATATTCCTGATCACATCGGTCAATAGCGGTTTGTATGTTGGCAGCCGCTGCTGCAAAGGAAAATCGGGGTTGGGCAGGCTGCCACAGTCGTAACTGCGCACCTGAGCATAGGTCATACGGTATATGTTGAGATCGAGCTGTGCATCAGCCGCTATGGGCCGCTCGGCAGAGTCGAGGCAGATGGCAGCAGAGACCCATGGTTCGTGGCTCACAACAATCTGGCTATCGGCTGTCACCACCACATCCATTTCAAGCACATCAATACCCAGACTCAGTGCCAATATGAAGCCTTCCATGCTGTTCTCGGGCATCAGCCCACGCGCACCACGGTGACCGTGAATGGTGAAATCGGGCCTTTCGACCATCTCCACATTCTTGCTGCCGTTGCTGTTGCATCCGGCCAATCCGGCCAAGGCCATCAACCCGCAGGCAATAATCCTTCTCCTGTTCCTGTCCATCATTCGTTCTCAGTTGTAGGCTTCTGCCGGGTAGTTTTTCTGGTGGCACGTACTTTTTTCTCGGCCAACCTGTCCTTATCGGCCCCCAAAGGTCTTGTGGTCTTTTTTCGTGCCGGTGGTCTGTGCAGAGTCTTTTCGACAAGTGCGATCAGCCTTTGAATGGCCCGCTCGCGATTGGTGCCCTGAGACCTTGTGTCGGAACACGCCACGGCCACATAGCCTTCGGCACTGATACGCTTTGCAAGGCGCATGGCCACACGTTCAAGCTGCTCAGGGGTCAGTACCGTGGTGTGGGCCAAATGCCACAGCGCCTCTACACGGGTCTCAACCTTGTTCACATGCTGGCCACCACTGCCACTGCTGCGCGATGTGCGGAAACTCAATTCCCTGATAAATGCCTGATGGTCGAACTGCACCGCGCGAAGTTATTGATGCACAGAGGCACAGTGCGGGCCGATCCTCGTTTCTTTGCGGCCCTTCAATTCAGATAGCCATGTACGATTTTATTGAGCGCGACATTTTTACCGAGGAACACGAGATGTTCCGCCAATCGGTGCGCGAGTTCATTGCCAAAGAGATAACACCTAACAATGCCGAGTGGGAGAAGAACCACATGGTGACGCGCGAAAGCTGGCGCAAACTGGGCGATGCTGGTTTTCTGTGCGTGCAGGTGCCCGAACAGTACGGGGGAATGGGGATAGATGATTTCCGTTACAACGCCATTTTCACCGAGGAGCTGGCCCGTAGCGGTGCGGCCGGTCCTGCTGTGGGCTATCCGCTGCACAACGACATTGTACTGCCCTACCTGCTCGACTATGGCAGTGAAGAGATGAAGGCCAAATGGTGTCCGCGAATGGCAAGTGGCGAGGCGATTGCCGCAGTTGCCATGACCGAACCAGCGGCAGGCAGCGACCTGCAGGGCATGAAGTGTACAGCCATTGATATGGGCGATCATTATCTTGTAAACGGGTCGAAGACCTTTATTACAAACGGATACCTGTGCGACATTGTGGTGACGGCCGTCAAGACCGACCCGAATCTGGGTGCCAAAGGAATCAGCCTGTTACTTATCGAGGCTGATATGCCGGGTTTCACAAAGGGACAGCCGTTCCATAAGATCGGTCTGCATGCACAGGACACCTGCGAACTATTCTTTGACAATGTGAAAGTGCCAAAGGCCAACCTGATAGGCCAAGAGGGCCAGGGATTCGCCTATCTGATGCACGAACTGGCGCAGGAGCGATTGGTGGTGGGCCTTGGTGCGTTGGGTGCTGCCGAGGGTGTGCTGGCCAAGACCCTTAAGTACATAGGCGAAAGGAAGGCTTTCAATCAGCCGGTGGCGGCATTTCAGAACACACGTTTCAAGATTGCCGAGCTCACTGCGGCCGTTGTGATGGGCCGCACTTTCATGGACCGCCTGCTGATGCTGCACAACAACGGTAAGCTCGATGCGGCCACCGCCAGCATGGCCAAGCTGAACATGACAGAACTACAGTGCAAAGTGGCCGATGAGTGCCTGCAGCTCCACGGGGGGTACGGCTATATCTGGGAATACGATGTGGCGCGCGCCTGGGCCGATGCCCGCGTGCAACGCATCTATGCTGGCACCAACGAGATCATGAAGGAGCTCATTGCCCGCAAGGTGATAGGGCGATGAGAACGGTGTGACTCAGTAGAAGCCCCTCCCCTCTTTCACCACCTTCTGTAGCAGTACGCTGGCGCGGTAGCGGTCTTCCCGGTACTCCTCATAAAGTGTGTCGAGGGTTTGAAGGATTGTTTCCGGACCCAGTTCATCGGCCCATTGCAACAGTCCTTTGGGGTAATTCACCCCCTTGGTCATGGCCAGATCGAGGTCCTCGCGGGTGGCAATTCCCAGATGCAATGCATCTACCGCCTCATTGACCAACATGGCTATCACCCGGTCAAAAATGCCCTGATGCAATGACGGGTCGTCTATCGGGGCAGGTCGGGTGGCGCCTTCCGAGTGATCGTAATACCCGCGTCCGGTCTTATGTCCGAGCAGTCGGGCCTCGACCATGCGCTGCTGCGTGAGGCTAGGGCGGTAGCGCGGATCATAGAACATGGACCGGAACACACTGCTGGTTACAGCGAAGTTGATGTCGTTGCCTATCAGGTCCATCAGCTCAAACGGCCCCATGCGGAACCCACCTACGGTGCGCAGAGCGTGGTCAATGGTGGCTGGATCGGCCATGCCCTCTTCATAGATGCGTAGGCTCTCGCCATAGAATGGGCGCGCCACACGGTTGACAATAAAACCGGGCGTGTCCTTGGCCAGCACCGGTACCTTGCCCCATTGACGCATGAGCTGCACCATTTCCTGTGCAAGACCAGTGCGCGTGAGGAGGCTGGGCACCACCTCCACCAACGGCATAAGGGGCGCAGGATTGAAGAAATGAAGTCCAATAACCCTGTCAGGATGGCTGAGCGTACCCGCCAATGCCACCACTGAAAGTGACGATGTATTGGTGGCCAGCACAGCACTGGACGAGATATCTAACTCAAGTTCCTGAAAGATGCTTCGTTTCACCTCCAGATCTTCGATCACAGCCTCAATCACCAGGCCGCAGGGGGCAAGGTCCTGAAGCCTGCGGGTGTAGGTGATGCGCCTGAGCACCGCATTGGCCTCTTCAAGGGTCATCTTACCCTTCTCAACCAATTTACCAAACAGCTTCTGATGCCCTCGGGCCGCCCGCTCAAGCGCATCGGGGTTGCTATCGTTAAGCCACACATAATGACCTGCCTGTGCCGCCACCTGTGCAATGCCGCTGCCCATGGCGCCACTGCCTATCACACCAACTTTCAGTTCTTTCATCTGTTCAATTCAACATTTAATTGATGATTGATAAAAATCTGATCACTAAAGATTCACCCACATGCCAAAATACTCCATGGACGTATCGGAATGAGCCAGCCAAAAACAAAGATACCCGACCATTCTGGCCGGGTATCAGATGAATCATTGAAGCGACTGACTCCTCAAGCCTGCGCCTCCTTGGCAGGGTTGCGGTAGTAAATGCGGTCTTCGAGCATCTCTTGCACTGCGAGATTCGGTGGCTTGGGCATGCGCTCGTACATACGGCTCATCTCAATCTGCTCGCGATTCTCATAGATTTCGTCAAGGCTGTCAACCGCAGGTTGGAACTCCTCCATCCGTGAGTTGATCTCTTCCTTCAGGTCAACACTGATCTGGTTGGCGCGCTTGCTCAGTATGGCTATCGATTCGAAGATGTTTCCGGTCTCCTTATCCAGCCTGCGCAGGTCGCGGGTCTCGGTGTTAGCTGCTGCGCTTGTCGTTTTGTAGTCCATTCTTGTTTTCGATTATTCTCAGTTTCTCGATCTTCTTCAGTGCATTGGCTTTTATCTCATCGGCATCGCGCAACTGCCTCGACTCAGGGAAACGCGACACGAACTCGCTGTGCTCCTTAATGGTGGCCTCAAACCGTTCTATCTGTTTGCTCTCTATGCTGTTTTCGGCCCAAAGGAAACTTGAACGTAAGATCATGAAAGTCATCTCCTCGCGGTAGCGCGATTCGGGGAAATCCTTGATCGTATTTCGGAGCGCGAAGATAGCTGCTTTGTACTCACCCACCTTATAGTACAGTTTAGCGGCCTTATAGCTTTTATTCTCAAGTTTATAGCGCAATCTGTCCATCAGATTATTGCACTCTTCGACCCTCGGACTGGCGGGATAACGGTTAATAAAGATCTGCAACTCGGTGAGAGCTTTGCGGGTAAACTCCTGGTCAAGATCGGGGTCGGGCGAGCTGAGGTAATAGCTTTTGGCCGTCATGAACTGACACTCCTCGGCCCGTGGTGCCTTTGGGAAAGTCTTCACATAATTTCCGAAATGGTAGCTGGCCAGCTCGAGGTCGCCCATGTGGAAATGGGTGTAGGCATAGTAGTAATACACCTCTTCGGCCCTTGATGTGCCTTTGTAGAAGTTGATCAGCTCCTCAAACAACGGGAATGCCTTGGCGTACTTCTTCTGATCGAAGTAGACCTTGGCCATTTCGAGTTTCTTCTCGAAATCGTTGCTCTTCACGATTTTCTGGTACTTGCTGCACGATGCTGTGAGCACCACCAGGGCAAGAAGGGCCACTTTGGGCCATGACTTGAACATGGCGGCAAAGGTAGTGCGGCCCAAGCAGGTGCAGAAACGGTACCTTGCACCCCTCCACCGCATGAGTTACTGGCAGACTTACGTGGCCATTGGGCTGTTCATCGCGGCTGTAGCGTGGTCAGCTTTTCAATGGGACCTGGCCGCATTCGGACAACTGGGTGTCGGGGGACTGTTGGCCTCTACGGCCGTGGGCCTGTTCACCATGGCCACGCAGGGGCTGGTGCTGCGCTATGTGCTGCATAAGGGCAATGGCACGCGCATCAGTTGGGCCGACACGCTGAGCCTGCCCTTTGCCATGCACCTCTGGACCTTTATCATCCCCATAAAAGGTGGATTCATGTACTCGAGCTTCATGGTGAGCCGCAAGTACGAGACCCCGTTCAGCAACGGTTACTCATCGGGGCTGGCCATGTTCATAGGCTCCTTGTTTGTCAATGGCCTTTTCGGGTTGATCCTTTACAACCTCACGCCCACACAATCGCGGATCTTCCCGCTGTTCTTCGGGCTGTTCCTCAGTGTGCCGCTGGCGGTGGCCATCGTGTCGCGCATGGTGATGGATCTGCAATACACAGGCAGTTCGCAGGTGGTGTCGTTCCTGCTCCGTGTTGCATCAGACCTGGCGGCACTGACCCGTGCCCCCAAGGCACTGACCGTGGTCACGGTGCTTAGTACGTTGAACATGCTGTTGCACTGCCTGTGGTTCTGGGCCGGTGCCAAGGCGTTGGGCATTGAGGTGAGCGCAGTGAACATAGGCGTGGTGACATTGGTGCTGCGCGTGCTTTTCCTTATCAGGTTATTGCCGGGCAATCTCGGCATTCAGGAAGTGCTCACCGCAGGTGCCTTTGCCGCTGCCGGTGTCAGCTGGGCAGATGGCATGGCCATGGCCCTGTTGCTGCGCATGGAGGCTGTGCTGCTGACCATGGCCATCGGAATACCGGCCATGATGCTCAACGCACATCACCTTAATGTGTCGTCAGTGCGCGAGATGTACGGTGAGATGATGAAGGGCTGAGCCGACCACTATTTCGTGGTGGCACTGTCCATGGCCGCGAGCACGCTGTCTACCGGTTCCCAAAGTTCAATGGCATTGCCTTCGTGATCAAGAATGTGCACGAATTTGCCGTAGTCGTAAGTGGCCACGCTGTCGAGAACAGTCACCCCATCGGCCCTGAGTGCCTCAACCAATCTGTCGATGTGCTGCACCCGATAGTTGATCATGAACTCTTTGGTGCTGGGATCAAAGTACTTTGTCTTATCCGGAAACGGGCTCCATTGGGTATAGTTGACCTCGTCAGGCCGGTTGGCATTCCGCGTCTCAAAAGTTGACCCATATTCATTCACCACCAGCCCCAGGTGCTTGGCATACCACTCGCGCGCGGCTTTCGGGTCCTTGCTCTTAAAAAAAATGCCACCTATTCCGGTAGCACGTGGTGTGGTATCGTCAGCCATCTGGTTCTGGTCTGTTTCCTTGTTATCCATCGCTGTTCGGTCCTGATGATTGTGACATGCAGCCAATGAGCACAACCCTAAGGCTGTGAGGGCCATCCGGCATCTGATGTTGAAGCGCAGGTATGCCACCTCTACAACCCCATTCACTTTGTTCCAGCCGCGGCCTGTTGCTTAGCGTTCTCCACGGCCCGCATCTGACCCATGCGCAGGAGGTCCTGTATCATCTCCTCCTCCGATTTACCCATATTCTCGATGCAGAACTTGGCCCCTGGAGCGAATGGATGGTCAGGGTAAAGGCCTATGAACTCGTTGTACTTGCGCTTGGCAAGAGCGGTGTCGGCCAGGATGGTCTCGGCCACATGGCCCTCCATGAAAAGGGCATCGGCCACCAGACTGTCCTTCGGGAAGTTGCGCCTGAACCGTTCGAACCGTTTGATGGACAGCGACCCCTGATTGAGGCCCTGACACAGATCGGCACTGCGGAAGAGCATGCCACCAGCCTTGGGGTGCTGCGGAAAACTGTCAGCGAACAGCGCCATGCGTGTGGCAAGGTCATAGGCAAGAGTAAGCTCGGCCAGTTCGAGGCTGTCACCGAACACCTTGTCCTCCATCATGGCAATGCTGTCCAGTTCCATCTGTGCCCTGTCCTGTTGCGTGACAGGCCCTTTGCAGGCGGTGCCTGCCAACAGGGCCACGCTCAATATCAGGGCCTCAGCGCCTGAGCGAGAAGAAACGCATACGATATTCTGCATCTACAATGCCTTTGCTTATGTCTGTGAGTTTTCCTTTTACCAGCCTTCTGCGCAACGGGGAGAGGCGATCCGTGAAGAGAATGCCGTCCAGGTGGTCGTGCTCGTGCTGAATGACCCGTGCCACAAGTCCGCTGAACGCCTCGCGGTGCGGCCTGAACTGCTCGTCCACATATTGCAGCACGATGTCGGGCCTGCGCATCACGTCCTCGCGGATGCCGGGCAGGCTGAGGCAGCCCTCGTTGAAAGCCCATTCCTTACCACTATCCTCTAAAATGTGGGGGTTGATGAAGACCTTCTTGAAACCGTCCAGCTCCGGATGGTCTTCGGCAAAAGGTGATGCATCGACCACGAACAGTCTGATGCTCTGCCCCACCTGTGGGGCCGCCAGCCCTACACCATGTGCATTGTACATGGTGGCGTACATGTTGTCTATCAGGTCGCGCAGGCCGGGGTGGTCAGCACCTATGTCAGCCGCCACCTTTTTCAGCACCGGGTCGCCATAGGCTACAATGGGCAGTATCAGGCCCGCGACTTTCTGTTGGCTGTCCATTCGAGGTACGATTGAAGTATCAATGTGGCGCTCACCTTGTCCACCAGTGCCTTGTCGGCACGCTGGGTGCGGCTAAGACCGCCATGCAGCATGGCCTGCTGCGCCATTTTTGAGGTGAACCGCTCATCCATCCGTTCCACCATGATGTGCGGAAATGCGCGCTGCAGGTCGGTCACCAGACGGTCGGCACCGGCTGCCGATTGGGCAGGCGAATTGTCGAGGCGTTTCGGCTCGCCAACCACGAAACACTCCACCGTTTCCTTGACGGTGTATGAGCGCAGAAAATCCATCAGCTTGGCCGAAGGTACCGTATCGAGGCCTGTGGCAATGATCTGCAACGGATCGGTAACGGCAATGCCGGTGCGAACAGTTCCGTAATCGATGGCCATGATGCGCGGCATGTGGCCGCAAATGTAGGGGCAGCCCCAATGATGCGCTCGCCCGGCATTTCGATGGGGCCGTCAGTGCTGAGGAGGGTGGGCAGGTTCAACAGTTGCCCGCATCATTGAACTGACTGGAAGTGCAGTTGCTGAACGGAGCTGAAAATGGTACTTTAACTCAACCGGACTGCGAAAGTCCTCAGACCGATTCAGGTAGCAGACCCATCACCCACCTGTCCGCTTCCATGTGCTAAGGAACGCCTTCTGCCGTCCGTTATATGGGTCGGCATCAGGAATGGGCGCATCGCTCTGTACCGCTTCAATGGGCAATTCGTGAAGCGTAAGGCGGAGCTCCTCGGGCAGGGTGCGGTACAGGTCGGTGCCCTCGGTCTTCCATGCGGCCATGGCATCGGTGACATCCTTCACGATTCGGGCCGGGTTGCCCACAACGATCTTGCGGGCGGGCACTTTCATCTCGGTGGGCACAAAACACAGTGCCCCCACAATGCACTCATCGCCTATCTCCACATCGTCCATCAGCACGGCATTCATCCCTATCAGGCAGTTGCGGCCCAGCGTGGCCCCATGGATGATGGCCCCGTGGCCCACATGAGCGCCTTCGCGTAGCCGCACCGTGGTGCCCGGAAACATGTGCACCGTGCAGTTCTCCTGCACGTTGCAGCCATCTTCAATGATGATACGCCCCCAATCTCCCCTTATGGCCGCGCTGGGACCTATGTACACATGGGCGCCTATCTGCACATTGCCCAGCACAGTGGCCTGCGGATGCACAAAGGCGGTAGGGTGCACCGTGGGGCGCATGCCGTTGAACTCGTATATCATCTTATTTTCTCAATGAATGGTCGTGAGGCCATGATCGTATCGCATATCTGTCGGGTCCAAACCGTGGCCGATCGCTCGTCCAGATGGCTACCATCGTATGTGATGTAACCGGTTCGTGGCAAATTGACCCATTTCACGCCTGCTGCCTCCAAAGCTACTCTGACCGATGCCACATCATAGCGCCCAAGTGTGTCCTCAATGGCTGCAAGGCCCGATGAAATAGGCGGTTGTACCGCGAATACTGAGACACCTCGTTTTCGCCATTTGGCGATGTGGGCAATCAGGTCAGGCAAATGATCCACCGCATCGGGCTGCTCGCTGAACCGTTTGATGTATGATGCATTGGCCCTTGCGGAATCGGGCGGATAGCATGAAGTGGCGCAATAGCCAGAGGCGTACATCCTCTCATACACTCCCGCACGTGTATCTGTGATATGCATGAACAGATCGACAAGCGATATGCGATCCATGATCCGCCAAATTCGGCTATCAATGTACTTCCTCCGAAGAATCGCATGATACTCGAGTGCCCTGATCATTTTGAAATGCCTATTTGAGATCTTATCCCTTTCGAACAGGAGGAACGGGGTAATGCCTAAGATCAGGATTCCGCCATCTTTGACTCTGCCATCGACATGATTCAGCATGTCGGTGGTGGCGCAGGCCGATGAAAAACCATAGTTGAGAGTCGGGACCTTAAGGACTGAATCGGCCACAGGGGTGGCAAACCCGCGATAAATACGGGAATCGCCAAAGACCACCACCTGATGCTGCCCTGTGCCGAACACTTTGTTGACCCAGAACCAGCGTTCGATGGCCTCCGAGACCCTGGGCAATGGCCTCACTAAGGCAATGAGGGTGATGAGGACCAGTGTGGCTGATAAGAAAACAGTGATACGCCTATCCATCATTCTTAGAATTGAAAGTAGATGAACTCCGACACTGGCCCACGTAGAAATATACAGGCGGTGGCGAGCATGGCCAAGGCAATGGCATGCCATGTAGGATGGCGCATGGTCAGCCTGACCGATCTGAAGGGATGTGCAGACGCAGCGGCCATGAACACCTCAATCAATATGGCAAGGCTCAGGAATATCAATTCGTTATAGAAGTACTGATAGCCTTCGGTGGTCCATTTTATTCTGAACATGTGGCCGAGGGCGGTCAACGCACTTCCTAAATCGGCTGAACGGAAAAAAACCCAACCGATAAGTACCGTGACCATGACCAGTAACCAGGATAAGAAGCTACGGACCGGATCGGCAGGAACTGCTTTGCTGAAGTGTCTACCCACAGAGCGCTCAATTGCCAGGGCCAGGGCATGAATGCCTCCCCAGACCAGGAAAGTCCAGTTGGCTCCGTGCCAAAAACCTGAAATGATCATGGTCATTGACATATAGAGTAGGCCATGCGCCCGGCCCTTGGCATTTCCACCCAAGGGTATATAGACATAGTCCCGGAACCAAGTACTGAGACTGATGTGCCAACGGGTCCAGAATCCGCGCATGGAGGTGGCGATATATGGATGGTTGAAATTCATCTTGAAGTGATACCCCATCATCCTGGCCAGTCCACGTGCCATGAGGCTGTACCCGCTGAAATCGCAATAGATCTGAAATGCAAAGGCAATAGTGGCGGCCCACCAGACCAAACTTCCGCTTACGGGAATGCGTCCGTTATATACGTCATCGACCAGGGGGGCCAGATTATCTGCGATGACGGCCTTCTGAAAAAGCCCGATGACAAATAGCCGGATGCCTGACCATGTACCATCAGCCGTGAGTGGCCTTACCGATGCCAATTGACCAAGAATGTCGCGTGCCCTGATAATGGGACCGGCCACCAACTGCGGGAACATGACTAGGAAAGCGAAGAAATGCCATAGGTTGCGCACGGGTCTTAATCGACCCATGTACACATCGATGGTATAGCTCATGCTCTGAAATGTGTAGAAGCTGATTCCCACTGGTAGAATAAGGGCAAATGCCGGTATTGAGCCGGATAGCCCGCACTGTTGCCCAGTGAGGTGCAGCAAGATTGAATCGGCTGTCAGAGCCAGAAAAAAAGAGTACTTGAAAAGGGCCAACGAGCCCAGATTCCCCGCAAGGGAAATGGCCAACCAAAGGCGCTTATGCCTTGGTCGCTCCAGTATGAGAAGTCCGGTCCAATAGTCCAAAAGGCCACTGCCGATGATCAATGGGACGAAGCGCCAGTCCCACCATCCGTAAAACACAAGAGAGGCCAAGGTGAGATATACCCATTTGGCGGTCTGGGTGCGGTGCAGCCGCCACCAACCTAGCATGAAAAGCCCGAAGAAGACTGCAAATGCAATACTATTGAATACCACGGCTACGTATTACCTGTATTGGTCATTCAATCCACGCTTGTCAATAAGTAGCTGGCGTATCCGGTCCAAGCGGGCCTGCCGTGTCTCGGGCCGTTTGGCCTCTGCCAGATAGTCGGCCAGTTCACGTCTGCGGCCCAGCCCGAACCCATCGAACGTGGCCCGCAGCTGCGGCTCCGTATCGAGCATGGCCATCAACTCATCGGGGATGACAAGGGGGCGTGGACCTTTCATGGGGGTTCGCAACCCGTTCTCCATGTTCCTTGCGGCCTCGGCCACATATTCCCTGATCTGGTCAGTGGACATCTGATCGCCTTTCCTGAACTTCCACTGGCGCATGGCCTGGGTGCTCTCAGAACCTGCAACGAGCACTTTTAGCGGATCGCTGAGCATGGCCCCCTCAAAGAACCAGAGGGCCACATGCTCTTTGAACTCGCGGATGCCGGCCACATTGCCATGGTGAGTGTAAACGGGAGCGCCCCATTTCACATCCTCTTTCAGCCCGCACGAAAGGAGCACCTCGCGCAGTGCGGCAAGACAGTTGCGCTTCCAGCCATCATCGACTTTTTCGAGATAGGCATCTACTCTTTCATCCATCATGGTGCACCAGATCGGTCGAGTAGCGCAATGATACGGCCCTGGCCATGTCAGCAAACGGTGCAAAACTCCGATGGGCCACCGCTACCTGCACCACTACATTCGCGGCCATGAACAAGAGGAAGAATCAGACCGAAGAGGTTAAGGAGACCGTGACCCTGAAAGGGATGGAGGTGCTGCTGAAGGGCGAGATGCCCGAGGTGGGCGAGCTGCTGCCCGACTTCACAGTGGTGCGCAGAGATTTCAAAGAAGCCAGCCTGTATGACATTGAGCTGCCCGTGAAGGTGGTTCTGAGCGTACCGAGCCTTGAGACCAGCACCTGCGCCATGGAGACCCGCAAGTTCAACGAGCAGCTGGGCAAGCTGAAGAACGTGGCCGGCATGGTGGTATCAAAGGATCTGCCCTTTGCACAGAAGCGTTTCTGCGAGGTAGAGGGCATTGAGAATGTGATGGCCGTGAGCGACTACCGCTATGGCGATTTCGGTACCGAGAGCGGTATGGAGATGGTGAACGGACCGCTGAAAGGTCTGCTGGCACGCGCGGTGTTCGTGCTCGATGCCGATAACCGCATCCAATATGCCGAACTGGTGAGCGAGGTGGGCAACGAACCCGACTATGAGGCGGCCCTCAATGCCGTGAAGGCCCTGCTCAAGTGAGCCCTGGCCGGAATCTGAACACAGACTTTTTCTCAATTCGCGTGCTATGAAAGAGTTCCTTGCCGAGGAGTTCTATTGGAACACGGTGGGCGAATGGCTCATCGCCATGGGCGTCATTGTGGCCAGCGTGCTGGTGGGCCGGTTGGTGTACTGGGTCATGGCCAATGTGGTGAGCCGCATAACCGCCAAGACCGAGACCAACCTCGATGACATCATCATCGACATGGTGGAGGAGCCGCTCTCGTTCGCCCTCACCATCCTCGGTATCTGGTACGGCATCAACAGCCTGCACATGCCCGA
Organism: Flavobacteriales bacterium; assembly: GCA_044356305.1. Classification (GTDB taxonomy): domain Bacteria; phylum Bacteroidota; class Bacteroidia; order UBA10329; family UBA10329; genus JBIKWM01. The sequence continues at coordinate 70,502 of JBIKWM010000010.1, forward strand.
TGTGGTGCATGTATGGCTCAACCGCATCTATTACCTGCTCATCATATTCAATGTGGCATGGCTTGTCAACAGGCTGATCGATGCCCTTATGAAGGAATATGTGCAGCCATTGGCCGAAAAGAGCGACACGAACCTCGATGACCAGCTGCTGCCCATCCTGAAAAAAGGGATGCACTTTGCCGTGTGGGCCATTGCCCTTGTGGTGGGCCTCAACAATGCGGGCTATGATGTGGGTGCGCTCATAGCCGGTCTGGGCATAGGTGGTCTGGCCTTTGCCCTGGCCGCGCAGGACACGGTGAGCAACCTCTTTGGGGGCATCACGGTGTTTGTTGACAAGCCGTTCAAGATCAAGGACCGGATAAAGGTGAACGGCCTGGACGGATTTGTGGAGGACATGGGCATACGCACCACCAAGCTGCGCACCATGGACGGCCGACTTGTGACGGTGCCCAATAAGACCTTCAGCCAATCGCCCATTGAGAATGTGACCAGCGAGCCCAGCCGCAAGGTGACACTTAATCTGAGCCTCACCTACTCCACCACCCCGGCCCAGATGAGCCGTGCCATTGAGCTGCTGCGCGAGATAGGCACGGCCAATGCAGGGGTTGAGGATGCCATGGACATATCGTTCGCCACATTCACCGAATCGGCACTCACCCTGCAGTTCGTGTACTTTATCCGCAAAGAGGGCGGACACCTGGTCAACACGCCCACCGAGGTGAATCTGGCCATACTTGAGCGTTTCAATGCCGAGGGCCTCCGATTTGCCTACCCCACCCGCACAGTACACATGGCCGGTTGAGGCCGCACCACCGCACAGTAGGCGCAGTCAATCAGCCGATGGCCCGGCCGGCCCCAGGGCAGCATCATTTTTTGCCGCCTTGCGCTTTTTGGGCAGCAGGCTCAGGTCGAAATAATCGTCAAAGGCATCGCGGTCGCCCACATGGTGGGCCGCTATGAGCAGCACATTGCGCGTCAGTTGCAGCGTGAGGGCCTTGCGCTTCTCCCTGCGGGCGGTGCGGTGGCTGTCGGTGGTGCTGTTGGTGCTCAGCTTGGCGGTGCGGGCGGCTGCATACGCATCGGCCAGGGACTGCATATCTGCCACTTCGGCCGGGGGCAGGTGGGCCTGTGCCGCGGCCATGTAGCGCTCCATCAGCCCGGGCAGGTTGTCATACTTCGCCTTTCTATACTCCTTCAGGCCATACGGGAAAAACAACTGAAACACAGCACCCTGCCTCCCAAAGGTGTAGGCCACCAGGTTGTTCTGCCTCACCAGCCGCTCCATGAGTGCCGCCCGCGCCTTGCGGGTATCGATGGTGCGCCCCTCGCCTATGGCCTCTTGGGTGGCCTCAGACACACGCTGTCCTGTAAAATCGGTAAAGGCCGCTGATGTTGCGGCCAGCATGCCCGGAAAGGTGACTGCCGTGTTCAACAGCCCCAGGCGGATGATGTGGTCGTTGGCAAAGGCGTTCAGTTTCGGGTCCGACAGGGCCGGATCATCAAACACGTCATCGGCAAAGCGGGTCAGGTCAATCATGGCTCATGGAAAAAGATGGCAAACGCATGCGGCATCAAATGTAGTGACAACATACCACACGATTATTCATATTCAGCGATTCCATTATGATCTATATAGATTCACTTATCACACTATCATGTACCTCTATGATATTATTGTTTTGTATTTTTATTGTATCCAATTTATTTCGTTTTCATTTAACATGAATATTCATGCATATAACAAACGATATTAATCAGTATATAAGCTTTATTATGCATTATTATTTCTTAAGGATGATTACTACATGTATATTCATGTTATACGTTTCCATAAGTGCCGTTGGCCTGTGCGCTTGCCTGATTATGCCCCATGGGTTCAGTCAAGGCAATGCAACTTCGGTGCAGCGTGGCGGAGGCTGTTGAGGTTGTCCCGGCCTATACCACCACGTTCACGGTCGGCTCAGGCACCACGGTCGCTGTCATAGGCCAGCCTTAAAGGGTGTTGATCCGTACTTACCTCTCGGGTGCCGACTCTGATGGAATACGGAGATGATGACCACGGTATTCTTCCTTTCGTCTATTCGGTAAACGATAGTGAAGGGGTAATCCTTTACAAGACATTCACGGAAATTCGCCTGATAATTGGGCCATCGGAGCGGGGATTCAGAAATCTCCTCAACAGTCAGTCTGAAATTCAGGATGAAACCTTCTGCTGCCGCGCGGCTCCTTTCGGCATAATATGTCACAGCGTCCAAGTACTCATTCCGCGCTGATCGGAGCAGCGAGACTGCATAGCTCATTTCGTCCGGTTCAGGATGGCTCTCGCTTTCTGTTCACATTCCTCCATGGTCAAAGGCTCTTCTTCACCTTTCAGGTAACCTTCCCATCTGCGCTCAAGCTCAGCAATGAAAGCACCATCATCTGGCAGTGATGATCGGTCGGCAACTTCTTTCACAACACTCAGCATGGTGAGCAGTTGCGCCTCATCGGCCTTGTCCACTTGGCTATGGACCATCTGTCGGAGTGCTGCGAGTGTCATATGCTTTCGGGTTACTCACAAAGCTAACGATATCCCTTTCACACCACCACGTTCACTATCCGCTTCGGCACCACGATCACCTTCTTGGGTGTGGCGCCTTCGAGGCGTGCTATCACATCTGCATTCGCCATTACGATGGCCTCCACCTCGGCAGGTGCGAGGGTTGCGGGCAGGTCGATGTTCAACCGCACCTTGCCGTTGAAACTGATGGGATAGCTGAACGTGTCCTCTACCAGGTGCGCTGCCTCGAACTTCGGATAGGTGGCGAAGGTGATGCTCTCCGCATGGCCCAGTTGCTGCCACAGCTCTTCACAGATGTGCGGGGCGAAGGATGAGAGCACAATGGTCAGCGGTTCCAGCACCGCGCGCTTGTGGCATTTGAGGTCGGTGAGTTCGTTCACGCAGATCATGAACTGGCTCACCGAGGTGTTCAGCGACAGCTTCTCGATGTCGTCCTCCACCTTCTTGATGGTAGCGTGCAACGCCTTCAGCTCGGCCTTGGTGGGCGCCTCGTCACTCACGCGGAACACATCGCCCGCATGGAACATGTTCCAGAACTTGCGCAAAAAGCGGAAGGTGCCCTCGATGCCGTTGGTGTTCCATGGTTTGGCATCCTCCAGCGGCCCGAGGAACATCTCGTACAGCCGCAGTGTGTCGGCCCCGTACTTACTGATGATGTCATCGGGGTTCACCACATTCCACTTCGACTTGGACATTTTCTCCACCTCCCAGCCGCATATGTATTTGCCGTCCTCAAGAATGAACTCAGCGTTGGCATACTCTTCACGCCATTGCCTGAACTTCTCAATATCCAGCACATCGTTCTCAACGATGTTGACATCGACATGGAAATCAGAGGTCGTATAGGTCTTAATGAGGTTCCTGGAAACAAACTGACCTGTTCCCTTTTCTCGATAAACAAAATTGCTCCTCCCCTGAATCATCCCCTGATTCACCAGCTTTTTCGCGGGTTCATCAAAGGGCAGGTGGCCGAGGTCGTGTAGGAACATGGTCCAGAAGCGCACATAGAGCAGGTGTCCGGTGGCGTGCTCCGAACCGCCCACGTACAGGTCCACATTTTGCCAGTAGTCGATGGCCTCCTTTGAGGCGAAGGCATCAGTGTTGTGCGGGTCCATGTAGCGCAGGAAGTACCAGCTGCTCCCCGCCCAGCCGGGCATGGTGGAGAGTTCGAAGGGAAAGACCTCTCCCCCGTCCCCTCTCCTGGGGAGAGGGGTGACGCCCGAATGAGCACTGCCGTTCAAAGCCCCTCTCTCAGGGTCATAGCCCCAGCCCTTGGCGCGGCCAAGAGGTGGTTCGCCTGTTTCGGTAGGTAGATATTCGTCTATTTCCGGTAAGGTGATGGGCAGATGCTCCTCCTTCACGGGATAAGGGATACCGTCCTTGTAATAGATCGGTATCGGTTCGCCCCAGTAGCGCTGGCGGCCGAACACGGCATCGCGCAGGCGGTAGTTGATGCGGCCCTTGCCCATGCCCATCTCCTCCATGCGGGAAATGGCGCGTTTGATGGCATCCTTCACCTTCAGCCCGTTCAGGAAGTCGGAGTTGATGAGGGTGCCGTCCTTGCTCTCATTGGCCGCCTCGCTCACATCGGTTCCCTCTATCACATTTGGAATAGGTAGGTTGAAATGCTTCGCGAAACGGTGGTCGCGCTCATCGCCACTTGGCACGGCCATGATGGCCCCGGTGCCATAGCCCGCCAGCACATAGTCGCCTATCCAGATGGGAATGGGCGCGCCTGTGAACGGATGCGCGGCATAGGCCCCTGTGAACGCCCCTGAGACGGTCTTCACATCGGCCATGCGGTCCCTATCGCTTCGGGCCTTGGCCTTGGCGATGTAGGCCTCCACCTCGGCCTTCTGCGCAGCCGTGGTTATCTGGGCCACCAGCTCATGCTCCGGGGCCAGCACCATAAATGAGACCCCGAAAATGGTGTCGGGGCGGGTGGTGAAGACTTCGATTACCCCTCCCTTACCCTCCCCTGAGGGGCGGGAGGAGACCTCTCTCCCGGCCTCTCTCCTGGGGAGAGAGGTGACTTCCACCAGATCGTTACCTACAGAAAAATCGGGCCTTCTGGCCAGAGTTTCTGTTATCTGCTTGAGCACTTCCCGTCCTTCGTTCAGTACCCTTTCATTGGTGAATCTTATCACCTCATAACCCAGATCTTGCAGTCGACTGGTCCTTTCAGCGTCCGTATCCGTGGTGTAATCGTGAATTTTTCCATCCACCTCCACAATCAGTTTCTTGGTGAGACAGACAAAATCCGGAATGTACCGATCGATGATGTGTTGCCTACGGAAGTGATGACCCGCGCTATTCTTGCGCAACAACTGCCACATTTTATCCTCCGCCTCGGTGGACCCATGCCTCATTTGCTTGGCCCTGTCAATCAGAGCCGAATAGACCTTGGGATCTGCGGTGACATAACCGGGTACGTCACCCCTCTCCCCAGGAGAGGGGCCGGGGGTGAGGTCAGCAGGTGCCAGCACCTCAAACCTCAACAACGCCCCCTCACTCCTACCTATCCAATTCCGCTGCTGCTCCTTCAGGCTCTCGCTCCATTCCAGCCTGTCGAGGCCGTCCAAGAGGCGTTGGGCATAGGCCGTGATGCGCATGCTCCACTGTTTCATCAGCTTGCGCTCCACGGGGTGGCCGCCCCGCTCGCTGTAGCCGTCCTTCACCTCATCGTTGGCAAGCACCGTGCCGAGGGCGGGGCACCAGTTCACATACGCCTCGCTCAGGTAGGCTATGCGGTAGTTGAGCAGGGTGGTCTGCTGCTTCGCCTCATCCCAATCGTTCCAATCGGTGGCGGTGAATGCGGGCGTTTCATCGCAATGGGCGTTCACCGTGGCGTTACCTTCTTTGGAGAAGATGGCTGTCAGTTCGCTGATGGGTCGCGCCCTGTCAGCTGCCTTATCATACCACGCGCCATAGAGCTGAAGGAAGATCCACTGCGTCCATCTGTAATAGGACGGGTCGCTGGTGCGCACCTCGCGTTCCCAGTCAAAGCTGAACCCGATGCTGTCCATCTGCCTGCGGTACGTGGCAATGTTCTGCTCGGTGGTCTTGGCAGGATGCTGTCCGGTCTGTATGGCATACTGCTCGGCAGGCAACCCGAAGCTGTCGTATCCCATCGGATGCAGCACATTGAAACCCTTGATCCGCTTGTAGCGCGATACGATATCAGAGGCGATATACCCCAGCGGATGCCCCACGTGCAGGCCCGCACCGCTCGGATAGGGGAACATGTCGAGCACGTAGTACTTCGGCCGGTCGCCACCGCCCTGGGCCCTGAAAGTCTTCTCATCGGCCCACCGTTTCTGCCAACGGGCCTCAATTTCCTGCGGATTGTACTGCATGTGGTCTGAAGGGCCGCGAAGTTAGGCCAATTGAAAAAGCTGGGAATTCTGACCGGGGCAGGAATAGCGGGCCGGTCCGGACGGATTTTCCTGCCTCACATCGGATGGTATCATAGCCCAATGCTCATTAACCGCACGCTGTGTTAAACTCGGTTAAGCACCCATCGGAGGCGGCAAATGGCACTGCTACATTAGCGGCCCGATATGACACCCGAAGAAAAAGCGCACAAGAGGCAGATTCTATCATCAAACATCAGTGCGGTGGTGAGCACATCGCTGGTGCTGTTCATGTTGGGGCTGTTAGGTCTGGTTCTGCTCTATGCTCAGGCATTATCGAGCTATGTGAAGGAGAATATCGGCTTCACGGTCTACATCAAGGACGATGCGAAAGAGGCCGATGTGCTGCAGTTTCAGAAGATGATTGATGCGAGCGGATTTGCCCGCAGCACCCGGCTTGTGAGCCAAGAAGAGGCATCGGAGGAACTGGAGAAGACGCTTGGCGAGGATTTTATCGGATTCATGGGCTATAACCCGCTCAAAAGGAGCATCGATGTGCGCATCAAGGCCGAATTCGCTGACGAGGAAGGAATAGCCACCATCAAGTCAAAGCTGCTCACCAATCCGGTGATACATGAGGTGGATTACCCTGTTGACCTGATACGCGAGATAAACCGCAACGTGAGCAAGGCAGGCATCATCATACTCATTTTCTGCGGGCTGCTAAGTGTGGTGGCCATCACCCTTATTAACAATAACATACGCCTATCGGTCTACAGCAAGCGTTTCATCATCAACAGCATGAAACTGGTGGGTGCCACCCAATCTTTCATCCGCAGACCGTTTGTCATTCAGGGTCTGGTGCGCGGTGCAGTGGGCGCCACAGTGGCCAACGTGCTGCTGGCGGGCATAGTGGTGGTGGTGAGCAACAACCTGCCCGAGATGTTCGGTCTTGGCGATATTGACATAATTCTTTTGCTCTTTGTCATTGTACTCATGATGGGTCTGCTCATCTCATGGCTTTCTACCACATTTGCCGTGCGCAAATACCTGCGCCTGAGCGTTGATGAACTTTACTACTGAAAACTGACAACACCCATGTCGAAAGACAAGAAGACCCCCACGTTCGCCTTCGGTAAGGAGAACTACATGCTCATGGCCCTCGGAATGGTGGTCATAGTGATAGGTTTTGTGCTGATGGCCGGTGGCGGCAGCGATGACCCCACCAAATACAGCCCCGAGATATTCTCGACCCGGAGAATAACCGTGGCGCCCATTGTGGTGCTTTTGGGCTACGCCATCGAGATTGTGGCCATTCTATATCGGAGCAAAGAGTAAGGCATGTCGCTCATTGAGGCGCTCATCCTTGCCATAGTCGAGGGTATAACCGAGTATCTGCCCGTTTCAAGCACGGGCCATATGATAATCGCTTCGGCCCTATTGGGCATAAACGGCAGCGAGTTTGTCAAAGTGTTTGAGGTCAACATCCAGTTCGGGGCCATACTGAGCGTGGTTGTGCTGTATTGGAAACGCTTCTTTCAGAGCATCGATTTCTATTTCAAACTGCTGGCTGCATTCCTGCCTGCCGCGGTCATAGGATTCATTTTTGGCGATGCGATAGATGCCCTTCTTGAGAACGTCACCGTGGTGGCCGCCTCATTGCTATTAGGTGGCATATTCCTATTGTTCGTAGATAAGATCTTCAACACCAAGCCTGATAAGGATATGACCTACCGAAATGCCGTGGTGGTCGGTTTTTTTCAATGTATCGCCATGGTGCCTGGGGTTTCGCGCTCGGCAGCCACCATCATTGGCGGATTGGCACAGGGATTCGACCGAAAAACGGCAGCAGAGTTCTCATTCTTCCTTGCAGTGCCCACCATGCTGGCGGCATCGGCCTACAAGCTGCTCAAGGGATATGAGGCCATCACCAAAGACGACATCGGAATTCTGGTCTTTGGCAATGTGGTGGCCTTTCTGGTGGCCATGGCCGCAATACGTTTCTTTATCGGTTACCTCACCAAATATGGCTTCAAGGTGTTCGGGTGGTACCGCATCATTGTGGGCGGAGCGCTGCTGATCCTCTTGGCATTGGGCATTGATCTGCAGGTGATCTGATCATCGCCCTGCCCTGCCCTGTCTGCACTTTTGTTGCCTGAAATGCACGGGCGGGTCAATACTTTATTGTTCTGGGCCAATGGCCTTCTGATGCTTGCCCTGATACTTGCTGTGGCCCGCCACGACCGTCTTGCGGCTGATGACCTGCGCTACCTGTCACTCTCCGAGCAGCATGGCCCGTGGGGTGCCATGGTACAACTGTACCAGCACTGGAACCCACGTTGGAGCGCAACATTAGTGGTCAACCTATTATTGACTGAACTCGGCCCACAGGACCTTTGGCTGTATGTGGCCGCTACTCTAATCGGGCTTGTGTGCGCCTTTGCATTGCTCATCTCAGCAATCAACCATCGCTTCGACCTGCGCCTTGATGGGTCCATGACCGTATCCCTATCCATTTATCTTACAGGGGCACTTTTCCTCATCACCCCTATAAAATGGGATGTATGGTACTGGATAACCACCGGCCCCATGTATCTGCTCAATGTGGTGGCGCTGTTGTTGGCTTCGGGTCTGGTGCTTCATTCTAAGGTGAAGGCCATGTTCGGGGCCATTCCCTTGCTATTCCTTGGGGTCTATGCCGGTGGGGCCAACGAGGCCGTGGCCCTTTCGGCCATCATCGCCTCGGCCAGTATGTTGATTGCACCCGATGCACTGAAAGAAGACGAACGCACCAAGTTGCATCTGGTCACCATCGGTGTGTGCATCGGATTTGCCATTTTGGCCCTTGGTCCGGGCATCTGGGTGCGGCACGGGGCGGCATCAGACCTGGGCACTGTTGACCGTCTGGTGGTGGCGGCCAAGACCTACCTGCGTACGGTGTTCATTGATGTCCCACTCAGCCTGCCCATGGCATTATTGGTTCTGTTGCCCCTTGCTGGATTCGGTATGCGTTCATTTTCCATGCAGTGCAGCGGATGGAAACACCTGGTCATGGCCCATTCCCGTGCTTTGCTCATCATCGATATGCTTCTTGTGGCAAATGCTGCCCTTCTTGCCTTTGCGCTTGGCGATCACGGGCCAGGCCGGGCATGGTTCATCATTCCTCTTTCAGTCACTCTGCTAATGGCAGTGGCGGCTTTCAGAAGCGGTGCGTGGTTGCTCTCATTTGCAAGATCGCGCACAGGATTGCTTATCACCATTGCGCAGCTCGGCCTGAGCATTTTCCTTGTCCTTCAGTTCAGTATCGAATTGCCAAAGGCACAGACCTATTCGCAGGCCTATGACGACCGCGAGGCTCTGATCCGATCTCTACCGGTCTGCGGAACCGATACATTAGTGGTCCTTGAGCCTTTGCCCGATGCAGGCTGGCTGCCCGATGCCGACATCACTTCCGATACAGCCTACTTCGCCAGTCGTTTCCTGAGCCAACGTGTAGGTGGTCGGGTGCGGTTCATTGCCAAATAAAAAAGGCCCTGCCTTCGCAGAGCCTTTTCTATTTCAGGCATTTCAGCTCACTTGCCGCTGATGCGCTTCATCACTTCATCGTATTTCGTCTTGTAGCTTGAATCATCCACCATTTTGCGGTAGTACAGCTGCTTTAGCGATTGCAATACACCCGAATCGGTGGGGTTGATGGCATAGGCTTTCTCCAAGAAAGGCAGACCTTGATCGAATACGGCATCAGCCTCTTTCTTGGCCACCTCATATTTCTTGGTGTCATCAATCTTGCTGGCGGCCTCGTTCAGTTTCACCGCTTTATTGAAGAACAGAGCACCGAGGTTGTAGAGGGCATCAAAGTGGTCGGCCTTAATCTCAATGGCCTTTTTGTAGTTGGTCTCGGCCTTTGCAATGTAACCGTTGTAAACCGTGGCATCCATGGTCGCCTTTTCAGCCTCCATGGCCGCCAGACGGTCGTTAGTGAAGCCAAGGGCAAAGTACAGCGTGTGGTTTGTCGGGTCGAGTCTGATGGCCTCTTCAAGCGCACCGGTCGCCTTTGAGTGCTCGTTCTTCTTTAGGTACACGTTCACCTCGTCTGTAACAAGGGTCGAACTGCTGGGCACGGCTTTCTTACCTTCCTGGATCAGGGCAAGGGCCTCATCGGTACGGTCAGCCTTGAGCAACATGCGCTCGAGGTTAACAAAGGAACGCTCCATGTCATACCTGATTGAGATGGCCTTGCGATAGTACTTCTCGGCCTTGGCCAGATCGCCCATCTGTTCGGCACTCACACCTGCATAAAATATGGCAAGTGAGTCGGTGCGTGGGGCATATGGCATGGCGGTTATCTCCACCGTGCTTTCAAAAGCGTTGAGCGCGATGTCGTATCGCTTCTTATTGTAGGCATCAATGCCCACATTGACAAATTGCTTACCGGCAACATCGAGGTATCGGGCCAGATCTTCTTTGAATTCGCCTTTGGTATCGAGCTCCACCGTTTTCTTATATCCGGCATAGGCCTCGGCCAAGGGGTTCTCGCTCAGTTTCTGGAACTTCTCATCCTTGGTCTCATAAATTGCCTGATAGATCTTGCCTTTGAAGAACCAGGTCTTAGCCTCGCCCTTGGTATCATCGTGCAGGCAAGCGGCATCTATGGCCTCCTTGGCGTTGTCAAGTTCTCCGTATTGGAGGTAGTTGTTTGCGCTTGTGCGCTTGGCCTTCTGGGCCATACCTACCTGTGCGCACACAGCCAGGCTAAGTGTAATGGCTATTGTCCTCATGATTCAGATGATGGATTTTGTATGTAGGGCTTCCGCACGGCAAAAGTGTGCCGATCAGACAGATTAATTAAAAGTTCATGTCGCATTATCGATCAGAAAAGTTGCACCGCAGCTCACCACCGTGCTAGCCTTTCATCTCATTCCCCGGCTGTTGCCGTTGGTTCAGTGCCTGCTTCGCCTCCTTCGGGTGCAGTTCCGCTGCCGTCAGCACCTTCGGGGGTCTCTTCAGGTTCCACTCCGCCTCCCTCAATCTTCGCCACTGAACCTATCTGGTCGCCTTTACCCAGATTGATGAGGCGCACACCTTGGGTGGCACGGCCCATCACACGCATGGTGTTAACCGCCAAGCGGATGGTGATGCCCGACCGGTTTATGATCATAAGCCCATCGTCTTCCTTCACATCCTTGATAGCTACAAGGTTACCGGTCTTGTCAGTTATGCTGATAGTCTTCACACCCTTGCCGCCACGGTTGGTCACGCGGTAAACCGGTTCACCATCTTCTGGATCGTTGAGGTAGCTGCGCTTGCCGTAGCCGTTCTCGCTCACAACCAGAACAGTCTGTGTGGCCGGGTCGTTGATGCAGATCATGCCTACCACCTCATCCTTTTCATCTTCAATAGAGATACCACGTACACCGCTGGCGTTGCGGCCCATGGGGCGCACCTTGCTCTCGTTGAAACGGATGGCACGGCCGCTCTTGAGGGCCATCATGATCTCGTCATTGCCTGTGGTAAGACGGGCCTCCAACAGTTGGTCATCCTCGCGGATGGTGATGGCGTTGATGCCGTTGGCACGCGGGCGGCTGTACGCTTCAAGGGTGGTCTTCTTAATAACCCCTTTCTTGGTACACAGTATCACGAAATGGTTGTTGATGTACTCCTCGTCTTTCAGCGACTTGGTGTTCATGTAGGCCATCACCTTATCATCCGGTTCAATCTGGATCAGGTTCTGAATAGCCCGGCCCTTGGTGGTACGGGTGCCTTCGGGTATCTCATACACCTTGAGCCAGAAACAACGGCCCTTTTCGGTGAAGAAGAGCATATAGTTGTGGTTCGTGGCCACAAAAATGTGCTCGATGAAATCCTCCTCGCGGGTGGCGCTACCGCGCGAACCTTTGCCTCCACGGGCCTGCTGCCGGTATTCAGTGAGTGGGGTGCGCTTGATATAACCCATGTGCGAAATGGTTATCACCACCTCTTCATCGGCTATCATATCCTCCATGGTGAGGTCGGCACTATCAAACACCACCTCGCTCCTGCGCTTGTCTCCGTACTTCTCCTTGATCTCAATCAGTTCGTCCTTGATGATCTTCATGCGGAGCCCCTCGTCAGCAAGAATGCTGCGCAGGTACTCGATGTGCTTCATCAGTTCGGTATATTCCTCGCGTAGTTTTTCAATTTCCAGTCCGGTTAGTGCGCGAAGGCGCATATCTAGAATGGCACGGGCCTGTATCTCACTCAGCGCGAACTTGCCCATCAGTTCATCGCGGGCGGCATCGGGGGTGCTGCTCTCGCGTATTATCCGAATCACCTCATCGAGGTTATTGACCGCAATGATCAACCCTTCGAGTATGTGGGCGCGCTTCTCGGCCTGAGCCAGCTCGTATTTGGTCCTGCGCACCACCACATCGTGCCGGTGATCCACAAAGTGAACAATCAGGGCCTTGAGGTTAAGCATCTCAGGACGCCCCTTCACAAGCGCTATGTTATTGACGCTGAAAGAGGTCTGAAGAGAGGTGTACTTGTACAGGTTGTTGAGCACAACACTCGGCATGGCATCGCGCTTCAGCTCATACACGATGCGCATGCCCTTACGGTCGCTCTCATCGCGTATGTCAGATATCCCTTCAAGTTTCTTGTCGTTGACGAGTTCGGCCGTAGCCTTGATCATCAAAGCCTTGTTGACCTGGTATGGAATCTCTGTGACAATGATCTGCTCGCGGCCATTCACCTCCTCAAACTCTGCGCGACCGCGTATCACCACTCTCCCTCGACCTGTCTCAAAGGCCTCGCGCACACCTTCTTGCCCATATATGATGCCCCCGGTCGGGAAATCAGGGGCCTTGATGTACTGAACAAGCTCTGCAACTGTGATGTCGCGATTATCAATGTAGGCAACCGTGCCGTCAATCACCTCAGAGAGGTTGTGAGGGGCCATATTGGTGGCCATGCCCACTGCGATACCGGCCGATCCGTTGACCAACAGGTTCGGGATGCGGGTGGGCATCACGGTAGGCTCCTGCAGTGTATCGTCAAAGTTGAGGGTGAAATCAACTGTCTCCTTATCAATGTCGGCCACAATCTCCTCCGCAATCTTGCGCAGACGGGCCTCGGTGTAACGCATGGCAGCAGGGTTGTCGCCATCCACACTGCCAAAGTTGCCCTGCCCGTCAACTAGCGGATAGCGCAGGCTCCACTCCTGGGCCATGCGCACCATGGTATCATATACCGATGAGTCGCCATGAGGGTGATACTTACCGAGCACCTCACCCACAATACGTGCGCTCTTCTTGTAGGGACGGTTGCTGAGCACCCCCAGTTCCAACATCCCGTAGAGCACCCTGCGGTGTACCGGCTTAAGGCCATCGCGCACATCGGGCAGCGCTCGGCCCACAATCACCGACATCGAATAATCGATGTAGGCGGTCTTCATCTGCTCCTCGATATTTATCGGGATAATCCTTTCTCCTTCAGCCATTTAATCAACATTAACTGATTACAGGGTTCTATTATGCCCCTTTGGGGGAATAGCCCCGAAAATAACCCCTGCCAATGGGCATGAATGTGCACTCAATGGCCCGTTACAGGCCATTTATCAACAAAAAGAAGGGCGAAATGAACAGAGGAAAAAGGTCAGATCACCCTCGCCTCAATAAAATCATAAAAGCTGCTGAATGAAGAGATCTGCTGGAAGTCATCGGCAGTCATCTTGAATCCGAAATTCTCTTCTATGATCACAACCATGTCCACATAGTCGAGGCTGTCCAGGTCGAGGGTCTTAGCCATGGGGGCATCGTCCTGTATGATGTTCGGATTTATCTCGAATTCATCAGTGAGAAAGGCCCTTACGCGGTCTTTAATCTCGGAGCGGTCCATGGGGTCGGGGTTGATTTTTCAGACGTTTAATTTGCGGAAAATGAGGGTTGAATTGGTGCCTCCGAAGCCGAAAGAATTGGAAAGTACGGTATTGACAGGTGTTTCGATGGTGCGCGCAGCAATGTTCAGTCTGGCCGAAACATCATCCGGGTTCTCGAAGTTGATGTTCGGGGCCACAAAGTTATCGCGCATCATGAGCAGAGAATAGACCACCTCGCTGGCCCCGGCCATCCAGCACTCGTGGCCGGTGAGGCTCTTTGTGCTGCTCACCCATGGTCTGTGACTGCCGAATACCTGGGCCAGTGCCTCGGCCTCGTTGCGGTCGCCCACGGGGGTCGATGTGGCGTGGGCATTCACATAGTCAATGTCTGACACGGGTATGCCCGCCTGCGAGAAAGCCATGTTCAATGCCCGCACCTGCCCATCCACGTTGGGATTGCTGATGTGCTCACCATTGCTGGTGAACCCGTAGCCGATGATCTCAGCCAAAATGGGTGCACCTCTGCGTTGGGCGCTCTCCATACTCTCAACAATCACCGTGGCCGCACCTCCGCTGGGTACAAGTCCATCGCGGTCTCGGTCGAACGGGCGCGAGGCACGGGTAGGATCGCTCTCGCGGGTGCTGAACGCACCAATGGCATCGAAACTGCCAAAGGCGTACGCATTCACTTCCTGCGCACCACCGCAAACAACTTGATCTTGCAGGCCCCACTTCACCAAAAGGTATCCCATGCCAATGCAGTGGCTTCCGCTGGCGCAAGCTGCACTTATGGTCATGTTAACGCCTTTCAGGCGGAAGTTGGTCGCCAGATTCATGGTAACAGTGCAGTTCATGCTCTGGAAAATGTTGCCCGAGCCGATCAGCTGAGTGTCCTTCTTCTCACGAAGCAGGTCAACGCCCTCAATCACTGCCTGTGCCGAACTGTCGTTGCCGAACAGGATCCCGACCTGATTGGCATCGATGAAATCCTGCCCCATTCTGGCCTGAGCCAATGCCTCCATGGTGCTGGCGTGGGCATAATATGCCTCTTCGCTCATCATCACGCGCTGCCTCCGGTTGAGCACCTCTTTCAGGTCGGGCATGTCAACTTTGCCGGTCAGGGCCGAACGGAATCCCATCTCTTTGCGCACGGGGTCAAACACAATGCCCGAACGACCATGGTAAAGCGAGTCGCGCACGGCATCGAGGCCGTTGCCCAGGCACGACCATATTCCCATACCGGTTATCACAACACGCTTCTCCATCGCTCAACAATACAATCCACCGTTGATATTGATCACCTCACCGGTGATGTATGATGCGCCATTTGAGGCGAGAAAACTCACTGCTGAGGCCACTTCATGGGCCTCACCGAAGCGGTTCATGGGTATCATTCCCGCCATTTCAGCTTCGTTAAAGTCTTTAGTCATATCGGTGCGGATGAATCCTGGGGCCACGGCATTTACCGTGATCTTGCGCTTGGCCAGTTCCTTGCCCAAGGCCTTGGTGGCCCCTACCACCGCAGCTTTGGCCGCACTGTAATTGGCCTGTCCGGCATTGCCCATCATACCGCTGACACTCACTACGCTGATCACACGTCCGTAGCGGTTGCGTACCATTTTACTGATGAGGCGGTGGGTCACATTGTACCATCCGCCCAGTGATGTGTTGATCACTCCGTCCCAGTCTTCGGGGCTCATCACCATAAAAAGACCATCACGTGTTATGCCGGCATTGTTCACCAGCACCTCAATGCGGTCATCTGGATTGGTGGTTTCCCATTGAGTGATGGCATTGTTCACAGCTTCGCGGTCGGCCACGTCAAAACAAATGGGCTCTGCCGATCCACCATTGGCAACGATGGTCGATACGGTGTTATCGGCAGCAGTCCGATTGCTGGCGTAGTTCACCAGCACATGCAGGCCATGGTCCTTGGCCAATGCCACACACACAGCTTGGCCTATTCCTCGAGAACCACCGGTAACAAGTGCGCATTTTCTCATAGCACTGGGTGTAGCGGTGGGTGATTCATAAAATAAGCTGTGAGTCTGGTCAGCTCGGTAAACCGGGGTCGGTCATCGGCAAAAGGGGGCAGAACGGAGCGCACCGCGGTGTAGAGACCGCGGCTCTGAGATGAGAGATCGCCTGCGCAGCCCAGCATATCAATGCCCTGTGCTGCGGCCACACTCTCAATCGCCAGCACCTGATAAGCGTTCTGAATGACCTTGTAGCATAGCAGCGCACTGTTGCTGCCCATGCTCACAATGTCCTGATTGTCGTTGTTGCACGGAATAGTGTGCAGATACATAGGATAGGCCAATGTCTGGCTCTCGGCCGTGGTGCTGGTGGCGGTGAACTGCATGCCCTGAACCCCGAAGTTGAGGCCCAAGGTTCCCATGTTCATGAAAGGTGGGAACTTGTCGTTGATGGCACTGTTGCACAGATAGTTGAGCTGACGCTCGCACAACTGAGTAAGGCGTACCATCACCATTTTAAGGCGGTCCATGGCAAACGAGACGTGATCGCCATGAAAGTTGCCGCCATGATACACGTGGCCACCTTCAAGGTCTACCACAGGATTGTCGTTCGTGCTGTTCACCTCATCCAGCAGCACCTTGCGCACATCGGTCAGGGTCTCGTGCACAACGCCCAATATCTGAGGTATGCACCTGAAGGAGTAATACTCCTGCACCTTATCCTTGATAGGAGCGTAGCTGTCTATTCCATTGATGTTGCCATCACCAAAAAATGTCTCCTCGCGCTTACGTATCAGCCTGCTATCGGCCAAAATGGCCCGCATGGATGCGGCCACCTGCTGTTGGCCCACATGGTGCTTGGCAGCATTGAGTGGCTGACTGTAGCTGTCGTCAAAGCTGCGCACCAGTTCGTTAATGGTGCAGCCCATCAGCACGGCCCAACTGAGCAGCCGCTCGGCATGATAGAGGTTTACCAGGCCGATGCCGCTCATGTTCGATGTGCCGTTGATCAGGCCCAGACCATCGCGCAGTTTCAGCTTCAGGGGGTCGATGTTCAGCTCGCGGAGCACATCGGCTGTATCGCGGTCCACACCTCTGTGGCGGCACTTGCCTTCGCCAATCAGGCCTAAGGCCAGATGGGCAAGTTGCACAAGGTCACCACTGGCACCCACACTGCCATGCTCTGGTATGTATGGGTAAATGCCCTGATTGATGAAGCCGACCAATTGATCAACCACATCAATGCTAATGCCCGACCCGCCCCGGCACAAGGTGTTGAGACGGCAGAGCATCACGGCACGCACCTGAGTATCGCTCAGGCCCTCTCCCAGCCCGCTGCTGTGCGAACGGATAAGATTATACTGCAATTGATCGAGGTCAGCATCGCTTATGCGATACTGGGCCATAGGTCCGAAACCCGTGTTGATACCGTATATGATCTTGTCCTTCGAGTACTCTTTCAGAAAGGTATACGACCGCTGCACCACTTCGCGCTGTTGCGGAGATATTGCGGCATCTTCCCCATCGAACACGATGGAGGCAAATTGGCTGAAATCAAGCTCTTTGCGGGCGATGGTTTCCAAACAGGGTCACCTTTTAAGGGGCGCAAAGGTAATGGCCTGCCACAAGCGCGGATACGTGTAAATACGTAGTGAAGTGAGGTGGATTCTGTCGATTCACATTAACAGAAACACAAAAATCAACAGACGATTTCGAATGTTTCAGGTCTCAGCCCTCGATCTTACCATTCACAATCAGCAAGATCTCCTTTTCGGCTTCAATGGTCTCGGCCTCAATGCGTGCGGCCTTGGCCAGCACCTCGTCAAGGAACGTTCTGTCTTTGAGGCCACTGGCATTTATTCTCACATTGAGGTGGGCACCCATCACAGCACTACGGGCGCAGAGTGCCCCTACCCCGGCATCACTTACGCTGTTAGGATTTCCATTAGAGGCCATGGCGCGCAGAAGGGTCATGGATGCATGGGCAAGTTCCATGACCTTCAACGGCACAAGGATGGCCTGCCTGGTCGCATCCTGAATGGCTGCTGAGCGAGCGGACTTTTCGGCATCGGTGTTCTTTGGCAGCCCGAATGCCGCCATGATGGCGTTAAATGCGGCCGTGTCCTCATCCACCATGCGAAGAAGTGCATCTTTTATGCGCTGGCCCTCCTGCGCCTGAATGCTGAACTCGTGCCAACGCTCATCCCAGCCGCGCTTGTGGCTGCTCAGGTTGGCCACCATCGTGCCGAGGCCCGCGCCCAACGCACCCACATAGGCCGCAATACTGCCACCGCCTGGAGCAGGGCTCTCGCTGGCAGTCTCATTGGCAAACGCGCGGAGGTCCATGCCTATGAGCCGTTCTTTCGTTGTGTCGCGAATCAAATACTCTATCACGCGCTCTTCGGGGCGGAACGGGGCCAGGTCATCGAGACCGAGGCTCTTAACCGCGATCTTGATCAGCTCGGCATCGCTCACCCCGGTGCTTCGCCTCTGTTTCTCAAGGAAATAGCGCCCGGCATCGGTGAGGCACTTCAGCGGCACTAGGCCAATGAGCTCGCTACCAGTCACGCGTATCCCACGGGCCTGGGCGCTCTTGCAGGCTTCCTCAAAGGCTACGTGCACTGGAGTGATGGTGATGTTGGTAAGGTTGAGCGAAACCTGTGCAATGCCATATTCCTCAATGAACCAGCCTATGCCCTTCACCGCTTTAAGTGTGCCTGGTATACGCTGCTGTTCGCCATTGGCATCGAGCACGGGCTTGCCTGTCAATGGGTCGCCTTCGCGTATCACCCGGCCAGCCTCGCGAATGTCAAAGGCGATAGCGTTTGCCCAACGGGTGCTGGTCGTATTCAGATTGATGTTGTACGCCACCAGGAAGTCACGGGCCGAAATAGCTGTGGCACCCGTGCGCGCCACTGAGGCGTTGAACTCAGCCGGTCCGAAATCGGGCCTCCATGCAGGGTCAACAAGTTTCTTCTGAAGGCCCTCGTATTCGCCTGCTCGGCAACTGGCCAGATTCCTGCGTTTTTCCTCGGTGCAGGCATACTCGTAGAAATAGCCGGGAATTCCAAGTTCCTCACCAACCCTTTTACCAAGAGCATGGGCGTAGCGGGCAGTCTCCTCCATGGATATGCCCGAAATGGGTATGAGCGGGCACACATCGGTGGCACCCATGCGCGGATGCTCGCCTTTATGACGGCTCATGTCTATAAGTTCAGCGGCCTTCCTTATCAGTCGGAATGCGGCTTCGCATACGGCATCTGGCGCACCCACAAAGGTGATGACGGTGCGATTGGTGGCCGCTCCTGGATCCACGTTGAGCAGGCGTACCCCTTCAACAGTGGTAACCACATTGGCAATGGCGTCAATCTTTGTGCGGTCGCGCCCCTCACTGATGTTGGGCACACATTCTATAAGACTCTGGCTCATTCTCGGCTCCTTTTTTGGCGGGGCCGAAGGTAGAAGCGAGAGTTGAAGGGCCATTCAGTGCGGATGCCTTCGGTGGTCGTACAGAATACGCTTCTTCTTAATGGTGCCGTAGGCGTCATGCGTCTTGTAGCAGGTGACAAGTGCGCCATCGGCACTCTCCACCACCACCCAGCCCTGTAGCCTTTGAAATTCGGTATCGAGATTGAGTTCGTGGGCCATCTGACGCGAAATCGCATACAGGTTGTAATGGCCTTTGGGAATGCACAGTCCGAGGTCGATGATCAGCAATGCATCCTGAATGGACAGACCACCTTCTTTGCATCGCTGTTCAAAATGGTCGGTACATTCCCAGTCAACCCTTATTCTCTGTTCATCCACCTTGGCTATCAAAGTGGCCTTGTGCTGACCTTGTCGCCTGGTATTGATGTAACTCACTGAGGCATTTCGTTCCTGCGGTCTCATGTTCAATTGGTTTAGGGCTTCTAACGTCTGAATGAGCAGATTATTGTGTCGTTGAAAGGGGCAGGGAATGCACAGCACATCCATCCTACTTTCGCGCCATGAGCACCGCCACAGCACAAGAGAGCAAGCTGCACACGGGCCGAGATGTGCTATCGAAGGCATGGCGCCTGATGTGCACTGCCCGTGCCATGGCCGCCATTTATGAGGAGAATGCGCGGATAACAGCGAAGTACGTGCATGCCACCAGCCGAGGGCAAGAGGCCATTCAACTGGCATTGGGCATGCAACTCACAGCCATTGACTGGGTGGCTCCGTATTATCGAGATGACAGCATCCTGTTGGGCATTGGCATGTCGCCATACGAGTTGATGTTGCAGCTCATGGCCAAGCGAGACGACCCTTTCAGCGGAGGGCGCACCTACTACAGTCACCCCAGCCTGAGGCGCGAAGGCATGCCAAAAATTCCGCATCAGAGCTCGGCCACGGGCATGCAGGCCATTCCCACCACAGGCATAGCATTAGGGATAAAATATCGTGAGCAGGCTGAACTGCCACTTAACGGATGGGGCAAGGAACAGCCGATAGTGGTGTGCTCATTGGGCGATGCAAGCATTACAGAGGGCGAAGTGGCCGAAGCGCTCCAGATGGCCGTGCTTAAAAGCCTGCCCATCATCTACTTGGTACAGGACAATGAGTGGGACATAAGCGCCAGTGCTGATGAGATACGGGTGCAGGATGCAACAGAATACGCCCGTGGTTTCAAAGGACTGGAGGTGCGCACCATCGATGGCACCGATTTCGATCTGTGCCACAGCACATTACAAGAGGTGATAGCCACAGTGCGCAAGGAACGCAGACCATTTCTGGTTCATGCCAAAGTGCCACTTCTTAACCACCACACCAGCGGTGTGCGCATGGAATTCTACAGGTCAGATGCTAATCTGGCTGAACATTGGGCGCGCGATCCTTTCAAAAAGTTCAGAGAGACACTTCTGGCCGATGGTTTTGAGGCAGCCGGGCTAGATGCA
>JBIKWM010000011.1:0-90864 GCA_044356305.1 Flavobacteriales bacterium
CCGTGTCCTCATCACTGTCCTGATTCGCATCCTCAAATTCCTCAAGCAGGTTACTGAACTCAGTGCCCAGTGCTGCAAAATCCCCTGGAAAGGCAGTAGGCATGTTGTCTGGGGTCACCAGATCGGCACTGTGGTCATTCATGAACGTGTTGGCCATCGCCACCAGTTCAACAGTGCTGGCCCATCCGCCCTTCACGGCCGATTCATAGTTCAGCCATCCGGCCTCTTCAAGCATGGCCTTCTGCTTATTCGCCCATGCAGGCACATCAGCTATATGCAGTTTCAGCCCTTGCCACTTGTCGCATATCTGCCTGTTCTTCGCGTCAAGGTCTATCTTCAGCCCTTCAGCCCGCGAGTTCCGCGCCTGAAAGTTCCGCATGTTCTTAGCGGCATCTATCTGTGCCTTGAATGCTGCCCCCCACGCGGCAGTATACTTTCCCTTGTGCAGAGCCATCTCCAACTGGCTCTCCATGTAACTTCGGTACGCGATGTACGCAACGGCAATCAGCTCATTTTGCTTGCACCTGAACAGCGATACGGGTCTTTCTACGGCCATCTCTCGTATGGTTTTTCGTGTTTGACAGGGACGAATGTATCGAAAAATTCATTTCACACCCATATCCGTACTCCATGCCACGATTTTTTTTATGATTCCCTACAGTCCTACCAAAAGCACGCTACGTGCAACCGCCATGTCGGAGCGGTTCGCTGGGCGGCCTTGGACATTTCCCGTTGCGAAACCGGGGTTAGGGAGCGTGCGCGAGCCTACAGGAAGCGTTCCGTAGAGTGAGGTCTTCCGAACGGCCCGGAACGCGCGGAAGCGACCGTCCCCGAGTTTTCGCAGGGAAATGTCCACCAGCCTTGATTTTTTGATCCTTTTGTATCAAGACAAAAGGATGAAGAGCGATACTCCCCTCCCCTCCGACCGTCCCCGAGTTCTCGCTGGGAAATGTCCACAAGCCTCATGTCGCCCTGAGCGCAGTCGAAGGGTTTTGATCCTGGAGTTTATCCCGCCCATGCGGGATATCAAGACAAAAGGAAGATTAGGCATACCCCGCCCTCCGCGACTTCCTAGAGGAGCGGCTCATATACGAGGATAGTCTCAACGTGTCCGAACAGGCTGCCCTCTACTCCTGCCCCCCTTGGAATGCAGCATATTGCCTTCTTATCCAGCATTCTGTGGAATATTTGCATCAGGTTCGGCAGCCCTTGCATCAGGTTCGGCAGCCCTTGCATCAGGTTCGGCAGCCCTTGCATCAGGTTCGGCAGTCCTTGCATCAGCTTCGGCAGCCCTTGCATCAGGTTCTCCATTCCTTGCATCAGGTTCTCCATTCCTTGCATCAGGTTCTCCATTCCTTGCATCAGGTTCTCTGGGCCTTGCATCAGGTTCGCTACCATTTGCATCAGGTTCGGCAGCCCTTGCATCAGGTTCGCTACCATTTGCATCAGGTTCGCTACCATTTGCATCAGGTTCGGTGGCATTTGCATCAGGTTCGCCAACCTTTGCATCAGGTTCGGTGGCATTTGCATCAGGTTCGGCAGCCCTTGCATCAGGTTCGGTGGCATTTGCGCAAGGCCCCATCCCCTCCCTCGCCCTTCTCAATACCCACCCTCTCGTTCCGCTCATCTCCTCACAACCTGCCCCCCTGATCACCTTTGCCCCGTGATAACGGGCAGGCAGGTAGGTGTGGCAGTGTGGTTGTGGGCCTGTGTCTGCGCCCTCCCGGCCCTGGGGCAGAAGGTGCGCGTGTCGGGCCACGTCACCGATGCCGCCACAGGCCAGCCCCTCCCCTTCGTCAACGTGGTGTTCAAGGGCAGCGGCCTGGGCACCGTCACCGATACCCTTGGGCACTTCCTCCTCGAGGCGGGCCGCAGGTTCGACTCGCTGCAGGTGTCCTTTACAGGCTACTACCCCAGCACCGTGCCCGTGCGGGCAGGCACCACCACCGGGCTCGACATTGCCCTGCGGCCCCGCAGCTTCGAGCTGGCCGAGGTGCGCGTGCGGCCGGGCGAGAACCCCGCGTGGCGCATCCTGCGCAAGGTGGTGGAGCTGAAGCCCACCAATGCCGCAACCGCCCAGAGCGCCTACACCTACATGGCCTATCACCGCGTGCAGTTCGACCTCAACAACTTCACCGACAAGGCCAAGCGCAACATCCTGCTGCGGCCCTTCGACTACATCTGGGACAATGCCGACACCACCGACAAGGGCGTGCGCTACCTGCCCATACTCATGACCGAGAACAGCGAGCGCCACGCCTGGCGCAGGCAGCCCGAGGCCCGCAGGCGCGAGGTGCTGGGCACACGCACCTACAAGTTCTTCCGCGCACCCCGCATCATGGAGTTTGTGGGCGACATGCACGTTGACCCCGATATCTACGCCAACAACGTGGTCATCCTAGACCGCACCTTCCCCAGCCCGGTCAACGACAACTTCCGCCTCTACTACCGCTATGTGCTGAGCGACAGCCTGCACACACACGATGGCCGCAGGTGCTACCACATCACATACCGCCCACAGGGCGAGGCCGATGTGGCCTTCCGTGGCACCATGCTCATCGACTCGCTCACCTATGCCGTGGTGCAGATGGACCTCGAGTTCAGCATCGAGGCCAATGTCAATTTTGTACGCAACTACTGGATAAGGCAGAATTTCTCGCTCATAGAGGGGAAACAGTGGTTCCTCACCAGGAGTCAGGTCATTGCCGATTTCACGGTGGTGGAGAATGCCAAGGACCTGACCGGTTTCTTCGGCCGCAAGACCACCACCATAAGCGACATAGTGCTGGGCAGCGCGGGCCCTGAGGCCCTGCTGCGCCAGGCCGCCCCCCTTACCGTGGCCGACAGTGCCGAGCTGCGCACCGATGCATTCTGGCAACAGGCCCGCCCCGACACCTTCAGCACCGAGGAGCGCAACCTGATGACCATGGTGGGACGCATGAACAACGACCCGCGCTGGAAACGCACCGAGGCCCTGCTGCGCGCCATAGCCGACAACTGGGTGCCACTGGGCCCTGTGGAGCTGGGCGATGTGCTCACCTTCTACACCTACAACCGCTACGAGAGCCACCGCGTGAAGCTGGGCCTGCGCACCAGCGAGAAGTTCAGCCGCAAATGGAACCTGGGCGGATATCTGGCCTATGGCATTGGCGATGAGAAACTGAAGTCGATGTTTGAGGTGGGCTGGCAGCCCAGCCAGCGTTTCGGACGGCACACGCGCTTCGGCATGCAGTACCGCAACGACATGGTGCAACCGGGTCGCCACCACACCGTGCAGCCGCTCGACAATGTGCTCAACTCCTTCTACAAGCTCACCGGGTCCAGTCGCTGGCTGATGCACGAGCGGCTGCACGTCACGGCCGAACGGCAGTGGCTGGCAGGCCTCACCACCCGCCTCACTGGCTTCAGCGAGGGTTTCACCGCCCTCGACAGCAGGTTCACCCTTCAGGACCAAGTTCCTACTGGGCGCATCAGCACGTTGCACAACTCAGGTTTCGGCCTCACGGTGCGCTACTGCTACGGACTGGGCCACCTGCCGGGCGGGTACGATGAACCGGTGCGCGGCCTCTTCGCCCCCGAATGGCCCATTATATCCCTGCACCTCGATGTGGGGATAAAGGGCCTGTGGGACGGCCGATTCAATTACCAGCACCTGCGCCTGAAGGTGGAGCACAGGCTACGTGCCAACCGCCTCGGGTTCCTCTCCATCCTGGCCGAAGGGGGTTGGATATTTGGCGATGTGCCCTGGCCGCTGCTCTATTACCCCAGCGCCAATCCGCTCATCATCAACAATTCCTCCTCTTTCAATCTGCTCAACTTCATGGAGTTCGGGGCCGACAGGTACGTATCGCTCCATCTCGAGCATCACTTTGATGGGCTCTTCTTCAATATGATACCGTGGGTCAACCGCCTAAAGCTGCGCGAGGTGGTGTTTGCCCGTGGTTTCTATGGCACCATCTCGACCCAGAACAGAAATGGCGAGGTGCGCCTGCCCTATGGCCTCAAAGGCACCGATGTGCCCTATGTCGAGGTGGGTTTCGGCATCGAGAACATCTTTAAGATAGCCAGCGTCAACTTCTCGTGGCGTGTCACCCAGACCGACCAACCTGACATCCTCCGCTTCATAGTCAAGCCCGGCTACAACCTCCGTTTCTGATAGGTGAACCGCCCAAGCGGCTATCAATCAGCCCATTCAGCAAAATGAAAATGATGAAATGCCGTGGTAGGGCAACTGCACCCGAAAGTGTACTTTTGGCCCCGGAGAGATGGCAGAGCGGTCGATTGCGGCGGTCTTGAAAACCGTTGAGGGTAATACCTCCGGGGGTTCGAATCCCTCTCTCTCCGCTCCTTCCCGCTGAACCGCGGGAATTTTTTTTGACTTACCGGAGAGGTGTCAGAGTGGTCGAATGTGCCTGATTCGAAATCAGGTGTACCGCGAGGTACCGGGGGTTCGAATCCCTCCCTCTCCGCCACAACCGCCCGATGTTGATGTTCATTCGGGCCGATATTCAGGTCAATTAACCTCAGGCCAGCTTCACCACCGCCACGGTACGTGGCGCAGAGGGAGCCGTCCGGTCTGAATCATTAACCGTGTGACTGAAGCAGTGCGCAGGTCCTGATGCCACATCCGCACCATGTGCACGGCATGGGCCCGTGCCGCACAGATACCTTTGCCGCCCCTTAAGGATGATGCATGGAACTGAGCAAGGAATTTGGTGAGATAGTGGAAAGGCGCAAGGCCGTGCGCGTGTTTGATGAGCACACGGATGTGACTGATGCTGTTAGGCGCGGTCTGAGCCGCGCGGTGCTTTCGCCCAACAGCAGCAACATGCAGCTGTGGGAGTTCCACCAGGTGCGCGACAGGCAGACGCACGAGCGCATCACCAAGGCGTGCCTGAAACAGAGCGCGGCCCGCACGGCCAACCAGTTGGTGGTGGTTGTATGCCGCCAGGACAAATGGCGCGAACGGGTGAAATGGAACCTGGCCCAACTGAAAGAACAGTTCAAGGACAAGGCCGAACTGACATCGAGGGACAAGAGGGCCCTGCAGTATTACCGCATGCTGATGCCGCTCATGTACCGCAACGACCCGTTCGGATTCTGGCGCGCGGTGCGCACCGTACTGCGCACCTACCTGCTGCTTAAGGGGCCCAGCCTGCGCATGGTGAGCCATGCCGACCAGCGTGTGATGCTGCACAAAAGTGCTGCCATAGCCTCACAGACCTTTATGCTGAGCATGGCGGCCGAGGGCCTCGACACCTGCCCCATGGAAGGATTTGACGAGGTGCGCATCAAGAAGGCCCTGGGCCTGCCCGGTGCGGCTGAGATATGTATGGTGATAGGCTGCGGCAAGGGCAAGGCCGAGGGGGTGTACAGCCAACGCAGGCGTGTGGCCGAGTCGGAAGTGATATTCAGCCGCTGAGCCATGACACAGTGGACACTTGCCATACATGGTGGCGCGGGCACCATACTGCCAGCGCTCATGACCCCCGAACTGGAGGCCCGCTACCGTCAGGCTCTGCATGACGCGCTCGGTGCAGGGGCCAAGGTGCTCGGTGCAGGGGGCACCTCATTGGATGCCGTAGAGGCCGCTGTGCGCGAGCTGGAGGACTGCCCCCTGTTCAATGCTGGGCGAGGCAGTGTGTACACCAGTGCCGGTACGCACGAAATGGACGCCAGCATCATGAACGGCCGCGACCGCAGTGCGGGTGCCGTGGCCATGGTGCAGGGGGTGCGCAACCCTATTAGCCTTGCCCGCGCGGTGATGGAGCGCAGCGGCCATGTGCTGCTGGCGGCCGAGGGCGCCACAGAGTTCGCAAGGTCCATCGGCTGCGTCTTTGAGCCGGAGGAGTATTTCCACACCGAGCAGCGCCACCGGCAGTGGCAGGAGGTGGCGGGCACCGACCTCACCATGCTTGACCACACGGCCACCAAGGAGCAGAAGTTCGGCACGGTGGGCGCAGTGGCCCTCGATGTGCACGGCAACCTGGCTGCTGCCACCAGCACCGGAGGCATGACCAACAAGCGTTTCGGGCGGGTGGGCGACAGCCCGATAATAGGCTGCGGCACCTATGCAAACAACGCCACCTGTGCGGTGAGCTGCACGGGCAGTGGCGAGTATTTCCTGCGGGGCGTGGTGGCCTACGATGTGAGCTGCCTCATGGAGTATGCGGGCCTGTCGCTGGCAGATGCCTGCAACCGCGTGGTGCACCAGAGGCTGGCGCAACTGGGCGGTGACGGTGGCCTGATAGCCCTTGACAGCAAAGGCAATATCTGCCTCGATTTCAACACCGAGGGCATGTACCGTGGGCAGATAAGGCAAGGGGGCGACCCTGAGCTGGGCATCTACGCCAAGGCCTGACCCCCTCGCCTATCTTCGTGCGGTCATGCGCAGATACGCCATCGCCCTGCTGATTTTGCTGTGCTGCGGCACCGTCCGGGCCCAGAACCCGCGCGACTCTGTCATGCCATCGCCCATCTTCAGCGTATCTTACTCCATCAATCTGCCCGCGGGCGACATGGCTGCGCGGTTCGGCCTCACCCACTCCATAGGTGGCGGACTGGGCTACAAGACCAGGAAGAACTGGTACATCGGAATAGAAGGGCATTACCTTTTCGGGGATGAGGTAAAAGGGTTTGAGCAGATCCTCGAACCCTTGCTCACCTCCAGCGGCCTCATCATAGGGCGCGATGGCTCACCGGCCGTCATCAATGTGAGCCAGAAGGGATACACGCTGTCAGCCCATGTGGGCCGATTGTTCACCGCCAAATGGCTGGCCCCTAACCCCAACAGCGGCATCATGCTCAAGGTTGGCGGTGGTTTCATGTGCCATTGGGTGGGCTATGATGTGCGCGACAACACCGTTCCGCTCCTTTTTGAGGAATACGAGAAAGGCTACGACCGCATGTGCGGGGGGGCCATGATCCAGGAGTACATCGGGTATCATTTCCAGAGCGGCCGCAAGCTGCTCAATCTCTATGCGGGGTTCGAGTTCACGCAAGGGTTCCTCTCCAGCCTGCGCAGCTTCGACTACACCAGCCGCGCCCCGATCGATCAGAAGCGCATCGACCTCATGTTCGGTTTCCGCATCGGGTGGATGATGCCGTTCTACAAGCGCGATCAGCAACAGTATTACTACGAGTGACCCCTGCACGCTGGCTTTACCGCACGGGCATAGGCCTATACGGGGCGGCCATACGTGTGGCGGCCCTTTGGCAGCGCAAGGCCCACCTCTGGACCGATGGCCGCAGAGACCTGTGGCCCCGTGTCGATGTGGCTGCGACTCGGCTCGGTCCGGGTGCCGTGTGGTTCCACTGTTCGTCTCTGGGCGAATTTGAGATGGCCCGTCCGGTCATGGATCAGTTGCGCGCCATCGACCCGACAAGAAAATTGCTGCTCACGTTCTTCTCTCCTTCGGGATATGAGGTGAGGAAGGACTTTGCAGGGGCCGATGCCGTGCTGTACCTGCCCTTGGACACACCGGCCGGTGCCCAGAGGTTCATCGGCACGCTGCGCCCGTCCATGGCTGTATTCGTTAAGTACGACCTGTGGTGGGAACATCTGGCCGAATGCAGGCGCCATGCGGTTCCCGTTCATCTGATC
The DNA here is from genome assembly GCA_044356305.1 of Flavobacteriales bacterium. GTDB lineage: Bacteria > Bacteroidota > Bacteroidia > UBA10329 > UBA10329 > JBIKWM01. The sequence continues at coordinate 7,604 of JBIKWM010000011.1, forward strand.
TGTGCATCATTCCGTGAGGATCAGCTCTATTTCCGCTTCCCTGGTGCATTCGGTAGGCCCATCCTGAGCAACATCACGTGGTTCCATACCATCGATGCTAAGAGCGCTGAACTGCTTCGGGCATTGGGCATGCCTGACCATACAGTGTGTGGCGACACCCGTTTCGACCGCGTGATGCAGATAGCACGAACTGCCGAGGATGTGGATCCGATCCTACACTGGAAAGGCACCTCCAAGCTGATAGTGTCCGGCAGCACCTGGCCCGCTGACGAGGCGGTGATAGCACCTGCCATAGAGGGTTCGGGCCACCGCTGGCTAATCGTTCCCCACGAGGTGCACACGGAGGCATTGGCCCATGTCCGAACCCGCTTTGCCCAGGCCATATCGTACACCGAACTGCTTGACGGTGCCGCTGCCGATGTGGTGATCATGGACCGAATTGGGCTGCTGTCGCGCTGCTACCGCCATGCCGATGTGGCCTACGTGGGCGGTGCATTCGGTAGCGGGCTGCACAACATACTGGAGGCCACCGCACATGGTGTGCCTGTCATATTCGGGCCGCATTTCGACAGATTTGCTGACGCAGCCGAGATGATAGACAGGGGATTGGCGCAGAGCATCAACGATGTCGCCACCTTCCGGTCTGCGCTCGAAAAGAGCCTGGCATCAGCTCCGGCCCAGCGCCCAGAGATCCTCGCCTTTATGACCGGGCGCGAAGGGGCCACAGAGCAGATTGTGCAGAGGCTGATAAATGACCTTAAACGCTGATAGCGCGGCTTTCTATTTCACTCCGTCACAGCCCCAGCACCTTGGCGACATGCGCCACGGTATCATCCCAGCTGAACACTGCTCCGCGAACCAGGCCTTTTTCAATGAGTCTGGCACGGAGGGCATCATCAGTCTCCATGGTCAATATGGACGATCGAATGGAACGCTCATCCATTGGATCGCACAATAGGGCGGCATCGGCAGCTATCTCGGGCATTGAGGTCACATTGGACGTGATCACAGGCACCCCTGCCCTGAATGCCTCTACGATGGGCATGCCGAACCCCTCGAATGTGCTGGCATACAGCAATGCAAAAGCCGATGGAACGATGCGGTTGAGAGCGTCCTGCGGCACGCGGCCCAGAAAGACCACCCTGTCGGTATTGGTCATGGAGCGGTAGGCGGTCTCCATTTCGGGGGTCCACCAGGTGCGGTTGCCTGCAAAGACGAGCCTGAGCGGACTGCCGGTTGAGGCCAGATGGGCATCGAATGCCCGGAGCATGCGCACAATGTTCTTGCGCGGATGCACGGCCCCGACACATAGCAGGTACGGGTGTCCCTGGGTGTACTGATCGCGCACAGCCTGCACTTCGGTGGCTGAGGCTGGGCTGTAAGCGGTGTTAACCCCGTTATACGCCACCGAAATGCGGTCCAACGGCACACCGTAGCGCTGATGGATATCGTGCCGCGAGAATTCCGAAACCGTGATCAGATGGTCGGCCCTACGTGCAAACTGCGGGAACCACTTTTTGAGATAGCGCGTGTGGTGCGCCACGAGGTCCTGCGGGTTGTGCTCAAAGTTGAGGTCGTGCATCACGGCCACCTGCCGTGCCGTTGCGCTCAGGCTCAGGTAGCCATCGGGGCTGAAGAAAACATCGGCCCTATGGCGTTTCAACGCCCTCGGCACCGACCACTCGAACCAGATGCGCCACAGCAGAGGGGCGCGGGCCTGCGGGTGCAGCACAACAGGGGTGACATTGGGCGCATAGACGAACTGGGGGTCGTAGGCGCGGTCGAACATGAAGAGGAACTCGTGCCGCGGATACGCCAGCACCAGCCTGCGCAGTACCTCGTGCGTGAACCATCCTATGCCTTCGAGCCGCCCGGCCAGCAGCAGGCGCGTATTTACGGCCACCTTCATATCGAGGGCGGCAAGTTAGGCCGCGGGCCTACTTTTGGCGGGCCCATGCAGCAGAAACGCTTCCTGTCCGACCTCTTCTTCCTGCTGTTTGTCAACCTGCTCGTAAAACCCTTCTGGGTATTCGGTATCGACCGCTCGGTGCAGAACGCGGTCGGCACCGAGGGTTACGGCACCTACTTCGCTCTGCTCAACCTGAGTATCGTGTTCAACATGGTGCTCGACATGGGCCTCACCAACAGCAACAACCGCGCAGTGGCGCAAGATCATTCGGCCCTGCCACGCCACTTCATGCGCATGGTTGTGCTTCGCCTTATTCTGGCCTTGGCATACTGCGTACTCTGTGCCATGGCAGGTTGGGCCATGCATCTGTCCATGGCAGAGATGGGACTCCTTTCGCTGCTCTGCATCAATCAGTTCCTTCAGAGCTTCACGCTCTTTCTCCGCAGCAATGTATCGGGGCTGCAACTGTTCCGCACCGATGGCCTGTTATCGGTGCTCGACCGCGTACTGCTCATCATCGTTTGCGGCATCATGCTCTGGGGGCCCATGTCACAGCCGTTCAGCATCTGGCACTTCGCCTGGGCACAGACAGGGGCCTATGCCCTCACGGCCCTGGTGGCCGCTTTCATTGTCATGCGCAAGGGCCGTCCGTTCAATGGGTTCAGCGGGTTCGGAGATCTGCCCGTGCTGCTCCGTTCCAGCCTTCCATATGCCACACTCATCCTGCTCATGAGCATCTATGGCCGCATGGATGGGGTTATGCTCAAGGCCCTACACACTGATGGAGACAGCCAGGCCGGGGTATATGCCCAGGCCTTCCGCCTGATTGATGCAGCCAACATGATGGCCTATCTCTTCGCGGTGATCCTGTTGCCACTGTTCGCCAAAATGCTGGCCGAGCGCACCGATGTGGGCCCCATTGCCCGTGTGTCGCTCAAGATCCTCGCTGTGCCCGCCATGGCCCTGGTGGCCCTTTGCACCGCTGCGGCCCATGATGTCATGGCATTGCTCTATGATGAGGGCGCGGCCCAGTCGGCACCCGTTCTGCGATTTCTGGCGTGGTCGTTCGTGCCCATTGCGGCCGGATATGTTGTCGGTACATTGATCACAGCCAGCGGAAAACTCCGCGAACTCAATGCCATCGCAGCTTTCAGTGTGGTGGCATCGCTTCTGCTCAATGCCATCTTTATCCCTACCCACGGTGCCGTTGGGGCGGCCATAACAGCCGTGGTGGTGCAATCTGTATCCATCTTCATGCAGGGCTACGTGGCCCAGTTGCGCTATGGTCTATTGGGCCATGCTAAGACCTGGCTCCTCCCATTGGCCTATATCCTTTCAGTGCCTGTCATTTCCTATTTTATGGGGATGATGATTGATGTGCCGATCTTGCGTATGATCCTGCCCCTTGTCACTGCCATTCTATTGGCACCGGCCCTTTTCAATAGAGAGGAGATGAGTCAGTTCTTTGAGCTGATTAAAGACCGCGCCAACCGATGAACACGAGCACCGGCATAGTGACCCGTACCACCGGAAGTTGGTGCAATGTGCGCCTTGCCGATGGCCGTGCGGTATCGTGCAGGGTGCGCGGCCGCCTCAAGGTCAAGGGTTTTCGTGCCACCAATCCGGTGGCCGTGGGCGACCGAGTATCTGTTGACCTGCGCCCCGACACCGAGGGCAATATGAACGTGACCGATGTGGCCGACCGGTCCAACTACATCATCCGCAGGTCGGTAAACCTGAGTAAGGAGACGCACATCATTGCTGCTAATCTGGATCTGGCGGCCATAGTGGCCACAGTGAAGGCCCCGCGCACCAGTCCAGGGTTCATTGACCGTTTCCTCATCACAGCCGAGGCGTACTCCATCCCTGCGCTTATCATCCTGAACAAGATTGATACGGCCCACCCCGTGCTGGCCCAATTGTATGCCGACACCTACCGTGGCATCGGGTACGAAGTGATGTTCACATCGGCCACCGAAGGCACGGGCATCAGGGAGTTGCGTCAGCGGCTGCAGGGCCTCACCACCCTTATCAGCGGCCACAGCGGGTCGGGCAAGAGTTCATTGCTCAATGCGCTCGATCCAGACCTCGACCTGCGCACTGGCGACCTGAGCGAGGCCCACTCAAAGGGCATGCACACCACCACCTTTGCCGAGATGTTTGAACTGGATGGCACCACTCGGGTGATAGACACCCCGGGCATCAAGGAATTCGGGCTGGTGGACATGGATGCGCGCGATGTGAGCCACTATTTCCTCGAGATATTCAATGTGGGTAAGCTGTGCCGTTTTCCCAACTGTCGTCACATGGGCGAGCCTGGCTGCGCGGTGCCTGCGGCAGTGGAGCAGGGAAACATACCGGAGAGCCGCATGGCCAGTTACCTTAGCATCGTGGACGAGCTTAGCACCAGACGCAACTATTGACAGTGAAAGAGATAGCCGAGCATATAGCAGGAAACGGTTACGAGGTTCTCGTATCGCTCAGCATCGCGAATCTTGTGGCCCAGGCCATCAAGATCGTCACAGTGGCCATTAAACGGAAATCGGTGAAATGGACCATTCTGTTCGCCACAGGCGGGATGCCGTCAAGCCACAGCAGCACGGTCACGGCCATGGCCACCAGCGTAGGCATTATTGACGGATTCAGTTCCACCACCTTCGCCATTGCAGTATGTGCCGCGGTCATTGTCATGTTCGATGCTGCCGGTGTGAGGCGCAATGCCAGCAAACACGCCAAAGTGCTTAACAGCCTTGTGCAGGAGCTGCTCTCGCCCGATCATTTCATGAGCCGCGAAAAATTGAAGGAATTCCTTGGCCACACCCCGCTCGAGGTGTTCGCAGGGGCCGGCCTCGGTGTGGCGCTGGCCGTTGCTCTGAATTTCTATCTGGGCGGATTGATCTGATCCGGGATCAGTCAATCAGATTGAAGATCCTGTTCCACCGTATGCGGTCGAACAGGCCGTCACCATCCTTATCGATGCTGAGCCAGATGAACACCGCCTTGCCCACGATGTGATCCTCGGGCACAAAGCCCCAGAAACGCGAGTCGGCTGAGTTGTGGCGGTTATCGCCCATCATGAAATAGTAGTCCATCCTGAAGGTGTACTCAGTGGCCACCTGCCCGTTGATGTAAACAGTTGAGTCGCGCACCTCGAGTTCATTCCCTTCATAAAAGCCAATGGCCCTTCTGTATAGCGGCAAGGTCTGACTGTTCAACGGTATGGTCATCCCCTTGGCAGGGATAACGAGCGGCCCGAAGTTGTCAACGTTCCATGCGTACTGCGGGTCGTTCGGGAAAATGTAATCTGCGAACTGCCCTCTGCCTTCAATAAGCGGGGTCACCTCTTCAACAGTCTTAAAGCCCTTGACTTTCTCCATGGCACTTTTTGTCATGGTCAGTACCCAGTCTGACTGTACCATGGAGCGGCTGCCTTCGGTAATATCGAGTTTGCGCAGGACCTTCGGATTGAATCCGGTACCATCAGTCCGCACATTGTATTTGAACTGCATCTGTTCGGGCTTATCAGCTTCCTGCCCGTTAATGTAAAGCATACGGTCAACCACCCTCACCGTATCGCCCGGAATGCCCACGCAGCGTTTTATATAGTTCTCGCGCTTATCGGCCGGTCTGAAATCCTCCATCGGGTAGTTGAACACCACCACATCGTTGTTCTCAATCTTGCCGAAACCCGGCAGACGCATATATGGCAGTTTTATCCACTCCAGATAGGCCGGTGTGTTCAGCGAACCGGGCAGCGTGTGGTGCGCAAAGGGAAATGCGATGGGCGTATTGGGTATGCGCGGACCATAGCTCACCTTGCTCACGAACAGAAAATCGCCAATGAGCAGCGATTTCTCCATAGATGAGGTGGGAATGGTGTAGGCCTCAATCAGGAATATCCTGATAAGGGTGGCCGCAATGACCGCGAACACAATGGCATCGAACCACTCGCGGGCCGTGCTTTTCTTGACCTTTGGCTGAGCCGGTCCGTCTTTTTTCCAGAATTGTAGCTTCATGATGGCTGTGCGAACGGCAAAGGTGCCGTTTCATTTCATCAATCCATGAAATTTAGGGTCGTTTAACATATTGGTCATGGTGTAGATGCCGGCCCGGTGGTGTTGAATGTATTCGGCAGCCAGCACTGCGCCTATGGCAAAACCCTTGCGGTCATGGGCTGTGTGGATTATCTCAATGTCATCAGAACCCGAAGAGTATTTCACAGCATGAGTGCCATGCACCTCGCCCTTTCGGTGCGATACGATGCCCAGCTCATAACCCACCTTGGCTGGCTGGTTCACCCACTTGTCCTTTCGGCCCAAATGGTCAATGATGTCGTTGGCCAGATGGATGGCTGTGCCGCTCGGAGCGTCCACTTTGTGCTGATGGTGGGTCTCCTCAATGCTCACATCATACTGCTCGTGGTCGTGCATCATGGCAGCCAACCTGCGGTTCAGTTCAAAGAACAGATTGACCCCTAGGCTGAAGTTGGAGGCATAGAACAGGGTCTTTCCATGTTCATCGCATACCTGGCGTACATGCTCCAACTGATCGAACCACCCGGTGGTGCCCACCACCACTGGCAGATTGGCATCAAAACACTTGAAAATGTTGTTCATCACGCTGTTAGGCATGCTGAACTCAATCACCACATCGGCATTTTTCTGGTCCGTGTCCCAGTTGTTCCAGTCCTCTTGACTGTCGTAGCGACACACCACCGAATGGCCGCGTGCCACGGCCACCTGTTCTATCTCCCGGCCCATTTTGCCGTATCCCGAAAGCGCGATCCTCATGCTCCTGCTCATTGATTAGGTCAGGCGCCAAATGTATCGGATCGGGACGGTGCAAAGCACCGGTAGCGCGCACCAAGACACGCCACCTTATCAACAACAGGAAAAGCGGGTCAGGTAAGGTGGAATCCTTCGCCCTCCTCAGGTGCGATGCTCAGCACAGGTATGCGCGAATGATTCACAATCTGCTGGGCATATGGCCCCATGAGGAAGCCTGTGAGGTTTGGCTCCTGTTCGGTCATCATCACAATGAGGTCACCTCCTTTGCTCTCACCGAAATTCATGGTCATGGTGGCGAGGTTGCTACCAATCAGGACGTTCTCGCTGTGCGGAATCCCTTCCTTTTCAAGATAGGCCACAATCTGCTTCACCTTTTTATCAAAGTCAAAGCGCACCTCAGGTGTATCATCCGTGATCAGGCTGGCAATGTGAATGCTCGAACCGTACATCTTTGCCAAAGAGACCGCAAAACGCACCTTCTGCCGCGATTCAGGGGTCGAATCCAATGGCAGAATGATGTGTTTATAATCGGCCGTCTTTGAACTCTCAGGGATAGAGATCACAGGGCAGGGTGACTGTGTGACCACTTTGAATGCGTTGCTGCCCACAAAGAACTCGGCCCATCCGCGCGACCCATGTGTGCCCATCACAATCAGGTCGGTCTCGAGCTCCTGCGCGGTGCTGACAATCTGATCATAGATGCGGCCCGTACCGAGCACAACATCCACTTTGATGTTGTGCTGGGCTGCTATCCGAACAGCATCGCCTTCGAGGCGGTTGCGTACCTCGGCCATCAGGTCGCCCTCTGGCGTGTGGCCGTTGGCGAAGATGCCGTTGTAGGTGCCGGTCTCAAACACATGTACCAAGGTCAGCCGCGCCCCGTGGCGCTGTGCCAGACCTATAGCATGGGTGAGGGCGATATTGGCCGTATCCGAGAAATCGGTCGGCATCATTATCGAGCGGAGATTGAAGGGCTTGAACATCATGTAGCTACGATGTTAGTGCTTGTCAAATCTACATCACAAATTAATACGGAACGAAAACCGTGGTGTCTTTTTTCGGTTTCGGGGTGATAGACAGTACCGGAATGTCGCTCGTATTGATGATCTCTTGAGCGGCCGAGCCGATAAAGAACTCGGTAAAGTCCTCTTCCTGCTGGGTCATGATCATGATCAGGTCGCCCTTGATCTTGGTGGCATAGTCAAGTATGCTCTCAGCCAGACTGTGCTCGCCTTTTGTATCGCGTATTATCTCGGCAGTGCAATCGACCCCGTGGTCCATCATATACTTCTTGGCCTGATCGAGCTGACGGGTGAGGCGGTTGACCACAAATTCATCAGAGGTCTGAAGCACAGAAACGATGCGCACAATGCTTCCGAATTTCTTGGCAAATTCAATGGCCTGACCCACTTTTTCGCGCGTCTCCTTGGTCAGGTCGAGCGGCAGGACAATGTTCTGGCACCCTTTGCGATGGAGCTTACCCTTAATGGTGATGACAGGGTGCTTTGACTCGCGCACCACACGCAGGGCATTGGAACCTATGAACTTCTTTTTGAGCCCTACGCTGCCATTGGTGCCCATTACCACAAACGCGACATTGAGTGCTTCACTAAGGATGGCCACCTGATCGTATATCTTACCGCTTACCACGTGCGGCTCCACCTTAATGCTATGTTTCTCGGCCACCTCATTTACCAAAGCCTGAAGTTTGCCGTGTACCTTGGTCCTTATCTCAGCACTGTCATCGGCCGAGAATACCTTGTGAAACAGGTCGTCCTCAATCACATTTAGCAGATGGATCTCTGAGTGGAAAACCTTGCTCAGGTTCACTGCCTGCTCAAGCGCAATGAGCGATTGCTCGCTGTAATCAATTGGTACGAGTATTCTGCTTGGGGTTTGGCTATTCTCCATAGTTTTGACCGAGATGGGCGGCAAAGGTATTCAGGCCGCCCCATGCCCAACCAAGACAAAGATCAGGCCCATGGCTGATATTGCTGAATCTGAACTGATACTGAACAGGGACGGATCAATCTACCACCTGCGCCTGCGGCCCGAACATGTGGCAGAAACAGTGATCCTTGTTGGCGATCAGGGCCGGGTGAGGCGCATCTCGCAGCACTTTGATCAGATTGAGTTTGAGGGACAGAACCGTGAGTTTGTGACCCATACCGGCCGTATCGGTGGGAAAAGGATCACGGTGCTCAGCACGGGCATAGGTACCGATAACATTGACATAGTGCTCAATGAACTGGACGCCCTGGTCAACATTGACCTCAGTACCCGTTCCATCAAAAAGGACAAAGCTGCCCTTAATCTGATACGGCTGGGCACCAGCGGGTCGTTGCAGCCCGACATCCCGGTCGACAGCACCATCATATCGACCCACGGGGCCGGCCTTGATGGCACATTCCAGTACTATGCTGCGGTGAAAGATGTGGTGGATCGGCCCTTACAAGAGGCGCTCAACGCAGCCATCGGCCCCGAACTGGGCATGCCGCATGCTTACGTTGTGGCGGGAAATGACAGGTTCATTGACATGATCGGAGCAGATATGTACCGTGGAATAACAGCCACTGCAAACGGCTTTTACGGGCCGCAGGGGCGGGTATTGCGCCTTGCCACGCGCATAGACGACCTCAATGCCCGCCTTGCATCTTTCGGACACGAGGGCCACAGGGTGACCAACTTTGAAATGGAGACCTCGGCCCTTTATGCGCTGGGAAAGGCATTGGGCCACCGATGCGCAACGGTATGCGCCATCATTGCCAACAGGCAACGCAAGGAATACAGCAAAGACCATGAGGCCACTGTGGATAGATTGATAAAGACGTTGTTAGACCGCTTGGTCTAATGGCACCGATGTCACAACGTCAATTACTTTCGCCATCCTTTCATTGACCATGCGATATCTGGACGAACAAGAGGTGATCCTGGTGCAGAACAGTCTGCCCCGGTTGCTCATTGACCCGAAGGCGGCAGGAGATGCCTTCTATGCCAATCTCTTCAGCCTCTATCCAGACCTCAAGCCCCTTTTCAAGGATGCCTCCGAAACGCAGGGCGAGAAACTGATGACCATGCTGGCCTACATCGTATCATGCCTGGATAATCTGGATGAGCTCGATTCCGTTCTGCAACAGTTGGGCAAGCGCCACAGGGCATATAAGACTGAGGAGGCACACTATCCGGCTGTGCGCGATGCGCTTATTCTTACGCTCCGAACGGTACACCACGACCATGAAGATCTGGAGGGCATGTTGGCTGCCTGGGGCCATTTCTACGACTTGGTGGCCGAGCGTATGCTGGCCCCCATGGATTGATCATTTCTACTGATGTTAAGGCGACTGTTGAACCTTGGCTCGGTCATGGGGCTGCCCAAGCCGTTCGTGCGCAAGGTGCGAACCGTCAATCTTGCCTCGCTGCTCAGTATCCTGCTCTTCGGTTTCTTCTGCATCGTACTGTTCATCAGACAACTACATTTAGTTGGAATTGTGTATGCCGTTTTCACAGTCGGATTCATTGCCCCATTGATGCTCAACCAGCGGCAAGAGTACTTGGCCGCCCGATTCGTGATGATGGCCTTGGCCGCATTTGCGCTCATTGCAGTGGAATTCCTGATTGAGAGCTCAACACGGGGCATCTTTTTTATCTGCCTCATGGTGCTCGGCATTTTCTTGGCTGATAATCGCAAACAGTCGTTCCTGACCTTTCTGGCCGTGGTGGTGCTGTTCGTCATATCGCGGTCGGTGCCTTACTTTTTCGATGTAAGCGATCTGCGCACCGAATCGACCATAGCCTATTGGATGAATCTGGTGTTCGGATCGGTAGGGTTGTGGGCCATGTTCGACAATTTCAAGGCCGATAGTCTGAGCCATGAACAGGAACTTGCCCGGGCCAATCTGGATCTTGAGGTGAAAGGACTTGAAGCGCAACCGCACCAGCGCAGTCTGGCCGAACAGGCCCTGGCAATGGAAAAGAAGAACGCTGAACTGCGCGCCTTCAACATCGAAATGCAGGACAGCATCCGCTACGCCAGGCGCATTCAGGCTTCCATGTTGCCCACCAAGGAGCAATTAAGGGAATGGCTGCCCGAGCTAATGTTGCTATTTAAGCCGAAAGATATCCTATCAGGCGATTTCTATTGGATGGCCCAGGCCGATGGGAACACGTATGTGGCCGTGGCCGACTGCACGGGCCATGGTGTGCCCGGGGCCATGATGACCGTTTTGGGCAACAATCTGCTGCACGAGGCAGTGGTGCGCGATGGCCTGCGCAGCCCGGCCAGCATATTGACCCACATAGATCTGCGTGTAAAAGAGATGTTGAGCCAACGGACTCAAGACAGCGGCAGGGTGAGCGATGGCATGGACATGGCCCTGCTGTGCCTTGATGCGGCACGCACCAATGCCACATTTGCGGGAGCGCGCAGACCTCTGATCGCTTTTCATGGCACCGGCAGCGAACTGACTGCCTATGCCGGCACCCGCCTTTCAATAGGCAGTGCCATGCCTGACCAACGAGCATTTACCGATGTGCATGTCACCCTACGTCAGGGCGATATGCTTTACCTCTACACTGATGGATTCACAGATCAGCTGGGGCCACAGGGCAAATACCTCACCACCAGGTTCCGCAATCTGCTGCGCGATATTCACCGCAGATCCATACCGGAACAGCACCGAATGCTCAACGAGGCCCTGCTACGATGGAAAGTGGCCGAACCGCAGACTGATGATATACTGATTATAGGGGTGAAGGTGTGAATGAGGCGAGGCTCACTTCCCTATCTTCACATTCACAGCCTTTGACTTGATCTGGAGGCCTTTCTTATCAATAGTCATACCTCCGTTCTTTCCTTTCACCTCCACGCCCTTCTTGTTGGCCTCTACCCCGTTGCCGGTGCTGCCCTTAGCCGATGCGCCCTTATTATTGGCCTCAACCCCGGCCCCACTTTTACTCTTCACCTCGGCCCCGCTCTTATCGGCTTTGGCTCCGCCTCCGTTGACGGTCTTTACCTGAGCCCCTGTCTTATCGGCCTTGGCGCTGCCACCGTTCGATGTGTTCAATTGGGCACCCGTCCTGTCGGCCGTAGCGCCACCTCCGGAAGCGGTCTTTACCTGAGCCCCATTCTTATCAGCCTTGGCGCTGCCACCGTTCTGGGTGGTCACGGCTGCCCCGGTCTTACCTGCTGTCGCACTGGTCTTTCCAGAGTTCTGGGCCGATGCTGATGAGTCCGCCACCATTATCAGGGCACAGGCTAACGCGAATGCTGCAAGTTTCTTCATGTCGAGATAATTCGAGGGGCCAAGATACTGAATAGACCGTAAGCTTATCTAGGGCTATTCATCTCTATCAGAAACCTGAATTACGCAGATTCCTCGGCCTTTGCAAGTCACAGACTCCAGTTCCATTGCCCTAGATGTGGCACTTCGACACATCGGTAAGAGATTTGTATGCAAGTGCGGATTACAGAAGCCTAGGCTATGTGTCCAACTGTTTGTAAACCGACCTGACCCGTTCGGGACGGGCGCATAGCTTTGCCGCCCATTACAAAAGCCCATAACGGGATGGAGAGACCCGCAAAGAGGCTCAGCCTCTTCAGCGAATCGCAGACCTTGGCCATGGCCCGAAAGAGCCGTGAACTCAAGGCACAGGGTGTGGATGTGGTGAGCCTCAGTCTTGGCGAACCCGATCTGGACACCCCGCTGAACGTGAAAGAGGCCGCTAAACAGGCCATTGACGACAATTGGAGCCACTATCCTCCCGTAGCGGGCTATCCGGAGCTGCGCGAGGCATGTGCGCGCAAGTTCTTGGAGCAGAATGGGCTGCACTACACCCCCGATCAGATAATCGTGAGCACCGGGGCCAAGCAGAGCATTGCCAATGTGGTGCTGAGCCTCATAGATCCGGGCGATGAGGTGATAATACCGGCCCCTTATTGGGTGAGTTACCTTGAAATGGTGCGATTGGCCGAGGGCGTGCCTGTGGTGATACGTGCAGGGATAGAGACCGATTTCAAGATTTCAGCTCGGGCGTTGGAAGCCGCCATCACCCCCCGGACGAAGCTCATCATGTACAGTTCACCGAGCAACCCAACAGGATCATGCTACACCCGGGCCGAACTGGAAGCCTTTGCCGAGGTGCTGCGCAGACACCCGCACGTGATGGTGATGAGCGATGAGATTTATGAGCACATCCTGTTCAAGGGTGAACATGTGAGCATTGCCTCGCTGCCCGACATGGCTGAACGGGTGATCACCGTGAATGGCGTATCAAAAGGCTATGCCATGACCGGCTGGAGAATAGGCTACATAGGAGCACCGCTGTGGGTGGCCAAAGCCTGCGACAAGATGCAGGGCCAGTTCACATCGGGGGCCAACAGCATTGCACAGCGGGCATCCATTGTGGCGGTGAGCACGCCCAAGGCCGATCTTTTGCCCATGGTGGATATTTTCCGCAAAAGGCGCGACCTGGTGGTGGCCCTGTTCACTGATATTCCCGGTATGCGTGTGAATGTGCCCGATGGCGCCTTTTATCTTTTCCCCGATGTAAGTGCCCTGCTGGGCCGCACCTACCGCGGACATGTGGTGAACACCTCTTACGACCTGTGCATGTACCTGCTTGAAGTGGGTCATGTGGCCATGGTGAGCGGTGATGCGTTCGGTGCTCCGGAATGTGTGCGCATCAGCTACGCCACCAGCGAGGACCAGCTGCGCGAGGCAGCAAGAAGGATCAAAGAGGCACTTGCGTAGAATAGCGGCAGAATAACGAGATTTGCCGCCCCGAAAAGCCTCCTTAGCTCAGCGGTAGAGCAGCTGATTCGTAATCAGCAGGTCGCGGGTTCAAATCCCGTGGGGGGCTCTGTCACAAACGGGCCGCTGTCCGAGGTTTCGGGCAGCGGCTCGTCCGCTTTTCAGAGGAATTCTCATCCATGTCACATTCCAGATGATGACCTGTACCGATCGCACTTTGATTCGCATACCTCGGTTGGCCCCAATCTCATTTTTACAGGGAACTGAAATGGTCAATGAATGAGCAGACAAACCGGTACCTGATACCCGAACATCCGAAAACCCGATTGATCGCTATCCTTTGACTCATTGAACTACTGGCATCTATCAGCCCTTTAGCCACCGCCCTACCTTCGTCCGCAATGTCGCGCCCTTATCTATTGCCGTTGGTCCCGCTCTACTCCTTGGCGGTCGCACTGCGCAATACAGTTTATGAGCTTGGGCTGATGAAGGCGGTAAGATCGCCAGTGCCTACCGTATGTGTGGGCAACATGGAGGCCGGGGGCACAGGCAAGACCCCACATGTGGAACTCCTCATTGAACTCCTGAGCCAGAAATGGAAAGTGGCGATACTGAGCCGCGGGTATGGCCGCATCTCCAAGGGCTTCAGGTGGGTGAATGTGCAAGATGACGCCATGGCATGTGGCGATGAGCCACTTTTGATCAAGCGCCACTATCCGGACATTCCTGTAGCTGTTTGCGAGGACCGCCCCAAAGGCTGTATCAACATGGCCAACGAGATGCCAAGTCTGGATCTGATCATACTGGACGATGCCTTTCAGCATCGGGCGCTGCGCTGTGATCTGAACATTCTTGTGACACGGGCTTCGCAACCGTTCTGGAAACAGACCATGCTGCCTGCCGGAGACCTGCGCGAGCCGATCAATGGCGTGGCAAGGGCCGATGCCCTGATCATTTCGGGCGGGACAGGTGGTCTAGACATCCCCGAAGGGATAAGGAAGAAACTGAATGGCCCTGTGCTGCACAGCCACATGGTGCAAGGCAGTCCGGTAGATGTATCGGGCAAACCGTGGGCATGTACAGAAGCGGTGGTTTTCTGCGGAATCGCCAATCCACAGCGGTTTGTAGAGGCGGCAAAGGCGCAGGTGAAAGTGCGGGCGGTGCACACCTTTAGCGACCATCACCCCTACTCCTCCACAGAGATAGAGCGCCTCGTGACCGAAATGGATAGCTTTGGCCCTGCCTGCGGGCTGCTGACCACCGCCAAAGACCTGGCCCGTATCAGCAGGCCTTGGCCCGACCCGACCCGCGTGGCACATTTGCCCATAAAAGCCGAAATGGCGACTGAAGAGAGAATCAAAATCATTGAACTGATAGAGAAAAAATGCTTGAGCAGATAAAAGACACCGCCCGGTTCCTTAAAGATCAGACCGGTTTCGGTGGACGTGTCGGCATCATCCTCGGCACCGGGCTGGGCGGTCTGGCGAACGAGATAAAGGCCACGCACAGCATACCATACGAGCAGATACCCAATTTTCCGCTCTCGACCGTTGAGGGCCACAGCGGCCGCCTCATATTCGGCACATTGGGCAGTTGCAGTGTGGTGGCCATGCAGGGCCGGTTCCACTACTACGAGGGCTACGACATGAAACAGTGCACCTTTCCCGTGCGTGTCATGCGTCAGATGGGTGTTGACACCCTCATTGTCAGCAATGCAAGCGGGGGGGTAAATCCTGATTTTGAGATCGGAGAGCTGATGATTCTCAACGATCATATAAACCTGTTCCCCACCAATCCGCTCATAGGCCGCAATCTGCCCGAACTCGGAGTGCGTTTTCCCGATATGAGCGATGTGTATGATGCCGGCTTGCGCCAAAAGGCAAAGGAGATAGCCGCCCGTAACGGCATCAAAGTGAGCGAGGGCGTGTACCTCGGCCTCAGTGGGCCCTGCCTGGAAACCCCTGCCGAATACCGCATGGTGCGCATTCTGGGTGCCGATGCTGTGGGCATGAGCACCGTGCCCGAAGCCATTGTGGCCCGCCATGCAGGCATGAGAGTATTCGCCATCTCCATTGTCACCGACCTCGGTGTGCCAGGCCGCATAGTGAAGGTGACACACCAGGATGTGATAGAAGTGGCCAGCCGACAGGAACCCAAGATGACCCTGATAATGAAAGAACTTGTGGGGAGCATGGTCTGAGGCAGGAAGCCATCACAAAAGGGGCGCAATGCGGAATCAATTGCCCATTGAACCCATGGTTGACATTAAACCCAGAGCAGTATTTACGGCCCTCGAAGTTCGGATCAGCAACAGCTTTGATGCGGGTTAAAAAACTACACGTGTTCATGATAGGCTCGTACCTGGGTCCGTTCATGCTCACGTTCCTTATCTCGCTGTTCATCCTGCTGATGCAGTTCCTGTGGAAGTACATCGATGAGCTTGTGGGTAAGGGCCTCGAATGGCATGTGATAGCCGAGTTGCTGTTCTATGCCTCGGCCAGCCTGGTGGCCATGGCACTGCCGCTTGCAGTGCTCGTCAGCAGCATCATGACCTTCGGCAATCTTGGCGAGCACTACGAACTTGTGGCGCTCCGCTCATCGGGCATATCGCTATGGCGAATCATGAGTCCGCTCATTGTGCTCACCGGGCTGCTGAGCGTCATGGCGTTCTATTTCTCTAACAACCTGTTGCCCATAGCCAACCTCAAGATGGGCACATTGCTCTACGACATACGGCACCAGAAACCCACCATGAACCTGCGGCCGGGCATCTTTTACCGCGACATAGAGGGGTTTGCCATCCGCGTGGCCAGCAAAGGCGAGGACGAGCGTCAATTGTACAAGGTGCTGATCTATGATCACACCAAGAACAACGGCAACATGAAGGTGATAACGGCCGATAGCGCACGCATGGAGTTTGTAGGTGGCGACCGTTACCTGCAGATGACCCTGTGGCACGGAGTGATGTACGAGCAGATGGAGAACCGCGAGCGCGAGTCGGCCAGCTACCCGCACACTCGGCAGGAGTTCAGTAGCGACATCATCCGGTTCGACCTCTCGGGATTCGAGCTCACC
Source organism: Flavobacteriales bacterium (assembly GCA_044356305.1). GTDB lineage: Bacteria > Bacteroidota > Bacteroidia > UBA10329 > UBA10329 > JBIKWM01. The sequence goes on from JBIKWM010000011.1 coordinate 24,124, forward strand.
CGCAGCAACGAGGAAGTGTTCAAGGACAACTACAAGATGCAGAGCCTCGGCCAGTTGAGCCACAACATCGATACGTTGCAGATCAGGCTTGATGAGCGCAAAGGCGAAATGGCCAAGAACCTGAACCGCAATTTCAAGTTTCTTGCACTCAATATCGATTCGATAAAAAGCAATGAATACATGCCAGTCAATCTGTTGCAGATGTTCAGCACCGGTCAGCGACCAAAAGTGGCCGAGGCCGCACTGAACATGGCCCGCAGCTCAAAGGCTTATGTACGGTCGGCCACCGAGGACCAATGGGCCCGCGGCAACCGGATAAACCGATACCAGATTGAGGTGCACCGCAAGTTCACGCTCAGCATAGCGTGCATCATCCTGTTCTTTATCGGGGCACCATTGGGGGCCATCATCCGCAAAGGCGGGCTGGGCCTGCCCGTAGTGGTGAGTATCGTGTTCTTTCTCATTTACTACGTCATATCCATCACAGGCGAGAAGTTCGCCAAAGAAGGACTGTGGCCCGTTTGGAAAGGCATGTGGATGTCGAGCCTCGTGCTATTGCCCATCGGCATGTGGCTCACCTACAAGGCCACCACCGATTCGAGCCTGTTCAACCTCGATGCCTACACCGCGCCCATCCGCGCTTTGGCCGAGCGATTGCGCCACCGTCTGGGTCTCGACCGATGAGGATACTGCAACTGTGCAACAAGCCCCCCTACCCTGCCATTGATGGCGGGTGCCGCGCCATGGCCGAGGTGACCGAGGGCCTGTTGGCCTGTGGCGACCACGTTCGGGTGGCCTGCATCGGCACACACAAACACCCTTACAACCCTCAGGACTGGCCCACTGCCACCCTTGCGGCAACCAATCCCATCCACGTTCCGGTTGATACCGGATTGAGCGCCATCAGGGCATTCATGAGTCTTTTGGGCGATGGGTCGTACCACCTCGAGCGGTTCGACTCGGCTGCCATGCATGCGGCTTTAGCAGGTGTTCTGCAGAAAGAGGATTTCGATGTGATCCATCTCGAGAGCCTGTTTGTAACGCCCTACATACCCACCATCCGCAGGCATAGCAGCGCACGCATAGTGCTCAGGGCGCACAACGTGGAGCATCAGCTATGGCAGCGGTTGGCGGCCAACGAGACATCGCCTGTCAAAAGGGGATATCTGCGCATATTGGCCCAAAGGCTTAAAAAGGCCGAGGCCGAGGCCCTGCAGATGGTCGATGCGGTGGTGGCCATCACTCAGAATGACCTTGAAGCGCTCAAGGCCCTCTACCCTATTGCCAATGGCCATGTGCTGCCCATGACCATGGTACCGCCTGCTTCCGTTCCGCTGCTCCGGACTCCCCTCACCGCCTTTCATCTGGGCAGTATGGATTGGATGCCCAATGCCGAGGGGATACGTTGGTTCGTCAAAGAAGTGTGGCCCCTGGCACAGGCCCAGCAGCCAGAAATGAAATGCCGGCTTGCTGGCCGCAACATGCCCCACGACCTAACATCGGACCTCAGTGTCGGATTAGATATTGTGGGCGAAGTGAATGATGCACAGGCCTTCATGCTATCGAATGCCATTCTTGTTCTGCCGCTGCTGTCGGGTGGCGGAATGCGTGTGAAACTGGTTGAGGCCATGATGCTGGGCCGGGCCGTGGTGACCACAACCTTGGGCATGGAAGGGGTGCCTGCCGTGCATGGCGAGCACCTGCTAGTGGCCGATACACCGCAGACCCTGGCCGATGCACTGGTGATGCTTTACCGTGACCCTGACCTGACACAGCGCCTCGCCACGGCCGGGCGCGAGCTGGCCCTAGCGCATTTTGGCCGCGATGCCGCCATGCAGCGCCTAAGGTACTTTTACGGCCAGCCCACTGCGGCCCAATGACCTCTCGCCTGCGCATCCTTGTTCTGCTGCCGCGTTTCCCTTTTCCGCTAGAAAAGGGCGATAAACTGCGGGCATTTCACCAACTGCGGGTGCTGGCGCAAAGGCATGAGGTGCATCTGTGCGCTTTCAACGAAGGGCCGGTGACCGATGAACAGACAAAAGCACTGGCCGGCATCTGCACATCGGTGCTGTGCATCCCGTACAACAGGACCAGTCTGGCCCTGAACATGGCCGAGGGTGTGCTGCACGGACTTCCCCTTTCGGTAGCGTACTTCTACAACAGGCGCATGGCCGAGATAGTACGCGAGCTGAAGGACACCATAAAGCCCGATGTGCTGTATTGCCAACTGGCGCGCACTGCTGAGTACGCCCGTACGTTGGGCCCTATTCCCAAGGTGATAGACTTTCAGGATGCCTTTGCCAAAGGGGCCGAACGCCTGATGCGCAGCGGCCCCATGCTGATGCGGCCCGTGTATGCATTGGAACACCTGCGCCTTTCGAAATACGAGCAGGAGGTGTTCGGAATGTTCGATGGTCATACCGTGATATCGGCACAGGACCGGGACCTGCTCAGTATTGTGCAGAGACACCTGGTGGAAGTGGTGCCCAACGGGGTTGACATGGAGCACTATTCGCCCAGCTCCTTGCCCAAGGATGTGGATGTGCTGTTTGCCGGAAACATGGGCTATCCGCCCAATGTGCGGGCCGCAGAGGTGCTGGCCAATGAGGTGATGCCCCTTGTGCGCGCCAAGGTGCCCGATGCCAGACTGGTGCTGGCCGGTGCGCGTCCCGACAGGGCGGTGAAAGCACTTGAGGGCCGCCTTACAGAAGTGACCGGTTTTGTGCCCGACCTGCGCGACCAATATGCCCGGGCCAAAGTGTTTGTGGCGCCCATGCAGATAGGCACCGGGCTACAGAACAAGCTGCTTGAAGCCATGAGCATGGCCATACCATGTGTCACCACCCCTTTGGCCAACAATGCCATAGGAGCTGTGGCCGATAAGGAGGTGATCCTTGCCGAGCGACCGAAGGAGCTTGCCCAAGCCACAGTAGAGATGCTGACCGACACCGCACGTGCCCACCAGATCGGGGTGGCCGGCATGGAGATGGTGCGCGCCCGATACAGTTGGGAGGCCGCCACCCTTCCGCTGGAAGATCTGCTGGTAGCGGTGGCCGCGAGTTGACCCGATACCTTTGCCGCATGCTGCGCCAGTGCATCGTCCTCTCTTTAATTCTCGGACCGATATGGGCCATGGCCCAACCAGTGATGGAAGGATACTCGGTCTATTCCATTGACCGCAATACCCGTGTGAGTGTGCGCACCCGGCAGAACAGGACATTCGTCATAGACAAGCATGGGGACACCACCTGCGTGATCCCGGTTGCGCTGAAAGGAAGTGTGGCCGTATCGAAAGACGGTCGCACCATAGCTGAATGGGTGGCTGAAGGCGACACCGCACGGCTGCGCAGGCCCCGCCTCACCTTTTACCGCCAATGCAAGGAGGCACTGGTCACCTATACCGACCCATCCATTGCCAATGAAATGGCCCGCTGGGGCGGCAAGGGGTTCCTGCGCAACGACAGCCTCTATCATCAAATGGCGAAAAATCCATTTTTCCTGGATGGTGAAAAGCTCTTTTTGGGAATGGAGGACGGCACCATGGCCGTGTTCGACATGAAAAACCTGCAGGTGGTGTTTGCCGGATCGGGGGCCAATCATTTCAAACAGAACTATTTCTCCATCCCTGCACGGCCGCATTCTGAGCCCAGACCGTGAAGGGTGCCACGGACGGGGATCAGCATCCCTGTCTGTAGGTGCAAGATCTATCGAGGTGTGTTGATAGTGGTCTGATGACGCTATGCCCTGTAGTGATGCACGCAGGTGGCTCCCAGCATTTATAAGTTACTTCGCGGCCACAATGAGGGCCCGTAGCGCAAAAAAGAACAAGATAAATGTGGTGACACTCGGATGCTCGAAGAACATCTTCGACAGCGAGGTGCTGATGGGCCAGTTGCAGGCCAATGGCATGGAGGCCACACACGAGAGCGAGCAGGACGATGCCCGTGTGGTGGTGATCAACACGTGCGGGTTCATCGACAACGCCAAGCAGGAGAGCATCGATACCATTCTGCGCTTTGCCGAGGCCAAGAAACAGGGCCATGTGGAAAAGGTGTTTGTGACCGGATGCCTGTCTGAACGCTACAGGGACGACCTGCGCACCGAGATACCGGACATTGACTCATGGTTCGGCACGCGCGACCTTCCGCTGCTGCTAAAGGCCCTCGGAGCCGATTACAGACACGAGCTGGTGGGCGAACGGCTGCTGACCACCCCCACCCACTACGCTTATTTCAAGATCAGCGAAGGCTGTGACCGGCCGTGTTCATTCTGCGCCATACCGCTCATGCGCGGGGGGCACCGGTCGACCCCCATAGAAGAACTGGTGGCCAACGCCAAGGGCCTGGCTGCCAAGGGTGTGAAAGAGCTGATGGTGATAGCCCAGGACAGCACCTACTACGGCCTTGACCTCTATGGCAAAAGGCGCCTGGCTGACCTACTCAAGGCCCTGTGCGAGGTGGACGGCATTGAGTGGATCAGGCTGCACTACGCTTTCCCGGCCGGATTTCCGGAGGATGTGCTGGATGTGATGGCCCGCGAGCCGAAGATCTGCAAGTACCTCGACATGCCCCTCCAGCACATTGCCGACCCGATCCTGAAAAGCATGCGCAGGGGCACCACCCGCGAAAAGACCGACCGCCTGATAGCCACCATACGCGAAAAGGTTCCCGGCATTGCGCTGCGCACCACACTCATAGCCGGTTATCCGGGCGAGACCCAGGCCGACTTCAATGAACTGAAACAATGGGTGAAGGCCATGCGGTTTGACCGGCTTGGCGTATTCGCCTATTCGCACGAGGAGAACACCCACGCCCACAGCCTAAAGGACAATGTGCCCGCCCGGACCAAGAAACAACGGGTGGCCGAGGTGATGGAGCTGCAGAGTGCTATTTCGCAGGAACTGAACAGCCAAAAGGTGGGCACCCGCCAGCGGGTACTGATAGACCGCAAGGTGGGCGACCACTACATAGGCCGCACCCAGCACGACAGCCCAGAGGTGGACAACGAGGTGCACATAGATGCCGCCAGTGGCTACCTGCGTGCAGGCGACTTTGCCGATGTGGAGATAACCGGGGCCGATATGTATGACCTGACGGCTATAGTACTGACCTGAAGAACATCGGTGGTCCTGATGGGAGTGATGCCAAGTGCGGCAATTGCTCAGGACCAATCAGTTTTCAATGCGGGATCAGACAGGGAGCCGGTACCAGAGACCCGGGAAGAGGAAGGTATTATGTGCTGCGCGGGCACAATTCAACGGGATAGAGCTCATTAGAACCATGAGCCTGACGCAGCAGGTCGGGATGTCGGTAATGGGAGATTTCCGCAAAGCGAGATAAGAGAAAGAGACGATGTGCCAGCATGATACGGGCGATGCCCCTAACAGCAAAGATCCGTTGCCCTACCTTTCGCCCATGACCAATAAAGACCGAGAGACCGCGCGCGTCACCTTGCACATGGTGATGAGTGTGGACGGCCTGATAGCCCGGCCCGATAACAGCATTGAGTGGTTCAACAGCTCATCGGAGTTTGCAGAGGGTGTGCCGGTGCCTGAACTGCCTGATCTGGAGGAAGCGGCCGACTGCTATGTGATGGGATCGCGCACTTACGAGCATGCCAGCCATCTGGCCAAGGAACATGGCTGGCCCTATGGCGAGGTGCCTACCTACGTGCTGAGTGCCCGGCCCTTGCCTGTAGACCGCGAAAGCGTGAGGCTCTGGCCTGGCGACCTTTTGCAGCTGATGCAGGAACTGAAGGGACAGCAATACAGGAATGTGTGGGTGGTAGGAGGGGCCTCGGTGGTGAGTGCATTCCTCCGGGAAGGTCTGGCACATGAACTGAGGCTGGTGGTACTGCCCATCGTATTGGGACAGGGCCTCCCGTTCTTCTCATCCCTGAACAAGGAATATCCCCTTCAACTGCTGAACTGCACGGCCTACCGTAACGGCATGATTGAGCTGCGGTATGCCATAGATCAATAACATTTTCAGTTACCCCAATGAACAATGAGAAGGTATTCGCCTACACATTCGCCAGCATATATGCCCTGTATGTGAACAAGGTGGAGCGCAAGGGCCGCACCCGGGCCGAGCTCGATGCGGTGTTGTGCTGGTTGACAGGCCACACGGCACCATCGCTGCAGGCTGAGATAGACGGCACACACGACCTGCGCACCTTTTTTGCCACCGCACCCCGGTTGCACCCCGACAGTCACCTGATCAAGGGCATGATCTGCGGCTATCGCATTGAAGAGATTACCGATCCGCTCATGCAGCGCATCCGTCAGATGGACAAGCTGGTGGACGAGCTGGCCAAAGGAAGGGCTGTGGAGAAGATCATGCGCTGAAAGGCCCAACGGAGGCCTCAGGGAGCATGTACCAACCTGAGCGTCCCCTCATTGCAGCGGGCCACGAACATGCCATAAGGAAGTTCTGTAAGGTCAACGCTCCGAACGGGTCCTTTCAGTTTGAGTCTCAGGGCCCCTTGCAGGTCAAACACCATCAGATTATTCACGGTCCTGCTGAACGACACCATTCCGGACGATGGGACGGGCCAAGCCAAAAGGGGCTGAAAAGTGCCGGCATTGCCTACAGCAGTGACCACATTGCGCATGGTGTACCAGATATGTGTGCTGTCGGTGCCGTGCGGTTTGATGAAGAAATGCACATGGGGGATCCCATCGGGCCCCACCTTGATGTTGTGCAGACCCACTTCGTTGCTGTCGGCATCGGTGATGAACTCAGGGGTTGAGATGGACGATGCATCGCCACTGATGTGCACCATCTGCAGGTCGGCCCTGCGGTCAGAAGGCCCCTGATAATCGCGCTGATCCTTGTAGCAGTACCACACCCTGTCGTTGGCGTGGTCGTAGGCAGCCTTGACAAGGTGACTCTGTACGCCTGGCTCTGAGATCATTGCCGGAGAGCCCCAATCGGCCCCCAGGTCGGTGCTATGCACATACCACACACGGGCGGCAAGGTTGCCACCTGCCTGCGGATACTCGTGGTATGCCACATGGATATGGCCGTTGCGGTCAATCACCACACCCGGGTCGCTCTGCATGCCCGGCCCGCCAGCAACGGTAAATGGCTGGCCCCAGGTGGCCCCTCCATCGGTGGTAACGGCCATTTGCACATCCCAGTCCTGCACAAACTGGGTGGTGACCCCGATGCTGTCGCGCCATGCTATGGCCAGGGTGTCGCCATCGGCCCCGGCAAAGTCCCCGCTCGGAAATGCCGAGTGCCTGCCGTCATCGGCACTGAGCATCTGCTGCGGCTGCCATGTCAGTCCACCGTCAAGGCTGCGGGCATAGACCGTTTCGGCCGTCTGGGCCGTCTGCGCATCGCCTTCGTGCCAATAGGCATGCACGCGTCCGCTGCGATCGGTGCTGACCTGACAGAATCCGAACTTGTCCTTAACCGTTTGCCCGATACGGAGCGTGTCGGACCACACCAGGTCCTGGGCATCGGCCCATACGTGATACACGGCCTTCTTTACCCGCGAGGCCCATATGACATGCAACCGGTCATCGGTGCCGATGTCCATGCTCGGCAAGGTGTTGGAAGGGGTCTGTTCCATCACATCAAACAATGTGGGAGGGGGCGAGACCCAACTCAGACCATTGTCGGCACTGCCTACGATCGAGCGCCTTTCGAGATTACCCTGACTCTCGGTGTACAGGATGAGCACCCTACCATCGGCTGTGACAGCCATGTTGTTGGCCACGGCCCCATTGGTAAACGCACCCGGGTCGGACTGCGATACCGGCAGCGGTGGATGCAACCAATCGGGATGGGTGCCATGCAATTGGGCATTGGCCGCCATGGGCACTATGAGCATCAGGTAGATGATACGCATGAACAGGGCTTTGGGCACTTTGACGACAGACAGGGCCTTAAGGTTTAACCCACTGGGCCATGTTCACAGTTATTGATCAGGTACTTACACTTGTTACGGCAAATTGGGCCAATGATGGCGAATGACCATTTTTGCACTGCTCATACATGGCTCATTCATTCACATTGAAACAAGAAAAGATGAGATTCCTCAACCTGTCTGCAGCCGTGGTTGCGGCACTCCTCACCGCCCCTGTGGGCTCATCGGCCCAGATAGCTTTGTACGGGGCCAACCAGTCGAACGTGGGGGCTGCGGATAACCATGGCGGCATATTCCGCTATGTGCCCAATACCGACACCTACACCGCGCCCTACCTGGGCAACACGGCAGACGGGAACGAGATAACCGGCATGGTGCAGGTGGGCGACCTGGTGTATGGCACCACCGGATATGAAGGGGCCAACGGACATGGCACCGTGTTCAGTTTCGACCTGGCCACCGAGACCTTCACCAAACTGGCCGACTTTGACAGCATCAACGGCAAATACCCCATCGATGACATGGTGCCCGCCCCCAACGGCAAGCTGTATGGCGTAACAACGTATGGTGGCACACTGGACCAAGGGGTGCTGTTCTCGTTTGACCCGGCCACCAACACCATCACCAAACTGATCGATTTTGAGACCGGCCCCTACTCGCAGCCCATGGGCGGCATGATCATGGGCAGCAACGGAAACCTTTACGGGGTGGTGAGTTTCTATTACGGAGGCATTTTTGAGTATGTGATAGCCACCAACACGCTGACGTACATCCTCGACTTCCCCACCACCAATGGCGGGCGTGTGCCCTTTGCCAAACTCACCGAGGTGCAGGATTCGGTGTTTTACGGATCGACCCGCTACGGGGGATCAGGTACCGCGCAGGAGGGCACCCTGTTCCGTTACGACCAGCGCGATGACTCGTTCACCACCGTCAAGTTCTTTCAGGGCGGCACAGATGGCAGCTGGCCGCAGAACGGTTTTGTGCACGTTGGCGACAACCTCTACGGTTTCACCTACAAAGGGGGCGATTTCACGTACGGCACCTTTTTCAGCTACGATTTGGTGCAGGAGCAGTTCACCCAACTGGTAGACCTCGACTATCCCGTGGGTGCCTACCCCGAGAACCGGCCCATACTCGGGTCAGACGGCAAGATCTACAGCGCCACCACCACCGGTGGCAATCTGGGGCGTGGCAGCATTGTGCGCTACGACATGGCCACAGGTGCCATGACCAACCTCTACACCATGTTCGGTGGCGAGGGCACCTACCCGCTCAACGGGCTGATTGAGGCCTGCATCACCCCACCGCCCACCGGCACCGCCACCGCGACCCTGTGCGAGGGCGCCACTGTGGCCGACCTCGATGCCAACGGCACACAGATAAAGTGGTATGCCACGGCCAATTCAACCACCCAGCTATCGGCCGGCACCGCGCTTAGCTCGGGCACCTACTACGCCACCCAGACCGTGCAGTGCCCCAGTGCCCAGCGGCTGGCTGTGAACGTCACTATACAGAGCCCCCCCGATGTGGGCGTGACCCTCACGGGCCAGACCATCACCGCAGATCAGGCCGGGGCACAGTACCAGTGGATAAACTGCGCCACCAACGCCAACATAGCCGGGGCCACATCGCAGGCATACACCGCCACGGCCAACGGGCAGTATAAGGTGCGCATCACCCTGGGGCCGTGTGTGGCCACGAGCACCTGCACCACCATTGACGATGTGGGCATCAACGACCTCGACATGGGCACCGTGGCCATCTACCCCAACCCCACACGGGGCGATGTAACGGTGGAATCGACCACCCCGCTCAGCCGCATCGACCTGATGGACCACACGGGCCGGGTGCTGCGCTCGCACCCTACCGGCACCCTGCGCACCGTGGTGCCCATGGCCGATGTGGCCGCGGGCACCTACCTGCTGCGCCTTGTGGATGCCGATGGGCGCACAGGCCACCGCAGCGTGCTGAAGGATTGACCGTACAGACGTTGCATGCAACGTCTCATCAGCATGGCAGTACAGACGTTGCATGCAACGTCTCTTCAGCAGGGCAGGAAACACACCGCGAGACGTAGCATGCTACGTCTCTACAGCAGGACACACACATTGAACCATGGCCATTGCCGATGACCCGGCCCGCGAGATTGTCACCACGCGCCTTTTGCATGCACCTGTAGCGGAGGTGTTCCGGGCATGGACCGCACCCGAGCACCTGTGCGTGTGGTGGGGCCCGGCCGGGTTCACCAACACCTTCCATGTATTCGACCTGCGCGTGGGCGGCCGGTGGAAGTTCACGATGCACGGCCCCGAAAAAGGCCATTACGAGAACGAGGTGGAGTTCACAGCCATCGGGCCGCCCTACCACCTGGCATGGAAACGCCTCTCGCAGCCGCTGTTCGGCATCGATGCCACGTTCGAACCCATGGGCGACATGTTGACCCGACTCACCTGGCGGATGATATTCGACACAGCCGAGGAATGTGCCAAGTTGCGCCCCTACGTGGTGGAAAAAAACGAGGAGAACATGGACCGGCTTGAGGCGGAACTTGTGCGGATGGCGGAGCTTCTAAGGAATAGTTGAGGGGCGGGGGCAAAGCCCGAACTTTTCAATACCTTGGCACCTACCTAAACACCCAAACACCCCATACAATGAAAACCATCTGCCCCCCCCCTTGTCCTTTTACTGACCATTGCCATCATCATGCTCGGTGAGATGCGGGCGGTGGGGCAGTGTACACTTTGTATTGGCTCCCAGAATATTCAAATTGGATTGAGTACCGCAAGTGGTAGTTCGTCCAATGCGTTCGGCACCGCCACATCAGGCGGTGATTATGCTTGGAGCATCGGATCGAAGGTCTTTGCCTCTGGCGACAATAGTTTTGTAATAGGGCAAGAGGCTGTAGCTGATGCGTCATACACATTCAATTACATTTTCGGCAGTGGCATCGAAGATTACCCGCTATTGAACAATGTGAGTAATTCAATCATGTTCGGGATCGGCTCTGATAAATCGACCATTCTGGTCGGTGGTGCTTCAGGGGCCGGAACATGGGGCAATGTCGGAATCGGCAACATCACAGCCCCTGCCTCACTCCTACATGTGCGTGATCAGTTACGCGTAGGGTATGCCTCTACAGCTAATGGTTCAGTTATTTTCAATAATAGCACCAACACCAACACAGTCACCATCCAGAGCGGGGTCACCTCTTCAAATTATTCTCTTACTCTGCCAACAGGGCTCGGCACGACCAATCAAGTCTTAGCCCTTACTGCTGTTTCCGGTTCTGTAGGAACCTTAGGTTGGGCCAATGGCGGTGGCACAACAGACTGGGAACTGGCAGGCAACAGCAACGCCACTTCAACAAGCAAGCTGGGCACCATGACCACCCAACCATTGATGATATATGCCAACAGTGCCGAAAGGATGCGTGTGGCAACTGACGGCAACGTGGGCATAGGCCAGACGGCACCACTCGCCCAGTTGCACGTGGGCGATGGCGGCAGCAATGACATCATGATAGAAAAGACCGGGTCTAATGGCATAGCACGGCTCCGGTTCTTCTCAGATGCCGCCACCGATGAGTATGCCAACATCATCTACGATGCCGATGAGAACCTGTTCATCGACAACGAGGCACAGGATCAGGAGATCTCTATCAGGCTCAATTGCAATGGCACGGTCTATCCTGCCTTGCGATTCGATGGCAACACAGGCAATTCCACATTCCCGTTCATGAGGGCCTACTTCGGGTCCACCTCCATGGGCATCAACACCTGGATGATGGCCGAGGCCCGCACCGACACAGGAGAGGAGATTGCCCGCTTCGGTGTAACGGATGTTAACATGGACAATACCCTAGGGGCCGGGCAGTATGTATCGGTTGAGAACAGCATTGACAACGATGCCCAGTTCTCGGGCGGTTTTGTAGGTAGGTCAAGCTCCACGGTAGGACCGGCATTCTACGTCCGGTCAACGGTGCTCAGCGGGGGCGACTCTGGGGGGCAGCCCGCCATGCGGTTCGATGCCCGCACCGAGAGCGGATCCATCTCCACACGCCCCCTGTTCCGTTGGACCAATGATGTCAATACCATGATGCAGATGAATGCCAATGGCAACCTTGGCATCGGCACCACCACCCCAAGTGGTAAACTGCATGTGAATGGGACGGTGTTTATTACATGGAACTCTACGAATTTGCCACCATGTGCAACTCCAACGCCTCTTTCAACAGAACACGCCCTCGCAATCAATACAACAAACGGAGGCCAGCTAATGGATCTTACAGCCTCATCAATTCATCTAAAGGAGAATGTTGAGGACCTTCAATTTGACCGAGATGCATTCTTCAACCTCAGGGTTGTGGATTTTGATTGGAAGGCTCATTATGGAGGTAACCATGATGTAGGTATGATAGCACAAGAAGTGGTTGAGACTTTTCCAGCTCTCGCCTCCTGGTCATTTAGGCATACGTATACTGATGATGGCCAATTGGTGGTTGATACCGCAGGTGTGCCCATTGTTGATACGACACAGTTTGAAGTGAGTGGGGTGCGGTATCACAAACTACCCGTTTACCTGTTTGCTATTGCCAAAGAACAACGGGCCGAACTGATCGAATTACGCCAACAGGTGCAAGAAATGGCCGAGCAATTGAACAACTGTTGCACTTCGGTTCAACCGATGAACCGAATGGATGGCGGGAACCCGTTAACGGAACAGAAATTAGAGGAGTTCGTGCTATTGAGAAATGATCCCAACCCATTCAGCGATTACACTGACATCAAATATCAGCATGACGGATGCTTGAATTGCGAGATCATTTTCATGGACCAAAGTGGTCGTGTTGTTAAACGAGTGAAAACGAGCGGAACTACGGGCACTGTTCGCATATACTCGTCCGAAATAGGGACTGGGCTATATCACTACAGTCTCGTTGTTGATGGCCGGACGGTTCGAACCGAAAGGATGGTTTCTTCAATTCGCTGATTTATGCGTTACTGCAAGTTGGGTGCAGCCATGATGGCGCTGCTGCACCCTTGTCTTTCATTAGCGCAATGTGATGGGGAGGATTGGATAGCGACCACGGCACAGATTCCGAGTGGAGGAATTGGAGTTCATACGTCCACTGAGGGTTTCGTTTTAAACCGATTAGACAGCACTTTTTTTTGGGTTGGGAAGATTGGTACATTTTCTAGTGGCCCTACTACCATGTACTTCAATCAAGTAGTGGTTGAGGTACCTTCATGTTGGCCTGGCAGTTCTTTTTTAATTCATAAGCGCGACAGGAACGGAGTACTGCTTTGGCACAAGACTGGTTGTTTTTCAGTGAATGGGTCATTTTATGGGGTGACAGGCGATGAAGCTGGGAACCTGTATTTGGGAGGATCTATGTTTGGAGAGCTCACATATGATGGGGCTACACTTCATACTACCCCTGCGCAGGGTGGTGGTGGTTTTACCATGAAGATCCGCCCGGATGGGACTTTGGATTGGCATCGTCCTACCGACCGTGCTGGGGCTATCCGTCATACATGGACAGATCATGGATTGATGTTGCTATTGTCCATTGTTGACTCAACTTCCTTCAATGGTCAGACTTTCTATCGTCTCAGTTCAACAACTCCTGTTACCAATGAACATGTCATTCTGATGGTAGATGCTCAAGGAGAGATCATCTGGCATCGGTACATTGAAGGCTATGGTAATAAATCAATTGAGTTGGTTACGGGTAACAACACCACAGCAGTTATTCAGGGTTCATTCACAGAGGAAGTCACTTATGACGGCCAGACCTTTACGCTGGGGAATGGAGGAAATATGTTTCAAATTGGTCTAAAGCTTTCAAATGGTGAACGTAAATGGATGAAAAGACAAGCCAATAGTGGCGTTGGAGTTCAGGGTTTGGGCTCTGAGATATTGGATGATGGTAGCTTGATCACAGTCGGCCATTACAACGGTTCGCCTTCTTTATTCACTTTCCAAGGGCAGACCATTTCATCTCAAAATGGCCTTACCGATGGCTTTATCATGAGTCAGAACACGAGCAATGGCTCGTTGAATTGGCTCAAGACCCTTGGTGCCCCGGGGTACTCTACCCTTTTCGGTACAGCCAAGACTGCAACCGGTGTGGCTGTTGCCGGTTATTTCACTTGCCCAACTTTGAGTTATGAGGGTCTTGAAATTCTGAATCATTCTGATCAGGAAGATCCATTTGTGATTATCATTGACAGGGATGGCAAACCGCAATGCCAACTTGGCGAAATGGGCACCCCTGCCAGAGATTATGCTGAAAAGATCAATACCATTGGCAATCAACTCTATATTGAGTTCGGTTATGCCGATTCAGTCTCCTTCGGTGATTATCACCTTGTCAGCATTGGCGGAAAGGATCAGACCATCTGGAAAACCTGCCTCCCCTGCGACACTCTGACCTCCATAACCGAAACCACAGCCGCCCAACCCGTGCTGCTGATTTACCCCAACCCCGCCAGCCAATCCGTGCGGCTGCGGGTAACCCCGCATTTGGCGGCACAGGCAGGCAGCGGCCAACAGGTAAGAGCAGTGGCCATTACAGATATGCTCGGCCACAAGGTCCTCAACTCCCTTCTAGGAAAGGAGGGGTCGGGAGAGGTCAGCTTTGAAATAGACATTTCCACCCTCGCCCCCGGCCTCTACACCGTCTCTGCCACCCTACAGAACGGAGAGACCCTGCGGCAACGGCTGGTGGTGCAGCGGTGAGGGTGTCAGTGTGCTAATGGTCCAGTGGAGTTCTTACCCCGCCCGAGCGAGGCTGAGCGGTGTGCTCGGGCGAGGTTCTTTCCCTCGTCCGTGTTATTCGGTGGGCTCTGGCCCACCCGGTAACCCGTGTTGTCATCCGTTCTCATGCCCTGATACAACAAAGGTGAACATTTCTCGAAGCACTGGTGAGGTAGAAGCTATTGGTGCTCGAAGTCCTACGGAATTCCCGTGCGGGTGGGGGGGGCTATAGGTGCATGGCCATTTGCACGGGCAAGGGAATGGAGAGCAAGGTCAGAACCTATATGATAGGTGGTGGGATGGAAGTGCCCGCCAACAGCCTTTGCTAAGGCCTTTGGCAGCAGGCATCGAGCTTTTTGTGGCCCGTTGCGTCACGGTGCACATCATCGGCATCAAATCCAAGGGCGGCTATAACCTTGCGAAGGGTAGCCGGGTCGGTCTTGCGTGCATCGTAGCCGATGGTGATGGTATGGGTCGCTATATCGAACCCCAGGTGCTTCACCCCTTTGGTGAATTGCAGCTCGCGCTCAAGGAAGGGGCGGCATGAGCCACATTCGTTGCAATGGTCGCAGTAGAAACGGGTGTGCACCACAAGGGTGTCGGCCGGTGGAGCGGCCATGGCCCACGCGCCTTGGCAGGCCAGGAACATCATTATTGCGATAAGTTGAACGGTGCGCATGGTGCCGATGATAATGTCAGAGCATACAAAGATGGGACCGAAAGGCCATGGGGTGGGCATTCGGACCTCAACGGGCTGTGGGCCATTCAGACCTCTCCCCCGCCAGCGCCCCGTTACCATCCACCATGGCCCCTCGGCCCAGAGCCACCAAAGGGGCCAGAACAGCCTTCGGCCTGCCTCTTATTCTCATTTTCCTGCATCAGATGCCGATCAAAAGGCATCATCGGATCATCATCTTGTGTCTGTTCATCATTTTCTGATGTCAAATGATTACGGACAGAGATAAGAAAATCATTTTCCTATGCCTTCTTTTGATCAACAGACATAGAAAAATCATTTTCTGATGCAAGGTCGTGACTTTCTGATGCAAGGTCATGGCTTTTTGATGTGCTTTTTTAACGTAATTTTATGATTTTACCAGCACTCGCTTGCTGCGCCCATGGTCGTTCATCGGTGCAATCCGGTCGTTCATCCAAACCCTTTTTGACCTGTCAGGGTCCGATTCTGACATTTATTGTCCCTTTTAAAATGAAACGAAAAGGATCCATGCAGGTCAACGGTAGCAAGGGTTCTGGCGGATCGGCACACAAATTGACCCGTGCGGGCGCCCTTGCGGTAGAAGGTCGGATGGCCTGTATGCCGCCACAACACATTGACGGTCAGCGCCATGCAGTACCGAATGTGAACGACTGTGCGGATGTTTGCAGTGCCGAGAAATTGTTCGAGGCACAACTAACACCCCCCTTTTATCATGAAACGTTTTGCAGTTTACGCCTGGTACCTGATGGACATGAAGGCGCGTGTCACACATGCCAAAAAAGTGGTTACCCACATGACCGGCAATACCGTGTATCCAACGCCCGATGTGCCGTTGGCCAGCATCACCACGGCCGCTGACGAGTTGGTTGTGGCCATCACCAATGCCGATGGTGGCACCGTGATGGATACCGCCATCATGCACCAGAAGAGCGAGGTGCTGGTTGACCTTGTGCGCAACCAGTGCAAGTATGTCAACCGCACGGCCAATGGCAATGAGGTGGACCTGCTGAGCTCTGGGTACGACCTGAACAAGGTGCGTACCAACTTCGCTCGCCTGCCCAAACCGCAGAATGTGAGGCAGGTGCTCACCAAGGACTCGAAAGGCGTGGTGATACGTGGCATTGTGGTGCGCTGGGACAAGGTAGATGGCAGCAGGAGCTACAATGTGTTCCGGGCCCCGTACTCACCCGGACTGCCCTACCCCACCGATGCCGATTTTGAACCTGTGGCCACCGTCACCAAGGCCCGATGCATCCTCAACACGGGCATGCGCACCGGTCAGACCTTCCTGATCAAGGTAGCGGCTGTGAACGGTTTCGGTCAGGGCGAGATGAGCGATCCCTGCGAGACCGTGGTCATCTGAGCCCACGGGCCCCTTGCCTACCCCCGTTCCGCCCTGCATGGCCATTGCGCTGTGCAGGGCGGTCCTTTTTTTGGTGGGGGGAATGGGGAATCCGTTTCTGACTGACCTGCCCGGCCTGACCGGGTTCGGGGTTAAGGTTTTAGGTATCGGGTTTAAGGTTTGGGGCGAACAGCGAATGGCGAACAGTCCATAGTCGATAGTCCATATACCACGGACATGTCACCCTTAGCCCTTCGAATGGGCTCAGGACGGGATTGGTTGAGGGGTGCGGAGTCATCGCCTGATCAAGTCTTCCGCAGGATCACTCGTGTGGAACGTGACACGCGAAGTCTGTGACTTCGCAATAAAGCCAGCCCCCTCCACACCATGGACGCATTAGGAATTAACAAAAAGGTTGGGATACACAGCTTGCGCCATTCCTATGCCACACACTTACTAGAAGTCGGAACTGACATCAGCCACATCCAAAAATTGCTAGGACATCAAGACCACTATGGTCCATGCGCAGGTCACTGACGCACACACCAAAAACATCAAAAGCCCTTTGGACCGCCTCTGAGCGATGCACGCATTTTGTATATCTTTGACGAAACGATGATACGCGCATTTCAAATATCTAAACCTCATCTATATGATTTTGAATCATTTATAATTTTAGTAAAGAGATACGATACGCGTATATTTACGAGTTAGGTGCAAGCGTAGGACGACCGACAACTCGACATCAAACCGACAGAAACAGAGGACGAAAAAGCCAACGCTTCGCAAAATTAAAAGAGGTGTTTTGCCAACGCACTTGCCGACCCAAAAACACCACATTTAATTTTACCCAACCGCACCCAAAGCCCACCCACCACCCAGACAAATTTGTTGAAAACATTTACCGACTTTTTTGACGGTGGTTCAAAATATTCTTTTTACATTTGCCAATATTTGTCAAGTCAAAACAAAGCACATTGAAAACAATCGGAACTATACTTAGGGAATTGAGAGAGGCTAAAGGACTTCTGCTTAGAGAAGTTGGAGCTAAACTTTCGCTTGACCCGACAATTTTGAGCAAAATTGAACAAGACAAGCGTATGCCGACAAAGGAGCAAGTAAAAGCACTTGCCGACTTTTACAAAGACCAAAAAAATGAAGTAATTATTGCTTGGCTTTCGGACAAATTAGTTTACGAAGTGCAAGACGAAGACTTGGCATTGCAAGCAATGCAAGTAGCGGAAGACAAAATAAAATACCTAACCAAAAAGAACGGTAAGAAATAATGGAGTTACAATTAGAGAATTTAAAATATCAGGACACCGCTATTCAAGCGGTTATTAAAGTGTTTGACGGAACTGAGAAAAACACTTTTGACAATGCTTGTATTGAAGGCATCCGTTCTAATTTTTGCAAACTAACAGCAAAACAATTAACTGACAACATCAAAGCCATTGCAAAAGAAAACGGCATTGACGATGAAACAGCAAAGTATTCATCAGATAATGATTTATGTATTGAAATGGAAACGGGAACAGGTAAAACACTTGTTTACATCAAGACCATTTACGAGTTACATAAGCATTATGCTTTTACTAAGTTCATCATACTTGTTCCTTCAATTGCAATTAGACAAGGAACATTAGGAACATTCAAAACTTTTGAAAAACAACTTGAAAGCATTTACGGTTTTAAAGTTCAGGCTTTTGATTATGACAGTAAGAAACTAAATAAAGTAACCAACTTTATTGAAGAACAGCATCCGCAAGTTATGATTATGACAACTGGTGCTTTTTCTTCTGACGATAGAATTTTAAACCGAACACAAAGAGAAGATTTGTTTAACAACCTTCCTTACATTGACGCTATTGCTAAAGTTCGACCATTCATTTTTATGGACGAGCCACAGGAAGGAATGGACAGCGACAATATGATGGAACGTTTAAAAACACTTTCAGCAGACGAAAGAAAAGAACGATACAGCACAAAGGAAAACGAAAGAGAAAAAACAATCTTCAAAACACTTGACCCACTTTTTAAAATTCGTTATTCGGCAACACACAAAACCGTTAAGAATTTATTGTATCGTTTAACTCCTTACGACAGCTACAAGCAAGGGCTGGTAAAGAAAATTGAAGTATTGACCGTTACAGAGAAAAACGATGAAGCAACTATAAAAATTGAATTGACCGAAACACAAAACGGAACAAGCGAACCGAAAGCAAAAGTAAAAGCCTGGAAATTGAAAGCAGGAAAGTTTGTTTTTGAAGAGACAAGTTGGCTAAAAGTTGGCGATAACTTAGGCGACAAAACAAACAACCCAAGTTATTTAAACTATAAAGTTGAACGCATCAACAAAAGTTTAAAAACTCAAAAATGGAGCATCACTTTTACAAATGGTGTTGAGCTTTTTGAAAAGCAAACATCAGGAAACGTAGAAAATATTTGGGCTTTGCAGTTGGAGTGGCTTATACATCGCCACTTTGCAAAATCTCAAAAATTACAACCGAAAGGCATAAAAGTTTTGAGTTTGATATTCATTGACAAGGTTTCAAACTATATGGGCGAAGACCCCAAAATAAAAAACCTATTCGTTGAAAAATACAAAGCCATTTATCCCGAATACAATGATGGCAAAGTTCCAACAGCCCAACAAATTCACGAATTGCAAGGTTACTATTTTGCCCAAAATGCAAAAGGCGAATTTTCAGATAATGAAGGAGGACTAAAGGAACAAAAGAAAATTTACGAACTGATTTTACAAAAGAAAGACGAGTTGCTGACCATTGGAAACGCTATTGAATTTGTGTTTTCTCATTCTGCTTTGGGTGTTGGTTGGGACAATCCTAATGTATTCAACATTGCAACACTCAATACAGCATATTCAGAAATTCGTAAACGCCAAGAAATAGGTAGAGGTTTGCGGATTTGTGTAAACCAACAAGGACAAAGGGTTTATGATGCTTTAAATGCAGAAGATGCAGACAGAGTAAATCAATTGACAGTTATTCCTAACGAAACTTATGAAACTTTTGTAACGCAATACCAAAAGGAAATTAAAGATGTTTACGGAACAACTTCGGCAGGTGCAGGTATGTCGCATACACACAAAGGGAAACCACAAAACGAAGTAAGTTTCAAACGCAATACAAATACTTCTATTGATGAAGCATTTAAACGCTTCTGGAAATCATTGGCTAAAAAGACAGATTATGTAATTGCCTTTGATGAAGAAAATCTAATTGCAAAAGCAACCGAACAAATAAACCTGATAACTATTTCAGATTATGTTGCAGAAGTAAGTAGCAGAAACATTGGAACAATTACGGAAGATGGAATTGAAGATAGTTTTGGCGGAACGGAAACCTATAAACTGAAAGCAAAATTTACACCTTTAGATTTGGTGGAAGAACTAAGCGAAAACACAGGCTTGAGTTATACAACGCTTTTCAAAATTGTAAATAACATTACCAATTTAGACCACATCATTAAAAATCCACCGCAATACATTCATACGGCTGCTGGAATTATTCGCAACATAGAACTGGACGAAATGCTTCGGGGCTTGGATTATCATTTAACTGGAGAAGATTTTCCTTTCAGCTTTAACGACTTCGTTAGAAATGTTTCCAAATCAGATTATGTGGAAACGCCAAACAGAGGAGTGTTTGACAAAATGCTTATTGACAGTAATGTGGAATATGATTTTGCAAAAGCATCTGACAATCAACCCGACATTGTGTGTTTCATTAAGTTACCAAGTTGGTATAAAATCAGAACTCCTATAGGCGAATACGAACCCGATTTTGGTTTAGTAATGAAACGAAAAAGTTTAAAAACAGGCGATGAAACAGAATATTACTTTGTAATTGAAACCAAAGGAACAAACGACATCAACGATAAAAAAGCATTGACCGAAAGCGAAGTGTATAAAATAAAATGTGCGATGAAACACTTTGAAACTTTGGGTGTGGAAGTGCATTACAAAGCTCCTGTAAAAGAATATAACTACTTCCAAAGGGAAGCTGAAAAAACAATTAACGCATTAAACGAAAAATAGGAAATGGAAAATATAAATGACCTAATGCCATTGAGCAACGACTGGAACAAAGAAAGATTAACGCAGTTAAAACATCTTTTCCCTGACTTGTTTACCAATGAAGGCAAACTAAATATAGAAGAGCTTAAAAAAGTTGTTGACCCTGCAAGCGTTTCAGAAACTGAACGCTATGAGTTTCGATGGTTTGGCAAAAGTGCTTCAAAAAGAAATGCATATACTCCAAGCAATGCGACACTAATGTTTCAAGAAGATAGAAGTGTAAATCCAACTGAAAGTGAGAACATCATAATTGAAGGTGAAAACTTGGAAGCCCTTAAACTTCTAAGCAATAGTTACAGAGACCAAGTAAAGTGCATCTACATTGACCCACCCTACAATACAGGCAGTGATTTAATTTACAATGACGATTTTTCACAGGATAGAAAGGCTTATTGGGAAGATGCCGGAATTACTGAAAACGGAATAAAAATAGACACAAATATTGAAATTGACGGTCGTTATCATAGTAACTGGTTAAATATGATGTATAGCCGTCTTTTAATCTCCAGAACTTTATTAAAAGATGATGGAGCAATATTTATTTCTATCGATGACAATGAAGTCCATCATCTCAAAAAACTTTGCGATGAAGTATTTGGAGAAGAAAACTATATAAACACTGTTTCTATAAAAGCTAAACCATCAGCAGGTGCAAGTGGTGGCGGTGAAGATAAACGCCTTAAGAAAAACACAGAATATTTAATGATATATGTTAAGAATAGAGACATTGAAGCTCTTGACTTAGATAAGGCTTATGATGAAGTTAAATTGACTGACCATATCCAGTATATGCGTGATGAAAAGAAAAGTTGGAAATACACAAGAGTATTAAAGGAATTTGGCACGAAAGAACTTACAACTACTGTAAAAGATGGTGATGGAAATGACATTAAAATATATACTCACAGCGACTTTGTGATGAAATCCATTTCTGAATTAGTTGAAGAAGAGAATATTTCAGAAGAAGAAATTTATAAAAAATATTTTACAACTGTTTTTCGTGATACAAATGCTCAAAGCTCAATTCGTGGAAGAGTTATGAGTGCTATTGGAAAAGAAGATGGTTTATTTAGCATTGAGTATATTCCCCGTAGCGGAAGAAATAAAGGTCAAATGACAACTGTATATTACAAAGGAACAAACAAAGACCAAATTGCTTGGCTGAAAGATATAGCGGTTGAAAACGGAACAGATATAACTATTAGAGCAAAAACTGGAACACTTTGGTTAGATTTTAATTGGAATAATGTTTCAAAAGAAGGTGATATTTCGTTTCCGAATGGAAAAAAACCAATTGCTTTTATTCAGCGTATGTTGGAACTTTCTACCAATGCAGAAAATGAAGATTTAATACTTGACTTTTTTGGAGGTAGTGGTTCGACTGGTCATTCTGTTTTGGATTTAAACAATAAAGATAATGGTAATAGAAAATTTATCCTTGTTCAATTACCTGAAAGCACAGAAAACGAGCCTGACTTAGTTAAGGCTGGTTACAAGAAAATAAGTGATGTGACTATTGATAGAAATAAAAAAGTAGTTGAAAAACTTATTGAAGAGAAGAAAAACAAACAGCCTGACTTGTTTACCAACGGACACAAGGAAGATGCAATAAAAGGTTTAGGCTTTAAGGTTTTCAAATTGGTAAAATCAAACTTCCCAAGAGTTGAGTGGGCTCCCGATGTGGACAAAACAGAAGAAGAAAATATTGCATTGCTCAAAAAATACATTGCCGACAAAGAAGCCCAATTGGTAACAGCTTTTAATCGCAACGAATTATTGACGGAGATTTTATTGAAAAATGGTTTTCAACTAAACTACAAAGCCGACAAGCAAGACCAGTTTAAGAAAAATGAAATTCTATTAGCGACAGACGGAATAAAAGAAACATTGATTTGCTTAGATGTTACTGTAGAAGCCGAAACAGTAGAGTATTTCAAAAAGCACACAGACAAAAAATTCATTTGCCTTGAACGAGCATTGGACACGACAAACAAGTATAATTTAAAACATTATTTAGGCGACCTATTCAACGCATTTTAGCCAACGCATTTGGTAGCACATTTGCATTTTTTGCCAACGCAAAAGCCAAACAAAAAAATGCAAAAGAGCTACCAAGCCAACGCACAAAGACACTGCAAACAATGAACAGACAAGCAACGACAGACAGAACGCCAGCACCTAACAGCGGTTTGGCAAAAGTGGCGGTTTCGTTCTCCGCAGACACATTTGTGGTTAAAGAAAGTTCAGTTCTCCGCATCAACATTTGTGGTGAAAATCGCCACCTTCGCCAAGCCGCAAAACGTTATGTGTTATTATGAAAACCCCCAGCCCGCTCAAGCCTTCCTTCGGTTCTCTTGGTCGGCCTTAAAGCAAAGCGGTTTGCAACCGTGGGCTAAATCCCCCATTTGAAAAGAGCCAGGGCCCTGTCACTCCATTGAGCGCCTTTGTGGTAATCACACCGGGTTCTCAGCCCCTCACCGCATCACAGCCACGCGCTCACACGTGTGGTAGTGGCCATGTGTGGCCAGGCGCACCTGATACAGCCCGTTGGGCAGATGGTCGAGCGTCAATGTACCGTTCCGGGCAATGGCATACGTGCCAAGCAGTCGGCCCATGGCATCGGTCACGGTGGCCGTGGTGCCCGTGGTGAGCGTGCCATTGTCGCGCAGGCGCACGGTGCCCGTGGTAGGATTGGGGAACAGCAGCGGCAGGGCCTCGGGTGCCGCTTCCCCGCTCACCGCCACTGCACAGGGCGCATTGCCCGCCCCGGTGCCAGTCAGGCTCAGGGCCTTGTCATACAGCGCATCCACCACATACAGGTTATCGCCTTCGGCATTGCTCAGCACCGCCACCCCTATGCCGTTCTGAGGGTCGATGTACACATCGGTCGATGCCCCGTCCTCGCCCCCGTTGTGCCCCCACAGGGCCACGGTGCCCCCTCCGCTCAGGTAGATATCCTCGAGGTACCAGCTCAGGCCCTGCGTGGGCTCAATGGCAGGCACCTGCGGGGTGAGCATCTGCCCCACCGTGGCCGGTGGCAGCACGGTGTGCCCTGCATAGTTACCCCCTTGCAGATAGGCAGTCATGAAGCGGGCCAGGCCCCGCACATCGGAACGTAGCAACCCGTTGGGATAGTCGGCAAAACCCATGTGGGGCAATGCCTCATACTGCCCGCCCGACCACAGATGGGGCCTCGCCACCGTGGCCGTGTCGAGCCCTGCCAGGAACCACGAGGTGCGGTCCATGCACAGAGGACTGAAAATGTGCTGTGCGCAATAGGCATCGAAGGGCATCTGCGTCACCCGCTCCACCACATACCCGGCCAGGGCCGAAGCGATATTGCTGTACTCGTATGTGGTGCCGGGTGCAGCACCGAGGAAGTTGTCCTGCGCACTGTAATCGGCCCCGCTGGGCGAGAAATACCGCTCCATCACCTCCGCCAGCGTCAGCGTGGGGTCGCCAACGCTGTAGTAGGTGTCCATGGCCGTGTAGTTGTCGGCAATGGACGAGGTGTGGGTCAGCAGCATGCGGGCCGTGATGGGCACATCCGCATGCACCGGATGGCTCACTGCGAACGGCAGATGTAGGCTGATGTCGGCATCGGGGTCCACCATGCCCTGGCTCACCAGTTGCATCAGGGCCGTGCCCGTGAACAGTTTGGAAACGGAGGCCAGCAGGAACACCGTGCTATCGGTCATGGCCAGGCCGGCAGGCTCATCGGCATAGCCATAAGCCTGGAGCCACACCACTTCGCCATCCTTCACAATGACGGTGGCCATGCCCGGAATGTGCTCGGCCTGCATCTCGCCTGCAATAAAGGCATCGAGGTCCGCATCGGGGTTCGGGTTCTGCGCCACAGCCCGCAGGCAGGCCACCAGCAGCAGGGCTATGATAGGTAGGCGCGGCACAGGAGGTGAATGTACTCCGTAGAGACGTAGCATGCTACGTCTCTGTTGTGGGTGAATGAATAAGAAAAGAGACGTGCCATGCTCCGTCTCTGTTGTGGGTGAATGAATAAGAAAAGAGACGTTGGATGCAACGTCTCTATAGGTTAAACCTGTCCTCATCCCATGTCAATGGATTGTTCAGGATGTAATATCTGTTCACATCATGATTCTTTGGATCGCGGATAATATGATCGTGATACCGCGTCTGCCATGCAAAATCCACATGAATCTCGCGGGTCAATCTGGACACGGCAGATTTATAAGATCTGATGATTGTAGCCAATGATCCTGTTTTTGGGGAAATGGCAGCCATTACCTCATTCTTTGGTAGAGACGTTGCATGGAACTTTTCCGAATCAGGAAGAAGAGATGATGCATGCAACCTCTCACCAATTCCGTTATGGTCAATGACAATGATTCCGTGAACATGATTCGGCATCACAACAAATTCATCGAGATGAATAAACGGGAAATGTTCTGGTAATTTCTGCCAACATTCATTTGCAATCTGACCAAGTGGCGAGTTCATCATAGTCCCATCGACCACTTCACCAAAGAAATGTTGACGGCCATGCGTACATATGGTCACAAAATAGGCCGCATCGCTTCCATAGTTCCACCATGGCGCGCGGGCCGTTGGAATGCGAAATCTATTGCGAAATAGGTCCGCCACGGTTTCAAATGTATTTCAAAATTGTAGAGACGTAGCATGCTACGTCTCTGTTGTAGATGAATGAATAAAGAAAAGAGACGTAGCATGCTACGTCTCTACAAGGCACCACGTTGGCCCGTCCTCCGTAGAGACGTTGCATGCAACGTCTCATCATCTACGTCTCTACCGCATCAGGCGGAGGTTACCCGATTCAGACGACAGGATGTACATGCCGCCCGGCAGGTCGGCCCCTATCAGGTTGCGGCCCGGCATGAGTGTGGGGGTTGCCACCGGTCGGCCCAGGGCATCGAGGAGCTGTGCCCTTACAGGCGCTGAGCCCGCGGGCAATTCTACCGCCCACGGTGTGCCGGGAGCGGCAGGGTTGCCCGACACCCGTATGCCATCTGCCACCATGTCATCCATTCCCACCCCACTGTATTGAACCACCAAGGTGCCGAAAAACGAACATCCGTACTCATTGAAGATTGAGACGGAATAGAACCCCGAGGTGTCGATGGCCAGGTAGGAATGGGCCGATGAATCGACCACCTCCCCGTCTCTGCGCCAGATGTAGATGTAGTAGAGGCTGGGCTCGGTAACGATGCCCCACACGGCACTGATGGTGTCGCCATAATTGTAGAGCTGTACCGGATCGGGGTGCCCCTGCTGGTAAACGAAGAGGTTGTTGCTCTCCACCTGGACCTCGCAGCCCAGCGAGTCCACGCCATACTGCGGGAACGAGTTGACACTGCCCATCTGGTTGATGTAGAACACGGTGTCGGTGGTGGAGTTGAAGGTGAGGTCCCAAGTGTCGTAGAGCAGAAATCCGGGGGTGTACCAGATCTGCGCACTCTCGCCATAGCACAGCACCGAATCGCTCGCAAACGCCTCAAGCACAGGGTTCGACTCGTGCACCGTGGCGGTGCCCGAGATGGTGCAGCCCTCTGCGTCCACCACCTGGTAGGCGTAACAGCCCGCACCGATATTGCTAAGGGTCGGACCGTCCTCGGCCAGCACTGCGCCCCCGCAGTCGGTCCAGGTATAGGTGAGCGGATAGGCCGCATATACATTGTCGAGATACACCCATCCGGTCATGCCGCTGCACGCATGGCTCACCACCACACTGTCTATGCCGAACGGTTCCAGCGTAACGGTGGCGTCATCGCTCTCCGTGCCGCTGAAAACAGTAACGGTGTGCGGCCCCGCGCCAAGACCTGTGATGGTATCGTTGGTGCTGCCATCGTCCCACAGATACGTGTATTCGCCTGTGCCACCCACCGGGGTCACCACCAACGAACCGCTCTGGTCATCGCACCCGGGGCCATGCAGGATGAGCACGTAGGCTGTAAGGGGCTGTGCCACACCCGACAGTTGCAGGAGCAGCGCGAACGAGGCGAGGAAGACTTTCAGCGGTGTATGCATGATGTTACGGTCTTGAAGCACAAACCTACAGATTTTTATCAAGTTGGATAACAGGGCCGTTTGGCTTTTTGGGGGAATTGACAGGACAGGGGTCCATTTTCCGTTTCAATAGAACTCGGACACCGCTTCCAGTGGTTTGCGCCTCAGGTCGGGCACCATGGCCCCCTCGGCCGCATATCCTACCGGAATGAGCAGGAACGGTTTCTCGTTATCGGGCCGGTTCAGCACTTTCGTCAGGAAATTCATGGGACTCGGGGTGTGGGTCAGGGCCACCAGTCCTGCATGGTGTATGGCCGCGAGCAGAAAGCCCGTGGCAATGCCCACGCTCTCGGTCGAGTAGTAGTTGTTCCGCTTTTCCCCGTCCACCACCTCATACGAGTGGCGCATCACAACGATTAGCCAAGGGGCCACCTCCAGGAACGGTTTGATGTGGTCGGTGCCCAAGGGTGCCAAATCTTTCAGCCAGCGGTCACTCATCCGTCCGTGATAATTCTCAAACTCCTCTTTTTCGGCCGCCTCGCGAATGCGGGTCTTGATCTCGGGCGAGCTGATGGCGCAGAATGTCCACGGTTGGATGTGCGCCCCGCTGGGTGCAGTGGAGGCGGTTCGGATCAGGTTCTCGATCACCGAACGGGGCACAGGCCGGTCGCTGAAGGTGCGCAAGGACCTGCGCCTGTCCATACAGCGGTAAAATTCCTCCGCACGCTGCCGGGTCTCCTCTTCACTGAATGGGTCGCCCT
The DNA here is from genome assembly GCA_044356305.1 of Flavobacteriales bacterium. Taxonomy (GTDB): domain Bacteria; phylum Bacteroidota; class Bacteroidia; order UBA10329; family UBA10329; genus JBIKWM01. Next base: position 51,681 of record JBIKWM010000011.1, read on the forward strand.
GGTAGGCAATGAATCCGTCTGCGGTGCCTTTCATCATCAAGGGTATTTGAACCGGACCGATGATAACGCACCCATCGCCATCGTTTAACATCAATTTTGAGCCTAAATGACCACAGTTACCTTTTAGGATGCGACCTTGCACCCCTATCTCATCAATCATCACACAGAAATGGAAGGCACCAAAGAGAACCCTTGGAAACTGAAGACTCCGCCCCTTACATCGGACTACGAGATGTACCGTGATGTGAAGGACGGGCGCGAGGTGATCGTGTGCGTGGTGGGCAAGACCACCCTGCTCTATGATGCCCGCTGCCTCAACGACCTGCATACCATGCTCAAGGCCCTTGGCGACTGGATGGAGCTGGGCAGTGCCGATGAACAGAAACCGGCCAAGGACGGCACCGTTGAGGCCTGGGGACGGTCTGAGAAGAACCCCGTGGGCGGCTGGTACGGACTGAAGAAGGGCCTTCGGGGCCGATTCGGGATGTATGTGCCGCCCTTGATGGAGAAGCTCGGTCTGGCCGAGGTGACACACGACCCCAAGGGCAACCGGATGCGGGCTATCTGAGGCGGGGTCGTCCTCCTATTTGCTCAACCATGCTCAAGAATCGGACGGGATTCCTTCTATGTGTACTCACGGTGCTCGCGGGGCAGATGGTCCGTGGCCAGCATCTGGTGGGATATTGGCACAACTGGAATGATGCCAGCGCCCCGTATGTGCCGTTGGACCAGATAGACCCGCGCTATGATGTGGTGAATGTGTCGTTCGCGGTGCCGACCGTTGGCACCTATCACGACCTGCAGTTTGTGCCCGACCAGGTGAGCCCTTCCGTTTTTGAGGCACAGGTGCAGGCATTGCGGAACGAGGGCCGGCAGGTGAACATCAGCATTGGGGGTGCCACCGCCCCCATTGTTCTGAGCAGCAGCAACGAGCGCGATGTGTTCGTCAGCTCACTTCTTAGCATCATCGGCACTTACGGCTTCAACGGGCTCGACATCGACCTCGAGGGCAGCTCCCTGATGGTATCGGGCGGCAGCATCGCCCAGCCCACCGACCAGAGCATACTCCTACTGATAGAGGCCATCGGTCAGGTGATGGACGGCTATCGCGCCCTGGCCGGCCAGAAGCTGTACCTGAGCATGGCCCCCGAAACGGCCTTTGTGCAGGGCGGCATGAGCGCCTACGGCAGCATCTGGGGTGCATATCTGCCCGTCATCCATGCCCTGCGCGATTCCATCGACCTGCTGCATGTGCAGCTTTACAACAGCGGCTCCATGTATGGCATCGATGGCGGCATCTACACGCAGGGCACAGCCGATTTTATCGTGTCGCAGACCGATGCCGTCATTCAGGGTTTCAGCACCGCAGGCGGTCCCTTTGCCGGACTGCCCGCACACAAGGTGGCCGTTGGCCTGCCCGCCTGCAACCTCGCTGCGGGTGGCGGTTACACCGATCCGGCCACCGTGGCCCAGGCCGTGCGCTACCTCATGGGCAGCGGGCCCCAGCCCGGCACCTACCAGTTGGCACAGAATGGCGGCCACCCCGCGCTGGGCGGCCTCATGACCTGGAGCATCAACTGGGATGCCGTGGCCACCTGTGACGGGGCCTATTCCTTTGCTCAGATATTCGAGGATGTATGGGGCAATGTCACCTCCACCGCCCCCCGCCCTGCCTCGGTGAGCCTTTCGCCATGGCCCAATCCGGCCACCGAGGTGCTGCACCTGTCCCCTCAGGATGCCCGAATGCCCATTGACCTTATCGACCCATTGGGACAGATATTCAGCACCATGCCCCAAACGGACGGCACCGTTAGGGTGGGCCATCTGCCCCGTGGCATGTATCAGCTCAGGGTGGCAGGCGGACGCTGGCACAGGGTGGTGCTCCAGTAGCTTTGGGCTCAAATGGCTCAACCGCGCCTACGCATCCTGCTCATCGGCCTCATCATCACCTCGCTGCTTGGCAGGTTGGAATGGGGCACAGACCAGCGCATGTTTCTGTTCGAGGGCGAATGGGATGTATTGCACAAGCTCATCACTGACCCGCTCTCAGTGCTGCACCCCTTCATTCTGTTGCCTTTGTTCGGGCAAGTGCTGCTCGTGATAGCCATCGTGCAGGCCCGACCGGGGCACGGGCTCATCTGGGCAGGCATGGGCTCCCTCACGGTTCTACTCGGTTTCATGGCCGTGATCGGCCTCTTCAGCCTCAATGCGCGCATATTCCTGAGCACTTTGCCCTTCCTGTCACTCACGGCATATACCGCTTGGCGGTTACGCACAGATAAGGGGCAAGCGATCCGCTGATGTCCTGATGGCCTGACCCATTCCTTCGGCCCCGCTCACCGGAAATACATGTTTCATGGGGCCTGGCGCGAAAACCTTATTGGACCCGTTCCGGCATTTGCGCAACATCGGTTGTGACATCCGTCACATCTGACCTGCAAAGGTTGTGCGTAGTTCGCACCCATGCAAAAAATGCTCTACGCCTTGGTGCTTTGGTTGCCGCTTGTGACCACGGCCCAGCAGGGATTTCAGGTAACGGTGCAGGAAGTGCCGTTCACCGGATTGCCATCGGTACAGTCGTTCGCTGTGGGCACCCACGGGGGGCTTTGGCTACTGGTAGGGGGTCGGGCCGATGGGCTGCACCAACGCCAGCCCTTTGCATCGTTCCTTGCCGAGGGCAACAACACTCAGATGCACGTGGTCGACCGGGTGGCCGGGCAGGTGTGGTCAGTGGCGCTGAGCAGCCTGCCCACATCCGTACAGGAACAGCTGCAGAGCACCAACATGGCCTGGTATCAACGCGATACGGTGCTGTACCTCGTTGGTGGCTACGGCTACAGCGCCACGGCTGCCGACCACATCACCCACGGCAGGCTAACGGCCCTTAACATTCCGGGCTGTGTGGCCGCTGTGCAGGCAGGTGGCAGCCTCGCACCGCATGTGCGATCAGTGGCCGACTCCCGCATGGCAGTGACAGGTGGTAATCTTGGCCTGATAGGCAGCACATTCCACTTGGTGGGAGGGCAGTATTTCGAGGGACGTTACAATCCCATGGGACCCAACCATGGACCTGGCTTCATACAGGAATACACAGAGGCGGTGCGCAGGTTCGGTGTCAATGACGATGGCACTTCGCTGGCGGTGGTGTCATACACCGAGACATCGGACCCGGCCGAACTGCACAGACGCGACAACAACATGCTGCCGCAGATATTCCCCGATGGGTCATTCGGTTACACGGCATTCTCAGGGGTGTTTCAACCCACGGTCGATCTGCCTTGGCTCAACACCGTTAACATCACGGCCACAGGGCATCAGGCTGTGGCAGGGTTCAATCAGATGCTCAGCCAGTACCACTCGGCCAAGATGGCTGTGCACGATGCCTCTTCGGGCCGTATGCACTCTCTCTTTTTCGGTGGAATGAGCCGCTACCGGTATGATGCACAGGGTAACCTGATCACGGACGATGCGGTGCCCTTTGTCAACACCATCAGCGTGGTGACCCGCACCACCGATGGCACCATGACCGAGCTGCAACTGCCGCAGACCATGCCGGGTCTGCTGGGCGCGGGGGCCGAGTTTATTCCAGCAGCAGGAATGCCTTACCTGCCCAGCGGCATTCTCGACCTTGCCGCACTGCCCATGGGCCCGCAGGTGGTGGGCCATATCCTAGGCGGCATTGAAAGCACAGCCGACAACATCTTCTTTGTGAATAATGGCACCCAGAGCCACGCCAGCACAAGGCTGTTCGAGGTGGTGATAGAGCGCGAGGAGACCACCGCTGTGGCCCGGCCAGTTCGAGCCACCGATGTGCTTCAGTTGCATGTGGCTCCAAATCCGGCCAGCAACGAGCTCCAGTTCACTGTCCGTTCGCTTTACCCTGCTCAGGGCACAGCCTTACTTGTAGCCACCGATGGGCGCACTGTGCTGAGCCAGGCCCTGTGGCTCGATGCGGCCGGGGCACAGCCCTTGTCCATGCCGTTGCGCCATGTGGCACCGGGCAACTACGTGCTGCGTGTATGCGATACGGGTTTCTGTGTCGATGAGCCGGTGAGTGTGCAAGGCCAGTGAGCGGGGCCATGCGCCTCCCTTGCTTTGCGTAGCTTTGCCCCTCATGCAGCGTACCAAGCTCCGTATCACGGGCCTGTGGGTGGTCCTTATTGTATTGGCGGCTCAGAGCGGCCATGCTCAGGGCAAGATAGACCTCAATTACTCCGAGGTCATTATCCGCGAGGATTTCCGCGAACCCAACGACAACTGGCCCAATCTGTCTACCATGGAGAACCTCTACATGGTGGTCAAGGACGAGTATTTCATGCACAGGCGCAATTCCACCGCGCCCTATGCACTGATGCTCAAATGGGAGAACGTATATCCGGTGTATCAGATCCTGGCTTCATTGCGGCTCGGACCCATGGAGCGCGAGGAGCAGACCATTGGCGTCATCCTGCAGGTGCAGGTGGATGGCAAAGGCGCGTTTGTGATGGAGGTGAACCGGTTCAAGCAGGTGCGCGTCAAACAGTTGGTGGGCAGCTATTACCGCTACATCACCGGCACCGGCACAGGCGAGGACAAAGGCTGGGTCAAGGGCAATGTGCGCGGCCGCGAAGAGACCAATGAGTTCGATATCCGGGTCAACGGCCCACAGGTCGATTTTTACATCAACAAGAAATTCGTCATCAGTGCCGATGCACCCGAGTATAAACCGGGTACAGTGGGCCTACTGATCGGCCCTGACACCAAGGCCAAGGCCGATTACTTTTATGTGCTCACCACTGGCGATGGCCGCGGGGCCGGTGCAGCCAACGAGGAGGAGAAGAAACAGAAACTCACTGCTCAGGAAGAACTTGTTAAAGTCAAGTTTGAACTTGAGCAGATGAAAAAGACCCTCGCCAGCAAGGAGATAGAGCTGAAGGTGACTTCCGAACGGATGCAGCAGGATATTGAGCGCATCACCAAGGACAATGAGGAACTGATGACCCGTGTGCGGCAGTTGCAGGAATTCAAGAATCAACTGGATGTTGACATCGATGGCGATGTGTTCCTTACGCTGGCCGGCAACCTGCGCGATGAACTGAAGAAGAACGCCATCATGGAGGAGGAACTTGAGCTTTACAAGGATTCGCTGCGAATCAATAACGAGAAGTTCCGCAAGTTCAAGCTTACCATGCTGGATGGGGCCATAACCAAGGCCGAGCGCGACAAGAAGAACCGCGAGGCCGAAGAGGCCGCTAAGATGACCGGATTGATCAATGCAGAATTGAAGGAGAAGAAGTGGAAGGAAGAACAGGAAAAGTATGAGGCCGAACGGAGGAAGGAGATAGCCAAGAAGATTGACGAGGCCCGCAACAAGGGCAAGGCCACTGAGGGCAAGGTGGCGCAACCCAATTTACCCACCGATGTGGCTGCCCCGTCCGTGGCAGAGAAAGCTGAGGCGGAACCGGTAAAGGGTGAACCGAAGACTGAGGCAAAGGAGAAGCCAACGGCATCAGAACAGGCCAGGCCCTCTGTGGCCCAAGAGGCTGCCCCAGCACCGAAACCCCAAACCGGTGATCCAGGAAAAGCCGCCCCATTGCCCGTAATGACCCGCAAAGCCACCAAGGCCAAAGACTGATGAGCGTACACAGAGAGGTGAAGAAAGTGACCACACATGTGCTTCAGGAGATGAAGCGCAACGGTGAGGCCATAGCCATGCTCACGGCATATGACTACACTATGGCCAGCATACTCGATGCGGCCGGTATAGACATCCTTCTGGTGGGCGACTCGGCCAGCAATGTCATGGCCGGGCACGAGACCACATTGCCCATAACCCTGAACGAGATGATCTACCACGCCAGCAGTGTGGTACGTGCTGTGAACAGGGCCCTGGTGGTGGTGGATCTGCCGTTCGGGTCATATCAGGGCAACAGCCGCGAGGCACTCAATTCGGCCATCCGCATCATGAAAGAGAGCGGGGGCCATAGTGTGAAACTGGAAGGGGGGCGTGAAGTGAGAGAGAGCATCGAGCGCATCCTCACGGCAGGCATCCCTGTCATGGGCCATCTGGGCCTCACACCGCAGAGCATCTATAAATTTGGCACGTACACCGTCAGGGCCAAGGAGGAGGAAGAGGCCGAGCGGTTGGTCGAAGATGCCCATCTGCTGCAGGAGTCGGGTTGTTTTGCCATCGTATTGGAAAAGATACCCGGCAATCTGGCCACCCGCGTGGCCAAAGAGATCAGTATACCCATCATTGGCATAGGTGCCGGTAACGGTTGCGATGGACAGGTGCTCGTCACGCACGATATGTTGGGCATGAACAAGGAGTTCAGTCCGCGTTTCCTACGTAGGTACCTCGACCTTCAGGGCCTTATGACCGGAGCCGTGCAACAGTACATTGCAGACGTGCGCAAGCGCGATTTCCCGAGCAAGAAGGAACAGTATTGATTTCGGGCAGTGGTGCTCCTTGAGGTGACCTCACTTTGAGCCCCGTTCTTTCAGGATCTTCTCGTACGCCTCGTTCACCTTACGTATCATCTCTTCAGCATTGGCCTGGTGCTCAGGGCCGAGGTGAATCACCTTGTCGGGGTGATAGCGAAGGGCCATCCTGCGGTAGGCCTTTTTCACCTCCTCATCGGTGGCGGTAGGCTCTATCTCCAGCACCTTGTAGTGGTCGGTGGTGTCGTGCCCGAACATGGCTTTAATGCTGTCAAGGTCTGCCTTGCCGATGCCCAGATAGGAGGCTATGCGATTGAGCATGTCCAGCTCGGTGCGGTGCATGTCGCCATCGCTAAGTGCAAGGGCAAACAGATAGTGCATCAGTTGCAGCCGTGCCGGGTGGTCCATGTACCTGCGTATCTGCTCGCTCACTTCACGCACGTTTATCGGGTGCTTGAGCACTTCGCGCAGCAGTATCAGGTGTTCCTGGGCCTTGGCCTCACCGAATTGCTTGAGCAGGAAAGCCTTGACGAACTCAAGTTCCGAACGCATGATCCGGTCATCAGCTTTCATCACCGCAGCGGTGAGCACCAGAAGCGAAGCCTCAAAATCACCCACTGTTGTGCGCGTGCGGTCATCGGCACTTCCCAGTTCCGGACGTGGGCCTGTGCCCCACTGCATGCGGTCGCTGCTGGCGTTGTCGTACATGGCTCCCAAGGCAAAACCGAGTATGCCGCCCAAGGGCCCGCCAAAGGCCCAACCCAATCCGCCAGCTATCCATTTACCTAAACTCATACCTCTTATATGTTGATACACAGCCGAACACCCGCACGTTGTGGTTGTTCCGCTGCACCGGGCCCCAAAAGTAGCCGCTGCATGTGGCGCAAAAGACGATGCTCAGGGCTACTTTCGTCCGTCTCATGTCCAAGTACCTGCACATACTTGCCACCCTCAGCATCATGCTGAGCCCGTTTGTTTCTTGGGCAGGCAACCTCACGGGGCGTGTGAGCGATGAGGACGGCATGGGCATCCCCTTTGTCACGGTGTACATAGAGGGTACCACCAACGGCACCACCACCAATCTCGATGGCGACTTCGTGCTCAGTGTACCCGATGGGTATGCGGTGGTGGTTTTCCGCTACGTGGGTTATAAGACCACGGCCAAGGGCGTGGAAGTAAAAGGCGATACCCGCCTTGACTGCACCTTGCCCAAGGTAGTGTATCAATTGGGCGAGGTACAGGTGGATGGCAACGAGGACCCGGCATACCGCATCATGCGGCTGGCACGAAGCAGGCGCAAGTTTTACCAGGAACAGGTGGACGAGTACAGTTGCCGTGTTTACATCAAAGGGATTAACTATGTGAAGAATCTGCCGAAGAAGATACTTGGACGCAGCATCGAGATTGATGGCCTCGATGCCACCCGCAGCGGCATAGCATACCTGAGCGAGTCGGTATCCGAGTTCCATTACAAGCGGCCTGAATTCACCAAAGAGAAAGTGATAGCCAGCAAGGTGGCCGGCAATTCGCAGGGGTTCACCTGGAACAACGCCACCAGTCTGCACTTCAACATCTACGACAAGAGCTATGAACTGGAGGGCCTGAGCGGGCGCGACCTCATATCGCCACTCAACCCATCGGCCACGCTCTATTACCGTTATGTGTACAAAGGCTTTTTCATGGAAGATTCGGTGGTGGTCAATCGCATAGGCCTTGTGCCGCGTACCACGGGCATACCGCTGTTCCATGGCGACCTGTTCATTCAGGAGAACACCTGGCGCATACATGGTGCCGACCTGTACATGACCAAGGAGAGCGGCATAGATTTCGTTGACACCATCCGCATGAAGGTCGAGTTCATTCCCATAGCCCCCGACCTTTGGCTACAGAGCAACCTGACATTCGACCTCAAATTCAATGTCAAGATGTTGAAGATGACGGGTTGGGGGAGTTTCACGGCCGTTTTCAGCAAGTACAATGTGCGCAGCTACAGACGCGATGTGGCGCAAAGGCGCACCAATGTGACCGAGGAGGAACTCGCCAAGGCCGAGAAGGATGATGCGAAGGCCGCTCCGCCATCGCCCGAAAAGAAAAAGAAGAAGCAGGAAAGCAAGGCCGAGCTAGAGAAATTGAAAGAGGCCGCTGGCGACACCACCATGAAGTTTGACCTGGGCCGGTTTGACAAAGGCCCGCTTGTGAAGGTGGAGAGCGAGGCCAACGACAAGGATTCGGCCTTTTGGGCCGAAGTGCGCGTCATTCCCCTCACCGAGGTGGAGCAGCGTGGCTATGCCCTCAAAGACAGCATTGAACAGGTGAAGGAGACCCCGGCCTACATCGACTCGATGGACAGGAAAAGGAACAGGTTCAACTGGCAGAACCTTTTTCTCGGATACCGCTACCGCAGCACACCCAAGAACCTCACCGTCAGCGTGCCCGCCACCCTTACCGCTGTTGGATTCAATACCGTTGAGGGCTATGTGATAGACCTTGGGCCCACAGTATCCTGGTCGCAGAAAAAGGAACGTTGGAACCTGGTGGGCAGCGCCAACCTTCGCTACGGATTCGCATCGGGCACGTTCTATGGCAAGGCCAGTCTGTACCATCGGTTCAATGCCAAGGATAAGATGTATGTGCGGGCCGAGGGCGGCCACTACGTTGAGCAGTTCAGCCGCGATGTGCTTCAGCCGTGGGTCAACAGCATCTACACGGTGTTCTTTGAGGAGAACCACATGCGCCTGTACCGCCACAGTTATGGCCGTGTGGGGTGGGGCCGCGAGCTGATCAACGGTCTGCGCGTAGATGCATCGCTTTACTATGGCCAGCGGGCCGAGCTGTTCAACTCAACACGACTGAGCGGACAGTTCATTGAATGGAGATTCCGAAGTTACATGCCCAACAGGCCCGAAAATGCGGGTGCAAACCCTGACCGACTGAATGGCGGGGCCTTGCTTTTTGGGGTGAATGTGCGCTGGCGACCTGGCCTCAAGTACTTCGAGTACCCCGACCGCAAGATGAATCTCGGCACACCGTACCCCGAGTTCAGCCTCACCTATAGGCGAGGTCTTCCATGGTTCGGGGCCAACAGCAACTTTGATCAGGTGGAGCTGAGCATTGAGAACGATAACCGCCTGGGCATGCTGGGCACCATTGAGTGGAAGGTAGAAGCCGGCATATTTGCCAGTAACGGTTTTGTGCAGTTTGCCGACCGCAGGCACTTCGCCACCTCACAGGTGATCATACAGCGCACCGACATGGGTGCCTTTGTAGGCCTACCCTACTATGCCGCCAGCACCGACCGCTATTATGCGGCCGCTCATGTTGAGCACCATTTCAAAGGATTCATTCTGAATAAAGTGCCTCTGATCAAGAAATTGAAGTGGGATTTCCTTTTCCTCGGCCACTACCTCTACACCCCCGACCATGGCCACTATTGGGAAGTGGGCGTGAGCCTCGAGAACATATTCAAAGTGCTGCGCGTGGATGTGGCCTTCCCGTTCCGTGCCGAGGTGCCGCAGAACCTTGCTGTGAGGGTCAGATTAGGTTTCTGACGGAGATGCGTTGACCGCCTCCCTTCGCACTGCATATATCAGCTCATCCTCTATCCTGTCGCCTTTTATCAAAGTGCCTTTGAGGTGTGCCTCTAAGGTGAAGCCTGCTTTCTGTAGCACCCGCTGCGATGCGATGTTTGACCCGAACGGCCGGGCGTAGATGCGTTGAATCTGAGGCAGACGCCCGAAAGCATACGGCACCATTTGCCTCACAGCAGCCGTGACGATGCCTTTGCCCCACAGCTCGCGAGCCACCCAGTAGCCCAGCTCTGCATTGAGTCTGCTTATATCTGCCTGCGGGTGTACCCCGATGGCGCCCATGGCCCTGCCATCCACATCAATGCACATGATCAACGGCCCATCAAGGGCCATGGTGCGCTGAATGAGGGCCTTGGCATGGTCGCGGGTGTACGGGTGAGGAAAACCATCGGTGAGGTTGCGTGCCACCAAAGGGTCGTTGGCGTGTCGGGCAAATGATGGCACATCGGTATTGCGCAACGGACGAAGCCTGAACTCCATGCCCGCAATGTAGTCAGCGCTGTAAGATCAACCCTTGTTCACCGATTGATCCTGAATGCAACGCCCGAGGGTCTGAGCGCTTCGGTGCCATCATCCATCACATCCCTGAGGATCATTCTCTGGGCCAATGGCTGATCAAACACCTCATCTATACCCAACACTGCACCGGCAGGCACCTTGTGCTGCGCCAGTTTTTCAAGAAGTTCCTTTCGGGTGAAAGAGGATGCATGGTGCTGCAGGATGCGGTCGAGGCCGGTGCGGTGCACCACCCGCTGCTGAACCGTGCAGAATCGCTCGTCATCTACCAGTTCGGCACAGCCCAATACCTGGCACAGCCCAGCAAACTGGGCCTGGGTGCCCACAGCCAATACAGTAAGCAGGCCATCGTTGGTGGTTATCAGTTCGCCATAAGGTGCAATGTTTGGGTGGCGGCTGCCGTTTCGGTTGGCCTTATGCCTCACGTTGAGCCAGTTGGTGGCCTGATTGGTTAGTGCGGTGATGCCCGAATCGAACAGCGAGGCCGATACGTAGGCGCCCTTACCGGTCCTTTCGCGCTGCCATAAGGCGGTCACAATTCCCTGTTTCAGGTGATGTGCGGCCAGTATGTCGATCATGGCCATGGGGAAATTGACCGGTCCTGTGCCGCTCTGGCTGTTCAGTTGCATGTAGCCACATTCGCCCTGCAGCACCACATCAAAAGCTGCGCGGGGGTCGTCATCGCCATAGCCGGTTATGTGGCCGTATACCAGACGCGGATTCAAGGCGCTCAGCGTCTGGTAGTCAACGCCCAGCTTGGCATCATCGCCCGGTTTGTAGTTGCTTATCAGCACATCGGCCTGGGCCACAAGTTGCAGCACCTCTGCCCTATCCTGTTCAAGGCGCAGGTCGAGCATCAGGTGCCGCTTGCCCCAATTGACCGAACAGAAATAGGCCGACCATGTACGGTCCTTCGGCTCATCGGGCAGTTTCCAGCCACGGGTGTTGTCGCCACCCGTGCGCGGATTCTCAATCTTGATCACCTCCGCCCCCAGCTCGGCAAAGAACATCCCCACCGATGGCCCTGCCAGCACCGAGGCCAGCTCAATGACCTTGAGTCCGCTAAATGGATGTGGGTCCTGTTGCACCCTTTTCTCAGATCAATGGAAAATATAGAAACGCACATAGCTGGTGCCGATGTGCTTATCCTGATCATCAAAAATGCTCACCTTGTAGTCGCCTGGGCGGCTGTACACAAAGTTGACGTGCACACTGGTCTGTGCAGGGCTGATGCTCAACGGCTTTTCTGTGATCACCTCGGCATAGTCCTTCGCATCGCGGCCCTTGCGCCATATGCGCACGGTCACCTTATCAATACCGAACTCCTCGGTGTTGGTGAACATGGTGGTGATGTCCACCCCGCCCTCGGCCAGTTTGAACTTCTCATTCTGCCCCGTGAGCATGCCCGCCTTCACAGAGCGGCCGTGGGCTATGTACATGAACCTGAACTTCTCGGGAATCGGCTCCTTTATTGGCTCAACGAAAATGGGCTGGAGCATATCGACATCCAGATCCTTCTGTGCCACGCTGGCCGAAGTGGATGCCACGGCCGTCATCTCCATCTTCTGGATGGGCTTGGGTTCCTCTGCCTTCGGTTCAGGTTTCGGGGGCTCCTGCGGTTTCGGTTTATCCTTTGGTTTCTCTTGGGCCACGGGCTTCGGGGCGGGTGGCGGTGGTGGCGGGTTGCGCACGCCTTTCACAACAAACTCGGTCTGGGCAAAAACCTTTGTCTCGTCAATGAACACGGATACGCGGTAGGTACCGGGCTTGTCGATGTCGTGCCTGCGGGCAACCCAGCTCCTACCCTGCCCCACCTGTGTGCGGATGCGCTGTATGGGCACCTTGGTGTCGGTGAGGCATTCAACCTTGAATATGACTGAAGTATGGTTGATGATGGTCTTGTCCTGTTGATACAGGAAGGAGATGACCAGCGGCTTATCGGGTGGGAGTTCCCATTCATACCCCTCTTTGTAAGGTGAGCCCAGATTATTGAAATCCTTGCTCACTATGATCTTCTGGGCCATGGCCGATGCAATTGACATCAGCACGAGCAGCAGCAGAAGGGGTCCTTTTTTCACGCGCGCAAATATAGACGGGGCCTCAGGGCACAGAACGTGCCGATCTGTGCCTTTGGACCCATGACACGGTACTGACTAAAATCACCGTACGGTCTGACCGCGCTCAAATTCTAAGGAAACTGCCGCAATGTCCTTTGGCCCCGAACCACAGGGTTAACCATGAGCGCACTTTTCTTATTGATAGCTGCCAGCCTCTCATTGGCCCTTGGTTTTCTGGTCGCATTTATCTGGGCAGTGCGCAGCGACCAGTACGATGACCCCGAATCGCCTGCCATGCGGATGCTTTTCAACGGCCCTGCCAGAGACGTGCGGGCCACCGACCAAGACACCGACAAGAGTAACCTGAACTGAACCATTCTAAAATCACCAATAAATCACCCATGGAAAAGGAGACATTCCGATACGACAACGACATCGTTAGGAAGTTCGCCATTGCCAGCATGCTATTCGGACTGATAGGCATGTTGGTAGGGCTTGTGGCCGCACTTCAGCTGGCCGACCCGATGTTCAACTTCCTCACATCGTGGCTCACCTTCGGGCGCATCAGGCCACTGCATACCAATGCGGTGATCTTCGCTTTTGTGGGCAACGGCCTTTTCATGGGCGTCTATTACTCGTTGCAGCGCCTGCTCAAGACCCGGATGTGGAGCGATACGCTGAGCAACATCAACTTCTGGGGCTGGCAGGCCATCATACTCAGTGCGGTGCTCACGCTGCCCTTCGGCATCACCACCGGGAAGGAATATGCCGAGCTGGAATGGTGGATCGATATCTGCATCGCGCTCATCTGGGTGGTGTTCGGCCTGAACATGATCATGACCATCATCAAACGGAGAGAAAGGCACCTGTATGTGGCCATCTGGTTCTACATCGCCACGTTTGTCACCGTGGCCATGTTGCACATTGTCAACAGCTTCGAACTTCCTGTATCCTTCTTCAAGAGCTATTCGCTGTATGCCGGTGTGCAGGATGCGCTTGTGCAATGGTGGTATGGCCACAACGCGGTGGCCTTCTTCCTCACCACCCCATACCTGGGCCTGATGTACTACTTCATCCCCAAGGCGGCCAACCGCCCTGTGTACTCCTACCGCCTCTCCATTGTCCACTTCTGGGCGCTCATCTTCCTCTACATATGGGCCGGCCCGCACCACCTGCTCTACACGGCCCTGCCCGATTGGGCCCAGAGCCTTGGTGTGGTGTTCTCCTTTATGCTGATAGCCCCGAGCTGGGGAGGTATGCTCAACGGCCTGCTGACCCTGCGCGGTGCATGGGACCGTGTGCGCGATGATGTGACCCTCAAGTTCATGGTGGTGGCAGTGACCGCCTACGGTATGAGCACTTTCGAAGGGCCGATGCTCTCGCTCAAGAACGTGAACGCTATAAGCCACTTCACCGACTGGACCGTGGCACACGTGCACATAGGTGGTCTGGGCTGGAACGGGTTCCTCACCTTCGGCATACTCTACTGGCTGGTGCCGCGCATGTGGCAGACCAAGCTCTACAGCGAGAAAGCCGCCAACTTCCACTTCTGGATCGGTACTCTGGGCATCCTTTTCTACGCACTCCCGATGTACTGGGCCGGTTTCACGCAGAGCCTGATGTGGAAACAGTTCACAGCGGAGGGATATCTGGCCTACCCCAACTTCCTTGAGACCGTGACCCAGATCAAGCCGCTGTATGCGCTGCGTGCCTTTGGCGGTGCACTATACATCACTGGCACCGTGGTGGCCCTGTGGAACCTCTTCAAGACCATGGCCGTGGGCAAGCTCCTAAAAGACGAGCCCGATAGCGCACCCGCCCTTGTGCCCATCGCAGCCATAAAAGGCGAGAGCCTGCACCGCTGGATAGAGCGCAAACCCATACAGCTCATGCTGCTCAGCCTAGTGGCCGTGGCGATAGGTGGGGTGATAGAACTGGTGCCCACCTTCATGATAAAGAGCAACATACCCACCATTGCCAGCGTGAAGCCCTACACCCCGCTCGAGCTGGAGGGCCGCGACCTGTACATACGAGAGGGCTGCTACAACTGCCACTCGCAGATGGTGCGTCCGTTCCGCTCTGAGACCGAACGCTATGGCGAATACTCAAAGGCCGGTGAATTTGTGTACGACCACCCCTTCCAATGGGGCAGCAAGCGCACCGGTCCGGATCTGCACCGCGTGGGCGGCAAATACCCCGACAGCTGGCACTGGCACCACATGATGGACCCCTCCATCATCAGCCCGGGCACCATCATGCCCAGCTACCCGTGGCTGTACGAGAACACCCTGAGCACCGAGCTCACGGCCAAGAAGATCGCAGCCATGCAGACCCTAGGTGTGCCCTATGCCGAAGGATATGACCAGCAGGCCGTGGCCGACCTCAACATGCAGGCCGGGCAGATAGTGGCCAGCCTGAAGAAGGACGGCATTGAGGCATCGCCCGATCAGGAGATCATAGCCCTGATAGCATACCTGCAACGCCTGGGCACCGACATCAAGAAGAAGTGAGGCAGGAAAGCCGCAAGCGTTTTGCCTCAAGCTATCAGCCCCTTACAACTAAGACCTAGCACCTAACACCTGATTCCTCCCGCCATGCTCAAGTTCATTAAGCACCACCTCGACACGATCGCTGGCATTGACATCTACCCTGTCATCTCGTTCGTGATCTTCTTCACCTTCTTCGTCCTCCTGGCCATCTATGTGGTGTGGGAGCGCAAGGAGTATTTCGATCAGATGGGTCACCTTCCCCTCGAAGGAAACAGCACCGAACCACAGTAAAACCGCCCATTACCCATTCAAACTGAAGCCATGAAAAAGAGAATAGCACTGGCCCTGCTGCTTGCAGCCACCGCATGGCCCGCCCTGAGCATGGCCGCGCCAGAGGTACAGGTTCCGTGGAGGAACGTGGTGAATCCGGGCGACACGGCCATTTTCTACGTACTGCTCTGCACAGCTGTGATGCTCGTACTGCTCATCTGGGTGGTGGGCGCCCTTACCAGCACCCTTACCGAGAACAAGGGCGTGTGGCGTGCCAAGTGGGACGGCAAGGCCCCTCTGGTGCTGGCACTTGTGGCGGCATCGCTGCTCCCGTTCGACCTCATGGCTCAGGGCGCGGCAACGGCCGCTGCCGCCACCGCCCCCGTGGCCGCAGAGGCATCGGGCATGGTGATGACCGACAGCCTGTTCTGGGTCATGGTGGTGCTCAACGCCTTCCTGGCCCTGGTGCTGATGGCCATGCTCTACAACATGAGCAACCTGATCAGCACCCTCAAGGCCAAGCAGGGCGAGGAGGCCCCGACATGGCTATCGCGCTTCGAGCACAGCCTCACCGATGCCGTGCCCGTGGAACTGGAGGCCGAGATAATGACCGACCACGAGTACGATGGCATACGCGAGCTCGACAACAAGCTCCCACCCTGGTGGCTCTACATGTTCTATTTCACCATCGGTTTCGGGATTGTGTACCTCTACCATTTCCATGTGAGCGAGATACCCGGACTGGGCAAGCTGATGCTGCTGGGGCAGGTGGAGAGCGGCACCCAGCTGCAACAGTACGAGATGGCCATGAAAGAGGCGGCCGAGGCCAAGGCCGCCTATCTGGCCAGTGCGGCCAACCTGATAGACGAGAACAGCGTGACCGCCAGCACCGACCCTGCCGTGCTCGATCAGGGCCGCGAAGTGTTCAAGAACTTCTGCGTGGCCTGCCACGGAGCCGCAGGCGAGGGCGGTGTGGGCCCCAACCTGACCGACCAGTACTGGATGCACGGTGGCGGGGTGAAGAACATCTTCAAGACCATCAAGTACGGTGTTCCGGCCAAAGGCATGATAGCATGGGAGGCACAGCTCAACCCCGCACAGATGCAGCAGGTCTCCTCGTTCATCCTCACCTTGGCAGGCACAGAGCCAGCCAATGGCAAGGCTCCGCAGGGCGACATATGGGTTGATGGCGCCACTGCCACCGACACCACCGCTGCACCCACCGACACCACCGCTGCGGCCGCAGCCACCGACAGCACCGGCACCGCCTCGGCACGCTGATCCTTACACTCAGAGACTCAGATGGGAATCGGCCCACGCGGCCGGTTCCTTTTTTTTTATCCGAAAATTGGGATGAAGGTGTCCGCGCCTGCGCCACGTTCATGGCCTGCCCCAATCGCCCCGAAGGGCGGGCAAGATGGCGGTGAGGGTGTGTCAGTAGCGATCCCAGCCCACGCTGTATTGATCCATTCACGGGGAGGAATGATCCAAGCACAGGCAGGAATGATTCAAGCACGGGGAGGAATGGTTCCTGCAACGGGAGTAACGATTCATGCGCAGGCAGGAATGATCCGTGCACGGGGAGGAATGGTTCCTCCCGCCCCCAAGTCTTCCTTAGGATCACTTAGGCGGCCCTGCAGCGGAGCGGTCTGTAACCGCGGGAGTGTCCAACCTTCCGGGTTTAAGGTTTCGGGTGTAAGGTTGGGGCCAGAAGCTTGAAGCTCGCGGCTTGAAGCAAACAGCGGACCGCCCCTTCCCCTCCCCTACTGCGGCAGCACGATGAGCGTATCGAAGGTGGCGCCATAGCCGCCCCAGATGCCACGGGCCCCGCCCTGAATGTTGCTCTCGACCAGTATGGGGCTGCCAAAGGGGTTGGCCCCGCCTGCGGTGGCCTGGCCCACGGTCTCCCAGAATCTGTAAACCGGCAGCTCGATGGTGGTGAACTTCACTACCACCGTGTCGCCCACCTTGAACTTGCCGCTCTCAATGTCTTCGGTATCCTCATCGGTGGTGGAGAAGAACTCCTCTTCGCGTCCAAATCCGAACTGGACCTTCTGAGCATTGAACAGGCGGTCGTTGCTCACGTTGCCGCGACCGGCCAGAAAACGGACATCCTCATTATAGCGCTTGGTGGCAAGGCGGTAACTGTTGCCTATGGTGTCGGGGTCGGTAAGGGTGGCCCAGATGTAGCCAAGCGTGTCATTCGGTGTCTCGGGCTTGAACCACAGCGAGTCGAGGCTCACAAGCTCGGGGATGCGCGTGGTGGCGGTGAACTCCGTGCCCTCAACCACTGCGCGCAGGTCGTAGCGCTTGCCCACCTGACCCGTAAGGGCGGGGTTGAACGATAGGTAGACGCACAGGTCGAGGTCGGGCGGTATGGGCGTGCCCACCGGAATGCCGAGGAACTGGTAGGCCAGACCCTGAAGCGAGTCGGGCAGGTCAGCCAGGCACAGCTGGTCAAGTCGGTACTCGGTGCCATCGACCGTCACAAACACATCGGCCCCGCGCACTATCACCTCGGCCAGGGCCGACACCTGCGTGTTGATGGGGTCGAAATAGCCGCTGCTGCGCGTGATGATCACGTAGGGGAAGGTGCCGTTCTCGACATAGCCCTCAAACACGATGTTGCGGGCGCTATCGGGCACATCGATGGTGATCTCCTTCTCGCACGAGGTGAGCAGCAGGCCCACAAGGGCCAGTGGCGCCAGTGCGCGGTGGATGTTCAGAACTTGAAATTCCATGTTACGCTGGGTATGATGGGGAACAACGAGACCTGCTTGGCGGTGATGCTGACCTGCTGAGTGGTGCCGTCCACATCGGTGTCGAAATAGTAGAAGTACGGGTTCTGGCGGCTGTACACGTTGTAGATGCTGATGTTCCAGGTGCTCTTGAATCGCCTCTGTTTCTTGGGGTTGGGGTGTATGGTGCAGCCCAGGTCGAGGCGGTGGTAGTCGCCCATGCGGAACGAGTTGCGGTCGGAATATTCATTCACAATGGCCCCATCAATGAAATAGCGGGCCACAGGCAGGGTGATGGCATTGCCCGTGGCATAGACGAACACGGCCGAGACCGACACGCGTGGCGAGATGTTGTACATGGCCACCACGCTCAGGTCGTGCCTGCGGTCGTAGGTGGCGGGGAAGGTGTTGCCGTAGTTGAGCTCGGGAAAGGTGCGGTCGGTCCACGACAGCGTGTAACCTATCCACCCGCTCAGTTTCTTGCCGTTCTTACGTATAAAGAACTCGGCCCCGTAGCTGGTGCCGTTGCCCACGGTGAGGTTCTGGTCGGGGTTGTTGCGGATGTTGTCGCCCGGTATCACGCCCTGCTTGTACTCCACCAGATTGCTCATTATCTTGTAGTAGCCCTCCACACTGGTCTCGAGCTTGTTGTCGAAAAAGTTGTGGAAATAGCCCAGGGCCCACTGGTGGCCCTCGGTGGGCGGTATCAGGTCGGTGCTGGGCATCCACGTGTCGGTGGGCAGGGCTATGCTGCTTATGGTGGCCAGGTGGATGTACTGGTAGTTCATGGTGTACGATGCCTTCAGGCTGTTGTGCCTGCCCAGCAGGTAGCGCACACTTAGGCGCGGTTCGAGGCGGGGGTAGGTCACCACATCCTCTCCGGCCGCATACTTCACCGTGTCCTCTATCTGCCCGAACTCGTTCTTGATGTAGCGGTCGAATGGGCCCACGTGCGAGAACATGGAGGCGCGCAGGCCCCCGTTGATGCGGAGCTTGTCGGTCACATCAAAATCGTCCTGGATGTAGATGGCGCCCTCGTGGCCATAGTAGCGGGTCACGGCCCCCAGGTCCAGTTGGGTGCCGCCCGTGCGAGCCTCGGCATTGCTGGGCGTGAAGATGTGATAGACGTAGTTGGCCCCGAACTTTATGTTGTGGCGCGGGTCGGGCAGCCAGTTGAAGTCGGTCTTGACATTGAAGTCGCGTATGCCGGAATAGAGCTTGAGGTCGAACTCTGCCTGACCGCCCTCGAAGCTGAAGTCGTAGTCGCTGAAGATGAACGAGGTGTTGACAAACATCTTGGGCCCGATGATGTGGTTCCAGCGCAGCGTGGCCGTGGCATTGCCCCACGGTATGTTGAGGCTGAAACCCGACTCCTTGTTGGCAAAACCGAACACATCGCGCCCGAAGTAGCCGCTCAAAAAGAGGCGGTTCTTGTCGTTGATGGTCCAGTTCACCTTGGCGTTGAGGTCGTAAAAACCGTACTTGGTGCCCTGAAAGTTCGACTCTTCGGGGATGAAATAGGGCACCAGCAGCCCCGCGTACGCGCCCCGGCCCGAGAGCAGGAACGAGGCCTTGTCCTTTTTGATGGGGCCCTGCACCGTGAGGCGCGAACTCACCACACCGATACCCCCTTCCACCTCATACTGCTTGTCGTTGCCGTCCTTCATGGTAATGTCGACCACCGAGGCCAGACGCCCACCGTACTGGGCCGGTATGCCGCCCTTGGTGAGTTCCACACCTTTTATGGCATCGGCATTGAAAACAGAGAGGAAACCGAACAGGTGCGAGGCGTTGTACACCACAGCCTCATCAAGCAGTATCAGGTTCTGGTCGGGCCCGCCCCCGCGCACATAGAGGCCGGTGTTGCCCTCGCCCCCGCTCTGCACACCGGGCATCAGGGTCAGGGTCTTGATAATGTCCACCTCACCGGCCAGCACGGGCAGTTCCTTTATCTGCGAGATGGGAATCTCCACCACGCTCATGCGGTTGTCGCTCACATTCTTGTCCTTCTTCTCGCCCGTCACCACCACCTCCTCGGTGGTGATGGTGGCAGCGGACAGAGGCACATCGATGCGCTGGTCGCTGTTCAGCTCCACCTTCTTCTCAAAGGTCTCGTAGCCGAGGTACGACACCTTGAGCGTGTACGACCCCTTGGGTACGGTGAGCGAGTAGAACCCGTACACGTTGGTGGTGGTGCCCTTTTTCAGTTCATCAATGAACACGTTGGTGCCCACCATGGTCTCGCCATTGCGGGCATCCTTCACGGTGCCGCTTATGGTGAACTTGTCCTGGGCCAGCGCGGCCATGGGCAACAGCAGGGCCAGCAGGGCCGGACACAGGTACTTATGTAACAGATACATTCGGGGCAATGGGAGGTATGACCGGTAAGAAGGGCGGCAAAAGTACCACGGCCCGCATGGGGCCACGGAAAAAGGACGGTGAAATAACAGAGACATCACGCCATGGTTCGGTGGTGCCATGCGATGACCAGTGGGAATATGAAAGCGATGAGCCTGGCTACTTTGACAAAGGCGAACTGAACGGCACGCGCAGGGTAAGCACCACGTTGCGGCCCTGCTCCACCACATTGATCAGGCGGTAGCGGCTCAGGTGGTTCAGGTAGGGCGTGTCCAACAGGTTCTGAGCTGACAGGGTGATATCAATGGCCTGCCTGCCAAATCTGACACGTGTGCCGATTCCTGCCTCAAGCAGGTCATAACCCGGGGTGGGTCGTTCATTGCGGTCCACACGGTCCTGCGCCCAGACATGCCGATGGCGCACATATATGCTGGCATTATCCAGTTTCCACACATCGGGCAGCTTCCACCCGAGTTCGGTCATGAGCGCGGGTGGCGGTGTGAACGGCAGCCCGGTGCCGGTGCTCAGGTTGAGGTTCCACACCATGTCAAACACCTGCTTTGCATAGGCCCCGCGCCAGATGTCCCATTGCCATTCGGCCTCGGCACCTGTGAAAATGGCATTGTCCTGCCTGTAGGCGTAGATCTGACCGGCCTCTGGTAATGTGGAGAACCGGCCACTCGGACCGAGATAGATGTAGTCCTGAAAGAAGTTGAAGAACCCTGTCACGGTGGCGGTCAGGCGGTGCAGGTGAACGTGGTTCGACACATCAATCTGATAGCCGTGCTCTGACCTCAGCGACTGATTGCCCATCTCGTGCCTGAAGGTGCCATGGTGCACTCCGTTGCTCACCGTCTCGCTCGGGTGCGGCACCCGAAAGCTCTTTCCTGCATGGGCCTTCAGCTCCCATCGGCCGGGAATGAGCCCGTGGCTCAGGCCAATGGACCCTGAGATGTTGAAAAAGTGGCCCTCGGTGGCGGGCGATACTAGGCTGTCGCGCACGGTACCATCGCTGGCATAGACATACTGCCTGCGGTACGGTGTGCTGTTGTATCCGTGGTCGAGACGCAGACCGCCTGTCACTGTGGTGCGTGCATCGCGGTGCCAGTGCATGATGGCATAGGCCCCGGCACGGGTGGTGAAGTAGTCGGGCAGCAGGTGCTCAAAACCGCTGCGTATGTTCTGCTGCACCTGCCCATCTATTCCGTAGGTGCCCCTCAGTTTCTTGTTCACCCGGTGTTCGAAATGCGCGCTGAGCGTACCGGTGTGCAGCAGCAGCCCAAGGGCGAGCGTATCGGTCAGGTCGCGCACCGCCTGGCTGTGATACTCCGGAAAACTCAGCTCCTTGCGGTCGTTGCGCTGGTAGCCGAGGTGAATGTGCAGGTCGCCTCTGTCGCCATAATACTCCTGCGTGAACACGGCCTTGAGGTGGCGCACCTTCTGTGCGGGCTTGTCCACATCGCGTGTGTCGCCATCGGGTCCGAGTGCATAACTGCGCGGAATTCCCACGGCCCCGCTGAACAGGCCGGCATCGAGGGCGTAGTGGCTCACATAGAGGCGCAACAGCATCTTCTCGCGCAGCACCCCTACCGAAATGCTGCCGCTGTGCTCCTTGCCTGCGGTGTTCTTCAACTGCCTGTCGGTTATGGGCAGCCTGAAACCCTGATATGTGAATGAGTCGGCCGGAACAGCATAATCGGCAAACTCCTGACGGGAGTAATGCGCCCTGCCGAATATGTTCTTTGAATTGATGCCTACTGTGGCCGAGCCGCCCGCATGGAGATTGTTGCTGCGGAAAGTGCCCAGCACCTGCCCCTCCACACTGTTCAGCGCGGGCGCCTTTCGGGGTTGGATGTTTATCACCCCGCCCAGCCCGTCACTGCCGTATTGCAGCGATGCAGGGCCTTTCAGTATCTCAATGTCGCCCACATCATACGGGTCAACCTCCAGCCCGTGGTCAAGTCCCCATTGCTGTCCCTCCTGCTTTATATTGTCCGTGGTCACAATGATCCGGTTACCGCTCAGCCCCCTGATCACCGGCTTGGCTATTCCCACACCGACATTGATCATGTTGAGACCGCTCACATCATCGAGCGCGCGGGCCAGGGTTCCCGTTACGGCCATCTCCATCTGTGCCACCTCCATGTGATGGCTGTTGAGGCTGGCCTCGCCACTGCTGTGATGCTCTTCCACCACCACTTCATCGAGCCCGTGTGCATGCAGGTGCAGGTCAATGCTCAGGCGCACAGGACGGCCCCTGTAGGCCACTTTCATTTCCATCGGCTCGTGGCCTATGTACGTCACACGCAGCACCTTCTCGCCCTGATCACTTACACCCAAGGCGAATGTCCCTAAAGAATCTGTCACGGAATGAAGAGAGTCGGGCAGCAGCAGCACATGCGCACCGGGCAGGGGGTCGTGCCGCTCATCGGTCACCGTGCCGCTTACCTGTGCCCATGTAAGGCAAGGGAACAGCAGGAGCAAGGGTAGCAGAGCGCGCGGTTGATGCATGGCAGGGAGGTGCGCGAAAATAATTTCATGCAACAGCGTTGCATAAATAATTCTCATCTAAATTTGCAACACTGTTGCATTAATTCAGGTCCAAATGAAAAAAGAACTTCTTTTCTTACCTGTGGCACTCGGAATCCTGGTTGCTTGTGGCGATGAGGACACCGAGGCACCCACCATGATGGTGGAGTCTATTTACCCCACTCCCATGGCAGACTCCATCTGCGGAAGTCTAGAGGATCATGTGGTGACATTGAACGGTGGCGACACCATTCGTGTGGAACTGCATCTGACCGACAACAAGGAACTCGGGCAGCTGAAGGTGGACATCCACAACAACTTCGACTGCCACGGCCACGATGGCAAGACAGCCACAACCGACTGGGAGGTGCTTGATGTGACCGAACTGACGGGCACCACCCAGCATGTGACCCTCGAGTACGTGGCCCCTGCGGACATAACCGCAGGTGCCTACCACTTCGATGTTGAGCTGATAGATGCAGCAGGGAATGAGGCCGCTGAGCAGGAGATATTCGACCTGAAGGCCGAGTGACTCTTCGCATCATCGGCTCTTTGACCCAAAGCTCCTCTTTTGCGAGCCTTTCATCATTTGCCATTAATACTGATTTTTGCTGCCTGTGAGCGGCACAAGAGACATACTCATGCATCATGGCCTACGCATCACTCCGGTGCGTGACCAGGTGCTGGGTGTGTTCCTTTCGCGGCCCGAGGCCATCGGGCAGCAGCAGGTTGAAGATGTCCTTGGGCAGGTGGACCGCATCACCCTTTACCGTACACTTCGGAGTTTCGAGGAGGCAGGAATCATCCATCGGGTACCGGCCGATGGGCCATCGCCACGCTGGGCCATGTGCCATGACCGTTGCTCAGATCACGGGCACAACGACCATCATGCACACTTTCACTGCACCCGTTGCGACCGCACACTCTGCCTCGATTCCATTGAGGTGCCCGTGGTAGCGGCCCCTAAAGGCTTTGTTCTGAATGATGCGAAACTTGTGCTCTCCGGCACCTGCGATGCGTGTGTCTGAGGAAACCGACCAGACGGGCCTTAGACTTAGGGTTGCACCACCCTTTCCGAAACGTGCCCGAAACGAAGACCGAGAAGGATATCCTACTTCCCCCTTCCCTGCACAACCGTCAGCACAGTATATATCAGGATCTTAAGGTCAACGAGCAGGCTCATGTTCTCAATGTAGAGCAGGTCGTAGCGCATCCTGCGTATCATCTGCGGCACGTTCTCGGCATAGCCGTACTTCACCATGCCCCACGATGTGATGCCGGGTTTCACCTTTAACAGATGGCGGTAATGTGGGGCCTCCAACACTATCTGGTCAATGAAGAACTGACGCTCGGGCCTTGGGCCCACCAGACTCATGTCGCCCTTCAGCACATTATAGAACTGCGGTATCTCATCGAGCCGCACCTTGCGCATGAACCGCCCGAACGGTGTGATGCGCGGGTCGTTATCTGACGACAGTTGCGGCCCGGCATGTTCGGCATCGGTGAACATGCTGCGGAACTTGATCATACGGAACGGCCTGCCGCCCTTGCCCACACGCTCCTGCATGTAAAACGCGGGGCCGGGACTGCTGAGGCGTACCAGAGCAATGCACATCAGGTACGCGGGCGACAGCAGCAGCATGGCCACAAGCGACATGACAATATCAAACCCTCGCTTGACAACGACCTGCCAGGCAGGCATCAGATCGCGCGTTATCTGTATGAGCGGGGTTCCGTAAATGGCATCCATGCGCACCGATCCGCTTATGATATCATACATGTCGGGGCTCACCTTGACGATCACATCCACATCATCGAGCGAGTTCAGTATCTTCTCCAACTCGCTGTGTTCGCTGCTCTCAAGGGCGATGATCACTTCCTCAATGCCATGCTGACGCACATGGTCGGCCAATCCATCAACCCGCCCCAACGATGGCAGATGCGGCCGAAGCAGGTGCCCTTGTCCTCCGTTAACATGAAAATAGCCCTCGAAACGGTTGCCCGACCTGCGCTGTTCCGAAGTGAGTTCGGTGAACAGCTCAAGCGCATGGGCATCGCTGCCCACCATCACCGTTGGGAAACCCAGTGCCCCCGACTGGATGCGTGCTGCAACCATGCTGCTAAGTGCGAAACGGAACAGAAAGGTCAGTCCGAAATGCAACGAGAACAGGACCGCGTACGACTGGTAATATGTAGTGTGATCGAGCACCTCATCGTCAAGGATCAAGGCGAAGAATATCACCGTGACCCCCAGTAAGGAGGCGATGAGGGTCTGCCCAAGTTCACGCAGACGGCTCTTTCGCAACACATCGCGGTAGGCCCCGGAGAGGAAATAGAGCCCGAGCCAGCACAATGGGATGAACGCCAGACCGAGTACGAATTCAGTGTTTATATCTACGCCCACCGAAATGCCGAACTTCTCAGTCTCGATATAGAGTTTTCGGTAAGCGAAAAAAGCACTCCACGCCAAAAGGGCCGATAGCCAGTCGGCCGCCAACTGCCTAAGCATATGCCTCTTGCGCTCCATGATCAGAATGCAAGGATGATATTGTCAATCAACGCCTCTTGCACCTCTGTCTGGTCGCCATTGGCCGAGATTCTGAAAAGCAGACTCTGTCCAATGCTATTGCTATAATAACTCACATTCTCAGTCAGATTGACCACCACGTGCTTCCATTCGGAGGTGGGATATAAGGTGACTATGGGAATGTCATCGACCCCGCCACCGCTCTGGTAAACAAAAATGCCAGCGCTCAGAGCCGCGTTGCACCGGTAATCGAACTCCAACAGCACTGTTCTGCCACTTTTGGGCAGGTCATACACATTCTGACTCTCGCACTCGCCATAACCCACTTCGCCTGTGTTGATGTACATGCGCATCACTTCGTTGGTAGGATATAGGACCGTGTCATTCACACGTTGAAAATCATGGAGACTGTACGTGGTCGATTTTATGGAACTGCCCACGCCATTAAAATCCTCATTCACCGCCAGCGTGACCCCATCGCGATAAGACGTGAGAGCATGGAAGTATGTGATGCTATCTGGCGCCAGCTTGGAAGTGGTCAGATAATCGTTCAGAAACGGATGGGGCGTGCGCTGCGATTCGAGTCCGTTGAGCTTGATGCCCGGCCTGATGCGGACGGTATGCTCGCCATCGGCCATGGCAGGTACTTCAAAGGGCAGTTCAAACGCCCCTACAACCTGCTCATCGATGTACAGCCAACCATCCGATATAGCCGATACTGGCACGCTGTAACTGAAGGTGGTCCTGAACTGGGTAGGTTGTCCGGTTGAGTAAACCGTGTCAATGTCAATTATGCTGTCGACAATGGCCCCGGCAGGTATCCCGGTACCCTGTATCTGCTGACCTGGGTAAACATTGATACTCGTCCCGACCTGAACACCGGCATAGCCAAACGTGTTCACATTGGCGTAGGCAGGAATGGGCTCTTCCTCACAACCGCCCATCGACACCATCGCCACCGCCCCCATCATGTGGGCAATGATCCAGTTCCTCATGTACATAGTGCGGAAAAAGACGCGATGGCAGGCTGTCTGGTGCCGCGAATGTAGACCTTTCAGCGGCACGCGCGTTGACCCGATGATAAAAGGTTCTAATCTCAGGCACGGTATGTGCCCTGTACCTTCGCAACGCTTAACCCAAAATCAACAGAACCTGACTTTGCAATGAAGACATTGATCACCCTACTGGCCCTTGCAGCCACCCTGACAGAGGCCACCGCACAGACCACTATTAACGGTGTCACCCTTCCGGCCAACATGAAGGCAGGCGACAAGACCTTGGTGCTGAACGGGGGCGGGATACGGAAAAAGGCTTTCTTCAAGCTGTACACGGGTGGCTTTTACATCGAGTCAAGGACCAAAGACCCAAAAGCGATCATAGCGGCCGACAAGGCCATGGCCATGCGGCTCCAGATCACATCGGGCATGATCAGCAGCGACAACATGAGCGAGGCCATACGCGAAGGGTTTGAAAAGAGCACCAAAGGCAACTCGGCCCCACTCAAAGCCAAGATTGACAAGTTTGTGAGCACATTCGCCAAAGAAGAGATAAAAGAAGGCAACGTGTTCGATATCATATACATACCCGGCAAAGGCGTAGAAGCCCACAAGAACGGAAAGTTGCAGAACACCATTGATGGCCTCGATTTTAAAAAAGCCCTCTTCGGCATCTGGTTCGGAGACGACCCGGCTGATAGCGACTTGAAAGCAGGGCTGCTCGGCAGCTGAGACTATTATACCACCACCCTCAGACCATCGTAGGCCAGGGCCACGTGCGCAGGCAGATTGCCGCTAACTGCTACGTGCTGTCCCAGCTGATGGCTGATATGCGTAAGAAACGCTCTTTGGGGCCGCACTTCCGCAATCAGGGCAAGAGCCTCATCGAGGGTCATGTGCGAATGGTGGGTCTCGGTACGTAGAGCATTTAACACCAATACCTCCGAATCTTTTATCAAGGTCCGGGTCTTTTCCGGAACTGACTTGGCATCAGTTATATAGCTCAACCCACCTATCCTGAACCCGATGGTGGGCATGCCGGCATGTTCCACAGGCAATGGGGTTATCGTTAAGCTATTCACTTCAAACGGCCTGGTCACATCAATTTCAATGGTTTCGAGCATAGGGGCACCGGGATACGGCTCCTTATCGAAAGCGTACGCGAACATGCGCCTGATTGCGCCAAGAGTATGGGCACTGCCATACAACGGCATATGCCTGCGCTGCATAAAATTGAACGGTCTCACATCGTCAAGGCCTACCAGATGGTCGCTGTGGGCATGAGTGAACAGCACCGCATCGACATGTGTGGTCCTGCTCAGCAACATCTGCTGCCTCAAGTCAGGGCCCGTGTCTACGAGTAGATTCACTCCGTTGTGAGATATAAGGACAGACGTGCGCAATCTGTGGTCGCGCGGGTCGGTGCTGTTGCAAACAGGGCAATTGCAACCGATAACAGGCACACCCTGCGATGTCCCAGTACCCAGAAAAATAATGACCACCTGGCCTGTTGGCATCGGTCAAATGTAAATCCCTGACAATAGTGCCGCGCTATATTCGCAACCCCGCATGCGAAGCCTTGCCCTCATCTTTTTTCTTGTTCTGACCGGTCCATTAGCCTTTGGACAGAGCGGGATGCCATTTATTACCGATGTGCCCCTGCCCACCGACCAGAAGGGAAGTCGGGTCATCGATATGGTTCAAGATGGGCAGGAGACCATGCTGTTCCTGACGCGCAGAAGGCTCATTGTATTTGATGGGGGAAAATGGAACGTGGTGCCCATGCCATCGGCCGCCAATTCCATTGCATTGCACCGCCCATCTGGCCGTGTGTTCATCGGGCTTCGCGATCAGTTCGGTGAGATGGTGCTCAGTCGCAAGGGCCAGTACGAGCTAAAGGTCCTCAGCACCCACAATGGCCCCCCCGATGACTATAAGACAGTGCTTGTCAATGACACATCGGTCATGTTCCTTGGCGAGAAACAATATGTGGCCTATGGGCTTGAAAAGAATGAGATAATCCATCGGGACCTTGTTGCCAAGGGGACACCCATTCTGGGTGGATTTGAGAATCAGGGACGGTTCATGGTGAATGTGAGCGACATCGGCCCTACCCACTGGGCTGGCCGTTCACTCCAGGAAGCCCCTAAACTTAGCGGATTCAACGAGGAACGGATCCTCTTCAACTTCAGGCTCGACAGTCTGCGCACTTTGGTAGGCACCGAGAGCGACAGGATGTTGATTGTTTCGGGCAATAAGACCGAGGAGGTCTTTGGCCCTGTCCGCAACTATGCCCGCGAGAATTTTCTGAGCGATGGTGGTCGCCTCAGCGATTCGACATTCGCCATCAGCACCCTGGCCGGAGGGATAATGGTGGTCGACAGCCGCGAGCTGCGTCCCATCTACACCTACAGCTACCGCACCGGCCTGCCCGATAATGAGATAGCCTCGGTGTGCACCGACATGAACGGTGGCCTTTGGATGTCGCACGAGTTCGGCCTCAGCCGTATTGACCTGCGGCAGCCGGTCATGGACTTCACAACCTATCCGGGCCTTGAAGGCAATGTACAGACAGCCATTTACCACCGGGGACAGTTGTATGTGGGCACTTCGAGCGGGTTGTTCCAGTTGGGTGAGACAGCCGACCTCAAAGAGATACAGCGCGCCAACGACCGTCAACTTGAACTGCGCGACCAACAAGTAACCCAGCCCGTGGTAGTGCAGGCCGAGCCCGAACCTATCAAGGAGACTGTGAAAGCCGAGCCGGAGCCACAGCCTGCCGAAGAGGTGAAACTCTCGCGCAAGGAGCAGCGCGCCCTGAAGCGCCAGCAGCGCAAAGAAGAACGCGATAAGAAGAACAAGGCAAAATCTGGCGAGAAAGAAGAGGAAGAGGCCGAACCGGTGGCTGAGAAACCAAAAGCCGAGCCTGCACAGCCTGTGCCACAGGCCCTGGTAACGCCCGTGGGTGGCATGTCCGGACCAGGGGCAGGCGGACCGGGAAGCGGACCAGGTGCGGGCGGTGCGGCAAGTGGCGCCATGACCCCCGGTGGAAGGACTCCGGGTGCCCCGATGGGTTCTGCGCCAGGTGGCCTCGGGTCAAAACGCGAGTCCGGGCTGACGCACATTTACCGCAGAGTATCTGGTATCGATGGCAAATGCCGCCAGATGGCCGCTCACCTTGATCACGTGCTCGTGGCCACCAACACCGGACTCTATGATATTATAGACAGGAGTGCGCGACCGATCATTAAAGGCTACGTCCTGAATCTCACCGTGGCCTCGCGTCCTGGGAGGTTCCTGGCTTCAACCAACAACGGACTCTCTATCATTGAACTTAAGAACGGAAGCTGGTCCACCGAGAATATTGCAGGTCTTTCGGCCACAGTTCACAGCGCTGTAGAGACCAAAAGCGGAGTGATCTATGTGCTGACTGACTTTGACATAGTGCGCCTTACCCCGAGTGCCGATGGGACACCCACGCCAAAGGTCTTCCCTCTTCCGGTTGATCAGGGCGAAGACGGCCAGGTGTTCATGGTCAAGGATGTACCGCATTTCGTATTCACCTCAGGTATGTATCGCCTGAGCGATGACGGCACCTCCATTGTAGGTGTTGCATTGAAGGGGAGTGAATCGTCAGGCGCGGGCCTTCGTTTTGTGAAAGGGGCCGATGGCGACCTATGGCTCAATCATAACGGGGCGTGGGTGTCATTCAACAATGAGAAGACCACAGAGATGGGAAGGTTCCTCCATCTTTTCGAGGGTCTGCTCAACATCAATGTGGACGAGCGTGGCGACCTCTGGGTGGTCGACTCAAAAAGCCACATCTATCGGATCAGGAACCAGAAGGCCAAGGCCAACGAACCATTCAACCTTTATCTGCGCAGGGTGGGCAGCCCCGAGGGCGAGTTCTTCAACCTCGATGAACTGGTCATCTCGCACCGATTCAACTCATTGGAATTTGAGATCAGCGCCCCCTACTACCTGCGCAGCAATGGAACTGAATACCAATACCGCCTCGATGAACTGGGCGAAAAATGGAGCCGCTGGACCACCAATCCCGTCATAGAGTTCCCATTCCTACAAGGAGGCACCTACCATCTGCGGATCAGGGCGCGCAATGTGTTCGGGCAACTGAGCGAGGAGAAAGTACTTGAGTTCACAGTTGAGCCTAAACTCTGGTTCCGTTGGTACTTCATTCTGTTGTATGTGCTGCTGGTTGTGGGAATCATTTTCGGCATAATCAAAGTGCGGGAGCGTGGTCTGAAAGAGACTCAACGCCTGCTTGAGGAGATGGTGACCAAGCGCACCAGCGAACTGGCCGATGAGAAAAGGAAGGTGGAGAGCCTGCTGCTCAACATCCTGCCCAAAGAGACGGCAGATGAGCTGCAGAAAAAGGGAAAGGCCACAGCACGGCACTACAACATGGTGAGCGTGATGTTCACTGATTTCAAAGGTTTCACGGCCATTGCCGAACAGACTGACCCTGAGGATCTGGTGGCCGAACTGGACCGCTGTTTCGTTCATTTTGACGACATCATTGAGAAATATCATCTTGAGAAGATCAAGACTATTGGCGATAGCTACATGTGCGCAGGCGGTGTGCCCATCCGCAACAAGAGCAATGCTTTGGCCATGATTCTTGCCGGCCTCGAGATGCGCGAGTACATTGTGGGCATCATTGAGGAGAAAAAGCGAAAAGGCGAACCCGTTTGGGAGATCCGGATAGGCATACACACCGGCCCGCTCACAGCGGGTGTGGTGGGCAAGAAGAAATTCGCCTACGACATCTGGGGCGATACGGTGAATGTTGCGAGCCGAATGGAGTCGGCCTCGGAGCCGGGTCGGATAAACATTTCGGCTGCCACTTACGAGCACATCAAGCATTATTTTGAGTGCGAGCCGCGCGGAAAGGTCGACACCAAGGGCAAGGGCAAGATGGAGATGTACTTTGTCAACGGCATCAATGCGAAATACAGTGTTGATGGGGCCGGCCGCGAGCCTAGCCGCGAACTGCTCAAGATAATGGACGAGATATGGTGAGGGCCTTCTGTTCGCCCCTTCCCTACTCTTTCTGCGAGTCTTGTATCGCATTGGCCCTGAATACATACATTCGGTGCTCCTTTCCAAACCATTTCCCATTCAGACATGCGCAGAATCATTACCCTCGCCCTGCTCGCTATGGCCCAGATCTCTGTGGCTCAGAACAGCGGTGGCCCCGATCAGTACGGCTACTACTGGCGTTCGAGCGACCATCCTCAAGGCCCTGTCTTCGATTGGGTCGATATAAGTGGCGTGGGCACACCGGTAACTGGCCTTACCGATGACAATGCCACACAGTTTATCACCATGGGTGGAATGGTGTTCCATTACTATTGGAATGACCTGACCAAATTGGTCATCGGGTCAAATGGTTGGTTGAGTTTCAATGCCGTATCCAACATAGCCCATTGTTTTCCCACCATCCCTACAGCTGGAGGCCAGACGGACAACTATCTGGCCCCTTTCATGACCGACCTGCTCATCAGTCAGGCCGGTTTTACCACACCCCAGGTCTATTACTACTACGATTCGGCTCTGAACCGCTTTATCGTGACCTACGAGAACTGCCCATGGTGGAGCCAGACAGCCCCGGGATATGTGGGCAACAACACCTTTCAGGTCATCCTTTCGAGTGCCGACAGCAGCATCACGTATCAATACCTGAGCCTGACCCCGGGCAATTTCAACAACATGGCAGAATGTACCCAGGACCTTGTCATCGGAATTGAGAATGTGACCGGTGGCATCGGCCTTCAGCCATTTGTTGAGTTTGTGCCTGCCGACAATTTTGCCATCAAATTCTATTACCCCAACCCCGTCACATTTCAGGTGCAGGACATCACACCGGCCTGGAACCAGAACAATGAGAACAAGGGCATTTTTGTGCAGAGCGGAAGCACCTTCAACTTGACCACAGGAGTAGGGAATGTCGGCAATGCCGATGTAAACACGTCAATAGACGTTGATGCGCAGGTGCTCAACCTCAATTTCACCCAGGTGCATAACGATGCCACCACCATCGCCAATGGCCTGAGCGCTGGGTCGCAATCGACAGTAGTGTTTCCGAGTGTGTGTTCTTTGGTTCCGGGCCAGTATTATCTGAACACGAGCACCAACAATTCTCAGGATCTGAATGCCGGTAACAACCAACAGGTCACGGAGGTGAATTCAGTGGATATGAGTCAGGGTGATTTTGTTCTGAGCTATGCCACCCAGAACCCGCCTGAGGGAATCTTGACCTGGGGTGGCCCGGGTGGTGGTGCAGGTGTGTACATGGAACCACCCATATACCCGGCCGATCTGAATGCCGTTCAGGTTTTCATTGTCGATCAGGGTGGCGGACAGGATTTTGTGGTGAACATCTATGACAACGATGGGCCCAACGGATTGCCCGGAACCCTGTTGGCAACCGAGACCATGTCAGCTTTGAATTACATACCGGGCGATTGGGTGACCGTGAACCTGACCAATCCTATCACGGTGACAGATGATGGATTCTACATTGGATGGGTGCATGGTGCCAACCCCACCATAGCGCTTGGAACTGAACTTACTGCCGGGCCCATTTCAAGACGCACCTATGAATTTGTCGGGGGCGATTGGGCTGAATACCGCGAGAGCAGCAGCACCGATTTCCTGATCAATGCCCTGATGAGCGGCAATTGTGGCGGTTTCCTGGTAAATGCCGAGGACGTCACCCCTGTGACCTGTTTCGGTGGCAACGATGGGGCCATTGACATAACTATCACAGGCGGCACCCCAGGTTACACCATACTGTGGGACCATAATCTGGGCAATGTGGAAGACCCTACTGGCCTGAATATGGGCGTTTATGTGGTGAGCGTGACCGATGCGGCCGGATGCAGCACTGGTTTCAGTGTAACAGTAGGTCAGCCAGCCACATTGGTGGGTAGTGTGAGCATAACAGACGAGATCTGGGGTGGCGATGGTGCCATTGACCTTACCGTTACAGGAGGTACCCAGCCATACACCTATTTGTGGAGCAATAACGCCACTACTCAGGACCTCAGCGGATTGGCCGGAGGCACCTACAGTGTAACTGTGACCGATGCCAGCGGTTGCAGCATCAATGCCGATTACGCGGTACCGAGTCAGGTGGGTATTGAAGAGAATAGCGTGGCCAACGTGCGCCTCGCCCCTAACCCGACCCGTGGAGAGGTTCTGTTGATAGGATCATTCAATGGTTTGGTGCAGATAGAAGTGACCGACCTCTCGGGCCGAGGCATCTTCCGGTCGTCTCATCAGGCCGCTCAGAATCTGGCGCTCGACCTGAGTCAGTTGGCCAATGGCACATATCTGATCAACTGGAAAGATGATGCGACCAGCGGTCGTACCCGTTTGGTTGTAAGCCGCTGAGATCGGAACAGATGAAAATGGAAAGGGGCGGGTCAATGACCCGCCCCTTTTGCATTGTTTGAGTTACAAAGGATCACTTTGCGTCCTTCACCTCCTCAAAGTCAACATCGGTGACTTCTGTGTCGGTTGCACCAGTCGGTTGGCCCTGACCGCCATCGGCACCGGGCTGACCCTGCGTGGCGTTGTACATGTCCTGACTGGCTGCCTGCCAAGCCGTGTTGAGGGTATTCATGGCGGCATCGCAGCGGTCCACATCCTTGGCCTCATGGGCACTCTTCAGATCTGCCAGAGCGCTTTCAATCGGGGCCTTTTTCTCGGCCGGTATCTTGTCACCGAACTCCTTCAACTGCTTTTCGGTTTGGAAAATGAGCTGGTCGGCAGCATTAAGCTTGTCAACGGTTTCGCGCGCCTTGCGGTCGGCATCGGCATTGGCCTCAGCCTCGCGCTTCATCTTCTCAATCTCGTCCTTGCTAAGGCCAGATGAAGCCTCGATACGGATGCTCTGCTCCTTGCCCGTGGCCTTGTCCTTGGCGCTCACGTGCAGTATACCGTTGGCGTCAATATCGAAGGTCACTTCTATCTGAGGTACTCCGCGCGGTGCGGGTGGAATGCTATCGAGGTGGAACCTGCCGATGGTGCGGTTGCCGCTGGCCATGGGGCGTTCGCCCTGAAGGATGTGAATCTCAACGCTAGGCTGATTGTCGCTGGCGGTGCTGAAGGTCTCACTCTTTTTGGTCGGGATGGTGGTGTTCGACTCGATCAACTTGGTCATTACACCGCCCATGGTCTCGATGCCCAGCGAAAGAGGGGTCACATCAAGCAGAAGAACATCTTTCACCTCACCGGTGAGTACACCACCCTGAATAGCCGCGCCCACGGCCACCACTTCGTCAGGATTCACCCCTTTCGATGGTGTTTTCCCAAAGAAATCCTCCACCACTTTCTGAATGGCAGGTATGCGGGTAGACCCGCCCACCAGGATCACCTCGTGAATGTCCTTGGCCGACTTTCCGGCATCGCTCATAGCCTTGCGGCATGGCTCGAGGGTGGCTTGGATCAGCTTGTCAGCCAGTTTCTCAAACTGAGCGCGGCTGAGGGTCTTCACCAAGTGCTTCGGGATGCCATCCACGGGCATGATGTAAGGCAGATTGATCTCGGTGCTGGTGCTGCTAGAAAGTTCAATCTTGGCTTTCTCAGCGGCTTCTTTCAGGCGCTGAAGGGCCATCGGGTCTTTCCGCAGGTCTATACGCTCTTCCTTGATGAACTCCTCTGCCAACCAGTCGATGATCACCTGATCGAAGTCGTCACCGCCAAGGTGGGTGTCACCATTGGTTGATTTCACTTCAAACACGCCATCGCCCAGTTCGAGGATGCTGATATCGAACGTACCTCCGCCAAGATCGAAAACGGCCACGGTGATGTCCTGGTTCTTCTTGTCCAGACCGTAGGCCAGTGCGGCCGCGGTAGGCTCGTTGATGATCCTGCGCACTTTGAGTCCAGCCACTTCACCGGCCTCTTTGGTGGCCTGACGCTGCGCATCGTTGAAGTAAGCCGGTACGGTGATCACCGCTTCGGTCACTTCGGTGCCCAGGTAGTCCTCGGCCGTTTTCTTCATTTTCTGAAGAACCATGGCGCTTATCTCTTGCGGGGTGTAGTCGCGGTCGTCAATCTTCACCCTTGGGGTGTTGTTGCTGCCCTGCACCACCTGGTATGGCACGCGCGGTATCTCTTTGCCAACCTCGCTAAAGCTGCTGCCCATGAAACGCTTGATGCTGCTCACGGTGCGCTTGGGGTTGGTGATGGCCTGGCGTTTGGCGGGGTCGCCCACTTTGCGCTCGCCACCGTCCACAAAAGCCACGATGCTCGGTGTGGTCCTCCGGCCTTCGCTGTTAGGTATCACCACCGGCTCGTTGCCTTCCATCACAGCTACGCAACTGTTGGTGGTGCCCAGGTCTATTCCTATGATCTTGCCCATTTTGTAAGGGAGTTGTTGGTTACTTGTTCAGTTTGACCCATGCTTGGGGTCGGGCCGCGCTGATCCAATTCCATGCCATCGCACATAGCTGCCCTTCCACAGGAAATATTGTCAGTTCGGGTAAATGGCAATGCCTTCACCTGTCAGTTTGAAATGACAATACGGCCACTGCCTCTGGGTAAATGACACCCAAAGGAGGCGTCTCCTGATTATCAGAAAAACAGAAAACCTCAATAGTCAGGTCTAAGCCAAGGCCCTCTGCATCAGCAGTGAAGTCAGCCTATTCCACGTAATCAAGGTCGCGGCCAAAAGACTCGGGCAGCATCAATGCACCAGCCACGGCAAGGGCCATGCAAACGCCACCAACTATTATGGCAGCGCCCACAGCACCCATCAAAGGTTCTGCGGCTTTGAATGCGAGGATAATGGGCACCAGAGCCCCACGCACGAAATTGGGCACCGTGGTGGTGACGGTGGCGCGTATGTTGGTGCCGAACGATTCGCTGGCCATGGTGACAAACAATGCCCAATAGCCTGTACCACAACCGATGAGGAAACAGAGGAAATAGAAGGCACCAGTGGTCATGCCACCAACGAATAAATAAATGAGGCTGATACCAACGGACGCAACCAGATAAGCCAGCACCACCTTGCGCCTGCTCCTCAACAGTTGGCTGAGGAGGCCACTCAAGAGATCGCCCACCGATAGCCCTATGTAGGCATACATGATGGCAAAACCGGTTGTGACCTCGCCTTGCACCCCACTGATGGCCGCAAACTGCACCGCGAATTTGATGAGCACCCCGATACAGAACCAAACGGGCAATCCTATCAGTATGCAGGCGAGGTACTTACGGAAGCGGGTGGCATCGGTGAAGAGCATTAGGAAATTGCCCTTCTGCACTGCAGCGGCCTTTACCTGATCGAACATCGAACTCTCGAAAGTGCCCATCCTCATAAGCAGGAGCAACAGTCCAAGACCCCCTCCAACCAGATACATCAACTGCCAATGGGCCAGTCCGGCCATACTCAGTTGCATACGGCTCAGCAAAGCCGCAGCCACAGCGCCCAAAGCACCCATCGTTACAATCACCATGGTGCCGTAACCGCGTCTCTCTTTGCTCATCACCTCGCTGACGAGGGTTATGGCGGCACCGAGTTCGCCCGCAAGGCCTAGGCCTGCCACAAATCGCACGAGCGCGTATTGGTCCACATCAATGACAAATGCATTGGCAATATTGGCCAGAGAATACATGAGGATGGACCCGAAAAGGATGTTCTTACGACCCTTGCGGTCACCGAGGATACCCCAGAGCAGGCCACCCACCAACATGCCGCTCATTTGCCACAGGAACAGGCTGTAATCGAGCCGGGCCACCTCAGCCGCATCTGTTATGCCAATCCCTTCGAGACTCTGCCGACTGACGATATTGAACAGTTGCAAATCGAAAATGTCAACGAAGTAGCCCAACGAGGCTACTATGACTGTGGTGGTTATGGCGCGGTTTGAGGTCACGGTAAAGCTGGCGATAGAGTTATCGGATCACTAAGGGGCAACTGACCCACCCCTATGCGATTGTGACAAGGGCTACTGGACATTTTGGACATCAAAAAAAGAGGATACAATGCGGAGTCCAAAGTCAATCAATGCTTTTAATCAGTTATATTATGTAATTGATTTTCAATTCACAATGCCGCATCAGCATAGGTCTGTCAAGAATCCCACTTAGTTCCTTTCGCCGATCACAAGCCGATGTGTGGTAGTGTTGCCAAGGATATCAATCATCCGGAGCAGATAGAGACCTGTGCCAATACTCAGGTTCATGGGTACGGTTTCCTGTGCATTGCCATTCACTGCCATCACCTCGCGGCCCGAAAGGTCAGTTATGGCGATGCCATTTATTCCATCGCGGTCCATGACATTGAAACGGCCACTGTTTGGGTTAGGAAAGAGCAATGATGGGTGATCTGTGGCCTCAGATACGCTTACAGGCATCTGAGCACAGCCTTGGGCGCTCAGGTTTAGACGGGCGAACGCATCGTCAACATAACTGTCGTTGTCGGCCCCAACGTTGCGTGTTCCCATCAGTTCAACGCTCAAGGTGCGTGTGCCCACAGGCAGGGTCCAATTACCCGTCACTGCAACCCAACTGCCGCTCAATGTGCCGATGGTGGGCGATGTTCCCAGCACTGTACCCGACTGATTCAGAGCCTTCACGCGCATCTCGGGCCTGTCGTCATTTCCGCTCCAGTTACGCATCATGGCCCCGAAGTTCACACTCACCGTACCGGCATCCACCTCGCTGACATAGCCGTTAAGGTTTATCTGCTGAAATGCCTCGCCATAGGCATTGTCGTTGCAGGCCCCGCCCACACAGAAGAACTTGGTACCTGCAAAAGGCACAGTGGCACCGCATTCATTGGCTGTCAGACTCTCTATCACCCCTGCTGTGGCCGTCCATCCGGTGGTCCCGTTCTCGGCATCGCCATTTAACAACAGATTGGCCGTCAGCACCGATTGTGTGGTCTGGAACTGGATGGCATCGCTCCAATCGCTCCACGTAAGGCTGCGGTTGCGGTAACGCAAACGCCAGTGGTATGTGGTATTGGCCGATAGTACCTGCACCATCTCATCGGTCAGGTCATCACCGGCCTGCAGGTCCACCTCATAGTACCAGTTCTGGTGCTGTTTCCATTCATCGATCACAAGGTTGGTGAATGCCGCATCAGTGGCTATCTGCCAATGAGTGGCCCCGTGCAGAGCATTATTCCCCGACACATAAGGGCTGCCTTTGAATACGATGCATTCTGGTGGCCACTGATCGCCCTGTGCCGGGAAAAGCCCTGTAGGTTGAGCTGGCCTAATGTCGTTGAACCGGATGCGCATGGTGTCCATAAGCACGTTGTTGAGGGTGGTCGTGGCATCCCCACGGCTAAGGCGACTCAATAACACTTCTGGCGCATCACCGGCCGTTACATCCAACATCACAAATCCATAGTCGTCCTCACTGATGCTGTGTTCCGGATAATCGGTCTGATTTCCAAACTCGCCCCAATAATCGATGTTGCCCCCGGCCACCGCCACATTCACCATCAGGTGCCTATGGTCGCGGCTCTCACCACGGCTGTATCCGTGGGTGTGGCCATAGAAGTGCACGCTCGGCTTGTCGCATTGGGTGCTGAACTGCTCCAGAATAGCGATGCACTGTCCGGTGTAATCCAAATTACCATCGGGCCATAGTTCGCTGTGATGCGGGTGATGCAACTGCGCAAAGACGAAATCGATCATCGGATCAGCACATACAGA
>JBIKWM010000002.1:0-296080 GCA_044356305.1 Flavobacteriales bacterium
GATAATTGAACTTGAGGGGACCCACGGGGGAAAGCCAGTAAGCCAGATGTTGACAATGCACATTCAGAGCTGAGTGCTCGGCACGAAAGTTGCCTAGTCGAACGCAATTCTCAGTATCATGAACAGACTTATTGTGATTGTTGCGCTCCTGAGCCTAACCCTATCATCGTGCGGTCCGAGCCGGATTTATTTTACGGTGGACACTAAACTTCGGCTCGACAAAGCGGGAATAGGCCTTCAGAAAGTTCAGTTCTATCCATCAGCCGATATCGTCCTAGTTCGGCAGATTTCGACCGAAGAAGTCGATGTTGTGAAAGGGAAAGTGAAGATTGAGGGAGGAAGAAAAGTTGAGGAGATTATAATTCCCGCTGGGACACCAGGCATTTGCGAGTTTAATGATGAGCGTTCTATGCGAGTGAGTTTTGATCAGGGTGATGGTAAGTTGCTTGTTTTCCAAGTTGAAAGAAGAGACGGCAATGTGGTTCCCGGGAGTTATTTCAAAATTGCCGCCAAGGAATGGACCACCCTTAATAGTGGTGGACGTGTAGGTACCATAGATTATAACGGGAAGGTGTTCACCATGGTGCGTGGTCAGGATACACGCCTGATGATTGATAAGTCAGTGATATCAAAAACTGAACGGAACACTTCGGTTGCCAAGGGCCGAAAAGTGAATTGAACACCGGCTATTCGGAATGCTAAGGGCTGCCCCACAGAGCAGCCCTTAGCTTTTTAAGAAAATGCAATCTTCAGGCGATGCTGATCTCTTTGGTCCGCTTCACTTCCTGCTCCATCTTCGGCAGTTCAACACGGAGAATGCCATCCTCATATTTGGCATTGATTGCTTCAATCTTCACTTTGCCACCAAGGCTGAACGAGCGCTTGAACGAGCCGCTGCGGAACTCCCTTGATATCCAGCGTTCGTCTTTATTCTCTGTCTCAGAGCGAGTCTCACCTTTCACAATGAGTGTGTCCTCTTCAACCCCGATACTCAGGCTCTCTTTTGAGTATCCAGGGGCGCTCACTTCAATCATGTAGCGGTTCGCCTCTTCCTTGATGTTTACGGCCGGAACCACTGAAGTTGGGTCATCGGCTTTCATCGGCCACTCCTTGAAGAACTCATCGAAAACGTTCGGTAGGGTGGTCATCGGTCTGCGGAACTTAACGAGTGTCATGGTATTTGGATTTGATTGGTTAGTGTTCTACCCCGAGCGAACGGTATACCAATTCAATTTATATGCCAATATGGCGTTTATTTGCAGATTTATCGTGACATGATGGCAGCTTGCTATTTATGGAAATGGCATCGTGGCGGCTTTCATATAGCGTGATGATAGTTTTGCGTGGCTGAACCTAAATGGAACAGGCCTTGTTAATGAAAGGCACAACCAATACTTGATCGACAATGATGTTTGACCCTTTTCTTCTTATCATAACCATCTTCTTTATTATTGTGGGATTCCTCGTTAGTGCCCGACTAAAGAGCGTATTCAACCGTACTTCTGAGATACCTCTGAGCTCAGGTCTCAGCGGTGCAGAGGTGGCGCGCAAGATGCTCCGCGAGAATGGCATCAATGATGTGCGGGTAGAATCAGTTCCTGGTCAGCTCACCGACCACTACAATCCGCTTACAAAGACAGTGAACCTAAGCCCTGATGTGTTCTCTGGCAGACATGTGGCCGCTGCTGCTGTGGCAGCTCACGAATGTGGCCACGCTGTTCAACACGCTAAGGAATACCCTTGGCTACAGCTGCGTTCGCAGATGGTACCTGCGGTCAATTTCAGCGTGCAGGCGATGAACTGGGTGTATATCGCCATGATTTTTCTGGCTTTTGCTGCCAATATGTTCGATACCATGTTGCTCGTAATCATCGCCCTTCAGGCGGTCATAACACTGTTCTCGGTGGTGACATTACCTGTTGAGATAGATGCCAGTCAGCGAGCCTTGGCATGGTTGAACTCTACCGGAATGACCCGTGGCCGCGAGCACGAGGAGGCTACGACAGCCTTGAAGTGGGCCGGACTGACATACGTTGTTCAGGCTTTGGCATCGCTAACCACTTTGTTCTACTACATCTTGCGCTACATGGGCCGGAACGATGATTGATGTATCATATATCAGCATAAGTAGAAGGCCCGACAGGTAACACTGCCGGGCCTTTTCGTAGTTGGCTGTTATCTTTCACTTATACTGCTCATTCACTTCATCAGGGGTAGGGAATATGACATTCGTATCGCCAGCCCTGCGTGCCCAGGCAAGGTACTTACCTGTGCCCATGCAAGCATACGCCCTAAGTGAGTCACCTGCGGCCATGCCTAGGAACTGCACTGTGCGCCATTTTCTCGTATCTTCCTGCACAGCAACCACAACGTCAATCGGTTCGGTGCATATGTTCTTGAGATATACCACATAGCTGTCCTTGTAAACGGCACAATTTGAGCATCGTTCGCCCCAGTCAGAACGGTATTTCTTTACACAATCGGTCCAATTGCTTGTCTGTGCCAAGGCTGCGGTTCCAGAGGTTGCCACAATGGCAATGGCTATGATCAGTTTTCTCATTATGCGGGTCACTTGCAGTGGTTATTCTTCAGTATGATCTTGGCTTCTTCACTACCAAGTCTTTTTGATGTGTTCCAATCGGCACAGGCACCATCAGTGTCGGTGAGCCATTTCTTACACCATCCTCTATTGTTGTAGGCTTCGGTGTTTTTGGGGTCAAGGCTGAGAACACGGTCGTAGTCGGCCATGGCCTCTTTGTATTTTTTCTGTTTGTTCAGTGCACTGCCACGGCTCAGGTAGGCCCAAACATGGTCTGGATGTGACTCAATGATCTTTGAGAAATCGGCTACTGCGGCATCGAAATTATCAATCATTGAAAAGCAGAAACCCCTGCGCAAATATGAATTCATGTGATTCGGGTCTGACTTTAAAGCAAGGTCGAACAGCGGAATGGCCTGTTCGTACATCGCTTCATTATAAAGGCTCTCGCCTTTCTGAAAATAGTCTTCGGCACTTTGCGCCATACCGAATAACGGGACTAGCCCGATGAGAAAAACAACTGTCAATGTTCTCATTTCAATCAAATGGATTCTGATTCTGGTATTTCTTCCCATCCTGCACTAGTTTAAGCAAGTGCCGCATCCCCTTGATGATGGGTTCGGGATCTTGACCATCCTTCAACTCAAAAACCAATCTACCACGATAGGACTTCGCTTTGTCAACGAACAGCTCGCGTTCCACGCAGTCATTCTTATTGTCGAAACACTTTACCCTTACGGCATTCTCCTCTTTAATGAATGCAAGGGTCTCTAACTCAAGGTCATTGATAAAAACATGGTCGCGCTTTACCTGTGTCCCGTTTCTAAAACCTTTGACTTCTAATTGATTCTTCTTGGATGCCAACTCATATTCGGGGAGTAGTTTTGAATTCAGATATGCGATGGTCTCGTCAATACCAATCTGCGCCATTGAAATGGCTGGAATGATGAAGAGTACAAGTGTAACCTGTAGGGACCTGATAGCGTTGGGAGTTCGTTCCATGCGTGTGCTAAGACCGGCTTTCAACTTCATTTCCGCAGTTTTCGTTACGCTTGCATGCATCGTGCCAGTCTTCGGGCAGGATGTTACCGCTGGTATCAAGTTTCAGGTTGATGGCGGATCGCTTAAAGATACTAAGGTGACCGTTTACCGCAACGGTGCTGAAGTTAAGGTGTACGAGCCCGGCAAGGCCACAATGAACCAGCCTTTGGAATTCGAACACGAGTATCTGATCGTGTTTTCGAAACCGGGTTACATCACCAAGAAAATCGCCATTTCTACCAAAAGTGTACCAGAAGACACGCGGGGCGATGATCTGGATTTTGATTTCGCGGTTGAGATATTCAACAATTACGAGGGCATCAATACGGTGGTGTTCAATCAGCCTGTGGCCAAATACGCATACAGCAAACAGGAGGACGCATTCACTTACGACACAGACTACACGAAGAGCATCCGCAGCGCCCTCATGACATTTGAGAAACAGTATGAGGAGGCCAAGAAGGAAGCAGTGGTCAACCCGCAGGCAATGGCCCAGGCGCAGGCAGAGGAGGATGCCCGGAGGGCTGCGCAGGCTGCATCGGCTGAGCAGGAGCGGCAGCGCAAGGCAGCGGATGCTCAGGCAGCCGAGGAGCGGAGGATAGCCAAGGAGAGTGAAGCAAAGGCCGCTGAACTGGCCAGGCAACAGGAGAAATTGGCCGAGGAGCAACGTAAGGCTGTAGCCGAAGAGGAGAAACGGAAGGCAGCCCTTGCCAAATCAGAGGAAGAAAAACGACAGCAGCAGCTTAAGGCTGAGGAGGATGCCCGAAGAACGGCATTGGCCAAAGAGGAGGAGGAAAAGCGGAAGGTTGCCGCCAAAGCGGAGGAAGACGCGCGGGAACGGGCCACTGCTGCCGCAGCAGAGGAAAAGCGCAGACTTGCCGAAGAGATGGCGGCCGCGGAGGCCCGTGAGAAGGCTGCCGCAGCAGAATATGAGGCTGAGCGAAGGGCAGCAGCGGCAAAGGCTGAGGAGGATTCAAGAAAAGCCCAGCAGGCAAAGGCCGATGAAGAAGCCCGGAAGAAGGAGGAGATACGGGCTGCAGATGAGGAGCGTAGGCGCAAGGAG
This sequence comes from Flavobacteriales bacterium, assembly GCA_044356305.1. Classification (GTDB taxonomy): domain Bacteria; phylum Bacteroidota; class Bacteroidia; order UBA10329; family UBA10329; genus JBIKWM01. The sequence continues at coordinate 4,644 of JBIKWM010000002.1, forward strand.
GCCATTGCACTTGAGGAACATGAGAAGCGCAGGCAGGTACAGTTGAAGGAAGCTGAGGAGCAACGTAGGATTGAAGCACAGGCTAAGGCTGAGGAAGAACGCAGGGTATATCAGGCCGAGCAGGCCAGATTTGAAGAGGAACGTAAAGCCAAGGCCAAGGCTGCACTAGAGGCCGAACAACGCAGGAAGGCCGAACAGGCTGCTGTGGAATCTGCTCAGGATCAAAGAAAAAAAGAAGCCCTTGCCAAACTGGAGGCCGAAAAGAAGGGCCTGAACGGTGGCGATGCATGGGCACCCGATTCGCGCACAGTTGATGAGTATGATGAACAGGGAAAGAAAGTGTACCGCGTCACGGTGGTCAAGAACGGGATCAAGTACATATATCACCGCGTCACTCACCCATGGGGCGGGGTATTCTATTTCAAGGATGGTGCGGCTATGACCAAAGTGGCCTTTGACCTCGAGACCAAACCATGACCGCCAAGGACTATCTCAGCGCAGACGAGATAAAGACCTTGCTCCAACGGTCAGACCTGAAAGCGTGGGTAGAGATGGCTACAACGTGGGGCTGGATCCTTTTTGCATTTGCATTATCTGGCCTGTTCCCACATCCGCTCACAATTTTCATTTCGGTCTGGATACTGGGCGGCAAACAGTTGGGGTGCGCCATCATCATGCACGATACTTCGCATTATGCAGTATTCGAGAGTAAGGAGGCCAATGAACGGTGGGGCAACTGGCTGGGCGGCTACCCCATTTTCATTGACCTGAAACGTTACCGTCCATACCATTTGCAGCACCATGTGCGTGCGGGAAGGGACGATGACCCAGATTTGCTTCTGACGCGAGGTTACCCCACTTCGAAGGCCAGCATGGCACGGAAATTCCTACGGGACCTTACGGGAGTCACCGGCATCAAGGCATTTTTCGGGTTGATGCTTATGCACATGGGACTGTTGCGTTTTAACCTTGGAAACAAAGTGGAGTGGCTTCCGAAAGAAGAGCGAAGGGGCCTTTGGCATTTGATTGAGCTCGGTAAGAATTTCACAGGGCCTCTTGTAGTCAACTCATTGATGTTTATTGTTTTGTGGTGGATTGGTGCCCCATGGCTGTACCTCCTCTGGTTTGGTGCTTACCTCACCACCTATCAGTTCTGCCTGCGGGTGCGCTCCATAGCAGAGCACAGCGTGGTTCCTGATCAACAGGACGACCATCGGAATTCGCGGACAACCTATGCCAACTTTCTCGAGAAGTTGCTGTTTGCCCCGCACAGCGTGAATTACCATGCCGAGCACCACCTGCTCATGACCGTACCGCCCTACAATCTGCCTAGAATGCACAGTTTGCTTAAGGCAAGGGGCTATTTCGATGTCGGATTATTGGAGCCTGGATATCTGAATGTCCTTCGATCTGCCATCAAGTAACGACAACAGAAAACAACAATCTTCAAGCGATATTACATAACATGCGAAAAGAGCGGATTCCCGTAATTGCCAATCTCAAATCTGCGTCACAATGGTGAGCCTCAGAAAGAACATCGCGGTGAGCGATTCCGGTTTCGTGTTCAACCCCAGCACGGGCGACAGCTTCTCGCTCAACCCCATAGGTCAGGAGATCTTTCAGTTGCTGAAGGATGGCAAGACCGACACCCAGATACACGAACACATCTGCAAGAATTATCAAGTGGACAGGGATACCATAGAAAAGGATCTGTATGATTTTATGAAGATGCTGGGCCAATACAAGTTGCTCGACCTGGTATGACCGCAAAACGGAAAATAACCGTTGCAGTAACGGGCCTCAACGCGATTGACAGTCCCGGTCCTGGTGTGCCGGTGATACGTGCGCTGCGCGAGAGCAAGCTGTTTGATGTGCGCGTCATAGGCCTCAGCTACGAAACATTGGAACCGGGCATTTATATGCACGATCTGGTACATAAGACCTACCAGATTCCATTTCCCAAGGCGGGGCAGGAAATCATGTTCCAGCGCTTGGCTTATATCAGGGATCAGGAGGGTATTGAGATACTATTCCCAAATTTTGATGCTGAGCTGTTCAATTTCATCAAATTGGCACCCAAGCTGGAGAGCGAATTAGGCATCCGGACATTTTTACCTACAGTAGATCAGTTTGAGGCCCGCCATAAGGTGAATCTCGAAGAATATGGAAAGAAATATGGGGTGAAAGTGCCTCACGGCCGTATGATCTTCGGCACGCACGAGATTCAGGATCTTTCCAAAGAATTCACTTTCCCTGTGGTGGTGAAGGGTCAGTTTTACGATGCGGCCATTGCCTACAACAACGAGCAGATTGCTGCTCATTTCAATAAGATCAGTGCCAAATGGGGCCTGCCGGTCATCATTCAGCAGTTCGTCTATGGTACAGAGGTGAACCTGATCGCGCTTGGCGATGGCGATGGCAATACCGTGGGCATGGTGCCCATGCGCAAGCAGTACATCACCGACAAGGGCAAGGCCTGGGCCGGTATTGCGCTCGATGATCCAGGTCTGCTCAACGCTGGCCGTGACCTCATTGCACAGACCAAATGGCGCGGTGGGCTGGAATTGGAGTACATCCGCACCAGCGATGACGAGTACTACCTGCTCGAGATCAATCCCCGTTTCCCGGCATGGGTTTATCTGGCCGTTGGTTGCGGACAGAATCTTCCAGAGGCGTGGGTGCAACTGGCCTTGGGCGAAAAGCCTCAGATGTTCACCGATTACGAAGTGGGAAAGATGTTCATCCGCTACTCGTGGGACATGATCGTGGACCTGAAGGAGTTCGAGGCCATTTCGACCATAGGAGAGTTGTGAAAGCCACGAGCTACGAGCCACGAGCAAGAACCAAAAAGAAAATGAAGGACTTCAAGAAACTTAAAGTCTGGCAGCAAGGCATGGAGATTGCCAAAATCACCTATGATATCTCGAGAGAACTTCCAACACAAGAAAAGTTCGGACTCGTGAGTCAGATCACGCGCTCAGCGACATGTATACCGGCAAATATTGCAGAAGGTCATGGGCGCGGCACTGACAAGGAGCGGGCCCGATTCATGGAAATTGCTCTTGGTTCATCTTACGAATTGGAGACTCATATTATCCTAATCGGTGAGTTGGGTTTCATTTCAAATGACAAGATTGATGTGGTTTTGAAGCTGATTGATGACGAACAGCGAATGTTGGGTTCGTTAATCAAATTGATGAGACAAGAATGATCGGATTACACGCACGAAGCTCGCGGCTCGCGGCTCGCAGCTAACACAAAAAGCCATGGAGAAGTTCCGCTACGAACGCCCCCTGATCCGCAAACTCAATGTGGGGCTGATGAACAAGTTCGGTACGCGCAGCGAGTACGAACCTGTGACGCACATCGATGATGTGGCCGTTAATCGCCTCATTGAGGAGCACGGGTCGCCATTGTTCGTCCTATCAGAGAAATCGATACGCGAAACCTATCGCGATGCCGTGCGGGCATTCAGTACCCGCTACCCCAAGGTGCAGTTTGCTTGGAGTTACAAGACCAACTACATCAGCGCGGTGTGCAACATCTATCACCAAATGGGTTCGTGGGGCGAGGTGGTATCGGGATTTGAGTACCAGAAGGCGCTTAAGAACGGGGTGCCCGGTCATCGTATCATATTCAATGGACCCGACAAGACTGTGGCCGAACTGAAGCTGGCCATCGACAATGGTTCGCTCATCCATATCGACCACCTCGATGAACTGTACACCTTGGCCGAACTGAGCCAGACGAGCGAGAAACGCCCCAAAGTGGCCATCAGGGTCAACATGGACACGGGCGTTTATCCTATGTGGGACCGCTTCGGATTCAATTACGAGAACGGGCAGGCGTGGGATGCCATCAATAAAATTGTATTGGCCGACCGACTCGACCTTGTGGGCCTGCATTGCCACATAGGCACATACATGATGACCCCAAGCGCATACGCGGTGGCAGCAGGCAAATTGAGCGAACTGGCCCTTCGTATCAAAGAGAAATTCAACCGCAAGATCTCATACATCGACATGGGCGGGGGCTTTGCCAGCAGGAATACCCTCAAGGGCGCCTTCCTTTCTGGGGCCGATACCACACCATCGTTCGATGACTTTGCCGAGGCCATCACCACTGCCATCCTCAACGCAGGATTCAATGGCGATGACCTGCCGATGCTGATCCTGGAGACAGGTCGCGCCCTCATTGACGAGGCCGGATATCTGCTCGGCACCGTCATCAGCAACAAGCGCCTGAGCGATGGCCGCAGGGCCACCATCATGGATTTCGGGGTCAACATCCTGTTCACCAGTTTCTGGTACGACCACAAGATCAGTCCCGCTCAGGACTTCAGCCACCACAGCGAGGACACCGTGATGTACGGCCCCTTGTGCATGAACATTGATGTGGTGCGCGAGAACGCCTCTTTGCCGCCACTCAAACGTGGCGATCAGGTGGTGGTGCATACCGTGGGTGCCTACAACATGACACAGTGGATGCAGTTCATCGCGCTTCGACCGGCTGTGGTTCTCATCGGGATGGACGGCAAACCACACGTGATCCGCAAGTGCGAGACCCTCGAGACCATCGACACCCAAGAGGTGATGCCTGGGCATCTGATGGAATTCAGACTCTGAGGAAGCATTTTACTGTTCGCCATTCGCTTTTCATAGCAGGATACAGAGCGAACAGCTAACAGCCGACCACAAATGGCGAACAGCGAACACGGTACAGCAAATCGGGCACAGCTTACGGATGCCCTGCGCCTGTTGGCCGATGGACTGCTGCACAGCTATTCGCAGATTTTCTTCAGCATCGACAAGCCTTTCGCGGCCATGCTGCTGCTGGCCTCGTTCATCGACCTTTATGCGGGCATCAGCGGACTGGTAGCTGCCCTGTTGGCCAACCTCATTGCCTTGATGCTCGGTTTCGACCGCAAGGCCCTGCACGATGGCGTTTATGGCTTCAACCCCCTCATGGTGGGCATGGTATTGGGCGTTTATTATCAGTTCAATCTGCCCTTTGCACTTGCACTGATCATCATCACCATTTTCACCTTCATGGTAGGGGTCACAGGCAGTAGCCTCCTCGGAAAGTACCGCCTTCCGCTCATGAGCATCCCGTTCCTTTTCGGCACATGGACTGTTCTACTTATTGGTCGCAGCTACACGGGACTTCAACTGAGTGGGCGCGGCATTTATACCATCAATGAGCTGTACAGCTACGGTGGCCCGGCATTGGTCGAAATATGGCAGCGCATTGAGACACTGCCCATTCCGCGTCTGCTTGATGTGTACCTCCGTTCGGTTGGCGCCATCTTTTTTCAATACAATCTCTTTTCGGGAATGCTGATGACCTTGGGTCTGCTCTGGTTCTCGCGCATTGCGTTCACCCTCTCGCTTGTGGGCTTTTTCAGTGGGTACTTTTTTGTGGGGATGATGCAGGGCGGATTCTCCGACATCAACTACAGCTACATCGGATTCAATTTCATCCTCTCGGCCATAGCGCTGGGCGGTTTTTTTGTGGTGCCGGGCCGCGCCTCGGTGCTATTAGTGCTCGTCACATCGCCCCTGATCGCCATGCTCATCACGGCCATCGGCTACCTGATGGCCCCCTTCGCTCTGCCCATGTATTCGTTGCCGTACAATTTCACGGTGGTGCTTGTGCTTTATACACTGCGGCTGCGTGCATGGCCCCGGTGGCTGCATCTGGTTGAGGATCAGCAGTACTCGCCCGAGCGGCATCTGTACGGTTTCATCAATCGCGCTCAGCGATTTGCCAAAAGCACGTGGTACCATCTCTATCTGCCTTTTTTTGGTGAATGGAAAGTGAGCCAGGCCCATGCCGGGGCTGTGACGCATAAGGGCGACTGGGCCCACGCATGGGATTTTGTGATTGATGATGCCGGGGGCGAGACCTATCGCATGCCCGGCACCGAACCTGCCGACTACTACTGCTACGACCGCCCGGTTCTGGCCCCGCAGGCGGGCACTGTTGTGGCCGTAGAGGCCGGCATTGCCGATAACCCCATCAAAGGTGTGAACATGGAGCGCAACTGGGGCAACGCGGTGGTGATCATGCATGGCGAGCATTTCTACACCAAGCTCTCGCACCTCAGGCCCGGTTCTGTTAAAGTGGCCGTGGGGGATGTTGTAAAGCGTGCACAACCTGTAGGTACATGTGGCAACAGTGGCCGCTCGCCCGAACCTCACCTGCACTTTCAGGCGCAGGCCACCCCGTTCATCGGCAGCAAGACCCTCGATTTCCCGCTGGCCTATTATCTCCGCACCGATACGCCTTCCCCCGAACTGCACTGTTTTGACCGACCGCAGGAAGGTTGGAAGGTGGCCAACATCAGCACCGACAGCACGCTGCGCGCTGCGTTTGATTGGATTCCTGGCCGCACCATCCTTTGGAGCGATGGAGCAGGAGGGGAGGGCCGATGGGAGGTTCACACCGATGCCTACAACCTCACTTACCTCTGGTGCCCGCACAAACAGGGAATGGCTTATTTCATTAATGATGGCACCATGTGCTATTTCACCCATTATGTGGGCGATAGGTCGAGCATCCTTTACCGTTTCCACCTTGCATTCCATCGCATTCTACTGGCCCACGTGCCCGGGGTTGAGGTGACTGATTCCCTTCGGGTGGATAGTATTCTGCGCGCTCCGCTTCTCTGGGCCGTTGATCTTTTGGCCCCGCTGCATGTGCCCGTCCGTTCATCCTATGCAGCCTCGGTCGATGCCGGTCAGGAACATGGGAAATTGGTGATCAGCACCCGCTCGCAAGCCAGATTTTTCGGGAATCAAGTGGCACATCGCACCGCAAGTATGACCGTGGGCGAGGGCGGTATTGAGGAATTCACCCTTTTTGGAAAACGATACCTGTGCTTAGGCAGCTGACCATGGCTTGGCTCTTGGCCATTTGTCCGCTGCTTGTCTGGGCGCAGCAGGACGAACTTCGCACCGAGTTCGATCAGGCCCAATATGCCGCCTACTCCACCGGAGATTGGACCACGGTTGTGCGTATGTATGCCAATGGCAAAGGCCTGGCCGATTTCAATTTCTCGCACCAGCGTGCAGCTTATGCTTACTTGATGATAGGCCGCCACCGTAAGGCAATCGGCATTTTCAATCGGGCATTGAAGGACAATCCGACCAGCGATTTCTGCCTCAAATGGCGCTACACGGCCTTGGTGATGAACGGCCAGAGACAGGAGGCGCTTCTTGCCGGTGGCAAGTTGCCCCGCCACCTCGCCACATCCATCAAGGTCATTCGACCCAAATTTCTGCGCTCGATAGTCCTTGGGGGTGGGTACCGCGTGTCCGATACGCCTAAAATGCTCGGCAGTCAGCCCCTCGGATGGTTGCAGGTCGGACACGAGTTGGGCCAGCGTGGCAGTTTGCGTCATGGAATTAGCTTCATCAGTCAGAGTAGGTACTATGAGAAAGTATGGCAGCTCGCCTACTTCCTTCAGGCTGATGTCGCTATCAGTCAGCGGTTAACCGCAGGGGTCATGTACAGTCCATCGTTCTGGCAGACGGATAAGGAGAACGGCACCGATCATAGTTTCGGGGCACATCTGCGGGCTCGGCTGGGGGCTGTTGACCTCGATGTGTTCGGGGGAGCTCAAAGGCAGAATTACATCGATAGCACCGATGCAGCCATCGGTTTATCGGCCACGTGGTACCCATGGGGCAATCTGAAGTACTCGCTCACAGGCACCTACTCGCACCATTTCCTGCAGGGTGGCAGCCGTCCCTCCTTACGCATTTCGGCATCGGCCCTGCTGATTCGGGGCCTTTGGCTTATGCCCACATTTACACTTGGCAATGAGCGCATTGCCATGGAGGCAGGCCGTTTCGAGCCATCCAACAATTCGCCCGATGTGCTTAAGAGGCGCGTGGGCGCATCGTTTCTCTTTAATCCAAAGGGCACTTACGCAGTCTCATTATCCTACCTTCATGAGGCGCGCAAAGAAGCCTTTACTTCAATCGACATCAACTACCATTGCATCTACGCTGGGTTCACCTACAACTTTAACTGACCATGAGCATCCTTAGCCCCATCTGCCACGCTGCCACCGCAGCAGTCCTCGCGTTCACTTTCGCGCTCTCTCCCGCTGGATCGCAGGCCCAGACTGATCCTAAAAAAGCCTTTGAGGCCAGTTACAAGGCCGAGAAGAATAAAGACCTGCCAGGGGCGATAAAAGCCATCAAAGGAGCATATGATGCCAATAGCTACGAACAGAACCTGCGGCTCGGGTGGCTTTATTACAGCAGCGCCTCACACACCGAGAGCATGACCCACTACCAGAAGGCCATCACGCTGATGCCCGCTGCAGTTGAGCCGCGCTTCGGGTACATATACCCGGCCGCTGCTGTAGGCAACTGGGAGGCCGTGCGCCAGCAGTATGAGGAGATTCTGAAACTCGACCCTAAGAACAGTTACGCCAATTACCGCATCGGCATGATCTACTACAGCCGCGAGGACTACAAAAAGGCCTTCGACTACTTTCAGGTGGGTGCCAATCTTTATCCGTTCGACTACGATTACACCCTCATGCTGGCATGGAGCAACTATCGTCTGGGCCGCGTGCGCGAGGCCAAGGTGCTGTTCAATAAGGTGCTGATCATCAACCCGGGCGATGCGAGCGCCAATGAGGGGTTGGGACTTTTGAATTGAATTCGGTCTCTTCGGATTTCAGGCAAGAGTGAGGGATATCTGCTATCCCCGATTACTGGCGATTGTCTCAAATAGATTTTATTGTCAGTCCAATTTGGGTTGAATGGTAACAGGGTTCGCTTCAACTTCAGACTGTTGAAAGTGCTCGTGTTACCACCGCTCTGATCGCTGAAGGCTCAGAATATCTGTTAAATGACTGGCTCATCTACCACTTACTGCCCCAAGTGCAGGTGCTACCTTCGCGCACGGTGCAAAAATCAGTGGTCATAATACCCACCTACAACGAGGCGGGAAACATAAGCCGCATGGTCGATGCCGTGCTAAGCCAGCCCGAAGGCTTCCATATGCTGGTGGTAGATGACGGATCGCCCGATGGCACGGCCGACATTGTGCGCAAGCGGATGGCCGATTATCCTGACCGGCTTCACATGGAGCAGCGGAAAGGCAAACTGGGCCTTGGCACTGCCTATATACACGGATTCCGTTGGGCGCTGGGGCGCGGGTACGACTACGTTTTTGAGATGGACTGCGATTTCTCGCACAACCCACTTGATCTGCCCCGCCTCCTCCATGCCGCCCACAACGGGGCCGATCTGGCCATCGGGTCGCGATATAAGACCGGGGTGAATGTGGTGAACTGGCCCATGGGCCGGGTGCTCATGAGCTACTACGCCTCGTACTACGTTCGGCTCGTTACCGGAATGCCCATAGCCGACACCACGGCCGGATTCAAATGTTACAAGAGCGAGGTGCTTCGCACCATTCCGCTCGATCAGGTCCGTTTTTTCGGTTATGCTTTCCAGATCGAGATGAAGTTTCTCACATGGAAATACGGTTTCAATATCGTGGAGGTGCCCATCATCTTCACCGACCGTACCGAGGGCGAGAGCAAGATGAGCTCCGGGATATTCAAAGAGGCCTTCTTCGGGGTGCTGCAGATGCGTTGGAAGAGCCTTTTCAAATCGTACAGGCGCAATGGCTGACCATTTGATAAAAGGGGCCCTCTTGGTGAATGAGGGCCAGGAGCGCCACCTCGATGTGCTGGTGCGCAACGGCCACATTGAACAGATAGGAAATGAGCTGTCTGTGCGGTTCAGAGTGAATGAGGTAGCTGCCGATGGACTCCTTCTTCTACCGGGATGCATTGACGATCAGGTGCACTTCCGTGAGCCGGGCCTCACGCACAAGGCCGATCTTACCACCGAGAGCCGAGCCGCGGTGGCAGGTGGTATAACGAGTTATATGGAGATGCCCAACACGGTGCCCAACGCTCTGACCCAGGAACTGCTGGAACAGAAGTATCAACGTGCGGCTCAGGTGAGTGCCGCCAATTACTCCTTCTTCATGGGCGCGGGCAATGACAACCTTGCTGAGGTACTGCGCACGGATCCGCGCTCAGTTTGCGGCATCAAGATCTTCATGGGCAGCAGCACGGGCAACATGCTGGTGGACAATGAGCAGACGCTCGATGCCATTTTTTCGCAATGTCCCATGCTCATAGCTACGCACTGCGAGGACGAGACCACCGTGCGCGCCAACACTAAGAAGGCCATTGACCGCTTCGGGGAGGACATACCAATGGCTCAACATCCGGTCATACGCGATGCCGAGGCCTGCTACCTGTCGTCAAGCAAGGCCGTCCGGCTGGCCCAGCGGCACGGCACACGGCTGCACATACTGCACATAAGCACGGCCAAGGAACTGAGCCTGTTCCGCAATGACATTCCGCTCTGTGAAAAGATGATCACGGCCGAGGCCTGCATCCATCACCTCACCTTTACCGACTCATTATATGCCACCAAGGGCAGCCTGCTCAAATGGAATCCGGCCGTAAAGACTGAGGCAGACCGGCAGGCCATTTTTCAGGCTGTGATAGATGGCCGCATTGATGTGATAGCCACCGACCACGCCCCGCACACATGGGACGAGAAGCAGCAGGGCTACCTGAAGGCCCCTTCGGGCGGGCCACTCGTGCAACATGCATTGCCCGCCATGCTTGACCACGCCCGAAAGGGCGCTATCAGCCGCACCATGGTGGTGCAGAAGATGGCCCACAACGTGGCCGACCTTTTCCGCATTGAAGACCGAGGGTACATACGCGAAGGCTATTGGGCCGACCTTGTGCTGGTCGACCCCACATCGCCCTGGACGGTGCAAAAGGACAACCTGCTGTACAAGTGCGGGTGGAGCATATTTGAAGGAACTGTCTTTGCCGACCGGGTGACCATGACGATGGTAAATGGCCATGTGGTGTGGAATGAAGGCCGACTTATAGAGGCGCCAATGGGCAAACGGCTCACATTCAGAGCATGAAGAGGTGGATAGCAACAATTTCCGTTGCTGCACTGGCAGCGTGCAATCCGAAGGCCCCGCGCCCTGCTGGACTGGCATCTGACACCACGATGGTCATGCTTTTGGCCGATATGCACATCCTCGAATCGGCACACAACACCAAAGCGCTCGAGGCCGACTCGGTGCCCTACACCTATGCAGAGATATATGCTGAGATATTCCGCAGGCACAATGTGACCAAGGCGCAGTACGACAGCACTATGATGTGGCTGGCCCGCGACTCGCAGCAATTGGACGCCATATACGACCAGGTGATAGAGGAACTCTCGAAAAGAGAGGCGGCCGTAAAGTGATTCACACCGACAGCACCCTGTACACGGCCGCCATGTCGCGCACGCTGGTGGTCAGGTCGCGGTAAGCGAACCCGGGCAGGACGGATAGCAGCTTTGAATTATCGTATACCGATGTGCCGAAGGCCGTGCGGATGGTCTCGCGGGTAATGAGCGGTGCCTTGCCCGTTACGAGCCCCTGAAGAGCGAATACCCTCCAGGCCACCTCCGCCAACCTGTGATTGAGCAATCGCTCGGTGCGCGGCCGGCCCAGGGCATCGGCCATCAGGTCGAACAGGGTCTTGAAGGGGTGAATTCCACCGGCCACTATGAACCGCTCGTGACTGATGCCGGCCTCCATGAGTTGGCGCATGGCCCGAACGGTGTCGCGCACATCGACAAACGCATTGCTGCCCGGGCCATAAAAGCGGAGGCCCTCATCAATCTGTGTGAACAGCCTTTCGCTGCTCTTTGCGCCTGCACCTGCACCGATGATGATGCACGGATTGACGATGAAGGCATCCAGGCCCTCTTCCATGCCTCGCCACACCTCCATCTCTGCAGCATGCTTGCTACGACCGTATTCGCTATTGTGCTCGCTCTCGGCCCATGTGGTGCCCTCGTCAATGGGCTCGGCTGTGCCCTTGCGCCCAATGGCAGCCACCGAGCTGACATGACAGAGTCTGATATCTCCCTTGGCCAGGCAGCAGTTTACCAAATTGGCCGTGCCTTCAACATTAACCTTGTACATGTGGTCGCGTTCCCTGGGGCTGAAACTCACCACTGCGGCACAGTGATAAACCACGTTCACCTGAACGAGCGCCTCCTCCAAAGATGGGATGTCGGTCACATCGCCCTCGGCCCAATCCAACAGCCGCAGATCGGCCTCGCGGCCATAATGCCTGAACAGGCGCTCCACACGGCTCCGGTCGCTCCCGGGCCGGCACAGTGCACGCACATGTGTGCCCGATGCCGTAAGCTCAAGCAGCAGGTAGGCCCCTACAAGTCCCGTGGATCCTGTTACAAGAATCATAGCTCGATCAGACGCGCTCAATGATGGTGGCAATGCCCATGCCCCCGCCCACGCAGAGGGTGACAAGCCCTGTGGTGCGGTCGGTACGTTCCAGTTCATCGAGCACCGTACCCAATATCATGGCCCCTGTGGCCCCAAGCGGATGGCCCATTGCAATGGCGCCCCCGTTCACGTTCACTTGGGCCGCATCGCAACCGATGTCGTCCATGAATCGCAGCACCACGCTGGCAAACGCCTCATTCACCTCTATCATGTCGATATCCTTGATGGACATGCCTGCCTTGGCGAGGGCCTTACGGCTCACCGGTGCAGGGCCCAGGAGCATGATGGTGGGCTCGGTGCCTGTGATGGCCGTGGTGACAATGCGGGCCCTAGGCCTGAGCCCGGCCCTTTCGCCAGCCTCTTTTGATCCAATCAGCGTGAGGGCTGCCCCATCCACAATGGCTGATGAGTTGCCGGCATGATGCACATGTTGCATGGCCGCGGCCTCTGGGTATTTGTGTTGCGCCAACCGGTCAAATCCCACCTCGACCCCCAATTTCTCAAAGGCAGGTTTCAGTTGGGCCAATGAGTCGGCCGTGCTGTCGGGTCTGATCATCTCATCTCGGTCCACACTGCCATTTGCACTAATTACCGGCACAATGGATCTGGCAAATCGTCCATCTGCCCACGCGGCAGCGGCTTTCTGATGAGAAGCGGCCGCGAACTCGTCCAACTGCCTGCGGCTGTAGCCGAACTTGGTCGCGATCAGGTCAGCGGAGATGCCCTGTGGCACCAGCGAGTGGTGCATGATGAATTCGCGGTCATCATACATCGGCCCTCCATCTGATGCGATGGGCACGCGGCTCATGCTCTCCACACCACCGGCCACCAGCAGTTCGGCCTCACCGGCCCGCACATAGGCGGCCGCCATGTTCACTGCCTCGAGGCCCGAGGCGCAGAATCGGTTCACCTGAACTCCGGCCACAGTATCGGCATAACTAGCATGGATGGCAGCGGCCTTGGCAATGTTGGCGCCCTGATCGCGCACTGGGCTCACACAGCCTATGATGGCATCCTCCACAAGTGCGGTATCCAGCCCGTTCCTGTCGCGGATGGCGTTGAACACGGTGGCCAACAGGTCAACGGGCTTCACACTGCTCAGGCTCCCGCCCTCCTTGCCCTTGCCGCGCGGGGTACGCACAGCATCAAAAATGAAAACATCTCTCATTCAGTTGTCCTTGGAATGGGCACAAAGCTACGGGTACCCCATGCTGAAGGCCTATCCGAAGCCTGGTCATATTTGGCCTCATTTCATCGATCAGAATCATTATTCCGAAACACACGATGTTACATTCGCACCATGCAGCCGGACCATAGTTTCCATACGGCCATACACACTTTAGCGTTGTTGGACATTCAAGATGCCGAACAGCTCAGTTCGGAGAAGATTGCCAGAAGCATCAACACCAATCCGGTGGTGGTGAGGCGCATGTTCGGTCAGTTGAAGGCCCACGGCCTTGTGAAGGTGAAGGCAGGTAAAGGTGGTGGATATTTTCTTGCAAGGCCTGCGGGTGCTATCAACCTGTGGGAGATCTATCTGGCTATCAGGAAAGAGAATGTTTTCCGTTCGCGGCAGCCGCGCGAGCACGATGCAGTGAGCGAGTTCCTTCCTTCCGCACTTGAGGATGCCTTCGCCAAGGCTGAATACGGCATGAAATCCACCTTGTCTGCCATAAGTCTGAGGCAGGTGAGCACAGCAGTCAAAGAGCGGGCAAGGTCAAAGGGAGGCTGAAACACCCATCAGAAAAGCAGGTTGTCGTATGGGAACCTGTTCACATGGATTACCTTGACCCGCTGGTACACCAGATCGCGCAGGGTGTCAATGTTTATACGCTCCTGAGCCGAGATAAAAAGGCAGTCGCCCCCCAGCCGGGCCATCCAGGTCTTGCGCAGGTCCTCGAGGCTGAGGTTCTCTCGTGTGGGCTCGGTCAGGTCATCGGGTGCTTTCTCAATATGCCGGTAGGCATCAATCTTGTTGAACACCAAAATAGTGGGCTTATCGTGGGCCTTGATGTCGGTAAGGGTCTCATTCACCACCCTGATGTGCTCCTCAAAATCGGGATGTGAGATGTCTACCACGTGCAGCAGCAGGTCAGCCTCTCGCACTTCGTCCAAGGTCGATTTGAAACTCTCCACCAATTGATGCGGCAGTTTGCGGATAAACCCTACTGTGTCGCTCAGCAGGAAGGGCAGATTGCCGAACACCACTTTACGCACTGTGGTGTCGAGGGTGGCAAAGAGCTTGTTCTCGGCCAGTACCTCGGTCCGGGCTATCAGGTTCATGATGGTGCTCTTGCCCACGTTGGTGTAGCCTACCAGAGCCACGCGCACCATCTCGCCCCTGCCCTTACGCTGTGTGGCCATCTGTTTATCAATGGTCTTGAGCTTTTCCTTTAGCAGCGAAATTTTCTGACGGATCACCCTTCGGTCGGTCTCAATCTCCTTTTCGCCCGCTCCGCCCCGGGTGCCAGTGCCTCCGCGCTGCCTTTCGAGGTGGGTCCACATCCGGGTGAGGCGCGGCAACAGATACTCATAGCGGGCCAGCTCAACCTGCGTGCGAGCCTGGGCTGTCTGAGCGCGGCTGAGGAATATGTCGAGGATGAGCAGGCTGCGGTCGTAAATCTTCACCGTCAGCTCATTCTCTATGTTGCGGAGCTGTGAGGGCGAGAGGTCATCATCAAAGATCACGACCTGCATCTTCCTGTCTTCAATGTGCGCCTTGATCTCGGCCAACTTGCCCGAACCGATGTAGAACTTGGGGTCGGGGTGCTTAAGCCGCTGCATGAACCTCCGGCCCGGCACAATGCCCAGAGTCTCTGATAGAAAGGCCAGCTCATCAAGGTGTTCCTTGGCGGCCACATCGGTGGTATCGCCATGCACCACTCCGACCAGCACGGCATTCTCTATGGTTCGGGCCGTGCTGTAAGGCTCAGAATTCAAAGACATTCAGAGGAAATAGAGGTAGGGCGTATTGAATCAGAATGTTGTGAACAGCCAATAGTTCGTGTCATCAGAGCCAGCCCCGGCCCATGCCCTTCTCCAAGAAAGGCCACGGGATGGTGGCCAGCACCACAAGGATTCCAAGTCCGAACCAGATGAGGATGCGCTTATACCGTTGCGCATCTGTGGCGGCACGCTTGGCGGTGCTGTAACCCACAGTAACCAGGGCAATACCGATTATCATGCCTGTAATGTGCTCCACGGCCCAGAAACGGAGAATGCTGTCCTTCATGGCCGATGCCATGTCTGCAAGCCCGGCCTGCACCATGGGGCTGACCATGTACAGCCACAGGCCCAAAAGGAGCTGGGTGTGCATGGAAATCATGGCGATAAGGGCAAGCCGCTTGTCCATGGCCTCATATGGTTGACCCGATTGCAGACGCATGGCACTGCGCACCATGGCCCAGAGCACGCTTACAAGAATCAGCCAACGGATGATGGAATGGACATCGAGCAGGATAGGGTACATGCGCAGATATTTGGTGGCGCGAAGATAGCCCCCTGCTCTACCATAACCTTGCAGCGGCTTGTGCCGTTCAAGGCGCGTTTCGGCAGGCCGCCCGACCATCGGCCCACAAAGAGACCTTGAGGACCGCAATAATTGCAGGATGCATACTTGCGCTGGTGACGGCCCTGCATGTGCCTTGCATGGCCCAGACCTACGAGGAGTTTTTTGATACCGCCCTGCTCACCAGCGCACGGGGCGACCATTCGCGTGCCATCGAACTGTATGACAAGGCCCTTGAGCTGAGGCCCGAGGACCCCGCCAGCATCAACAACCGCGGGGCGTGCAAGGCCAGAATGGGCGATCACAAAGGAGCAATAGCTGATTACGAACGCGTGCTTCAACTGGTGCCCGATGATGCCCGTGCCCTGCACAACCGGGGCCGCAGCCGTATGGTGCTGGGCGAGTACATGGCCGCTTTGCGAGACATCGACCGCTCCATTGCCCTCCAGGCCGGTGTGGCACAGGCCTTCTACGACCGCGGCAACATCCAGGTACGGCTGGGCAAGGCATCAAAGGCCATTGGCGACTTTGAAGAGGCGCTGCGATTGCAGCCCAATTTGGCCGAGGCATATCACGGGCGCGCTGTGGCCATGAACATGATGGGAGCCTATGCCGGAGCAGTGGTCAGTGTGGACAGGGCCATAGCCCTGCATGTGGCCAACAAGGCCGATGCATACGTGGTGCGGGGCACAGCCAATTACAACCTGCACAGGGCCGAGGAGGCTATCATGGACTATGATATGGCCCTGCGCATCGACCCGAAGAACACCCCTGCCCTGGTGAACCGCGGCAGCGCCTTCATGAGCATGGGCCTGATACCGGAGGCATGTGCCGACTGGAAAAAGGCAGCCGAGGCGGGAGCCACCGATGCAACGGACCTAATAAAGGCCAATTGTGGGGAGTGACGGAAGATTTGATTCTTTCAGTCCAGATTGATTGAATTTATCCTATGCGATTCCCCGAAACAGAGCGTCAGCTAATTCAGCGTTTCTTTTTCTGATAATCTTAATTCAGACCGGAGATTTCTGTTCTCTTGATTGCGTCTAATAAGGATGTTATTAGGTCACATACAGATTCATAAGTATGAGGCTGAATCATGGTGCATGCCTTGGGGTGTAATTCGGATATTCGCGCCCGCTCAAAAAACAGAGGCATACCATGGAATTTAGAATAGAGAAAGACACGATGGGCGAGGTACGCGTACCTGCCGACCGTTACTGGGGCGCCCAGACCGAGCGTTCGCGCAACAATTTCCGCATTGGGCCCGAAGGCAGCATGCCCATCGAGGTGATCCATGCCTTTGCGCACCTTAAGAAGGCTGCGGCACAGGCTAACTGCGAACTGGGCGTACTGCCGGCCGATAAGCGCGACCTTATTGCCAAAGTGTGCGATGAGATTCTGACGGGCAAACTCAATGACCAGTTCCCGCTGGTGATCTGGCAGACCGGCAGTGGCACCCAGAGCAACATGAATGTGAATGAGGTGGTGGCTAACCGTGCCCATGTGCTGCAGGGCGGCCTGCTCACCGATGAGAAAAAGGTGCTCAACCCGAACGATGATGTAAATAAGAGTCAGAGTTCGAACGACACATACCCCACGGCCATGCACATCGCTGCCTATTCCATGGCTGTGAGCGTGACTCTGCCCGGCATGCGCACCTTGCGCGACACATTAAAGCACAAGGCCGAAGACTTCAAAGAGATTGTAAAGACCGGCCGCACGCACTTCATGGATGCCACCCCACTCACACTAGGGCAGGAGTTCAGCGGATATGTGCAACAGTTGGACAATGGGATAAGAGCGATAGAGAATGCGCTTGACATGGTGCGCGAGCTGGCCCTTGGCGGCACCGCTGTGGGCACTGGGCTCAATGCCCCGGCAGGATACGATGTACTGGTAGCCAAGAAGATAGCAGAGAGCACAGGGTATCCGTTCATCACCGCACCGAACAAATTTGAGGCACTTGCCGCGCACGATGCCATGGTGGAACTGAGCGGGGCGCTGCGTAGGGTGGCGGTGTCGCTCATGAAGATCGCCAACGATATCCGCATGCTCAGTTCGGGCCCGCGCAGCGGCATTGGCGAGATTGTCATTCCGGACAATGAGCCGGGCAGCAGCATCATGCCGGGCAAGGTTAACCCCACTCAGCCCGAGGCCATGACCATGGTGGCCGCGCAGGTTATGGGCAATGACGTGGCTGTGGGCATTGGCGGCAGCAACGGTCATTTTGAGTTGAACGTGTTCAAACCGCTCATTGCGGCCAATGTGCTGCAGAGTGCCCGCCTGATAGGCGATGCCTGCGTGAGTTTTAACGACCGCTGTGCGGTAGGCATTGAACCCAACAGGGCCGTGCTTCAGCGGCACTTGGAGAACAGTCTGATGCTGGTGACATCGCTCAACCCCCACATCGGCTATTACAAGGCGGCTGAGATAGCCAAGAAGGCCCATAAGGACGGAACCACCCTGAAGGAGGCCGCCCTCGCACTGGGCCATGTTACCTCAGAGCAGTTTGACCTATGGGTGGACCCGCGTAAAATGTGCTGATTTGGCTCTCACAGCCTGAATAAAAACGAAAGGCCGGCCCTACAAGAGGACCGGCCTTTTCTGTCAATGGTCAGTGAATGATCACATCATGCCGCCCATGCCGCCCATGCCACCGGGCATTCCGCCAGCTGGGGCTGCGCCTTCTTTCTCAGGCTCATCAGCCAGTACGCATTCTGTGGTGAGAAGCATACCAGCAATGGAGGCCGCATTCTCAAGGGCCACGCGGCTCACCTTGGTTGGATCGATCACACCGCTCTCAAACAGGTTCTCATAACGGTCGGTGCGGGCGTTGTAACCGAAGTCACCGCTTCCCTCTTTCACCTTCTGGATCACGATGCTGCCCTCCAGTCCGGCATTGGCCACAATCTGGCGCAACGGCTCCTCAATGGCCCTGCGCACAATCTCAATTCCTGTCTGCTCGTCACCGTTTGCACCCTTCAGACCTGTAAGGGCACTCTGTGCGCGCACATAGGCCACACCGCCTCCGGGCACAATGCCTTCCTCAACAGCGGCACGGGTGGCATGCAGGGCATCGTCCACACGGTCCTTCTTCTCCTTCATCTCCACCTCGGTGGCAGCACCTACGTAAAGCACGGCCACACCACCGGCCAGTTTGGCCAGGCGTTCCTGAAGCTTCTCGCGGTCGTAGTCGCTGGTGGTGGTCTCGATCTGAGCTTTGATCTGATTGACTCGGGCCTTGATCTGGTCGGCCTCACCCGCACCGTTCACAATGGTGGTGTTGTCCTTGTCAATCACAATCTTCTCAGCAGTGCCTAAGTGCGAGAGGTCGGCCATCTCAATTTTGAAACCTTTCTCTTCGCTGATAACAGTGCCACCGGTCAGAATGGCGATGTCTTCGAGCATGGCCTTTCTGCGGTCTCCGAAACCAGGAGCTTTCACTGCGGCCACACGCAGTGCACCGCGCAGCTTGTTCACCACCAATGTGGCAAGGGCCTCGCCCTCCACCTCTTCGCTGATGATAACCAGCGGCTTGCCTGTCTGGGCCACACGCTCCAGCACTGGCAGCATATCCTTCATTGAACTGATCTTCTTCTCATAGATCAGTATGAACGGATGCTCCAGCACGGCCTGCATCTTATCGGCATCGGTAACGAAGTAGGGCGACTGGTACCCGCGGTCAAACTGCATGCCTTCTACCACATCAACGGTGGTCTCAGTGCCTTTGGCCTCTTCTACTGTGATAACACCCTCTTTGCCCACTTTGCCCATGGCTTCGGCAATCAGCTTGCCGATGGTCTCATCGTTGTTGGCGCTGATGGTGGCCACCTGTTCTATCTTATCGTGGTTCTCACCCACCTCGCGACTCACTTTACGCAGCTCGGCCACAACAGCATTCACTGCCTTGTCAATCCCGCGCTTCAGGTCCATTGGGTTGGCACCTGCGGCCACGTTGCGCAGCCCACCGGTGACGATGGCTTGGGCCAGGACAGTAGCCGTGGTGGTACCGTCACCGGCAATGTCACCGGTCTTAGATGCCACTTCTTTCAGCATCTGGGCACCCATATTCTGCACGGGGTCCTTTAGGTCAATCTCTTTTGCAACAGTGACACCGTCCTTGGTGATGGATGGTGCTCCGAACTTCTTGTCAATGATCACATTGCGGCCTTTGGGGCCCAAGGTCACCTTCACGGCATTGGCCAAAGCGTCCACGCCTTTTTTCATCTGGTCGCGCGCTTCGGTGTCAAACAGTATCTGCTTAGCCATTTTGTATCAGGTTTTCAGGTTAATTCGGTTGGTTATGTTCTTCGGGATCGGGTTCAGATGATGGCGAAGATGTCGCTCTCGCGCATGATCAGGTATTCCTTGCCCTCCACGGTGATCTCGGTGCCCGAGTACTTGCCGTACAGCACTTGGTCGCCCACCTTCACGGTCATAGGCTCGTCTTTCTTACCATTGCCCACGGCCATCACGGTTCCGCGCTGAGGCTTCTCCTTGGCGGTGTCGGGAATGATGAGTCCGGAAGCGGTGCGCTCCTCGGCCGGGGCTGCCTGTACCAGTACGCGGTCAGCCAGTGGTCTTACAGAAATTGCCATTGATCTATGGATTGGTTTGGTTTGTGTTGTTTGTGATCTGACGCACCCATTGGCGGTCGGTGCGCGCCTGTCACATGGCGTGCCATACGGGCGCTTCGGTCAATTTTTCAGGGCTTTGGGCCTGGGGCTAAAAAAGAATGTCAGGATGAGTGACATCCTGACATTCCAAAAGGCAGGTATCGACCTTGTGCTTAATCGGCCTCTTCTTCCGAACCCTCCTCTGCGCCACCTGTAGCCGCACCACCGGTTGGGTCAGCGGTCTCGTCTATCTGCTGCTGAATGGCCGACTCTGTGGGCGCATCGGTACCGGCCCGTTCTATGAAGAAGTTGGTGGCCAATGTGAGGGTGATCAATGTGATGGCGAGTGTCCAGGTGGCTTTCTCCAAAAAGTCACCGGTGCGCTGAACACCTATCACCTGGCTTGATGCACTGAAGTCAGATGCAAGGCCACCGCCTTTGCTGTTCTGTATCATCACCACTGCGATAAGCAGAATGCAGGTGATCACTATGAGGGCTATGAAAAGTATGTACATGGCTATCTGTCATTTACGCGCTGACCGCGCTTTTTCAATGAGGGCCGCGAAGTAACTGCTTTTTTCGGGATGCCGCAAGGCCAACTGTTCAAAGGCGCGAATGGCCATTTCTGTGTTGCCCTGACTGAGGTAGATTCTGGCCAATGTCTCTGATACTGGGGCCACAGACTCATCGACACTCCGCTTTGCAGCCTTCTCCGGACTGTAGAACTCGCGTCTGTTGCGTTCTTCAATTTCGGGCAGTCGGGTCAGAAAATCCTCGATGAGGGCAATTTTCTGCTGCGTTGTGGCCGGTGCCCTGGTCGGTTTCCGTGCACTCACATTGCCTGCATTCGACAACCAATCAAGAAAGGTCATCTCAGCCGGCTGTTCGGGTGTGGCAGGTGCAACATCATCAACTCTGTGCAGCTTGTCCTCCTCTGTTTCTATAGGAACATATGGTCCGAGTTCACGCTCGATGTCGTACACAACGGGCTCGATTTCCTCAATCCGGATCAAAGGCGCTTCCTCTGCCTCTTCAAGTTCTTTTTCAGGTTGATGGATAATGACATCTACTGGGGGCTGCGACTCCACATTCTGTGGCTCTTTTTGTTTCTCTGTCAGATTTGATAAGCCGAGCTCGATGCCCTGTTGTGGAACAATGGCGTGTGATGCAGGTTCATGGGTTCTTGTTGTCACGCCCGTCATCAGGTTCTGAAGCGCGTGGCGGTCAGGGACCCGGATGGCGGCATCAGTAAGTGCGTCTTTCCGGTCCATGTGACCTGTGCGATCCAACCCGAAGGCCAAGAGCATTCTGGCCGCACCGAACCACGGGTAGCGCTGCACAAGATGGCGCAGCTCGCTCACCTCAGCATCCGATATGCGCTGTGGGTCCCTCACAAGATTATTGAACGCCTCGGTACGCATGCTTACCAGTTCACAAGCGACTCGTTGAAGATGTCCTGATATATCTGCTCCAATATTTCTGGGATGAGCTGCTGCTCCACATTGGTCAGATTCTGCCTACTGTCATAGTCCGCGAAACGGGTGAAGGTCTTCTCGAAGCTGTTGGTCTGGGTCTTGGTGTCGGTAAAGGTGACGCTCACGGTCACTGAAAGGCGGTTCTGTGCAGCTGTCTCGTTGCCCGTAATGGCCACCGGACGGGTGCTGTAGTCGCTGATGAAACCTTCGAAACGGATGTGGCCGTTGCTGTTCACAAGGTCGAGGTTGGTGCGGTTGATGAAATACTCCCGAAGGCCCTCGGTGAATGTCTGTGGCACATTGGCTGGGGCCAACGGGGCATAGCTCGGAAAGAAGGCGATGGTCATGCTCTTCACCTCCGGGGCTATGCTGGCACCCGTAAAGGAATAGACCTTGCAGCCCTGCATCGGGGCGATGAGGGCAGTCAATGCAATTAACGTGAGGGTAAGGCGGCTCCTCATTCCAAGTTGTGTTCTTTGATCTTACGGTAGAGCGTCCTTTCTGAGATGCCCAGTTCATCGGCCGCGGCCTTGCGCCTGCCACGGTGTTTCTCCAATGCCTTGCGGATCAGTTCCAACTCGCGCTCTTCGAGACTGAGCGACTCTATCACCTCTTCGTGGTGGTCAAAATCTGATGCGCCTTTGCGATGCACATGAACTTCGGGCACTATAAGGCCGTTCGATTCAATCGGTTCCACTTCTTGATAGATGCGCTTGATCGTCTGAGCGCTGGTGTCGCTCATCTCAGCCACGCCCCCGCCTGATGCCACTTCCAATACCAGCTTCTTCAGATCGTTCAGGTCGCGCTTCATATCAAAGAGCACCTTGTACATCAGTTCGCGCTCCGAGAAGTCAGGACCTTGGCCTCCTGTGCCCTCGGCCGAGGCAGTGGTTACAGCGGGCAGGTTGGGCTGGCCCATTTCGGGCAGGTAATGCGAGAGCGTTTCAGGCCCTATCTCCCTCATCTTCTCCAAGATACTGATCTGCTCAGTCACATTCTTAAGCTGACGGATGTTTCCCGGCCAACGGTAGCGCATGAGCAGCTCGCGTGCAGCATCTGTGAGGCGCACGGGCGGAACACGGTAGCGTTCAGCAAAGTCTGATGCGAACTTGCGGAACAGCAGTGGGATGTCCTCGTGGCGGTCGCGGAGGGGCGGAATCACGATGGGCACCGTGTTGAGCCTGTAGAAAAGATCCTCGCGGAATCGGCCTTTGCGGATGGCATCGGGCATATTCACATTGGTGGCCGCCACAGTGCGCACGTTGGTCTTTTTCGATTTTGACGAGCCCACCCTTATGAACTCGCCCGTTTCCAGCACGCGCAGCAGACGTACCTGGGTGCCGAGGGGCAGTTCGGCCACCTCGTCCAGAAAAATGGTGCCGCCATCGGCCTCTTCAAAATAACCTTTGCGGCCCTCGGTTGCCCCAGTGAATGAGCCTTTCTCGTGCCCGAAAAGCTCCGAGTCGATGGTTCCTTCCGGTATAGCTCCGCAGTTCACCGCTATATAGGCGCTGTGCTTGCGGGCGCTCATGGCATGTATGATCTGCGCGAAAACCTCCTTGCCCGTACCGCTCTCTCCGGTCACCAGCACGCTGATATCAGTGGGTGCCACTTGGATGGCGGTCTCAAGCGCACGGTTCAGCAGCGGGCTGTGCCCTATGATGCCGAAGCGCTGCTTTACGGAATCGATGTTAGACATATTCAGACAGTAGTAGTTCAGATTGCTTTTCCCTTCAATGTGGCCCTGGTGCAGTCTTCAACAAGCACATTGACATAATCACCTTTTTTAAATTGTTGGCGTGGGAATACCACCACCTTGTTGTGCGGTGTGCGTCCTTGCAGGTCTTGGTCAGAGCGTTTGCTTTCGCCCTCAACTAGCACTCTGAACACTTTGCCCACGTCCTTCCTGTTGCTGATGTCGGAGAGGCGCATCTGCAGGTCTATCACCTCTTGCAACCTCCGGTTTTTCACTTTCTCAGGAATGTCATCGGGGAATTTGCGGGCAGCCAACGTGCCGGGGCGCTCGCTGTACATGAACATGTATGCGAAATCGAAACCGACTTCTTCCATCAGGCTCAGGGTGTCGCAGTGCTGTTCTTCTGTTTCGCCACAGAAACCGGTGATGATATCGGTGCTGATGCCGCAGTCGGGCACAATGCTGCGGATAGCCCTGATGCGGTCCAGATACCAGTCGCGGGTATAGCCACGGTTCATTTTGTCCAGCAGTTCACTGTTGCCACTCTGCACCGGAAGGTGTATGTAGCTGCATACGTTCTCGTAGCTGGCCATGACGTGCAGCACCTCATCGGTCATATCTTTGGGGTGCGATGTGCTGAACCGGACCCGCAGTTCGGGGCTGATCTGCGCCACTTTTTCCATAAGCTGGGCAAAGGAGCAGGTCTCGCCCACATCAACCCCTTCGGCCCGGGCTTTCATTATCTCTTTTTTTGATGGGAGAGCCTGGGTCCAGAGGTATGAATCCACATTCTGCCCCAACAGGGTCACTTCGCGGTACCCTCTTTCAAAAAGGTCGCGGGCCTCGTTGACAATGCTCTGTGGGTCTCGGCTGCGCTCGCGGCCGCGAGTAAAAGGTACCACGCAGAACGAGCACATGTTGTCGCACCCACGGGTGATGCTGATGAAAGCGCACACCCCGTTTCCGCCCAGGCGTACGGGGCTGATGTCGGCATAGGTCTCCTCGCGGCTCAGCAGCACATTCACTGCCTTCTGTCCTGTCTCGGCCTCTGCGATGAGAGCTGGCAACTGGCGGTAGGCATCGGGGCCCACTACGATATCCACCACCTTCTCTTCCTCCAACAGCTTGTCCTTGAGGCGCTCGGCCATGCAGCCCATCACCCCGATGATCACATCCGGATTGTTCTTCTTGAGGCTGCGGAACAGGTCGAGCCTACCCCGTACACGCTGCTCGGCATTGTCGCGGATGGCGCAGGTGTTCACCATCACCACATCGGCCTCTTCCATCACAGGCGTGGTGCCGAACCCATGCTCTTTGAGCACCGAGGCCACTATCTCGCTATCGGTAAAATTCATCTGGCAGCCATAGGTCTCCAGATAGAGTTTCCGACCCAGACCAACGGTATCGGCCAAAGCCTCGCCCTGGCGTTCTTCGAGGATTACTTTGTCGGTACCTGCGCGGTAATTCATGCCTTCATTTTTGGGGTTCCGAAGGTAATCAAAAGGCCGCGGGGCGTGACAGATTGTCAGTGCTGGGCAGATGATGGCGCCTTAAGCTGCGAATGTTGCCTGTACTGCCCGAATCTATACTTTCGCCCGAAGCCGTGCCACAGCACTTCGATCTGATTATTCCATGTTTCAACCCGCGACCGGGATGGGAGTTGTCCTTGTTCGATTCTATTAAAGAGATTGAGGCTGCCTTGGGCAACGGAATCCTGGCGCAGGTGGTCGTGGTGGATGATGGGTCGGTTACGGGATTCTCTTCGGATATCGGAGATTTCCTTATTCGAAGGGACCCACGGATGAGAATAATCCGCTCTGATAGGAATATGGGGAAGGGACATGCCGTGCGGCAAGGGATCACGACAAGCAGGTCAGATATTCAGATCTATACCGATGTCGATCTTCCTTATCTCAACAGGCATGTGATTGAGTTTTATCACCTGCTCAATACGGATATGGCCGATGTGGTGGTGGCCAGCCGCAGCGCCAGCTATTACGATTCACTCTCCCTTTTCAGACGATGGCTGTCTCATGCCATGCGATATGTGAACAGGTTCGCATTCGGACTTAAGGTGAATGATACGCAGGGCGGGCTGAAAGGCATGAACCGCAGGGGCAGGGAAGTCTTTCTCGGCACCAGGATAAACCGCTATCTATTTGACCTTGAGTTTATTCAAAGGGCATCTGAAAAGAAGCTCCGTATTGTTCCAGTCCATGTGGAACTCAAGGAAGGCATAGTGCTTCCCACCCCTGGGCTGCGAATCCTGCTCAATGAATCGGGAAACCTGTTGCGACTACTTCTTCGCGTTTGAAGCAACGAACCGCATACCATTTCTCTGGTCTGTTGGCAGTCGTAGCCGTCAGTATACTGGTGTGCTTCCGCTTCTATGCCGATATTCTCGCAGATCCAGGCGCATATCTGTTCGGTGCCGAGGGCGATGGGCTTAAAAACTACTTCACCATTGCTTACCATGCTGTTCACGGTAAGGGCCTTCATTTCAAGGGTATGCTGCATCTGTATGGCGATCATCTGCTGTTTGCTGATGGTCAACCGTTGCTTACAGCAGTCTTGCAGCGATTCAGTTTCGGGGTGGTAGACGGGCATAGAATCATCGGCATCATGAATCTGCTTATGATCGGTTCTGTGGTTGCATGTGCCGCGTTGGTATATCTCATACTTAGAAGAAGCCTTGTTGCACCCATGTTCGCGGTGCCGTTTGCGGTCGTCATCGCATTCCTCAGTCCGCAACTTGGCCGATTCGCAGGCCATTATGCGCTCAGCTATACCTGCTTCATCCCGCTCATCTGGTATCTCCTCATCAGGCTCGAGGTGGGCCGATCATGGGTCTGGGCGGCCTTGCTTGCAGCGGCTGTGCTGGCATTCACATTTATTCAGCCATACTACCTGCTCATTGCCATGGTTTTCATTGGCGCTGTGGTATTGTGGGACCTTATTCTCTATTTGGCCAAAAAGAAGAAGACCAGGGCACTGCTTCAGAAAGCTGTGTCCATACTGTTGCCCTTTATCGTGTTCACATCCTATATGGCTTTGGCCGATCCTTATTCTGACCGACCCACCGCTCCGTATGGCGTTATGGATTACGTGGCCTCGTTCCAGAGCGTTTTTGTTCCTGTGATGGAACCTTTCAAGAGCCTTTTCACGAGTTATTTCTTCCGGCTTTTTGTACCTGCGCAATGGGAGGGCTACGCATTTGTCGGGTTCGTGCCGGCCCTATGCGGTGTCTGTGCTTCCGGGCTCATCATTTACAGGCGCAAATGGCGCGGCCTCCTTGAACCGGTTCTGCCCGATTCGCTTCGTACGGTTCTGATTCCTGCATTTATCGTTTTGCTTTTCAGCATGGGCGTTTTCCATCTGCTCGGGCTCAATTGGGTTGCCGAACACGTCAGTGCCATCCGTCAGTTCCGCTCGTTGGGCCGCTTGGCGTGGGTATTCTATTATGTATTCTCCCTTTGGGCAGTGGTCTACGTGTACCGTTTGTTCCGGTACTTGAATACGCAGAAAAACGGACAGTTCCGACCTCTTGCACTGTTCCTCGTAACCCTCTGTCTGGGCTGGTGGACGCTCGATGCCATTGTCAACATCAAGTCCGTTAAGGAGCAGATGCTCAGGGGCGATGCCAATAAAGAGGTCTTCGGACCTTCCTTCCGCGATGAGCTGTTGCGGAATAATGTTCATACCGACCGATATCAGGCCATTATCGCATTGCCTTTTGAGTTGGTCGGATCAGAGAAATTGGAGCTGAATGCCCTGTCGCCAGCCACACCCACAGCCATGCGGGCGTCATTTTCAATTGGCATTCCCTTGGTCAATGGAGTCATGTCGCGCACATCCATGAAAGTGACCGAGCATTTGGCGCAATGGGTGGCCCATCCGCTCATGCCGCATTCGGCTTTAGCAGAGTTAACTGACAGGAGAGACTTGCTGCTCCTAGTGGCCGATGGAAACCTGACAGATGGCGAGCGGTTCCTTTTGGATATTTCTGACCACATATATGATGGAAGCGGCTTTAAGGCCTATGGATTGAAATTGGATGCGTTTGCAGAAGCCCTTGGTTCTGCGCAATCTGCCGCAGCGAAGGATTCTTTAGCAGTTGAGGTCAGTTTTCTACATAATGGAGAATCTCAGGTCGAAGCAGACGGAACACTGCTCGATACGGCACTTGCAGCGGGCCCATACGAATTCAGTTTCTGGATCAGGGTCGACCCGAATACCACTTCGTTGCCAGTGCTCGAGTGGACAGAGGGACGACAACACATCTACTCAAAACGATGCGGATCGAGTGCAGATATACACGATGGTTGGTTGCGTGTGGCACAACCTTTTGACGCTGTGGCCGGGCGCAAAGTGCAGTTCTGGTTCAGAGGTATTGGCGGGACAGTGTGCCGCACCTTGTTGCGGCCGAAGGCTCAGAATGTGCGTTGCTCTGCAGATGGCAGGCGTTTCTACAATAATTTTCCAGTGGCTGAATGAGTCGTATGCGTTGGCTATTGCCTCTTATTGCCGCGGTGGCGGCCGGTTTCAGTGCATTTTTTCATCAGGGTGGAGCAATAAGGAATGTGATCTGGTCCGATGCTGAAGGGTATTACATCTACTTGCCTGCGGTTCTGATCCATAGTGGATTTGAGCAGGCTCCCTTTGTCAATGGCTGCACCCGCTACAAAGGGCCAGACGGGGTAGAACGTACATTCACCAAATACACTTGTGGCGTAGCGCTTTTGCAGTCGCCATTTGTTTTTGCGAGCCATGCTGTTGCACCATTGCTCGGCTATGAAAAAGATGGGCGTTCAGCCCCGTACGCCTGGGGTATCCTAATCGCTGCTTTGGTCTATATGGTCTTGGGCCTCTACTTCCTGAGCCGATGGCTGAGCACTTGGTTTGGGCCGACCACTATTGCGGCCGTTGTCTTACTTATATTCTTGTCCACCAACCTCTTCTATTACACCGTACGCGAAGCGGGCATGTCGCATATGTACTCTTTTTTCCTGTTTGCATTTTTCCTCTTCTCAACTCAGCGCTTCCGCAGCGGTCATGGCTATTGGGTCTGGCCCACATTTCTCTCATTGGCCATTATCATCCTCAATCGCCCCACCAATGCCATCATCGCTCTGGCTCCCTTCCTTGTCGGTTCTTCGATATCAGATGAATGGCATTTCTGGTGGGGCAGACGTTGGCAGATGCTTGCTTTTGTCCCAGTGCTCGCTGTCGTTTTCATCCCTCAGTTGATCTATTGGAAACACATCACAGGACATTGGCTGTGGTATTCGTATGGCAATGAAGGCTTCAGCTTCTGGCTCAGGCCGAAGATGCTGTCGGTCCTTTTCAGCCCGCAGAACGGATTGTTCCTATACACACCGTTGATGGCTATTGTGACCTATGGAATGTGGTTACATATAAAAGAGCAACTGCCGGGCAGGTGGATGAACCCGGTCATTCTGCTTATTGCGACTTACACATTCGGTAGTTGGTGGGCCTGGTGGTTCGGAGGCGCATTCGGTCATCGGTGCTACGTAGAGTTCTATGCGCTCATGAGCTTGCCGCTTGGCCATGCACTGGTTCAATTATCTAAACAGAAAAGGCCCACTCGGCTTGTGTTCTATTTCATGTTTTTTGGCATGATTTTCCTCAACATCCGCCTTTCTCAGATCTATGGCGGCATGTGGGACGGTCCAAATTGGGGTTGGGATGACTATAGTGACAAGATACTCGTGGCCCTATTCATCCGGTGAAAGGGAAGAGTCCGGATTTTTCCGGATACCGATTCAGACTTGCTCAGAAATCTTCTGGCCGCACCTGCAACTGGGTGTCGGTCAGGTAGCCATCGGCACATTTTAGGGTGCGAGCCGGGTGCCGCTCAAAGAAGCTGTAGTTGTGTGTGGCCATCAGAACGGCTGTGCCCTGACGGCTGATGTCCACCATCAGTTGCAGTATTCCCTCCGAAGTCTCAGGATCAAGATTTCCAGTGGGCTCATCGGCCAGGATTACCTCTGGGCTATTTATCAGTGCGCGCGCTATAGCCACACGCTGCTGCTCGCCACCGCTCAGCTGGTGAGGCATCTTGTACCCGATCATAGGTAGACCCACCAACCGCAGCACCTCCTGCTCGCGGTTCTCCATCTGCATCTTGTCTTTCCAGCCGGTGGCCTTCATCACAAATTTCAGATTCTCGCTCACCGTGCGGTCAGTCAGTAATTGGAAGTCCTGAAACACTATCCCGAGTTTTCGCCTCAGGAATGGCACCTCTTCCTGAGTAATAGTGCCGAGGTCGTAGCCCGCTATCGTGGCCTCGCCCTCAGCCAATGGAAGGTCGGCATACAATGTGCGAAGCAGGCTGCTCTTGCCACTGCCGGTGCGACCTATCAGGTATAGGAACTCGCCTCTGTGCACCGCAAAGGAGACCTTGCTCAGCACAAGGTTCTGGCGGATGTAGATGCTCACGTCACTGAGCCGGATAATATGGTCGTTGCCTTGCATCGGGGGGCAAAAGTAGCCAGTTCATATCGGAGCCGATGAAATGATGAGGAGGTCTTTCAGCTCCTCAGCCACTTCGCGCTTTGTCAGGTTGTGTGCACGGCCCAGCAGAAGCAGTTTTGAGTGTCTCCAACGCGGATCGTACAGTTTCTTGGCCCATTTCGGCCGTATAACTTTATCATCTTTCCCAAAAACAAGATGCAGGTCCACCGCATAGCGCACCACATGGCTGCGCACAGCATTCAGGTCGGGCTGCATGTGGCCAAAGGTCTGCCATACGGCATAGACACGCATGCGCTGCTCAGCTGTGCCGAGCTGCGAACGGAAGAACTGATTCACGGCCTTGGGCAACAGGCCGATGCGCTCAAGCCCATTGCAGATTCGGTAAAGGCCGCTAGGGTCACGCACCATTCGCTGCATGGCCCACCGGCCAATGGCAGTGTGTGTGGCCAGCCAGTATATCGGGTTGATATAGAGCCCATCCGGTGCAATAAGCACCACTGAGCGCAGTCGTACCGGAGCCGATTCAAGCAAGGTCAGAGCGCACTTGCCGCCCAGACTGAAACCGATTACCGAGCATCGCTTCGCCCCGCATTGGCGCAGCAGTTTCTCGAAACAGTCGGTGAGTTCTGCTGATGTAAGTCGGGGGGTGCCACTGTTCATGGCCTCGGTGGTGCCGTGGTGCGGCAGGTCGAATGCAATGCACCGTGCCCCGGGCCGTAGAATGCGCATGAAACGCAGCAGGTGCTGACCGCCCTGACCGAACCCATGGAAGCCTACCCACACATCATCGCCTTCACCGGCCGCATAGGCGGTCCAGCGGAATTCTGGTGTGTCGATGCGGAGGGTCTCCAACCGGTTCAGGCCACCATGGCCAGATCAATGGCCTCGCAGTATGCAGTTGCCACGGCCTGCACATCAGCATTTGAATGTGCTGCGCTGAAAAAGCCCACCTCGTAGCCCGATGGCCCCATGTATACACCCCTATTGAGCAGGGCATGGTAGAACGTGCGGAACCGGGTCATGCTATCGGCATCAATCTGCTCAGCACGGCTCATGGTGCGAAGGGGCGAGAACGCGATCCAGAAAATGGACGCGATATTCCACATATGCACATCGTGCCTCTTGGCTGCGCAGTGCGCATTGACGTGATTGACCAGATGCTTAGCCTTCAATTCGAGGGAATCATAGAATCCCGCCTCAAGGCAACGGCTCAACTGGGCCTTCCCGGCCGCCATGGCTACCGGGTTGCCACTCAAAGTGCCGGCCTGATATACAGGGCCCTCGGGCGAGATGTGACGCATCACCTCATCGTGGCCACCGTAGGCCCCAACGGGCATCCCGCCACCGATGATCTTGCCGAATGTGAGCAGGTCCGGCCGGATGCCATACAACCCGGCAGCACCTTCAAAACCCACCCTGAAACCCGATATCACCTCATCAAAAATGAGAAGCGCACCCTCGCGGTCGCAAATAGTACGCAGGCCCTTAAGGAAGTCTACCGCCTGTGGCAGAAGACCGTTGTTGGCTGGCACCGGCTCAAGGATCACTGCCGCTATCTGGTCTTTGAACGTGACGAATGCCGACTCAACTGCCGCCAGGTCATCGAGGCTCACCACTATGGTCTCGTTCACAAAACTCACAGGCACCCCGGCCGAAGAACTGTTGCCGAAAGTCACCAGGCCCGACCCTGCTTTTACAAGCAGCGAATCGACATGGCCGTGGTAGCAACCTTCAAATTTGAGTACTTTGCTCCGGCCGGTGAATCCGCGCGCCAATCGGATGGCACTCATAACTGCCTCTGTGCCGCTGCTCACAAAACGGAGTCGGTCCACATAGCGGTGGTTTGAAATGATCAGTTCGGCCAGTTCGTTCTCTTGCACCGTTGGCGCCCCGAACGAAGCCCCTTTCTGCACCGCTTCTATGATGGCCTGTGTCACATCGTGGTCAGCGTGGCCAAGAATGAGCGGGCCCCACGAGCAGCACAGGTCTATGTAGGTATTGCCATCTGCATCAGTAATCCGGCTGCCTTGGCCTTTGGTCATGAAAAGTGGTGTACCTCCCACTGACCTGAATGCACGAACGGGCGAATTGACCCCACCTGGGAAAAGTGTCTGGGCCTTGGCATAGAGCCCGGCCGAACGGCTGTTTACCATTGTCATTATGGGTAAATAGAGGCCACAGAGGCCGATGTCAGTGCATGTGCTGGGCTATGTGCCGCAGTTTCTTCTCATCGGTCACAGCAATCTCACTGCCTTTGATGACGATGATGCCCTCTTCTTTGAAATCCGATAGCGAACGGATCAGCGATTCGGTGGCTGTACCTACCAGCGAGGCAAGGTCATTTCGTGGGATGTTCATGCTGAACGAGCCACTCTTCTGGTCGCGGTATTTGTTGCAAAGTTGGAGCAGAGCCTCGGCCACACGCTGACGGACCGAATTGTATGCCAGGTCGATAAGTTGTTTCTCTTTGTCAATCAGCTTGTTGCTGAGTAACTTGATAAATCGCACACTCACATCCTGATTGCGGTGTACCAAGCTGATGAAATCGGCCTTCGGGATGATACACAGTTCACAATCCTCCAACGCCATGGCCGACCACTCGTAGCTTTTTTCAGTGAGCAATGCCACGTAACCGATAAAATCGCCCGGACCATGAAGCCCCGTGACGAATTCCTTACCATCTTCATTGATCTTGAAGGTCTTCACTTTGCCATCGGCCACAAAATATAGGGCCGATGCCTGATCACCTTCGTGGAAGATAATGTCGCGCTTGTTGTATTTGCGCACCCTGCGGTCCTTGGCCAGATTCTCCAGCTCAAGTGCAGCACGTGCCTCGTCAATAAACGCATTGAGGCCTTGCATGTCGTTGCTATGGCCGCTGGTCATGTGCTCCATGCGCTTGAGGCGACCTTCCACGGCCCGTATCAGTTCATCCTCCTCAAATGGCTTGGTCAGGTAATCATCAGCCCCCAGTTCCATTCCTTTCCGTTGGTCAGCTCGTTCAGCCTTGGCGGTCAGAAATATGAAGGGTATGCCCGCGGTCTCCTTGTCTCGGCTTAGCAGGTAAAGTACTCCGTAGCCGTCCAGTTCGGGCATCATCACATCGCAGATGATCAAGTCTGGCCTGTCGGCCTTGGCCTTTTCCACCCCGAATTTTCCATTCTCGGCTGTTGCAACTGAATATCCGGAGAGTTCAAGCAGTTCGGCCGTGTTCTCACGCATCACGCGGTCGTCCTCAATCAGCAGGATCTTCTTGTTTTTCTTGGCGCTCATGGGCGTTGTGGGATGCGAAAAGTGAATGTGGTGCCCTCACCCTCGGTGCTGACAAAAGTAATGGTACCCCCATGCAGGTCGAGGTAGTGCCGCACTATGTTGAGACCCAGTCCGGTACCTTGAATATTGGTCACGTTGCTGGCACGGAAAAGTCGGTCGAACATGTAAGGTTGGTCTTTGGCGGGAATGCCCATGCCCCTGTCAACCACATCGGTACGCAGATCGCCACCCTCAAGGCGCATGACAACAGTTACCCTGCCCCCTTCAAACGAGTACTTGATGGCATTGGAGACCAGGTTGGTCAATATGTTGCGCAACAGATGCCGATCTGCCCATACCTCGGTCAGGCCAGTCTCTAGGTCAAACTCCAGCACCTGACCTGCCTTCAGCATTCCTTGTATCTCAGATTGGAATTCTTCCATTAACGGCAGCAGCGGAAACAACTCGGGATGAATGTCCACTCGGCCCGATTCGAGCTTTTCGAGCGATAGGAAATCGTTAAGGATGGCCGTGAGGTTGTGTACCGCCCCACGTATGATGTCCATGTGCCGTTTGCGCTTGTCAGCCTGATCCGATTGTTCGTACCTGGCCAAAAGCGACACCGATGTGAGTATACCGGCCAACGGGGTGCGGAATTCGTGCGATGCCATGCTCACGAACCGCGATTTCAGCTCGTTCAGTTCCTTTTCACGGCTCAATAGGGCCTTTGCCTCCTCTTCGGCCTTGCGCCTAAGGGCCACCTCGGCCTCCAATTCTTGGTTCGTATGTTTCAACAGATCGTTCGATGCGCCCAACTGGGCCGTACGCTTTCGCACCTCCTGTTCAAGGTTTTCGTTGGCTTTTTTCAGTTCGCCTGCATAGTCCGTCAGTTGCCTGCGCGCCTCATTGATGGTGGTCAGGTCGTGTATTATACCCACGTACATGACCTTATCCCGCAAACGTAATTCACTCACTCCCAAAGAAAAAGGAAATTCAGAGCCATCCTTCCTCCGTCCCTTCACCTCTCGGCCTATGCCCATTATTCGCCTCTCACCGGTCTGGTGATAGTGTTCCATGTACGCATCGTGGCGGCTGCTGTCCGGTTCGGGCATCAATAGCTTTACATTGCGCCCGATGAGTTCATCTTCCGCGTAGCCGAATAATCTCTGAGCGGCCTCATTGACCATGTCTATGCGCCCGCGCTGGTCTATGATTATGATACCATCGACCGCAGTCGCAAGAATTGCTTTGAATTTGTTGTCAGTCTCACGGTACGCAGTCTCAGCAAGCTTGCGTCCGCTGATGTCATGTATCACACCAGCGAATTGACGGCCGTCAACGGTCTCAACCTCAACAACCGTCAGGAAGATGGGGAAAAATGCCCCATTCTTTTTTTTAGCCACCAGCTCTCGCCCGCGACCGATCACATTCTTCTCGCCCGTTTCGGCATAGCGGCCCAGATACATGTCATGCCGACTGTGGTATGGTTCGGGCATCAGCATGCTCACATTCTGCCCTATCATCTCATGCTCTTCGTAGCCGAACAGGTCGCTAAGGGCGCGGTTCACGGCCAGTATGCGGCCACGCGCATCGATGGTCAGCACACCGTCAATGCTACCTTCCACAACCGCCTCAAGGGTCTCTTTGCTGAACATCGCGGCCAAATCTACAATCTTGAATTGGGGTAGGAGTGATGGATGTCAGATCGCATCATCGATTGGATAATCCAATTTGATCTCCACTCTGAAATTTAATTTTCGCCAAAGGTGATAGCGAATATGTGTGTGATATGGCGGACAATAACCGCGGAGGTCATACCTTAGCCCGGTCAATATGAGACGCGCCTTGGGCATATCGTTCTGTTTGGTGCTTTTGGCCACCTTCTGTGTTGGCCAAACTGCTGAGGAACTGTACGCCAAAGCCGAGGCCAAGGCCGATATGCAGAACTTCCGTGGCGCTTTGCAGGATCTCAATAAGGCCATTGAGATAAGCCCTCGTTACATTAAAGCATTCAATTTCAGGGGCTATGTCAAGGATGAACTGAATGACTACAAAGGCGCTTTACAGGACTACAATATCGCCATATCGCTCAAGGCCGATTACAGCGAGGCATATGCCAACCGTGGCAAGGCCAAGCGTCAGCTGATGGATATGCAAGGAGCCATGAAGGATTTTAACACAGCCATTAACCTCGACCCATCAAAATTGGAGGCGTTTTTCGGTCGAGCTCTATTGAAATCGGAAATGAAAGATTATAGAGGGGCTGTTCAGGATTTTGACCGCGCAGCTGCGATTGCCCCGAGTTATGCCAAAACCTATAGCCTCCGTGGTGAAGTGAAGTTCAAACTGGGCGATGTGAACGGTGCCTGCAACGACCTGAGAAAAGCTCAGAAACTCGGATATACTGTGGCTTTCGCATCGTTCAAGGACTTCTGCGAGCGCTGATTTTGTAAGACAGCCTGCCATGCGTGGCGCTGTTTATTTTTGGCGCCCTCATTACCCGAACAATACACATGAAGTCTTTAGCTGCCCTCGTGGCCACTGTTCTGTTTTCTGCCTGTGCCATGGCCCAAACTGCTGATGAGTTCTTCAAACAGGCAATGGCCGAATTCGAACTGAAGGAATATCCGGATGCCATTGAGCTATTGGATAAGGCCATTGAGAAGGACCGCAAAAAACCGACCTATTACCTCAGACGGGGCGAAGCCAAACTGCGCATGGCCAATAATATTGGCGCCATTCAGGATTTCAATAGGGTGATACAGCTTGATGCCAATAACAGCATGGCCATTGCCAACCGCAGTGCCGCCTACCTGGAACTTAAGGACAATCTGGGCGCGGTTGAAGATGCCAACCGGGCCATTGACCTCGACAACAATAACGCCATGGCTCATCTGCGATTGGCCAATGCCCTGATGCGCCAACAGGAGTTTGAGAAGGCCATGGTAGAGTACGATAAGGCCGTGAAATTGGACCCGAATTCGGCCGAGATCAATTACATGCGGGGGATTGCCAAGATTGAGAAACAGGATTTCAAAGGTGCATTGACGGACCTGAACAAGACCTTGCTCATTGATGCTGAGAATGCCAACGCCTACCTGAAGCGCGGAATCTGCAAGAGTTTCCTGATGGATAAGGCTGGGGCATGCATAGACCTGCAGCTGGCTGCCGGGCTTGGATTGGCGCTGGCAAACGAGTACATTGCAGCCAAGTGTAACTGATTGTGGAACGCACCGCTCAGGATCTGATAAACGATGGCGACCTGAAGTTCGAATCGAAGGACTTTGAGGGTGCCATAGCAGACTATACTGAGGCCATTGCGCTGAGTCCGGACAATGCCGATATTTTTTATAACCGCGCGGTGGCCAGCCTCATGCTCAATCGTATGGCCGATGGATATGCCGATCTTTGTGAGGCTGTGCGCATCAACCCAAAACATGAGGATGCATTGTACAACCGCGCCATGGTTGCAGCCGGGCT
This sequence comes from Flavobacteriales bacterium, assembly GCA_044356305.1. GTDB lineage: Bacteria > Bacteroidota > Bacteroidia > UBA10329 > UBA10329 > JBIKWM01. Next base: position 41,538 of record JBIKWM010000002.1, read on the forward strand.
GCGGTCGTACGAAAAGGCCTTGGAGGATTTCAACGCAGCCATTTCTTTGAATACTGAAGACAGCGAGCTATTCAACAATCGCGGAGCAGTGCGCCTTCAATTGAATCAGTTGCGCGAGGCAGTAATTGATTTCGATAGGGCTATTCTCCTCAACCCATCGAATGGGAGAGCCTATTACAACCGGGCCATGGCACGCATTAAGATGCAGGAGCATAAGTCGGCCATGAATGACCTCGCTGTGGCTGAGAGGATGGGTGTGCAGAATGCCCGCGAGGCACTGCGGGCCATGATCAACTGAGCGCACCATGCGGGGGCTCCTTATCATATCGCTGTTGTGTGCCACAATCGGAGCCAGAGCGCAGGGATCAAAAGACATCATGATCCAGGGTCTGTTGCTCACGAACAAGAACATGCACAGGGAGTCTATCCCTTACTTCACCAAGGCCATTCAGATGCGGGCCGATTATACCGAGGCCTATATGGCGCGGGCTGCCGCTCTGGTGAAAATTGGTGAATACCGTTCAGCCATCAAGGATCTTGACATGGTGCTGGGCCTAGGTGGCGAGAAGACCAAGGCCTACAACTTCAGGGCCCATTGTTGGCTCGAACTGGCTGATTATAAACGGGCTATCGTAGACCTTGACGAAGTATTGAAGGATAAGACTGATCATGCCCCTGCCTACGAGAAACGTGGCAGGGCATACCTGATGCAGAACAAGTACAAAGAGGCTGTGGCCGATCTGGACAAGGCTATCAGCATTGATCCCAAGACCGCATCGGTGTATCTGCTGCGCGCCACGGCCCGATATGCTCAAAATGACACCTCGGGCACTTTGGCCGATCTTGACCAATGCCTGCTGCTCGACATGAACAGTGCACCAGCATGGGCTTTCAGGGCCAAAGTCTATGCTCACAAGGGGATGGACAAAGAGGCCATGCGCGATTCGGCTAAGGCCATAAAACTGGATCCGACAAAAGATGAACCCTATCTGCTGAGGGGCGATCTGCATATGCGGGCCAATAAGATGAAGGCCGCGTGCGAGGAATGGGCATTGGCTGCTGAGCGGGGTAATATCATTGCCAAGGGTAGGGCCACAGCCCATTGCGAAGAGAAAGAGAAAGCCAAGGAAGAGGAGAAGAAGGGGAAGTGACTTTTGAATAGGAACAGCCAGTGCCTGTCTGCGCAGGTATCTTCGCCCCGGAGCAGAGGAAGGCAGTGCCGATTGAAGGATCTTGATGCCATACAGCGCCCGGTGCGGGTGGAAATGGAGGAGTTCGAAGGGCGTTTCCGCTCATCGATGCGCAGTTCGGTGCCGCTGCTCGATCGAATAACACACTACATAGTGAAACGGAAGGGCAAGCAGATGAGGCCCATGTTCGTTTTCCTCACGGCCAAGATGCTGGCCGACACCAACGATAGCACCTACCGCGCAGCCGCACTGATTGAACTGCTTCATACCGCCACTCTGGTGCATGATGATGTGGTAGATGATGCCGACACGCGTAGGGGTTTCTTTTCCATCAACGCGCTTTGGAAGAACAAGGTGGCGGTTCTGGTTGGAGACTACCTGCTGAGCCGCGGTCTTCTGCTCTCAGTAAAACACAAGGACTACGATCTGCTCGAGATAGTGAGCAACTCGGTGCGCGAGATGAGCGAGGGCGAGCTGTTGCAGATGGAAAAGGCCCGGAGGTTGGACATCAACGAAGAAGTGTATTTCGACATAATCAGGCAGAAGACAGCATCGCTTATTGCATCGTGCTGTGGCTGCGGGGCCGCAAGTGTGAGCACCGACAAAGTCCTGATAGAACGGATGCGCCTGTTCGGAGAGACAGTGGGAATCGCTTTCCAGATTCGCGATGACCTTTTCGATTACGGCACCGACACGGGCATAGGCAAACCCACGGGCATCGACATCAAGGAAAAAAAGATGACTTTACCGCTGATTTACGCCCTTACCAAAGGGACAAAGGAGCAGCGTAAAGTCATAATGAACACGATGAAGAACCACAACACCGACCCCAAGCGAGTGGCTTCGGTGATTGAAATGGTGAGAGATCTGGGCGGCTTGGAATACGCCACAGCGCGGATGAACGAATACCGACAGCGAGCGCAGCAGATGCTCATGGAATATCCGGACAACGATGCCAGACGCTCATTAAGTGGGCTTGTGGATTTCGTGATAGACCGCGCCAAGTGAGCATGGCCACCATGGGCCGAATATCTGAGCGACTGAGGCTGAGGAGGGCCAAAGACCCGGGCACCGGCCGCAGCACCGATGGTGCTTCGCGTGTCATCAATCACGATGGCACTTTCAATGTGCGTAAGGTGGGTGCGGCCTTCAATGCCAGCGACATCTACCAGTGGCTGATCGGTATGCGCTGGTGGCCCTTCCTGGCACTTATTCTGGGCAGCTATGTGCTGCTGGTCTTGCTATTCGCGTCCATTTATGTGGTCATCGGGGTTGAACACCTTAACGGGGTGACGCCTGTGGGAATGCCCCATGACATGTGGCCTGCGGTATTTTTCAGTAGTCAGACTTTCACAACAGTGGGCTATGGTGCCATTGCGCCCAGTGGGGTGGCCACCAGCCTTTTGGCATCGTTCGAAGCATTTATTGGCCTGTTGTGCTCGGCCCTTTTCACGGGTCTGCTCTACGGTCGGTTCGCCCGGCCATCGGCCCATTTCAGATTCTCAGAAAAAGCCATCATTGCTCCTTATGAAGGCGGCACTGCGCTTATGTTCCGCATGGCCAACGAACGGCCCAATCTGGTGGTTAACATGCACGCCAATGTTCTGCTTGTCCTACTTGAGGACAATGGCAACGGTGGACGCGTGCGCCAGTACTATGAACTTGCTTTGGAGACCGACCGCATTCACTTTTTCCCGCTCAACTGGACAGTGGTGCACCCTATTGACGAGAAGAGCCCACTAAGCGCCATGTTGCCCGATGAGATGGCTCGCCTACAGGCCGAGATTATGATTCAGGTGCGGGGATATGATGAGACCTTCGCACAGGAAGTCAGCGCGCGATTCTCTTACCGCTGGTCAGAGTTCGATTGGGGTGTGAGATTCAAACAGGCCTACCACGTGGATGAGGACGGAGGTGTGGTGTTTGACCTCGCCCTGCTCAGTGCCACCGAAAAGGTCAGCCCAGCAGTGCCTTGACCACCGCGCTCACCACCTTGCCATCGGCCTGCCCGGCCAAGCGTTTGGTGGCAGTGCCCATCACCTTACCCATGTCCTGAGGGCCAGAGGCACCTACTTCGGAAATGATTGCCGCAATTATCGGGCGCAATTCATCTTCCCCGAGCTGTTTGGGGAGATAAGCCTCGATGATGGCTGCTTCGGCCTGCTCGTTGGCGGCAAGGTCGGCACGGCCCTGTTGTGTGAATATGTCTGCGCTCTCTTTACGCTGTTTAACAAGACGTTGCAGCAGTTTCATCCCTGCTTCATCGCTCACCTCGCCAGTGGCACCTTTCTCGGTGGCGGCCAGCAACAGCTGAGATTTCACGGCCCGCAGCGATGTAAGTCGCACCTGGTCCTTGGAGCGCATGGCATCCTTAATGTCTTCATTTATCCTATCAACAAGTGCCATTTCCCTTCTTTTTCGGTATGAGCCGCAAAGGTAGCCTCAGCCTTGCAGCGACTGTGCGATCTGCAACAGCGTGGGGCTGTCCATGACATGAGCCCCTTTGAACCGGTGTACCTCTAACTGTGGCAACGCTTCGCGCAATGGGCCCAGGCGGGTGTCAATCTCCTGAGGTTTTATGTAAGGATCCTCATCGCCAATGGCAAAATGTACCGGAATGTCCTTAAGGTGCACACCAGCGGTGACCGGGTCAACATCGTGCGGAAAACTGCCGGCCCACATCACCACCCCGCGCACAGGCACGCGCTGCTGCACCACCCAACGCATGACTGCCGTGGCTCCTTGCGAGAAACCGAGTACTACGGGGCGCACTCCTATGGGCACCTCTTTCTGCATCAACTTCCCCAGATACGAGGCCTGGTCATTTACCTCAGCCTCGCGGTCGGCAGCGGTCATCCATGAGGCTCCGATACGTCCGCCCAACCCATCGAGGTAGAAACGCGACAGACCCTCGGCCGCAATCACCTTGGCATTCTCCATTCCATCAAAATGCCTGATGAAGTACTCGGCCAACTGCCCGTAGCCGTGCAGGACAAGCCAATGTTGACCCTGTGTTGTCAGCTTATCCACAACGCAATAGCGGGCTGTGCGTGGTGTCTCTATGTTCAGATGTTCCATTCGTGATCCCTATCAAAAGTTCCGTAGGCCAATTGTTCAGATTGGTCTAAAAGTGGAGTTCGGATGTCGAATGTCCGAGCCAGTGCCTGATACCTTCGGGCATTCCTGTCCGCCTAAAATTGAGCTGCATACGCATCCTTTCATTGTTCCTCTGCACGGCATGGGTCGCGACAGCGATGGGGCAGTGCATGGAACGCGACCTCACCTTGGATGCAAAGGTGCTCAGTGCGGCCCGCATTGTGGAGGGTGAACTGCAACAGGGAAGCTGTTTCCTTGGTGATGACGGCATCATACGCACCAGGTGGCACCTGTATGTTACCGGAACTCTGAAAGGCCCTCATGCCCGGAACCTCGAAGTGTTGACTTTAGGTGGACAGATGGGCCGATGGGCGCAGGCTGTTTACCCTGGCCCGGCATTGGCGCCAGGGAATGCAGGAACAGTCTTTGTTGATGCTGCGGGCGAAGTGCAACAGTTCGTTGCACACCACAATGCTGAGTCTGACGTTCGATTGCGCAATGATATCCTTGCCATTGCAGGGCAGGATTACATCGGCCTCGATAACACGATTGAAAACGGCACGGTACGAACGGATGCCGTTATCAGTGCTCTGATGCCCAGTGAACTTCGCGCAGGCACGGGCGATGTGCTGTCCATACACGGTGCGGGTTTCGGAACGGTACAGGGCACAGGCACCGTGGCGCTGCGCAATGCCGATACAGGTGGACAGACCTACGTGACCATCCCACAGGGCGAACTTTACCTGCTGTGGAGCGATGATCTGATACAGGTGCGTGTGCCTGCGGCATCGGTCACTTCGGCCATGGTGTGTGGCACAGGCACCGTGCGCGTGATGCCCGATGGGGCCGCGGCAGCCGAGTCGGCTGATACGCTTCGGGTGCAGTATGCCCGCACAGAGGTGATGCAGGAGTTCGGGCTGGCACCTACCGTATTGGCCGGGCCTCAGAATGGTGGGTACCTTGTTGAGCTGAACACCTCATCGGAACATCTGCGTGGACTGACGCAAATGGCCATTGATCGATGGGCATGCGCCACTGGTATAAACATGAGCATCGGGGCGGCCAATACCACGGCCGGATCGTGGGCCAACGATGGGGTGAATCTGATCGGTATGGCCGCACAGGGCCAGCTTCCCGCTCAGCAACTGGCCCGCACAGTGGTCAATCTGATGGGGTGTGGCAGTATCGATAACCTGACTTGGTCGCTCATCGGGTTTGATGTGCTGTTCAATCCGCAGGTGGAATGGAATTATTCGGATGGCGCACCGGCCCCAGATCAGTATGACCTTCTCACCACACTGATGCACGAGCTGGGTCATGCGCATCTTTTGCAGCACATCATTAACCCAGAGGCTGTTATGTACCACACCATCGGCATGGGCCAATTCAGGCGTGACCTTATTGAAGGGCAGTGCGTTGCTGGCGGCATTGATGTGGTGAATGAGGCATTGGCTGAGGGTACATGCTCTGGACAGGCGCACCAACCGTATAGTGGGGAGGCCTGTGCCACACTGGCAGTCCATACAGGCCAAGATGAGGGCCTTTCCATTTATCCGAATCCTGTGACCGGCACCGATGTCACGCTTCGTGGAGTAACCCTCGGACAGCCATACATGATAGTGGATAGTACCGGGAGGATTGTGTTTCAAGGCACGTGCAACTCAGACCGTCCAATGCTCCCGACCGCCCGTCTGTGCCCCGGCACCTACGTTATTCATATCGAGAGTTTGGCCATGCGCATCATCGTACTCTGAGCATGTAATTTTCCCCGATGGGAAAAACAGCGCTTGTGGCTGGGGGCACTGGCCTTATTGGCAGGAAGCTTATTGAACTTATATGTGAGAATCCTGATTTCGGGCATGTGCTGCACGTGGGTCGAAGGAGCAGTGGCCTGAATCACCATAAGCTGAGTGAGAATCTCGGTGCTGATATGTCGGCAGCCGATATTTCTGGCAGTGGTGTTGATGTGGCCTTTTGTTGTCTGGGCACCACCATGGCGCGTGCAGGCAGCAAAGAGGCTTTTTACGCTGTCGATCACGACCTGTGTGTCTCTTTCGGACTTCTGGCTCAGCTTCACGGTGCAACACTGATGATCATGGTGTCATCCCTCGGGGCCGATGCAGGATCAGGGAACTACTACCTCCGCGTGAAAGGTGAGACCGAGCGTGACCTTGCAGCACTCGGTTTCAGGCGGTTCGTGGCCGTGCGTCCATCCCTACTGCTAGGCCCTCGCAGTGAGAGTCGCCCAGGCGAACGTGCTGGGCAGGTGCTCATGGGTGTCCTGAATCCGCTGTTCGTTGGTTCGCTGAAGCGCTACAAGGCTATCACTGCTGGGCAAGTAGCTCAGGCCATGGTCATTCTTGCTGGTCAGGACGGAAATGGGGTGAAGGTGGTAGAGAATGAAAGGTTGTTGGCATATGCAGGCTGATCGGCCACAGAAATCGAAGAAGAGGTAAGGGCCGATTTCTCAAGACCATGGTTCAGTATTGGTCTGCACTGAGGCATAAAAGTATCTGAGCGTTTTGCCTTCGAAGCCAATGCGGGGGTGATATGTCTGAGGGCTGCTCTGTACCTTGCGCTCAGGTCTTGCATGGCCTGTCATTATTTGGATTAGACACCCTAAAATAATGACTTATAGGGAGGTGAATAGCTTTTCTATAGTTCTTGCAAACAGATTTCTCAATAGCATAGCGGGTTGAAGCACATCCAATCAGCGACCGAAACGAAGACCGATGACCATACAGGACCCAAACGAAGACAAGCGTCTATTTCTACTCGATGCATTTGCACTGATCTATCGTGCCTATTTCGCTTTCAGCGGAACCAAAATGGTGAACAGCAAAGGCGTGAACACCAGTCCGGTGTTCGGTTTTGCCATTACACTGCTGGACCTTTTGGAAAGAGAGAAACCCTCGCACATTGCAGTGGTGTTCGATGTGGGTGCCGAGACCATCCGTACCGCACAGTTTGCCGACTACAAGGCTAACCGGGCTGAGACGCCAGAGGATATCCGGACGGCAGTACCCTACATCCAGCGATTGATCGAGGGTTTCAAGATTCCTGTGATCGGTCTCGCAGGCTACGAGGCCGATGACCTGATAGGCACCCTTGCCAAAAAGGCCGAGCTGCACGGTTACACCACCTACATGGTGACTCCAGATAAGGATTATGGCCAATTGGTGAGCGATAGGATATTCATGTACAAGCCTGGTAAACAGGGTAATCCGGCCGAGGTGCTCGGACCCAAAGAGATATGCGCCAAGTACGGCATTGAGCGCCCCGGGCAGGTGATTGACATTCTTGGTATGTGGGGCGATGCGGTCGATAACATACCAGGCATACCGGGTGTGGGCGAAAAGACCGCCATCAAGCTGGTCCAGGAGTTCGGTAGTGTAGAGAATCTGATTGCCAATACGGCCCAACTCAAGGGTAAATTGAAAGAGAATGTGGAGCAGTTTGCCGATCAGGGCCTGCTTTCAAAGAAACTGGCCACCATCATCACCGATGCTCCCATCAATCTGGACGAGGCCGGCCTCATTCTCGAGGATCCCGACCGCGACCTGCTCAAGGAGCTATTTGCTGAGTTGGAGTTCCGCACCCTCTCGCGCAGGGTATTGGGCGAGGAAGTGGCTGTTTCGCAGGCCACACCTTCACCCAGACCGAAACAGGCCGCCAACTCCGATCAGATGGACCTTTTCGGAGGTGGAGGTATAACAGAAACGGGTGATGCGGCCCAAGGGAGCGGGCTGAATTATCGCACCATCGAAAGCGAGACACACAATTATCGTTTGGCCGATTCGGCTGAAAAACGTGGGCAGCTTCTGTCAGAACTTATTGCGGCCCCAGAGGTGTGCTTCGATACCGAGACCACCGACCTCGACACCCTCGATGCCGACATTGTGGGGGCCAGTTTCGCGATCAAGGAAGGTGAGGCGTGGTACGTACCATTCCCTGAAGGGAATAAGGAAGCAACTGCCATTTTGATGGAGTTTGCCCAGCTTTGGGATGATGCCACCAAGACCATTGTGGGGCAAAATCTAAAGTACGACATCGGTATTTTGTCCAATTATGGCATTGAACTGAAGGGCCGCCTTTACGATACCATGTTAGCGCACTACCTGGTGCAGCCCGACATGCGCCATGGTATGGACCTGCTAGCTGAGACCTACCTCGGTTACAGGACAGTGAGCATCACTGAGCTGATAGGCAAGAAAGGAAAGGGGCAGGGCAACATGCGCGATGTGCCCGTTGAGAAGATCAAGGATTATGCGGCTGAGGATGCCGATATCACGCTGCGCCTCAAGCATGTGTTCGACCCCATGCTCGATGAGGCTGGGGCGCGCGCACTGTTCAATGATGTTGAGATGCCACTGGTGCCGGTGCTCAGCGAAATGGAGCGCGAAGGCATTCGCCTCGATTCGGGGGCGCTGAATGTGCTTTCGAAAGAATTGGAAGGCGACATTGTCACGCTGCTTGATGAGATACAGGCACTGGCCGGGGTACCCTTCAATTTGAACAGTCCGAGGCAGTTGGGCGAAGTGCTTTTCGACCACCTCAAAATTGACCCATCGGCCAAAAAAACGGGAAAGACAGGCCAATATGCCACCAGCGAGGATGTGTTGCAGAAACTGGTGAACAAGCATCCCATTGTGGCCAAGATGCTCGATTACCGCGGCTTGCAAAAGTTGAAGAGTACTTACGTTGATGTGCTTCCGACATTGGTGAATCCGCGCACAGGGCGCATCCACACCAGTTTCAATCAGGCCGTTGCTGCCACTGGCCGCCTAAGCAGCAACAACCCCAACCTGCAGAATATCCCTATCCGCACCGAACGGGGCCGAGAGGTGCGCAAGGCATTTGTGCCGCGCAATGAGGATTTCGTGCTGCTTTCGGCCGACTATTCGCAGATTGAGCTGCGCGTGATAGCATCGCTCAGTGACGATGCGAACATGATGGAGGCGTTCCGTTTGGATCAGGACATCCACGCGGCCACGGCTGCTAAGGTGTTCGGGGTGCCGTTGGCCGAGGTGAGCCGCGACCAGCGAAGCAAAGCGAAAGCGGTGAACTTCGGAATCATTTACGGGCAAAGTGCCTTTGGTCTGGCTGAGAATCTGAACATCAGCCGCACCGAGGCCCGCGAGATAATTGATAGCTATTTTGCCCAGTATCCGGGCATCAGAACCTACATGGACAACTGCATTTCCAAGGCCCGCGAGCGCGGCTATGTTGAGACCATGCTGGGCCGCAGACGGGTGCTGCGCGATATAAACAGCAACAACCCGACCGTGCGGGGCTTTGCCGAACGCAACGCCATCAACGCACCCATTCAGGGCACTGCGGCCGACATGATCAAGGTGGCCATGATACGGGTCCACAAGGCTTTGAATGAACAGAAGCTCCGCTCGCACCTGTTGCTACAGGTGCATGACGAACTGGTCTTTGATGCGCACCGTGCTGAGCTTGACGTGCTGAAACCGTTGGTTGAGGACTGCATGGTGAACGCCATCCCCCTGCAAGTGCCGGTAGTGGTGAGTATGGATACGGGGTTGAACTGGCTTGAGGCTCACTGAATTTAATGGGCCCGTGTTGGGTGCCGATTTACAGAGTTCCTCAAGGAACCCGTTCTAAGCGTAGCCCTGCCGCGTCCAACACCGCACAGTGGGGGTCGTGAAACCAGGCACCTAGATTGATGTAGCGGGAACTGCTGCCCACGGGCATGTCGAGTACCAGATGACGGTGCCCGAATATGAAAGCATCGTAGTGCTCTCTGGCCGACACTTCGAGGCAATATTGGTAAAGCCATTCGCCCTTGGTGCCATGGAACTCATCATCGGCCGCCAGATTAGCCTCTCGGCTACGGCCGCTCCAGAAACGCGCCAGACCGATGCCTATATCGGGGTGAAGCCATCCGAATAGCCATATGCACACAGGGTTTGCAAATACCTGCTTAATGAACTTGTAACCGTGGTCGCCAGGCCCCAATCCATCGCCATGGCCCACAAGGATTTTCAGCGGTCCAAGTGTGAGCGCCAGATTGCCTCGGTGCATGGTGGCGCCCAGTTCCTCTTCAAAGTACCGGAACATCCACATATCGTGGTTGCCCGTGAAAATGTGCAAGTCAACGCCAGCATCGGACATTTCGGCCAGTTTGCCCTGAATCCGCACAAAACCCTTTGGTACAGCTGTACGGTATTCGTACCAGAAATCGAACAGGTCGCCAACGATGTAGAGGGCCGCTGCATCAGATTTTATGCTGTCAAGCCATCGCACCGCCCGCTCCTCACGGGCACGGGAGGTGACGGCATCGGGCACTCCCAGATGCAGATCAGAAATGAAATAGACCTTGTCTCGGGCCACTTGTAGGGTGCGTTGCGCAGCGCGAAGATGCGAAGTGTGCGGCCGGTGTCAGTATGCTGGACAATCGTCCGGGTGATTGCTCTTCAATCCGCCCTTCTTATTCAGCTTGTGCCGCTTGCGCTTGCCCTTGCATTTCGGATCTTTGAAAAGGCTCACTTTCAGGTTGAAATAGATATTGAATCCGTACACATCGCTGGGAATGAGGAACGGCACGATGTTGTCGCTACCAATTATAAGGCTGTAAAAGCGGAATGCCAGACCTACCTGCGGGTAACGGTAATCGTAGAGCGAGATGGGCAATGATGCCTCTACCCATTTTATCTCATAGCGTGGGGTGATGGAAATCAGACTGCGCCTCATACCGGTCTGGTGGGCCGACATCTTGAAGCCCTGCACGTAAGTCAAATTGGCAAATACGTTGTGCCCGAAATTGTAATCGAACTGCAACGAGGCCGCGGTGGGCAGCCACCAACTGAACGATGGTGAGGCCAATCCGGCACTCTGATTCGAAGGGAAATGGGTGTTGATGGTGCCATCGAGGGCGTATACCCCATCAAATGGGAATTTCTCGTAGTCCTGCCAAACGGTGGGGGCATTATCGAACCTGCGGTAAATGCTTTGGGTGCTGTAGTTGATCTGCCCGAAATCGATGAGCGAAAGCCCTACCCGATAGCGATAATCAACCTGCTTGCATTTGGTCAATGGGTCGAAGGGTACATAGCGCGAACTGACCGGTTCCTTTAGCCGCTTGTACGTAACTCCGATGTCGAAGGCCCAACCGTGGCCCGCCACGCCAGGCTCGGCCAGGGCATATTCGGCCGAGAAATTGTCGATTCGCCAATTCACCGTATCGAGCACGTTGTATTGGAACCTGTCAGCCTGGAGGCTTGCATGCCCGGCACCCATCAGGTATTTGGCCGTGATACCGGCATTCCACATGCTGCGCCTTTTCAAGTGCACTATGGTGCCGTAGCTCAATCCGAATTCGCCCCAGGCGTTGGCGTACACACCAAAATCGCGGTTATCATAGGTGTTACCACGCATCGGGCGGTAGCCCAACCCTTCAAAAACGTGTTTGGCCACCGGTTCGGGCACGTGTTCGGCACTCACAAAGACCCGAGCGGCAGTGCTCAGCCCAAAGGCATGACGGCCCCATCGGAGCGTGGCCGATGGACCATCTACCCGCAGATTGACCGTTGCGTCCTTGAGCGAACCGTCAAGATTGTCGCGTATATCGGGCATCTGACCGGCAGGCACATTGGTCCAGAAATAGAAATCGTCCTTCGAGTAATACGTGTAGTTGTTCCACACAAAAAGGTCGAGGCCGATGATGTTCACATCGAGCCATACTTTGTTATCGACCATTGATGATGGATTGAGCGGAACGCCCAACGTGCCAGCATAATTGCTGTTGGCCACTCCCACACGCTCTTGCGCGCTGGTTGCCAGAGTGAATAGAACAGGTAGAATGAAAAGGCTTCCCCCTTGCCTCATGCAATGGGCGAAGTTACCCTTTGGGCGATCGCACCACCTGTGCAGAATGTTGCAGGTGATGTGCGATTTGATGTCAGAACATGGAAAGAGGCAAGGTTGTCAGCTATTTCTGCCTTCGACATACGCCTTGAAGTTGTCGAGGATAGACTGCCAACCGGCACGCTGCATCTCGGCCGAGTTCTGATCCTCGGCTTCAAATACCTCGGTGACGGTCGTTACCCCTTCCGACTCGATGAAGGTGACCCACACCTTTCGATCATCGCCCAGACTGATTTCGATGCTTCTCTGCGGATCAACTGCTATGTATTGCCCCTCAAAATCGAAACTGAACGAGCCGTCCTTGGCGGCCATGGTGTAGTTGAAACTCCCGCCAGGGCGCAGGTCGTTGGACGCTTTGGGGCAATGCCATGTATCGGTCGCGAAATTCCAGTTGACAACATGTTTCGGGTCGGTCCAATGCTCCCACACAGTGGATAGACCGGCTGTAACATCAACGCCTATGCTGATCTTTATTTTCTCCATTTATCTCGCCAGATTCTAAGTCAGTTTCTGCGCGAGATTACGGAAAAAAGATGCACCGACCATCGATGTCATCTCCTTAGGAATCCGTTGAGTGAGACATGCAGCCCGACAGCGAAATTGTGGCTGAGGCCGTAGTCGTCAATCACCGGGTGGTCGGTGCTGTTGATGTCGCCTGACATGGAGGCGCGCAGGCCCACACCCACAAACATGAATTTGGAGAGGTAGAAGTCGCGCTCCACATTCAGTACACCCGAAATGCCGATGGGACTGAAGTATGCCCAGGCATCGGGTATGGCCGTCAATTCGCCCACCGGCTCGTACTGGTTCCCATCGAAACCGATGGAAGCGCTGCGCAATATGTCCAACTGCGCACCCAGACCTACGGTCCATGGGGCATTGACCTTCTTTGAGTGTGAGAATCCGAGGCGGTACTGGAGCAGTAACGGCACATGCATGTAGTCGAGGCGCACCTGCCGCTTGGCGTCTTTCCCTTTGAACACATCCGAGTAATTCTGGCCCATATGGCTCAGGAAGATGAAACCGGTCTCGATGGCGTATCGGTTCTTGTATATGTAGCCCAGGCGCACCGATGCCTGATACCCTATAGCTGGGCTGTAAGCCAGTTCTTTGGGGCCGTATGCGCCCAGCGTATTCTGGTTGATGATCATTGGCAGGTTCACATTGCCCGATACGCCCAGATACATCTCGTGCTTTTTGAACCTTCCCCCGGCCGATGGTGCCACGTACAGATCGCAAAGGCTGTCAATAGGCAGTTCTTTTTCAGGCAGGTAGGGTCCTAAGGGTACCAACATCAGAAGGCTTTCGGCCGACTTTTTCTCTTCTCGATTCGCTCTCGACTCTGGCAAAGCCATCCAGTTCTCGCCCGACACCTGTTGCATAGCAGCTTCCGAGTACCAGGTTGTTTTTGCATTAGCTGAAGACAGGGTGCCTTCTTCTCCCGCTCCTGGTTTTGTGCTGATCGGTTTCAATGACTTGCTATAGCTCTGTGTCCAGCTCCCTTTTGATGAGGAATTCTGAGATGTAGACGATTCAGCCACCATTTCGCTCTTCATTCCATCACTTGTGGACAGGTTTGATGGGGAATTCAAATGGGCATCAACATCCGACCTCGTGTGGGCCGCGTTGACGCGGGTTGCGTTGATCACGGCATGGCCGGGTTCATCGCCCATCTGCATCGAATAGTTCACCAATGGGAATGCCAGCACCAGCAGCATCAAAAGAATATCCCATGGCAAGAACCCGTCTTTGCGGTTGTTTTTGGCCATTTTCGTGGTTATTCCTTGCCACACAGCGGCAGGCGGCTCCATCTCAAGGCCCTCAAGCCTTTCGCGCAGCACTCGGTCCCTTTCGTCATTTGGTCTCATGGCTTCAATTTCATTCGTTCAATACTGTTTTGGAGCATGAGCCGGGCACGGTTCAGTCTCACTCTCGAGGTCGCGTGGCTGATTCCGAGCATCGCGGCCACTTCTTGATGTGGGTAGCCCTCAATGGCGTAGAGGTTAAGTACCTCGCGGTAGCCATCGGGCAGGCTTCTGATAAGTTTCATCAGATCAGCGGCCGCAAGAGCACTCAGGGCATCGTTCTCTTCATCACTGTACTCTTCGGCCTCTGGTCCCAGTTCCACTTCCACCATTCTGCGTTTGCGCAGGGCGTGCAGACACACTGTCACCACCACTGTTCGCATCCACGCGCCCAATGGACCATCGCCTTTGAACTCATCTATCCGTTCAAATATTCGGATAAACGCATCCTGAAGGCAGTCCTGCGCGGCTGCTTCACTGCCCATGTAGCGCAGGCACACGGGATATAACTTGCGGGCGTGCAGATCATAAACGCAGCGTTGCGCCTGTGCATCACCCCTTTGGAGGGCAGCTAACAGTTCGGGTTCGCTCATTTGCAGGGTCGCCATTCAATATACATGATACATTTTTTCCATCCATTGTTACAAGAAGGTTGAAATAATTTGGCGGCATGGATCCATTCCTCCTTTTCAAGTCGCTGCATCTGGTGTTCATGGTGGCATGGTTCGCAGGCCTGTTCTACATCGTGCGCCTGTTCATCTATCAGGCAGAGGCACTTGCCAAGGCCGAGCCTGAGCGCTCAATCCTCGGAACTCAATTGGCAATTATGGCCTGGCGGCTGTGGTACATCATCGCTTGGCCGGCCATGCTTATAACCGTGACATGTGGTGTGGCCATGCTCTGGGTCAATCCCGGGTTCCTCACCCTGCCGTTCATGCACATCAAACTCGCATTGGTTGCGCTTTTGGTCTTATACCATCTGCGCTGCCATACCATCTTCGGGCGTTTGCAGCGGGGCGAGGCGCGTCACACCAGCATCGGGCTGCGCGTGTTCAACGAGGTGGCAACGTTGCTTTTGGTGGCCATCGTGTTTGTCATCGTCTTCCGCGATGGCATCAGTTTCCTGTGGGGCATTGCAGGCATGGTGGCACTGGGTGCCATAATGATGGTGGCAATAAATCTGTACAGAAAGGGTAGGGGAGACCACCGGTAAATCAGACCTCAGCGCGCCAGGACATAGGCCTTATGGTGGCTGTTCTTGGCTGAATTGAGTCTGTCCTGTGCCTCAGCCTCATTTCCAAAATGCCCGATACTGACCAGGTGCTTGCCGTTGTGCTCACCTATATAGTCGGCCTCCATTCCTTTGATTCTCAGTTCAGCCGCGTGCCCGCGTGCGCCAAGGTTGCTCTCAAACTCGGCCACAACAATATCAAACCCGTTCGCATTGGAGGAGGTCACGTTGAACGGGGCCGTTCCTATACTATCTGCCTCAACAGGCGACTCAATTCTGACATGGACCGTGTGACCAGACCCACTTAGGTCGATGGTTGCGATGCTGTCATTGGTGGTGCCGAAAGGGTCGGTGGATTCCTGGGCTGGCACGTCCCATTCAGCATTGAACTCGCGCGGGGTGTACGTTGCCTCTGCTCTGTTTAAAATCGGTGCGAGACTCAAATTGAGTGTGCCCTGTTGTTGCATGCTCAAGGGGATCCACACGGTAAATGCAAGCACTGCGGCAGCCGCGGCATAGCGTACGGCCTTGCGCACATCCACATCTGGCAGCTTGATAACCTTGGCTCCCTTCTGCGGCAGAACGTTTGCTGCCACCGGTTGCAATCCATAGCTGAATGCAGGTGTCAATGCAGGCGTATCGCGCAGCCGCACCCTACCGTCCGGTTCTTTCTGCAGGGTACCTATTCCCTCCAGAAATACGGATCCGCCATGACTGAGAACGAAGCGCCATTCGCTCACGGTGTCGTCCCAGAGTTCAATGGCCTCGGTTGCGGGCAATTTCAGTCCGCTGGCCACACGGGCAACCATTTCCTCTGCTCCAGCGCCCTCACCTGGTATCAGGCTCAGTTGCACCGTTGGCGGAAGCATGGCCTTGCTATCAATGGCCATGCGCGCTGCCACGGTGTGCGCCACCAAGGTGCCCAACCCGCGCAAAGGCACAAGCTGACGCTCGCTGAGCATCTGAGCCAGTAGGGTCACGAGGCGTGGATCGGTCATTTTTTTGAGGGGATGCAAATTAAGGCGAAAAGGGGATCAGTCGGTAGTCGATGATCTCTGGTCGATTGTCCAGTGCCCAACTGATGGCGAGCACCTTTCTAATCAATTTTCACCCTTTGAAATGCCCCTCGGCCAGCAGACGCTCCAGGTCTTGCGGGGTGTCGATGCCGCGGCTGCGGTGCGTGGTCTGAGCCACTTTAATAGTGATGCCGTTGGCCAACCAGCGCAACTGTTCCAATCTCTCGGCCTTTTCGAGCTCACCCTCTGGCATTGCAGCCAGACGGGGAAGCACATCGGCCCGATAGCCATATATGCCAACGTGCAGCAGCACCTTGCCCATGTCAGGAACCCCGTCTCTGAAATGTGGCAGCGGTGCACGGCTGAAGTACAGCGCGGTGCCGTTTTCAGACGCCACACATTTTATCGCGTTCACATCACTGTAATCATGTTCGGTGGCCCCTTTGAATACGAGCGTGGCCACTTCGGCATCGGGCGCTGCCAGTAGGTTGCCCAATAAGTCGATGCTTGATGGGTCTATCAGTGGCTCATCGCCTTGTATATTGATCACAGCGTCAAACTGATCTGTCACATTGGCAAGCACTTCGGCACAGCGGTCGGTGCCCGATGGGTGCTCCGTGCTGGTCATCATCACCCGCCCACCGAATTCAGAGACGTGATCAAAGATGCGCTGATCATCGGTAGCCACTATTAATGAGGCAAGGCACCTGGCCTGTGCGGCCTGACGGTATACGCGTTCTACGAGCGTCATACCGGCCACATCGGCCAGTGCCTTGCCTAAAAAGCGGCTCGACCCATACCGCGCTGGTATGATGCCGAGTATCCGCATCATTGTCCTTCTGTGCCGTAGCGCTCGTCTTCCGAGGCAGGCTGGGTCTGCCCGTAAGGCACATGGCCCGTATCGTTCGGGTCGCGCTCTATCGAGAAGAAATATTCTTCATGGATGTTGAACCAATAATCAGCCTCATTCTTCACCCTGAAACTGGTGCTGTGATCAAGGCTGGCCACTTCCACACGCACCCCGAGGGCCTTGATGTGGCGTATCAGCTCAACAAAATCATCATTGCCGCTCATAAGGATGATGGTGTCAACCTTCTCGGCCAACTGCATGGCGGATATAGTGATTGGGATTACAGCGCTGCGGCCGCTAGGCACTACGCTACCGAAGAACTTGCTGCGCAACCTGCGCTCAAACTTGTGGCTTATGCTCTTGCCTTCGCGGAAGTAGATGAGCCGGTTCAGCGGTCTGTTGTTAAGCAGGTCGGGTATCAGCATGTCGTAGTCGATCATCGTTTCGGTGGTGGCCAGGGCCCACACGCTCTTACCGATGTTGTTGCCATCGACAAGAATCGCCACCTTCTGACTCACATCTACGAGCCTCTCCTGCTGTTCTTGAGGAAACTGTGAATTGTCCATAATCTGATTGGTTTTTTAAAGGTTAATACTGGTCGAGTGCAAAGGTATGCGTGCATAGGAAGGTAGGAGTGTGATGATCCTTGACATGCATGGCGTTTTTCTCCGACTTTAGACGAACCCTTGTAGCAATGAGTCCGAATGGGGAATTTTGCCCCACCAAAAACCAAACAAGAAAAGACCATGGCAGCAGATGTGATCGATTACAAGATTTATGGAGACGATATGCAGGTGGTGGAGGTGGAGCTCGATCCGCAGGAGGCGGTGAGGGCCGAGGCCGGGGCCATGCTGTATATGGAGGACGACATTGAGATGCAGACCGGCACGGGCGGGGGCATCTTCAAAGGCCTGAAGCGGATGTTCACAGGCGAGAGCTTCTTTATCACCTCATTCCTGCATAAGGGCAGCAGTGGCAAGAGCCACGTGGCCTTTGCGGCACCGTATCCCGGCAAGATCATCCCGCTCGACCTCAAGCAGCTCGGTGGCGAGTTCATCTGCCAGAAGGACGGTTTTCTGTGCGCTGCGCAAGGGGTCGATATCGACATCGCATTCACCAGGCGCATCGGTGCGGGCCTTTTCGGTGGCGAGGGCTTCATCCTTCAGCGCCTGAGCGGTGACGGGCTGGCATTTGTGCATGCCGGGGGCACCATTATCAAGAAGGAACTCAGGACTGGTGAGCGCCTGCGGGTCGATACCGGCTGTCTGGTGGCCATGGCCCCGACAGTTGATTACGACATCCAGTTCATAGGCGGATTCAAGAATGCCCTGTTCGGTGGCGAAGGCCTGTTCATGGCCACACTGCGCGGTCCGGGCACAGTCTATCTTCAGAGTCTGCCTTTCAGCCGACTGGCCGACCGCATCGTGGCAGCCTCGCGCAGCGGTAAAGGCGATGAGCGCACCGGCATAGCAGGCCTGGGCGGAGGATTGCTGGGTGGCATTATCAGTGGCGACTGACCACCACTGGTCTGCCAAGGGCCTGATGGCCCTGACAAGTGCAGGTCTGTGCGTTCTGGCTGTCTTAAAGGCGGCCGGCATGGGCCTCACGCACGATGAATCCTATTCCTTCATTCATTACCTCGATGATTCTTTCATGGAGGTGGTGTCTTACAACATGTTCCCAAGATTGGCCAACAACCACATCCTCAATACCCTGTGGATGCGGTTGGCCGATACCGTGTTCGGACCGAATGAACTGGCTCTGCGCGGACTGAGCATGATCATGCTGCCCATTTACCTGTTCGCTTTGACACCTGTTGCCTTTGGTGCGCGCTCAACCATCATGGCGGTGGCCGCTTTTGTGCTGTTGGCATCCAACCAGATGTTGTTCGAGTTTTTCACCCTTGCCCGTGGCTATTCACAGGGTTACACACTTTTGGTGTGTGCCTTGGTGCTAAGGGTTTTTCCCCTTGGGGGGTTGAGGGTTGATCATCAGCGTCTTTTGGCGCTGACGCTGGCCGGACTCGCAGCTTTCGCACAGTTCACCATGCTCACGGCCGCCCTGGCTCTGGTAGCTGTCGATGCAGCCATTGTCGTTTTCGAACCAGGCGCGAACAGATGGAAAAGGCTCTGGCCTGGCGTGGTGACATTGGTAGTGTGGGGTGCCCTCCTGTATCAACCTTTGGCCGTGAGCCTTTCATCAGATCTGATCTTCGGCTCGCGCGATTCATTCATCCAAAGGAGTATTGTGACATTGGTATTGGGTTCAATTTCGGGTCTGTGGCTGTCGCCATGGCAGGTCGGATTGATCACAGTATCGGTGCTTTCATTCTTGGCGGTAGCCTTTTTCATCGTTCTCAATGATGCGAGGACCAAAGGCATCTCCACTACGCTCACATCGCCCCTTGGCCTGTTCACGGCCGTACTTTTTCTCACCGTGACGGGCAATCTGGTTCAGGTCTTCTTTCTGGGTGGATATTATCTTGAAGGGCGCACTGCGCTGGTCTATCTGCCGCTGATCCTTATCACCATAGTTCTCCTGTTTCAGAGAATGGAATCGGCTGCGAAATGGGTCTCGTATCCCGCCATTTCTGCCATGGTGATCTTCGCTGCTTTGAACCTTATCGCCTTTAATAGTGGATATTCCACCCACCGCACCGTGGAATGGGCATTCGACCGAGACACACGCCAAGTGGCCCGATGGATGAAGGAACAGAATGACGGAAAGCCGAAGGGGTCAGTACGGGTTGACGCGTACTTCATCTACGAACCGAGCCTCAATTTCTACCGGATACAGTTGAAGGCCGATGAGCTGGCTGTGATCAGGCGCGCTGACTCAATTTCAGATTCAACAGATCTCGTGGTGATGCCTACCGACCGTTTACCCGAGCTGGGGCTCAGCGAATCGGATTGTGTTCAGCGCTTCACCGAGGGCGAGGTGTGCGTTATAAGGCCCCCTCGGGCTAATCAATGAACCACCAGTCTGGCTGCCCGCAGTAGGCTGCCATCCACACGGACCTCTAGTGCGAAGATTCCTGTTGGCAGCTGTCCTGTGCTGAAATCCCACAGGCCTGGGGCAGCTTCGGTCACTTCAAGCGTTACGGCCCGGCCATCAGTTGCAATGGCCCTCACTTCAACGGCAGTCCCTTCCACCTTAATTCTGACTTCCTCACCCACTATCGCTGGATTGGGCCAGATGGAAAGCGCAGGATGCCGATCAGGATCTGATATTGATGCGAACGGGTCGATGCGGATGGCAACAAAGTCAGTCTCGGCACATGTGGCTGTCTCGGCAGTGGCAATGAAATATTGGACGGTATCTGGCTGCGGATGCGCGGTGATCGTTGCCGCTGAACCTGTCTCGCTGCACGGGAGCGCACACCAATGGTAGGTGAGTGGGTCATTGGTGCCCGTGGCCTGCATCTCCAGTTCAATGGCATCGAGCGGCTGTTGCACCGCACGGAGCGTATCGCCCGGAATCACCACCTGTAGGCCGCAGCAGAACGTACGACCCTCTATCAGTGCCCTCATGCGCGGCAGCAGACGGTTGAATATGTTGTCGTAGTAATAGTCTGAACGGCCGTTGCTCGGGTGGTCTTCACCCATCATGGTGTACAGATTGCTGCAAACGCCTATCTGTCTCGCATACTGATCGAGCAGATAGCTGCCCTTGAATTGGATGTTGGCCAACGGCAGCACCACGTTGAGCACGGCCGCATCGGCATACGGCACCGTCTGGTCCTGGTCGCCATGGGCGCTCAGCAGCGGGGCATCGCCCGGCTCTATCCAATCGGTCTCGGGCATGGCACCCGCAATGTTCACCACCCCTATTCCATGCCACGGATAACCCGCATGGGGACCGTTGGCGCTGCTGGCATAGAAACCGCCATAGGCATCGATGGCCGATAGGTCTGCTATCTCAGCCAACTCCTCAGGTGTGTCCACATACTGGGTCATCATGGCGGTGATAGAGCCCGATGATGCCCCACCGAGGAATATTCGATTGGTGTCCACCCTGAACGGATTGCCGTCCTGATCGGCACTCCAGCGCATGTACTGCACTGCGGCCCGCAGGTCCTGCATGGCCCTGAAAAAGACCCGCATGGCCTCTTTGTCGGGACCGTTGAGGATGCCGTAGAGGTAATCGAACCCGATGCGGTAATCAATGCTAACAGCGGTATAACCTGCCTTGGCAAAGCGTTCGCACGCCCTGATGGCATGTTCCTCGTGCCGGTTGCCGGTCAGGAATGCCCCACCGAATGCGAACACCAGCACAGGTCGCGCCATGGCGGTGTCGCCCACAGGGGTGAAAACCGTCATGCTCAGGTCCTGCTGTTGTCCTGCGGAATTCATACCCGAGGCAAAGGGCACACTGACCGAGTCAACGGCCGCGAAAACTTCGGTGGTGTACCTGCACTCCGGGCACATGTCCTGTCCGCGCGACAAGAGCGGTGCCATGGCGCAGAGGAGCAACAATCTCTTCATTGCACGTGATTTGGCGGGCTAAAATAAGAACCCGTGGTGCCCCGTTATCGGGAGGCGAGGGCCATGATGCGGCCGAACACCTCGGGAGTGTCCCAATTCTCAGCTATTCCGGGCCACGAGAGCACCTCCTCCATCACAGCATCCTGCCGCTGGCCTTCCTTCAGGGCATCAGAGTACGGTATATGGCTGAATGTGACCATGCTGTAAAGGGGCACCCAACGCTTCGGGCTGTGCTGGTGCATGGCCTTCTCAATCTTCTTGCGGAGTATGAACCGCGGGTCGGCCACCAGGTCGCGCATCTCAATGAAGTTGCGCAGGGCCAGTTCGGCTATGGCATCGCCATTTGGCTTGCGCTCTTCGGTGAAGGCACGGAACATGGCCAATCGGTCATGCCACAGGCTGTCTGCCAACCGATCAAAGACGGTGCAGTCCTCAAACCCCGCATTCATGCCCTGACCATAGAAGGGCACAATGGCGTGGGCCGCATCGCCCACAAGCAGCACCCGGTCCGAAATGTGCCATGGTCGGCACCTCACGATACAGAGCGATGAGGTGGGATTGTGGATGAAATCGTGCTCGAGTGTCGGCATCAGCTCCACCGCATCAGGAAATACCTCTTTGAAGAATGCGGTGACCTTGGCCGGGGTGTCGAGGGTGGAGAAGGAGCGGTCGCCTTCGAACGGAAAGAACAATGTGCAGGTGAAACTGCCATCGAGATTTGGTAGCGCAATGAGCATGTAGGTGCCCCGTGGCCAGATGTGCAGGGCATTCTTCTCCATGCGGAAACCCCCACCGGGCGCAGCAGGGATGTTCAACTCCTTGTATCCGTGCTCCAGGTAGGCCTGCGAGTAATCGAACCGGTCTGTGGCCTGCATGCGGGCACGCACGGCCGAGAAGGCCCCATCGGTGCCATAGAGCCTGTCGGTGCCATGGGTCTGTACAGTTCCTTTCTGCTCATCCCGCACGGTTATGGAGGGTGCGTCCAGGTCTACGGCCTCGCATCTCTGATTGAAATGGATGGTGGCCCCGTGCCGCTCGGCCAAGGTCATCAGCCTGCGGTTTATCTCGGCCCGGCTTACGCTGTAGATGCACTGGCCCTCGTTGCCATAGGGTTGGAACTCGGTACGGCCGTCCACATGGTGTATCATGCGGCCGTGCATCGGTATCGATATCTCGAGGATATCCTTGTCGATCCCAACGCCCGCCAACCCGCGCAGGCCACGTTCGCTCATGGCCAGATTGATGCTGCGCCCGGCCGGGATGGCCGTGGTGCGCATATCGGGCCTCCGCTCGAAAATATCGACCTGAACGCCTCTCTTGGCGAGATAGATGGCCAAAAGTGACCCAACGGGGCCCGCGCCCACCACTATGCTGTGTTCCTTGTTCATGAGTGGGCCAATGATAGTGAACCCTGCGTTCGGAGGTGTGACCTCAGTCAGCCTTCGGTCACTGAATGGCTCCCAGTGCCACCCGGGTGTCGGGGGTGTCGGGCACATCGGCCACCCAGTCCTCGGTGCGGTCGGGGTTTTTTATCACCAAAGGATTGCCCAGATAATCGACCCGCCTGCCCGGCCAGATGTGGGTGCGCCACAGGTAGGCCAGTATCGAGGGCTGACTGAGGCTGGGGTGGCAGTAGGGCTGCACCAGCCGGGCGTGGTACTCTGGATACAGGCTCCAGTGCACCTCGGGCTGCATGTGGTGAATGGCATGGTAGCCGTTGTTGAACACCAGCCAATTGAACAGCCGCCCGGTGAAACTGCGCGAATGGTTGTAAGGGTGGGTCTCATCGCAGCCATCGTGCTGCCAGTAGTTGCACCCGAAAATGCCCCACGTGGCATAGAAGTTCGGCAGCATGATGAGCAGTAGCGCGCGTTCCCAGTCGAGGATAAGCAGGACGATCTTTAGTCCGAACACCGCCACGGCCTCCATGGCATACTGCCTGGCCCACACGGGCCGCACCTTGCGCATGCGCTTGAGAAACCGCTGCTCTGCCCCCATGATCTCGAACATCAGCAGGAAAAAGAAAAGGGCCTGATTGAGGATGTTGAGGCTGAAACGCGCCCGGGTGGTGCGGGCCGAATCCTTGGGGGTCTGCAGGTGCTTGTGGTGGCTAAGGTTATGCCCCGGCACAAAGCCGCTCACCGGATGCCCGTGCACGGCCGAAAGCACAAGCTGGAACACCCTGTTGAGGCCCATGTTCCAGAAAAGCGGCACGTGCACCGTGTTGTGCACTATGGTGGCTATGCAGAACTGCCAGCAGCAGTGCACTGCTATGAGTGCAATGGTCCAGCCGGTGCCGAGGGCGGGGTAGGCCATCCAGCTCCAGATAAAGAACACGACATAACCGATCACGAAGGCAAGTGTCTGCAGATCGGCCGTGTACCGGAGCAGTCCTTTCTGTTGCATGAGAATAGGAGTAGAATTGGGGTGGCCGCAAGTTTATCAAATGTCACATTAGAATCAACTGCGATTTCTCAGAAAATATGCCGATCGGCCCCAATTTTGTCGGGGCGGCCGCGCTGATCAACACCTTAAACAACTGATAAACAAATCCCTGATCAAATGAGACGTTTCCTTACCCTCGCAGCCCTGTTGGGCGCCACATCCATGGCCATGGCCCAGTCGGTGGGCGATAAGGTCGAGATTGAATCGACCGGTTCATGGTATCCCGGCAAGATCCTGAAAGTGGAGGATGGCCGCTACTACGTGCATTACGATGGCTGGAGCGATGGATTTGATGAGTGGGTGGAGGCCGACCGGCTCAAGTTCGCCAAGGCCGCTGCCGGGGTCACGGGCAGGTTCAAGGTGGGCGACAATGTGGAAGTGGAATACGGCATGGTGCCCGCCCCCGCCAAGGTGATAGAGGTGGGCGAGAACAAGTACAAGATCCAGTACGAGAACAGCCTGTACGGCACCAAATGGGTGACCGAGAAGGAGATGAAGAAGCTCTGACCCGATTGCCCTACGGTGAAAGGCCCGATGCCGCAAGGTGTCGGGCCTTTCTATTTTCATCTCTGTGCCAATAGCTCGATGGCCACGCTCCGGTCGTTTGCCAGCCGCGGCAGTTTGAACTGGCCGCCCAGCCTGCCCTTTGAGCGGGCAAAGGCGATGAACGCATCGGGCGGCAGTGCGGTGACCACCGCAGGGCGCAGGATATTGCCCGTTATCAGGTCGCGGTAATAGATGTTCTGGCGCTGCATGGCCGCATCGAGGCGCGCGGCAAAACCTACCGGGTCATGCGGGGGCTGGGCAAACGATATGAGCCACTCATGGTACGGCAGCCCACTGGCCGGGCTCACCTGCGGGGCCACGTGGAAGTCGATGACCTGGGCCTGGCTCCCCTCGCAGGCCTCTTTCAGGGCGGCCTCCACCTCCTTCGCTATCACATGTTCGCCAAAGGCCGAGGTGAAGTGGCTCACGCGGCCGCTCACCACCACCCGGTGCGGATATTTCGATGTGAACTGCACCGTGTCGCCTATGCTGTAGCCCCACAGCCCGGCATCCGAACTCACCACCAGCGCATAGTTGCGGCCCAGCTCCACATCGGCCACCGTAAGGCGTGTGGGTGTGGGCGAATGGAACTCCTCGAGCGGGATGAACTCGTAGAAGATGCCCGCATCGAGCAGCAGCAGCAGCCCCTCGTGGGTGGGCAGGTCCTGGTAGGCAAAGAAACCCTCCGAGGCCGGGAACAGCTCAATGCTATCCACCCTGCGGCCCATGCTGGCCTCCATCTTGGCGCGGTACGGCTCATAGTTCACCCCACCGTATACAAACAGCGAGAAATCCGGAAAGGTGTCCTTCACAGGCCGCCCGGTGCGGGCCATGATGCGGTCAAAGTACATCTGCACCCAGGCCGGTATGCCGCTTATCAGCGTCATGCGCTGGTCTATCGTCTCGTTCACAATGGCATCCACTTTCTGCTCCCAGTCCTCTATGCAGTTGGTGGCATAGCTGGGCATCTGGTTGGTGCGCAGGTAAGCGGGCACAAAGTGGTTGCTGATGCCCGACAGCCGGCCCACCTGCATGCCATGGCGCTGCTCCAGCGCGGGGCTGCCGCTCAGAAATATCAGCTTGCCGTCAAGGAAATCGGCCTTGCCCGTGTGGTAGATGTGGCTCAGCAGCGCGTTGCGCGCCCCGTTTATATGGTTGGGTATGCTGTGGCGTGTGATGGGGATATACTTCGTGCCGCTGGTGGTGCCGCTGGTCTTGGCCAGATACAGCGGCTTTCCGGGCCACAGCACATCGGCCTCGCCCTGGGCCGTGCGGTCAAGCCAGGGCCGCAGTGCCTCGTAGTCGCGCACAGGCACCCGCTGCACAAATGCGGCATGGTCGCCCACCCCGCTCAGCCCATGGTGCCGCCCAAAGGCCGTGCCCGCCCCAAGGGCCACCAGGCGCTGCAGTACCCGCTTCTGCGTGCCCACCGGGTCCAGGCTCCACCTGCGTGTCTGCGCCTCTATCACCGCGGCCAGCGGCCTGGCCAATGCCGATCGGATGCCCATGGGGGCGAAGGTATTTACTCAGACGGGCAACCACCCATCTGCAACCTATCCTCCTCCTGCTGCCACCCACTGGCCGTACCCGACCCTGCCGCACGGCTACAGCGCCCAGAGGCGTGGTGCGGGCAGGGTGTTTAGCCAGCGGGTACAGGCCGTTAAGCTTTAAGACCACCCGAGTGATTCTAAGGAAGACTTGAGCGGAAGGGGAGCGGATGCCGGAGGCAGAGATGGGCTCACTCGCGGGCAGCGAGCGCTGGAGGGGGCTACTCTTCTTTAGTAAAGGGGAATACCAACGCGAAGAATAAAATTTTCAGGTAGGCAGGTAAAATTGCTATTACAAATGCTATGTCCTTAAAGCTAATGCTAAAAAGAGAAATTTCAAAATCCGTTATAGCATTGCCAAGTGATGTGATTAAAGCATAAAAGAAATTAAATGTGACCAAAGTTAAATAGATATTTGAAATCCAATAATCAGGTTTATTGCGCTTTAAGTAAAAGAAAAAAAGCCCCAAACCGTAAATTACTACATAATAGTAGATGGTAAGAGCAATTGACCCAAAGAAGATAAACCAAAAATCACTAAGGTCAAACAACCACCAACCAGCGAAAAATGGTAGCAGAGTAACACCAGCCAATACTAGCGTTGTTCCTAAAAAACCACCGATGAGAAATAGAATCCAGTGCCCAATTTTCCTCATTGCATGAATAGTATGTCAAGTATTTGATTTTTCCCATTGTATTTCAAACTCATGAAGCAATTTGCGCTGAATAAATGATTCTTCAATATTTGAAAACATAAAACCCTTATTACCAGCGTCCTTAATGGATGCGCCAAAATGAAAGAAAGCCCCGCCAGCGCGAGGCTGTTCGGTGCGCTCGAGCGAGGGTCTTTCCCTCGTTCGTGTTATTCGGTGGGCTCCAGCCCACCCAGTAGCCAGTATTTTCATGCGTTCTCATTCTTCCGATTCACCAAAGGTCAGCAATTTTGAGTTCACGGTCGGGGTGGGCGCTACAGTGAAGGTAATGTTCTGGCTCTGTCACTATTCCGGCCTTCACAGGGTTGTTGTGCAAGTAACGGATCTTTTGCCAGATCACTTCTTCAGTGTACAGTTCTATCGGGTGGCTGCCGTGCTGCCAGAATTGGAAATGGCGGTTCTGCGAACTTCCACGGCCGTGGTACCCGAACATGTGCAGCATCCATTCCTTGCGGCTCTCGTGCGGGTTGGAAGCAATGGCATGTACGATGGCCTTGGCCGTGAAGCTTTTCATGTCGCGCAGAACATCATTCAACGAGCGTTCGCCTGTATGGCAGATCAGGTGAACATGGTTCGTCATCACCACATATGCATGTAAATGAAGGTCTTTGTTGGCCTGACAGTACCGAATGCTATCGTAGAGCACATTTACGTACTCCCTGCGTGTGAATACATCTATCCAACCTACCACAGTGAGCGTGACATAGTAAAGCTTGTTGGGCTGGGTCTTGTACTTGGTGGACACGCATTAAATGTAGTGCGGCCCATGCTTTATGAAAATTGGACTTCTTTATTTGTTTATGCGGGCAGGGATGCCCGCCCATAAATGGCACGAGGGAAAGACCCTACGCGCCAGAAGCCGCATAGCCTCGCGCGGGCGGGGGCACCGCGCAACGACCACAACAAGCGCAAGTTCAAGCCCAAGGGAAACTGGAAACAGAACAATGGCGGAAGGTGACACTTCAAGACCATAAAATGATAAGGGCCGACTCTGCAATGGAGTCGGCCCTTTCTTTTATGCTCCGAACCTTATCCAAAATGATTCAATGCATAGCTGACCGGTCAGATTGAAAAAAACCAATTCCCAGTCCACAGCTGCCGACCCAATCTCCCAGCCAACTATCTCCTGTCTCATTGCTCCTCAACTGCACTTCACCACCCTGTCCTCGCTCTATTTTTGGCCCATGCACACTTACAACCGCCTTTTGCGTGGCCTGATCAGCGCACTGCTGGTGCTGCACACGCTCTTGCCCGCCCATGCCGACAAGGGCATGTGGCTACCCTTCCTGCTACGCGAGATAGAGGGCGAGATGCAGCAGGCGGGCCTGCGCCTGAGCGCTGACGACATCTACAGCATCAACCACGCGAGCCTCAAGGACGCAGTGGTCCGTTTCGGTGGCGGCTGCACGGCCGAGGTGGTGTCCAAAGAGGGCCTGCTGCTCACCAACCACCACTGCGGCTACTACTACCTGGCCAGCCACAGCACGGTACAGAACGACCGCCTCACCCACGGGTTCTGGGCCAAGGACCGCAGCGAGGAGCTGCCCTGCCCGGGCCTCACGGCCACATTCGTGGTGCGCATGGAAGACGTGACCCGCCAGGTGCTCGATGGCATCACTGCCCCCGTGGGCAGCCCCGAGCGCGACCGGGCCGTGGCCGAGCGGATAAAGACGGTGACCGAGAAGGCAGTGGCCGGCACCCCCTACCAGGCCGCTATCAAAGCCTACTACTACGGGGCCGAGTATTACATGACCGTTACTGAGACCTTCACCGATGTGCGTCTGGTGGGCAGTCCGCCAGAGGCCGTGGGCAAGTTCGGTGGCGATACCGACAACTGGATGTGGCCACGCCACACGGGCGACTTCATGGTGTACCGCATCTATGCAGGGTCGGACAACACACCGGCCGCCTACAGTGCCGATAATGTGCCCTACCGCCCGCGCCACCATTTCCCCATCAGCCTCAACGGTGTCAAGGAGGGCGACTTCACCATGGTATTCGGTTTTCCGGGCCGCACCGAGCAGTATCTGCCGGCCGAGGCGGTGCGCAACCTGAGCGAGCGCATCGACCCCCTGCGCGTGGCCATACGCGATGAGCGGCTGCGCATCATGGCGCGCTACATGGACCGCGACCCGGCCACCCGCCTCAATTACGCTTCGGAGTATGCCAGCGTGGCCAACTACTGGAAAAAATGGGACGGGGAGATGAAGGGCATACGCCTCATGGACGGGGTGAAGGCCAAACAGGCCGAAGAGGACCTCTGCTTCGGCCACATGGCCAAGGAGAAGGGCGAGGGGCCGGCCGGTCAGGCCCGCCAGTCGTTCACCGATGCCTACCGCCAGCAACTGCCCTACGACCTTGCCAATGCCGTGATGAACGAGGCCCTGATGAGCATCGCCCCCTTCGACCTGCTCATTGACTGGCAGAAGGCCCTCGATGCCAACGACATACCCGGCATGCGCAAGGTGGCCAAGGGCAAGCTTAGCACATGGAACCTGACGCTCGAAAAGGAGATGATGGCTGCCATGATGCGCTGGGCCGTGAGCGACTCCACAATAGAGCCCCTGCGAGGCATCCGCACGCGCATCCTGTCCGAATCGAAGGGCGATGTGAAGGCGTGGGCCGACCAGCTGTGGCAGCGCAGCGTGCTCACCACCGACAGGGAACTGATGGCACTGCTGGCCCGCATGGAAGGGGGCGACCGCACCAAACTGGACCAGGACCCCGTCTATCAGCTCTTTCTTTTTGTGGCACAGGAGCAGGCCAACAATCTGGCCCCCGCCATGGCCCGCAACCGCTCAGTGCTCGACCTGTTGCAGCACGACTACGTGGCGGCCCTGCGCAGGGCACAGCCCAAGGTGCGCTTCTTTCCCGATGCCAACGGCACACTCCGTCTCACCTACGGCAAGGTAGAACCCTACAGGGCCTTTGACGGCAAGACATACCCGGTGATCACCGACCTGGACGGCATCATGGCCAAGGAGAAACCGGGCGACAAGGAGTTCAGCGTGCCCGAACGCCTCAAGGAGCTGTGGAAGAACAAGGACTATGGCCGTTATGCGGTGAACGGCACCGTACCCGTGGCCTTCATTGCCAGCAACCACACCACAGGTGGCAACAGTGGTAGCCCGCTGCTAAATGCCGATGGGCACCTGGTGGGCATCAATTTCGACCGCAACTGGGAGGGCACCAAGAGCGATGTGCTGTATGACCGCACCCAGTGCCGCAACATATCGGTCGATATCCGATATGTGATGTTCATCATTGACCGCTATGCCGGGGCCACGCACCTTGTGGACGAAATGACGGTGGTGCAGTGACACATCAGATAAGGACATTCCTCCTATTGACACCTCTGTGGCTCACGGTGCAGGTGGCCGTGGCCGGGCGCATTGACAGGGCCTATGAGGCGCTGGCCGTGCACGATGTCTTTCTGGCCAAGAAACTCTTCACCAAGGAGCTGAGGGCCAACCCCGCTGCCGCGCACTACGGCCTGTGCCTCATCCGCATGGACCGGCTCAATCATTTCCACCAGCTCGACTCAGCCATTGTTCATGCCGAAAGGGCAGTGGCCGCTTGGCAGGGACTGAACCATAAACAGAGAGACCGGTTGGGCAGGTACGGCATCACCCAGACCGGCATGGCCCAGCTGCCGCAAAAGGTATACGACCTTGCCTATGCCGAGGCGGCTGACCGGTACACCATAGAGGCGTGCGATGATTTCCTTCGCAGGTTCCCCAAGGCCCCGCAGCGCAGCGCCATGGCCGACCTCAAGGCCGACATCGCCTTCGAGTCCGCCAAGCGCACCGACACGCCCGCGGCCTACGAGCAATTCCTGCGGCAGTACGGCAGCACGCGCCACGCCACTGATGCGCAGGATCTGCTCGACAAGAGCATTTACCTGCACCAGACAAGTTCCGGTACGGCCGAGAGCTATGAGACCTACCTGGCTAAATACCCCGACACGCCATTCAAGGAAGAGGTGTACGACCGCCTGTTTGACCTGCGCACCCGCTCAGGCACCTTGGAGGACCTCGCCTTCTTTGCCCGCAGGTATCCGGGCACAGGGCATGCGGCCCGCGCCTGGCACACGCTGTTTGAGCGGTACACGGCCGATTTCAGGCCCGAGGTGCTCAACGAGTTCCGGCTCGACTATCCTGATTATCCCTTCAAAGACCAGCTGAAGGGCGATCTTGAGCTGTTGCGCACCGAGATGCTGCCCTACCGCGAGGGCGAAAAATGGGGTTTCATCGATCAGACCGGGGCGGTGCGAATCAGGGCGGTGTTCGATGCTGTAGATGTATTCTCCGAGGGTCTCGCCCCCGTGCAGACAGAGGGCCGCTGGGGCTATGTGAACAAGAAAGGAGAGATGCCCGTGCCCAGCGACTTTGACGAGGCCGGCAGTTTCCGTCATGGGCTGGCCGTGGTGACACGTGGTGGCATGATGGGGGCGGTGAACACCCAGGGCAAGGTGGTGGTGCCGTTTCAGTACGATGAGATATTCGAGTTCAGCGAAGGGCTGGCCGTAACGGTGAAGAACGGCCGCCACGGACTGGTGAACAGCCAGGGCCGAGAGGTGGCCCCCCCACACTTCGATGCGGCCGATGACCTGGTGGAGGGCCGTGCCATGGTGGAGAACGATGGTATGGTGGGCTATGTTGACTATCAGGGCACCATGGTCATTGATGCCTCGTTCCGCTCGGGCGAGCGCTTCAAGGACGGTCTGGCCCGGGTGCAGCGCGATGGCCGCACGGGCATGATCCACACCGATGGCATCTTCCTCACGCTGTGCAAGTACGACCGCATGGGCACCTTCCACGATGGCCGCGCGGCCGTCATGCTCAAACGCAAGTGCGGGTACATCGACCGGCAGGGCATTGAGGTGATTCCGGTGAGGTATGACTGCGATCAGGGCATTTTCCTGCCTGGCGATTTCAACGAAGGGGTGGCCACGGTGAAAAAGGGCCGCTATTTCGGGTTGATCAATGTGATGGGCGAAGAGGAGGCCCCCTTTGAGTTCGAGGCCATCGGCACCATGGTGAAAGGACTGGCCCCCGCCCGTAAAAAGGGGCGCTACGGCTACATTGACAAGAAGGGTAAGTTCATTGTTCCGAACACCTTCAGCGATGCGCGTGCCTTTGCTGAAGGTCTGGCGGCAGTGGAGGTGAAGGGCCGATGGGGCTTCATCGCGCCTGATGGGCATATAGCGGTTCAGGCCGTTTTCACGGCCGCCCACGATTACAACAAAGGGACCGCGGTGGTTGAGGACGGTGGCCTCTGGGGTCTGATAGGCCCCCGTGGCGAGGTGCTCATACCCTGCGGCATGGACGACATAGTGCGGCTCGAGAGCGGCATGGTGCGGGTGCGCAGGGCCGACCGTTTCGCCTATTACAGCACCGAACTGCAGACCTACATCTGGACTGAGGAGGGTTTCTGAAGGCCGCGATGCCCAACGTATATCTCATCAGCGGTCTCGGGGCCGACAGGCGGGCCTACCGATTCATCGACCTGCCGGGCTACCATCAGGTGCATCTGGACTGGATTGAGCCATCAAAGGATGAGACGCTGGGCGACTATGCCGAGCGGCTGGCGCACGCTGCGCTGCAAGAGGAGCAGCCCATCATCATAGGCACATCGTTGGGCGGCATGATGGCGGCCGAGCTCACCGCGCGCCATCCGCACGTGCGGGCCATCATCATCTCCAGCATCATTATGGATGACGAGCGGCCATGGATCATGCGTCTGGGCCGTTTCACCCACTTTCACCGCTGGGCGCCCCTTTGGGTCATCTCAATGCTCAAAAAACTCTCCTTTGTGTGGGGATGGTGGCAGCTACGCAGGTCGCCCCGTCCCATGGTGGAGGAGATGCTCGACATTTTCGCCAAGGCCGATGCATGGTTCACCATCTGGGCCATCGGTGCGTGCTGTTTCTGGCAGCCACGGGCCGATCTTGACCGAGTGATCCGCATTCACGGTACAGCCGACCGACTGTTCCCCTTCCATCGCCTAAGCTGCCACTGCGACCACGTATTGCAAGGTGGCACGCACCTCATGGTGTATGTGCGAGGCCGCGAGATGTCGCGTCTGCTGCTGGATGCGCTGCAAGGCCTCCGCACAGGGGTGGTGCACCCGATGGGGGACGTCAGTCCAGCCCCGTGAGCTCGCGGTACCGGACCTGGGTGGAAGCATTGAGGTCAATGAAATAGAAAACTCCACCCCAAACCCATGTGTATTTCTCAGCAATCAGGAAGGGTGCATCAGGCCGGGTATCAATCAGCGTCTCGCTGCGATATTCTGACCCTTTATTCCCCAAATTGAACATGAATTCACCTCGACAGCCTTTGCCATAGGCGCTCCGCATCTTGCTCTCATACTCATTCCATCGCACGTTCTGTCGGGCCGACCTATCGGCCGTGGCCTTTATCCCCAGATCATTCTTAATTGCCACGTAGCACGGCACGCTGTCCGCCTGGCAATCGCATTGTGCCATGGTCAGATAAGGTAGCGAGATTAGAAGGGCCCAAATAAACAGGGATTTCATGCCTCTTCCTTTTTAGGGTGATGCTGCGCCACAATGCGATCGCTCAGTGTGCGGTAGAGCGCGGTAAGGGCGGGGTCAGTGGCCTGAAGCACGCGGAGGTGCTCGTCCATCACACGGGTGTCGTTACGTCTGGCGGGTCCGGTCTGCAAGGCTGCTGGGTCAGCCGTCTGCGCGTTCTGGGCTGTCTGCATTATCAAAGGCCGAAGCAGATCGAGGCTCAGGCCATCGCGCACAAGTATCTCCTGAGCTATGCCATAAAGGTGATTGCTGAAGTTACAGGCAAAAACCGCGGCCAGGTGCGCCACCTTTCGCTGCTCCGAGTCCATGAGCTGCACATTGCTGCTGATGGTGCGGGCCAGTTCCAGCAGAACGCCCTCGCTCCATTTGGCATTGGCCTCTATGCAGAAAGGCACCTTGCCCATATCCACGGTGGATCCGCGGTGCAGCATCTGCAAAGGGTAGAACACCCCGAGGCGGTCAGAGCAGTCGCCCAGTGCCCAGAGGGGCACATGGCCCGAGGTGTGGGCCACCACCCTTCCGGGGCAGAAAAGGCGCGAGGCCACTTCCGGAATGGCATCGTCCTTCACACAGATCAGCACCACATCGGCCTTCTCGGGCACGGTCGCTTCCATGGGTCCGAACGCGCACCCGAGCTCAAAGGCCAGCCGCTCGCCCCGTTCGCGGTCGCGGTTCATCAGCAACAGCAGCCTATGGCCCGATGCCCGCATAGCGCGTCCGAGATGGTAGGCCACATTGCCGGCACCCACCAGTACGATATTGAATCTGTCGCGGGGCATGATCCCTACTTAGGAAATACCGAAAGTAGGGAATAACCGATTCAGTGGCTATCCCCTCCGCTCATCACTCACAACAACCCCGTCCTCCAGCGTGATCACCCTACGGGCACGGTCTATCACCCGCTGGTCGTGGGTGGAGAAAATGAACGTTATGCCCTCTTCCTGATTCAATCGCGCCATGATGTCGAGCAGGTTGGATGCGCTGGCCGAGTCGAGGTTGGCGGTGGGCTCATCGGCCAATACGAAATCGGGTTTGGAGGCCAATGCCCGTGCTACGGCCACGCGCTGCTGCTGTCCGCCAGAAAGTTCCGTAGGGCGTTTGTCCATCTTGTCGGCAAGGCCCACTTCGCGCAGCAACTGCTCCACACGGGCATCGCGCTGCGCCTTCGGAATCTTCTGGAGGAGCATGATGAATTCGGTGTTTTCCTTGGCCGTGAGGACGGGAATAAGGTTGTAGCTCTGAAACACGAAGCCGATGTGTTTCAACCGGAAATCAATCAGTTCGCTGTCCGTCTTGCCTGTCAGCTCGTGGCCGTTCACCTTGATACTGCCAGAGGTAGGGCGGTCGAGGCCACCGATCATATTGAGCAGCGTGGTCTTGCCGCTGCCCGATGGACCGATGATGGCGGTGAACTCGTTGTCCTCGATGGTCACATCCGCACCACGGACGGCATAGACGGGAACGATACCTTCGTAGGTTTTCGTGAGTGCTTTTGTTTCTACAACTATGTTCTTCATATCGTTCTTATTGCTTCAACAGGAATGAGCTTCAACGCTTTCCTAGCAGGATAAACAGCCGCTATCACTGCCATCACCGCCACCATCAGGGTCACTTCAAAGTAGCTGTGTGCATCGAGGTAGGGATATACGATGGCTGCGAATCCGAGGTCGGAATAGGCAGCTCCACCGAGGTCGATTCCCGCCTCACCGAAATAGGTGACAAACCCGTACGACAACAGCAGCCCGAATGGCCCACCGATCATGGTCAGCATCACCGTTTCGAGCATGATCATGAGAAAAATGCGTCCCTTGGACATGCCCACGGCCATCAGCACACCGATCTCGCGCATGCGCTCCAACACGGCCATCAGCATGGTGTTGAGAATGCTGAACAGCAACGCCAGCAGAATGATGCCCACGATGTAGTAGAGATAAACGTCCAACGCCTCGACCATGAACCGCATGCCGGCTGCGAGGTCGAGCCACGGCTGCACCTGAAGGTCGGGATAGGCCGCCTGATACTTGGTGGCAAGTGGTTCGGCCAGATCGTGGTCGGTGAGGGAAACCGCGATCTCGTGCACACCCGCTTCGATGTGCATCAGCGCACGGAGGTCATCCTGCTGCACGT
This sequence comes from Flavobacteriales bacterium, assembly GCA_044356305.1. Taxonomy (GTDB): domain Bacteria; phylum Bacteroidota; class Bacteroidia; order UBA10329; family UBA10329; genus JBIKWM01. Next base: position 77,037 of record JBIKWM010000002.1, read on the forward strand.
AGATGTTCATCTCGTCAAACATGCCGTTTCCCGATTCATAGATGCCCACCACACGGAACGCTCCGGCAATAATCTCGCCCTCCACGTCCTGCACCGTCAGCACCAGTTTCGATTTCAGTTGAACGCCATACTTATCGGCCACTTTGCGGCTGATGAGCACGGGATTGCGAGACACGCCCTCGAACCATGCACCGTCCACCACCTTCTCGTTCAGTCCTGTGACCAGGGCCTCTTTCTCAGGATCGATGCCCATGATGCGGATGGCGCCCGACTTCCGTGCCGATCCGACCATGCCCATGCTGATGAGCCGCCCCGAAGTGCCCGCCACCGCAGGTTCGTGCTCTACTTCGGCCATGATCTCTTCTGAATTGGCGATGTAGAGTTTGGGCAGATACTCCTCCGTGAACTGTGGCCTGTGGAACTGGAAATCGCTCATTTCCAGCTTTATCACACTCTCGATCTTCTGCCGCATCATGCCTTGCATAAAGGCTGACGCGAACACGCCCGCCAAAAGCCCAATGGCAATGGCCGTAATGACCACGATAGAGCGGGTGCGGTTTCGCCAAATGTTTCGCCAAGCGATTTTTAACAACATGGGTTTTAGGTCTTAGGCGTTAGGTCTTAGCTACGCATTGCTTCAATTGCTCTAAGTCGTAACAGGCGCATCATCGGATACAGCGCTATTACACTCGTTATCAAAGCCACTACCGCAGCCTGCGTAGCAAACACCCCAAAATCCACCGAAGCCTGCATCACGGGTTCCATGCCGTATTCCTCGAACATCTTGGCGAATTCCTCGCCTTCGCCAAACGTGATGGGGAAGTAGTAGAACCAGCCCACCACGGGCAGCGCTCCCACCATGCCGAGGGCGGCACCGAGCAGTGAGAGCATCACCACTTCGAGCCAGAAGACTGCGGCCAGCCGCCAGCGTTTCATGCCCACGGCCACCAGCACTCCGAACTCGTGCATCCTCTCCGCCAGCATCATCAGCATGGTGCCGAAAATGCCGAACGAAATGACCAGATAGAGGATGAACATGAAGACGTAGCCTTCCACGCGGTCGGTCTCGATCATATTCTTGAGGTCGGGCGAGAGGGTCTCCCAATCGTTGGCCACATGGCCGCTGGGGAGGGTCTTATTCAGGTCGGTCGCGATGCGCTTGGCGTTGTCGGAATCGTCCATCAGCACCACGATGTTGGTACACATGCCCTCGGCCCCGAAGAACCATTGCGCCTCCTGCAAGGGCAGTATCACCAACTGTTTGCTCAACTCAGGCGAACCGAATTTGACCAGTCCTTTCACGGGATACTTGCCTGTGGCAGTGCTGCCTTGATAGCCCATGCCCATGAGCACGATGGTGTCGCCTATTTCCAGCCCGAGATATTTGGCTAGACCCGAACCGAGCATCACGGCCTTGTCATCTGCTGCGAGATATTCCCCTTCAGAAACACGCGAGGCCATGTCGGTGTAGGCCGTTTCGCGCTCTGGGTCTATGCCCACCACCATGGCACCCTTGGTAGTCTCGTCCGATGCCGCAAGTGCGAAATTCTCAATCCGCGGCACGTATCCGTTCACGTGGTCTGTGGTGATGATGGCGCGGTCAATGCTGTCGGTGAGCGCGAGGGCATCGTCCAATGAGCGGTCGGGCAGGTAGTTCTCCGTCAGCACCTGAACATACCCACCGTAGGCACCGACCATCGACTCCATCATGCGGGCATACATCCCTTCCTTCATGCTCATCATCAAGGTGGAAAGAATGACCGCGAAGAACACTGACATCAGAGTGATGGCCGTTCTGCGCTTGTTGCGCCAGATGTTGCGCCATGCGAGCTTGATCAACATAGCTGCTCGCCTTTCGCTGTTCGCTGTTCGGCTTGAAGAAGAAGCCATTCGCTGTTTGCCATTCGATGTTCGCGTTTCGGACTTTTATTTCTCATGGCTGTTTTATTTCGATTTGGTCGCTTTGATTAATGTGGAGATTAAGCCATTTATCATGCGCTGCTCGTTCTGTAGTTCGGCTATCAATGGATTGAGGCTCTCAGGATTAGGAATGAGCACAAGTTCCTGCACAATGAGCAACTGCGTTTCCAGCTCGAAGGCGCTTCCAAGGCTCATCTCCAGAAACCTCTTGTAATCGAGGTCGCTTTGACGACTGCTGCCCTCAGCAATGTTCGAAGGAATAGATACCGCTGCCCTTGTCACCTGCGACCGCAGCGCGAACCGCTCCTCACTTGGCAATTGTTCAGCAACGAGATAGACCTGTTTGACGAGATCCATTCCTTTCCGCCAGATTCTGAGTTCTCTGAAGTTTTTCACTGGTCTTATTCTAATGGATTAAAAGCTTTGCGTAGTCCGCCTGATCCGAATAGCGAAAGGCGAACAGCTATTTTACTATTTTCATATTCGAGGTCGAAAAGAAGCTGTCCTCCATCGGCTTGTCGAACTCGATCGCGGTGATCTCCATCATCGTCTTATTGCCCGGCTTGTCCACTGGGATCATCTCCAATTTCGCAGCCAGTTTCTTACCTCCCATTTCCTTGATATCAGAGGAGTTGAGGATGTTGACCAATTGCCCGTCTTCGTCATACATCTCGCTGCGAAGCTGGATGAAATCTGTCTTGTCGATGAAGAGGACGAGCTTGCCCCACACCACGGCTGCGTTGGGCTTGGGGTCAAGCTGGATCTTGTAGCACTTGCGGCCCAGGATGGTGCTGTCGCCCGTGATCTTTTGGGTGTAGTCGTTGAGGGTGGACGATTCGCGCACGAGGTCATCGTTGGTGAAGTCGGTGCCCATCCAGCTCTGCATCATCATGCTGGGCGGCAGCTTGATGGTGCGCTCTATGCTGGGCATCCAGTTCCATATCTCCTTGTCACGCTTCAGGAATGAAACGCCTTTGTCCTTGGCCGGTGCACGCACCACCGAAAGGCTCATCTTCTCGCCCTTGCTCCAGCTTTTGAGGGTCATCTCACGGGTCCATTTGGGCCGCACGGTGGTGATGGTCATCTCGGTGATGGCGCTCTTGGTGCCGCGCATCTTCTGGTCGGCCTTTTCGATGATCTCGCGGGCGGTCTGAGAATGAGCCGTTAGCTGCAAGCCATTGGCCATTAGCAGAAGAATCAACGGGCCACAAACCTTTGGCTGCAAGCCTTTAGCGATTGTAGATAGGATGCTTGTCTTCATTATTCAATGTTCTTTGTTCTTGCTAACGGCTAAAAGCCAATGGCTAACAGCTCTCCTCAAGCAAACTGCGCTATCACCATCTGTTTCACCTTCTCTACAGGGAAGTTCTGAGGGTCGAGCAGGGCGTGCATCTGCACCCCATCGAGCACCGCACTGTAGTAGCGCATGATGGTCATGGGGTCTTCGTGGCCCTTGCTGTGGAAATACTGCGCCAGGCTGGCCATGAACGGGGCCACCTTGGGCATCATGGTCTCCATGAGAATGGGCGTCACCTCGGGCTGAAAACCAAGCGACATGTACAACTTCCAACGCTGAGGTTCTTTCACAGCTATGTCAATGCTCACATCGATCAGCGCGATGAACCGCTCGCGGGTGAGTACCTCTCCCGGTTGCAGCCCAATCAGAGCCACCACACGGTCAAACAGGTCGTTGACCAAGGTGAGCAGCACCGCCTCCTTGCTCTCGAAGTAATTGTACATGAGGCCCTTGCTCACACCAGCCTCCTTAGCTATCATGCTCACCGAGGCCGAATGGTAGCCATGGTTGGCAAATACTTGAAGAGCCGCATCGAGTATGGCCTGCCTGCGGTCCTTGCGCAGGTCAGCGAACTGCTGCTTGGTTCTTGGCGACATTTTTTGATTGAACGATCGGTCAAAGAAACGCAAAATATTTTTGACTGAACGGTCGGTCATAAAAAATCTTCGCCTCAAAAAAGACGTTTGACATGTAATTTATGACCATTTCGTGGTTTGAAACAGGCGAAGGCCTATTCGCATGATAATGAGATAGATACGTCTCTGGCTCATGAGCCAAATGTGCCCAAACACCCTCAAAAACACCACTTCTGACATGTAATTTATGGCTACATTTTTGTTTATACTTTCTTGAATATCAGGCGTATCCTTGCCCCGAAATCAAACTCTGAAGGCCATGAGACGCATCATCATCCCCCTGTTCATGCTGATGTTGAACCAGCCGAGTGCGCTGGGGCAATGCCTCGAACCCACCGCATTCGAATACCTCGATGTAAACAACGTGAGGGCAAGGATCAACGCGAACATGAGACTTTGGTGGGATCAAGTAGAATCTGCCAACTACGAAATTCCTGCTGGTTCAGGTAAGCATAGTATGTTCATGAGCAATCTTTGGTTCGGTGGGGTGGACAATGGCGGAACCATTCATTTCACGGGAGGCAACGTAAACTTCGCAAGTGATTACGCTGCTGGGCCGCTCAACCTTATCAATGCACAGACTTCACCGAGTAATTGCGCGCTATACGACCGCATCTGGAAGTTGGACCGTTGGCAGGTTGCCGAGTTCAGAGAGCGCTTGGGTGATCCCGGTTACATCATTCCACAAGATATATTGGATTGGCCAGGTAATGGCGACCAAAGTCTGGGACAAGCATTCAACTTGGCCCCATATATTGATCTAAATGCAAATTCAGTTTACGAACCTCTTTTGGGCGATTACCCAGCCTTCTCTTTCGATGAGCCTGTTCAGATGGATTTTCACCTCCTTGGCGATCAGGTGTTGTGGTGGATTGTGAACGACAATGGCAACATTGAAGGGTCCATGAATGCCGGCCACATAGGCCTTGAGATACATTGCATGGCATACGCCTTTAGGCGCTGCGACTTTTTACAAGACCAGACCTTCTACAGCCATGAAGTTTACAACAGGGGATCTAATACGCTCAGCAACAGCTTTATCGGACTATTCAGTGATCCTGACCTTGGGTTTTATCAGGATGATTTTTCAGCCTCTGATGTGCAAAGAAATATGGCAATAACGTACAATGGAACCGCTTTTGACGGTAGCACATTGTCTGGCCATTATGGTGTCAATCCCCCGGCTGTTGGCATCGATATTCTGCAAGGGCCGTGGATGGATTCGGATGGAGATGACAATGATGGAGATGGAACCATTGACAACGAGCAACATTTGATGTCACGTTATTGGGGTGGCATTCTAAATGGTGGGGGAATTACTTCTGATTACCAGATAATGCAGGGACTTTGGAGCGATGGCACCCCACTGTGCTATGGTGGTATGGGGCATCAGAACAGTGGTTGCAATGGAACTCCGTGTTTCTATGCCTTTCCTGGCGACAGTGATCCAAACTGGATGGGTACCGGAGGTATACCGCAGTCATTTCCTTGGTCCGAGCCTCTGTCGGGCAATATACCCTTTGATAGGCGCCAGGTGCAATCTTCTGGCCCTTTCACCATGCTACCGGGGTCTGTCAATAGGCTCCATTATGGCGTTATATGGGCCCGAGACACCAAAGGGACAGACACCGTCTCCGTCCAGGCCCTCAAAGCCACCGATGACCTTGTACAGGCGGCATTTGATGCCAAGTTCCAGAACCTGGGCTGCTGCCCTCCCGAGGCGCAGATCACCTATCAGAGGCCCGGCACCTTCCTGTTCTACTTCACCAGCATGTGGGAGGGCGACTCATACTTCTGGGATTTCGGTGATGGGTTCACCTCCACCGCACGCTTCCCCAACCACCTGTTCCCTGACTACGGTACCTACAACGTCTGCCTCACGGTGACCAACGCCTGCGGTACGCACACCCAATGCATGGATGTGGAGATTGCAGTGGGCTCCACGGGCATCAGCTCCGGCCAAAGGCCCATGCCCGAAGTGCGTGTGGTACCCAATCCCGCTACCGACCATGTCACCGTCCTGCTCTGCAACGGTACATGTAGCGGCTACACCCTGCTCGATGCCATGGGCCGCGAGGTGGCAAGCGAGATGTTCGCAGCGCCATCGGTACGGTTCGAGGTAGGCCTTGGCCATCTGTCGGCCGGCTTCTACACCTTGCAAGCCCAGACACCAGCGGGTCCTGTGGTGGTGAGGGTGGTGAAGGAGTGATGATGACGTCCTCTCCTCTCGAAATATTTCAGAAGCACCCCTTCACACCGTGATCCACCACACCAGCTTGAGCACAATGGCGCGGTTCTTCACCGCCAGGTGCTGGTCGTAGTTGTCGGTATAGACCAGGTACACATCACTCATGGGGCGGAAACGCCATTGCACACGGGCGTTGATGTTGAAGTTGTCCTGCTGCGTGTTGTACTGGAAGAATGTGGTGAGGAATACGCTTCGGGTAAATGAGAACTCCAGCTTGGGTCCCACCACAATGATGCTGGCCCGCTGGCCGGTGGCAAGGCTGATCTCGTTCTGGTCGTAAACCACGCTGAATATGCCGTAGGGCTGCCAACGGTATGCCAGCTCAGCGTAGAAATTGCCCCTTATACCGTTGAAGTAGCTCCCAAACCGGCCCGATATCACCCCATTGAGCCGCTTGCGCTTGTCGGTGGTGTACCTCAGTTCGCCCTCGCGGTACCAGTAACCATCAACAGGCAGGGCGGCCTTTCCCGAAAAGGTGACATCGGTGGCATAGAGCAGGCGGGTGTAGGTCTCGAAATAATTCACATCGAGCTGCGAGGTGTTCTGGAATTTCACCACATAGAATGGCCTGATGACATGGTCGGTGCGACTGAACCCGGCATCGAGGTAGGTGTCGAAATACAGCCCAGGCCCGTGGTAGTTCACCACCCTGCTCTTGGGATAGAAGCGGTATTCCACACTCGGCTCAAATCGCCAATAGCGCAGTTTCACGTCTTTGTTCTGCACGGGGTCATACACGCTGCCACGGGGCACAAAGCCCACCTGTGCATCGTAGCCCTCGCCCACATATTCGTGGTTCCAATGCACGGTCAGGTTCTGGCTGTTGTACATCAGCCAACTGGCGTGGGCGTAGGCATTGGGTCTCTGATCGGGGCTGAAGGTGTGATGGAAGAAGAACTTGCCCCGCCACCTTCCATTGGCTGAGAACAGGTTATAATCGAGCCCCACCAATCGGTTGTAGTTCTGCTTCTGCAGATCAATGCCCTTGAAATCCTCGCGGTTCACGAAAATGGCCGCTATGTTCGAGCGCTTGAACACGTTGCGCTGAACAGCTGCCACCAGGAAGTTCTGCGAGTTGAGCGAAAGGGCCGCCACTCCCTCGGTCTGTAGGCCCATAAGGCCCACCCGCCAGCCCTGCCCGATCTTGCCGCTCACCCTGATGCCCCCAAAAAGGGGTACCCTCTGCCCGTTGTAAAGCCCTATCCTGCGGCTGAAAAAGGGCCTGATCTTGCTGAATCCGAACGAGGCAAACAGATCTGAATTCTCAATGAAGAACTGCCGCTGCTCGGGGAAGAAGAGCGAGAACCGCGAGAGATTGGTGATCTGGCGGTCCACTTCCACCTGACTGAAGTCGGGGTAGATGGTGGCATCGAGGTTGAGAGATGAGGTAAGGGCCACCTTCACATCGCCACCGATGCCCCAGTTGGGCACTGGCCGGTTCTCGCCCCGGTAGTCATGGTAAAGACCGCCAGTGGCGTAGGGTATGATGGAGATGTTGGCCCCCGCCTTCTTGGGCGGCACATCCCACACAAGAAGACCCCGAAAGGCCAGATTGGCGATGTTCTGGTTGCGCGGCACCCACGCCCAGGTGCTGCCCTCGTTCTGTTTCAGGTCGTTGCGGGTGAAATTGATGCCCCATTCCTTGCGCCTGTGGTCGTAACGGATGCTCTTGAAGGGGATGGCCATTTCCACGGTCCAATGGCCCGAGTCGCGCACCACCTCGCTCATCCACTTATTGTCCCATGCGGTGGTCACACCCTGCTCGCCCCCCACCTGAATGAGGCCTTCGCGTTGCACGCCCAGTGGATTGATGGAGAAATTGAACCCGTTCTGCCCATCGTTGAAGGGGTCTATGTTCACCCCGAAGGCATCGCTCACGGGGTAGGAGAAATCGCGTTTGAGCGATTGAATGATGTACGGACCGGGAACGGGGTCGTAGCAGCGGGCCGCCAGATATATGGCCCTGTCATCGTATGTGAGCATGACATCGGTGCGGGTGCGCGCCATGCCGGTGTCGAAGGGGAATGTGCAGAAGAACGTGTCGGTCAATTGGGCCGATATCCATGCCTGCTCATTCAGTTGGCCGTCCAACCGTATGGCACCGCTCGCCTTCCGGATAGGGTAAATACGGGGGTCGGTGGGTTGTGACCAAACAGCTTGCCCGAAGCACTGAATCAAAATAATGGATAAGACAGCCTTCATTTGGCGCTTTCCATCAGGCATACCCCACATAATTGAACGGGGTTATGGCTCTAAGCTCCTGCTTCAGATCGTCTGTCACATCTAGGCTATCAATGAAACGCAGCATGGCCTCGCGGTCGAGCCGGGCGTTGGTGCGTGTGAATGCCTTGAGTGCCTCATAAGGCTTGGGGAATCCCTCGCGCCTCAGAACGGTCTGTATGCCCTCGGCCACCACCACCCAGTTGCGTTCCAATTCCGCAACGATGCTATCCTCGTTCACCACCAGCTTATCAAGGCCGCGGTGCATGCTCTTCAGGGCAATGGTCGTGTAAGCCAATGGCAAGCCGATGTTACGGAGCACCGTGCTGTCGGTCAGGTCGCGCTGAAGCCGGCTTATCGGCAGTTTCTCGGCCAGATGTCCCAACAGCGCGTTGGCCAGGCCCAGGTTGCCCTCTGCATTCTCAAAATCAATGGGGTTCACCTTGTGCGGCATGGCCGATGAGCCCACCTCGCCCTCCTTTATCTTCTGCTTGAAGTGGTCGTTGGCCACGTACATCCACACATCGCGGCACAGGTCAATGAGTATCACGTTTATTCTGCGCCAGGCATCGCACCAAGCGGCTGTGTTGTCATAATGCTCAATCTGAGTGGTGGTGCGCGATCGGTGCAGGCCCAAGGTGGTGTTGACGAAACGGTCTGCGAACCGGGGCCAATCAATGTCCGGATAGGCCACCCTGTGGGCATTGAGATTGCCCGTTGCACCTCCGAATTTGGCCGAATAGGGCACGCTGATCAGGTGTCTGCGTTGCTCTTGCAGTCGCTCGGTGAAAACGCGCATCTCCTTGCCCAGCGTGGTGGGCGAGGCAGGCTGTCCGTGCGTGCGCGCCAGCAGCGGTATGGCCGACCATGCATCGGCAAGGCCTTCTAATTGCGCTATCAGTGCATCGATCATGGGCAGCATCACCTCGCGGGTGGCATCGCGCATCATGAGCGGGAACGCGGTGTTGTTCACATCCTGGCTCGTCAGCCCGAAATGGACAAACTCCTGCTCGGCCCCAATGCCCAATCCATCGAACCTTCGCTTGATGAAGTACTCCACGGCCTTCACATCGTGGTTAGTGGTCTTCTCAATCTCCTTCACCGCAAGGGCATCAGCATCACCGAATCTGAGATAGATGTTGCGCAGTTCGCCATACAGGGCAGGGTCAATGGCCGATAGCTGCGGAAGGCCTGCATCGCAAAGGGCAATGAAGTACTCCACCTCCACCTGCACGCGGTAGCGGATCAGGGCCGACTCGCTGAAGTAACCGGCCAAGGGGGCTGTGTGGCGGGCATAACGGCCATCGACCGGACCGATGGCGTGAAGGGCGGTGCTGTCCATGATGGTGTCTGAGCCGCGAAGGTAGCCCAGCGCACCCTGAGGTTCAAGGGGCCGGGGTAACGGCCAAGCGAAGGCGCATGCGGCCCGCAGTGCCCATGGCATCCAGCACATAGACCCCTGGCGGCAGGGCGCCCACATATACCACTGCCCCGTGCTCTGCATCGGCAGGTGGGCCACTGTGTACCACGCGGCCCGACACATCTGTGAGGACAGCGTTGGCCTTGGGGTTGAGCGAGACATTCACAACCACCGCACCTTCTGCCACATTGTAATGTGCCCGTGCGGCAGGCCCTGTGGAAGTCAGTTCGTCCAATCGTGTGCCAGAGCACATCACATCATTCAGTTTCTGCCATATCGTGTCGTTCATGGTGAAGGGCACATCGTCAGCGGTGGGGGCATTGCCCATCCGTACCACTACGAGGCCCTGGCTCGGTACCACATCGAGAAACTGTCCGTTCTTGCCCATGGCGGCATACATGTCGGCCGGGGCATTGGGAAACAGCATGCCGGGAATGACGAACTGGGAATATGGCACCATGAACGAGGCCTGACCATTGAGCCACCATAGGTAACCATAGCTCTGATTGATATTCTGCGATGGGGTGATCATCTGATTGAAATACACCTGGTCATCCATCACCTGCGTGCCGTTCCAATTGCCGTTGTTGAGCATCAGCAGCCCGAAACGCGCCATACTTCTGGGCTTGCTCACAAATACATTGTTGTAGCCTGACTGATAGAAAGCCCCGGCCATGCCTGTGGGTTGCAGCAGTTTCTGGTTGGTGTACTGGTTCAGGGTCTGGCCCGTTGCGGCCTCTATCACCCCATCGAGCAAGGTATAGGGGCCATTGTGGTAGGCCCAACGCGTGCCAGCAGGGGCCAAACATTCAAGACACGTTGGGAGGGTGCAGTACACATCGGCCACACCATCGTCAAGGCCGCTGGTCATGCTTAGCTGATGACGAATTGAGATCAGGTCTTCATCTGCCGGAGCGCAGCTGGTCCACCCGGTGCCGAGGTGATCAGAAGTGGCATCGGAGATGGCAAGGTGGCCTTCTTCCTGCGCCTTGCCCACCATGAAGGCAGTGACAGTCTTACCTGCCGATGCCCAGTACCAGAGGCTGTCCTGGGTGAATGTGCTGAAGTAATGCTCTATCACCATCCTGCCGTCCTTGAGCACCATGAACGCCTTGCTGTTTCGCTGCTCCAGATAGTCGAGCAGTGGCGGAATGGCCTCTGGGCACCACCCGAGCTCCTCAGGCGAGCGGGTCTCCCAGGTACTGCCGGTCAGGGGCGGGAAGTACGGGTCTTGGGCCGAGGCACTGCCGCAAAGGATGGCAAAGCAGGAGAATAAGAGTCTACGCATGGTGTTAAATTGGATTCCTTCTTTGAATGGATAGAAGGCTCCGTGGTTTAACGATTCCTACCCTCACAGTACATTCAGCACCTGCTCCTTGATCTTTTCCAGTTCGTCCTTCATCTCTACCACAATGCGCTGCATGTCGGCCTGATTTGATTTTGAGCCGAGGGTGTTGATCTCGCGGCCCATCTCCTGCCCTATGAAGCCCAGCTTGCGGCCTGCCTGCGGCTCATCCATGGTGTGCAGAAAGTGGGCGCAATGCGCTCTTAGACGTACTTTCTCTTCGGTCACATCCAGTTTTTCGAGGTAAAAGATGAGCTCCTGTTCAAATCTGTTGTGATCCACCTTGGCGCCTATCTCGGCCATGCGCTCTAATAGGCGTGCACGGGTGGTGGCCAACCTCGATTCCTCAAACGGTTCGGTCTGCGCCAGCAGTGCAAGAATCCGATTCACGCGTCCGGTAAGTTCTGTGGCCAGGGCGGTACCCTCTCGAAGCCTGAAACGGTCAAAATCGGCCAATGCATCGACCATGACCTGGCGGAGGGCCGCCCACATCTCTTCAGGGGCATCCGTAAGCTCCTCGGCCACTGCCACATCAGGCAGTCGAAGCACTGTGCCCAGAATATCTGCATCGCTGATGCCTGCCTCATCGGCCAGGGCCTTCAACATCTTCGCATTGGCCATGAATGCCTCCCTGTCTATGTTCATGGCTCGGCTGGCCGGGCCGTGTTCCATGCGCAGGCTCATGTCCGATTTGCCGCGAACAATAGTCTCGGTGGCCATCTGGCGCAGATCGCCCTCGCGGTCTCGCACAGCCTGCGGCAACCTGAAGGACAGGTCGAGTGTTTTGCTGTTCACACTGCGCACCTCTGCGGTGACGGGCATGTCGTTATACTTGCCCACCGCCTTTCCGAACCCGGTCATTGACCTCAACTCACCCTTTGCCATGGTTGGCGAAATTAACCCCACGTTGCTGCCTTGATCATAGATGTTTACACGGATGGCAGCGCCCTGGGCAACCCGGGGCCGGGCGGATTGGGCATTGTGCTGCTGAGCGGGCAGTACCGCAAGGAGATGGCTGCAGGGTTCAGGCTGACCACAAACAACCGCATGGAGCTGCTAGCCGTGATCATTGCCCTCGAGGCGCTGAAAGGCGAGGGCCATGAGGTGACGGTGTACTCCGATTCGCGTTACGTGGTCGATTCCATCTCGCTCAAATGGGTGTTCGGCTGGGCCAAAAAGGGATTCCAGGGCAAGAAGAACCCAGACCTGTGGAAGCGCTTCCTGGATATTTACCCCAGGCACAGACTGAAAATGGTTTGGGTGAAAGGCCATGCCGACAACCCCGAGAACAACCGTTGCGACCAGATGGCCGTGGCCGCAGCGCACGATAAGGCCCGCCATAACATTGACAAGGGGTATGAAGAGGCCAGGGCCAGCGGCATGCTCGAATTGGACTGACCCCCAGCAAACAGGCTACATTTGCCCGATGAAGTATTCCATATTCTCCTTTGCCCTGATTCTGCTGTCACCCTACCTTGCACATGCTCAGGACTATCTGCAAGAAATAGCCGAGAAGAGCTGCAAGTGCATTGAGGAACGAGTAGGGCCATCGGGAGTCGATAAGGCCGACATGGAGGCCCTGACCATGCAGATGGGACTTTGCATGATAGAAGTGGCCCAGCCACATGCCAAGAAACTGAAGAAGGACCACGGAATAGATTTCGCTCAGATAGACCGCGATGGCGAAAAACTGGGCACCCTCATCGGCCTGCGCATGGCCACGGTGTGCCCGCAGACCCTGCTACGCATGACCCAGGCCAGCACAGAGGCCGAGGCGGAAGCGATAGAAATTGCCACCAAGTCGTTTGAAGGCACTGTCGTATCGGTGAGCGATGATCAGTTCGTTGTGTTCAATGTCGATGATGCCCAGGGCAAACGGTACCGTTTCCTGTGGCTCGACCATTTTCGCAGCGACCTGGGTGTTGAGGACAATTTTCGCAACCTGGTGGGCACCAAGGTGCATGTGAGCTATCAGGAGGTGGAGTTCTTTGAACCCAAGCTCCGTGAATACCGCACTTTCAATGTGGTGCGGGCCATGAACAGGTATTGACCCGACACGTACCCCTTTCGCGGTATTTTATTCTTAAGGCATGATGTCTGCTGTTGCCTGAGCGGCCTGTTTCGCATTTCTTTGCGCCAAGTTTAGAATCTGTCTAAATAAGCAATGGTCACCGTAGGCATAGCTGATGCGCACTTCCTTGTGAGAGAAGGAATAAAGACGCTATTGGCACAACGGGGCGACATACGTCTGGTGGGCGAGGCACGCACATCTGCTGAGATGCGGAACATGCTTCGCACCCAACGCCCTCAGGTCCTGATTTTCGATTATGACCAGGCCATGTCCATCAGTATGGAGGACCTGCTCACCGTGAATCAGTGCTCACCGGGCACTCAGGTGCTCATGATCACTGCCGAGACGACCGTTCAGCGCATGCGCAGGGTCATGGATTACGGGGTCTGCTCATTCCTGCTCAAGGAATGCGAAGGGGACGAAGTGACCGATGCGGTGTATGCCACGGCCAGAGGCGAAAGATTCTTCTGTAACCGCGTGGTGGATGTATTGCTTCAACGGAGCTCTTCTGGCACAGCCGAGCAGAAGTGCCTTCCTGCGTCATTGTCGAGGCGCGAGATTGAGATAGTTGAGCGGATATGCCGGGGCCAGACGGCCAATGAAATTGCCAGTGGGCTATTCCTCAGTGTACACACAGTGAATACCCACCGCAAGAACATATTCCGAAAGGTGGGAGTCCGGTCTAATGCTGAGTTGGTATATCATGCCATCTCCACCTCCATGGTCTGACGGATCTGTGCTTCGCAGCATCTTTACGTCTGATCTGTGATTCTGGTCGGTCTCAGCGAATACTCCTAAAATTTTCATCACGGAACCTCAGTTTCCGTTTAATAAGCGGCCGCGACCTCTACGACCGTTTCAGGGTCGCCATTCCCTTGACCGCCCCAAGACCTATCCGGTGTCAGGCCCCCTCCGATACCTTTGCCCACCATGGCTATTGAAGAATCGGGCAATGAGCGTCATCTGGTCACCATCGTTGGTGCGGGTTTCGGGGGGCTGTGCATGGCCATCAGGCTCAGGCAGAGTGGCATCACGGATTTCGTGATACTGGAAAAAGCTGAGGAGGTGGGTGGCACCTGGTACGTGAACCACTACCCTGGGGCCGCCTGCGACATCCCTTCGCACCTGTACAGCTACTCTTTTGAGCCGTGGCCCGACTGGTCGCGCACATTTGCCAGTCAGGGCGAGATCCAGCGCTACATCCTGCACTGCGTTGACAGGTACGGCCTTCGGCCACATATCCGATTCAATACGCCTGCCACTGACTGCCGCTTCAATTCTGAAAAAGGCGAATGGACCACTGTGGCTGCCGATGGCAGAGTGTTCTCCTCGCGGTTCGCTGTGCTGGGCACAGGCGGCCTGAGTATTCCGGCCTATCCGGAAATCAAGGGCATTGCAGATTTTACCGGGCCGAGGTTCCACAGTGCCGAATGGGATCATTCCATCAGCCTCGAAGGGAAAAATGTGGCGGTGATAGGCACGGGTGCCAGCGCCATTCAGTTTGTGCCACAGATAGCCAAAGTGGCTGGCAGTCTGAGCCTGTACCAGCGCACTGCCCCGTGGGTGCTGCCAAGGCCCGATAGGGCATACTCATCAACTGAGAAATGGCTGTTCCGCCATTTTACATTCACTGCCAGGTTGCACAGGCAGGCCATCTATTGGCGGCACGAGGCGCAAGGGCTGGGCTTTGTTTTCAGGCCCGCCCTTTTGCGCGTGGCTGAGCGAATGGGGCTGCGCAACATAAGGAAGGGAATTAAAGACGAGGCACTGCGCAAAAAGGCGCAGCCGGGTTTCCATATCGGGTGCAAACGCATTCTCATGGCCAACGACTACTACCCTACATTGGCAAGGCCCAACGTGGAAGTTATAACCGATGCCATCAGCCATGTCACAGAAAAAGGGGTGGTTGATGCCACCGGACGCCTTCGTGCGGCCGATGTGATCATCTACGGCACCGGATTCCGGATTGCCGATTATCTATGGCCGCTGAAGGTGTACGGCACGGCCGGCACCGACCTGCGCGATTACTGGGCCGACAGACCACAGGCCTACCTCGGCATAAGCGTGCACGGATACCCCAACATGTTCCTGATCGTAGGCCCCAATACCGGCCTTGGCCACAACAGCATGATCGTGATGATAGAGGCCCAGGTGGAGCACATTTTGGCCACCATGCAGGCCATGGCAAAACGAAACCGTAGCGTGGTAGAGGTGAAGGCCGATGTACAGCAGGCCTACACAGTGGAGATGCAGGAGAAACTGGCCGGTACCGTCTGGTTGACAGGCTGCCGGAGCTGGTACCTGAGCCCCGATGGTTCCAATTACACCCTTTGGCCGCGCCTGTGCCATGCATACCGCCAACGCACTGCTGGATTCCATACATGGGCATATGAGATGAGGTGAGGATCCCTCTGTCAAGTCAAATTGGACCACGGGTTCACATCCCGCCACATCGGCATACGTACGGTGATCCATCCACTGTTGATTTGCCTATCCGATCCATTTTCCACTTTCAATACCCGTATCATCCATTCTACCTTCGCCTCATGCACGAGGCAGACCAGAAAAAGCAGGCTCAGCAATGGCACCAACAGGTGAGAGGCTGGCAGAGCGAGCTGGCTACCTGGCATACCGACCTGCTATTTCTGCAACGTATGGCCGACATCTATGGCCTCAAGCTGCATCTGCCCGCTGAGCGTGCCCGTTTGGGCGACCTGAACACCCGCGTGCGGCAATTCCTGGATCTGGTGACGGCATTGGGCCATGATGGCCTGCGAAGCCACGAAGAGCAGGTGCGCAAGGCGGCTGAGGACCGCCTGCTGCTGCGCGACCGCGAGCTGCCCTATCGCCACAGCGAGCACACCGCCCGCATGGACGACCTGCGACTGAATTACCGCGCCCTGCGCGATGCATTGTTTGCCACCGTTGAGCACCTACGTCAGTTATGAGGCCGCTGCACACATACTTGCTGCTAGTCGTCCTGTTATTGCCCGCTTTTGCATCGGCACAGGGCAAGCCACCGCGCGACAAGCTGCTGGCCAGCAAGGTTTTCATCGTCACCCTCGACCCGCAGGATAAGAAGAACAAGGAACCGAACATTGAGAAGGACGAACTGGCCTTCCGCAGCGGTAAGATGGGATCGCGGCACATGCAGCAGAAGGAGGGCTTTCAGCCAGGGGAATACGTGGTACACGACCCACAGGACATGGACGGTGATTACATCCTACCCTTTGAAGGGATAAACAAGAATGCCGATGGCATGTCGCTCAAATGGGAAGGCACTGCGTTCGGTAGCACCATCAAGGGCAAGTGCATCATTTCGAAAAACGGCAAACCCAAGATGGAATACCGTTTTGAAGGGGGCCTGAAGAAGAAGTGAAGCCCATCTGGCGCGGCTACCTTTGCGCCCCATTTCTGAGACACCATGTTACAGCCTGCCTTCCTGCGCGATAATTATGATGAATCGGTGGCCCGCCTCGGGAAGCGCGGCCTCGATGCCAAGGCATTGATTGACGAGGCCCTTGCGCTTGACGACCGCAGACGCGCCACGCAGACCCGCCTCGATGCGGTACTGGCCGAATCGAACAGCATTGCCAACGAGATAGGCGCACTGTTCAAACAGGGAAAAACTGCCGAGGCCAATGCTGCCAAGGCCCGCGCCAATGCGCTCAAAGAGGACAGCGCGCGCCTGCAGGATGAGTTGAACGTGGCCGAAGACGCCCTGCGCACCCACCTTTACCGCATCCCGAATCTGCCCGATGCCATAGTGCCCGAGGGCCGAAGTGCCGAGGAGAACCTGACGGTACATAGCCATGGAGCCATGCCCAACCTCCACCTAGGGGCGGTGCCCCATTGGGAACTGGCCGAGCGATACAGCCTTATCAATTTCCCATTGGGAGTGAAGGTGACCGGGAGCGGTTTCCCTGTTTACACCGGACGCGGGGCGCGGCTGCAACGTGCACTCATCAATTTCTTTCTCGATGAGGCCCGCAATGCAGGCTACACCGAGTATATCCCGCCATTTGTGGTGAATGAGGCGAGCGGCTACGGAACCGGCCAGCTGCCCGACAAAGAGGGGCAGATGTACCACTGCACGGTTGACGACCTCTATCTGGTACCCACGGCCGAGGTGCCCCTGACCAACTTTTTCCGCGATGTGATACTCGATGCAGACAAGTTGCCGGTGCGCCTCACGGCATACACCCCTTGTTTCCGCAGAGAAGCGGGGTCGTATGGAAAGGATGTCAAGGGGCTGAACCGCCTTCACCAGTTCGACAAGGTGGAGATTGTGCAGATAGCTGACCCAGAAACAAGCTATGCCCTGTTGGATGGCATGGTGGCTCACGTGCGCGGCCTGCTTGAGAAACTGGGCCTGACGTACCGGGTGCTGCGTCTGTGCGGTGGCGACATGGGTTTCACATCGGCCCTCACTTACGATCTGGAGGTGTACAGCGGGGCCCAGCAGCGCTGGCTGGAGGTGAGTTCTGTTTCGAACTTCGAGACCTTTCAGGCCAACCGCCTCAAGTGCCGTTTCCGTAAGGCCGGTGGCAAGCCGCAACTGGCCCACACGCTCAACGGCAGTGCCCTGGCCCTTCCACGTATAGTGGCCGCACTGCTCGAGAACTACCAGACCCCGGACGGAATCGTGATACCTGAGGTGCTGCACCCGTACTGTGGGTTCAACATCATCGATTGATGTGATGGGGCAAGCATCAACTCCGCTCAGCATGACTCAGGTGACACATTCTGTCACCTGTGAAGGAGTTGAAGGGTGTCAGTCCGTGGCCCCGATTCATTACTGATCAGGCTTATGTTTCGCCCCGCACTGGTCGTCATCACTCTGCTCATTGCATCGTGCCAAGGTGAGAAGGCGAAGCAGACCACCGATGCGCTACTGAGCCTTGAGGCTGTGGTGCACGCCACCGACTCGGTCAATGCGCTGGCCGATGCGGATCAGGTGGAACTGCGCACTGCCGAAGTGGACCGACTTGTGGCTCTTGCCGTCCAGGCGGGCGACACCCTAACAGAAAAGGATGCACGGGTACTTCACCGTTGGGCGTGCCTGGCCCCACAGTTGCGCGCATCGCTGGTGCGCAAGGCGCGGATTGCCGAAGAGTGCGCACGCACCCGCTCACAGCTCAACTCACTTAGGGCCGACCTTCACAGTGGCACGATGCCTGTTGACAGTGTGCAGCGCCATATCGACACCGAATTCCAATATGTGCAGTCGCTCAACGAGGCCATGAACGACAACCGCACGGCCATCGACACCTGCATGGCCCTATTCGATGAACTGTTGCCACAGGTGCGCGTTATACTTGACGAATGAAGCAGGCCCTGTCTTTCCTACTGTTGCTCGCCCTTCCTTTTGCCGCTGCGGCACAGGGCACCGATGAGCAATTGGCCGCCCAATACCTCAAGAACGGGGAGTTTGACAAGGCATCGGTGATCTACGAGAAGCTCTATAGGAAAACGGGCGACCCGTTCTATCACAGCTACCAGATAGAGTGCCTTCTTGAACTGAAAGCTTATGACGAAGCGATAAAGTCGGTCGAAAAGCGCATCAAACGCGAATCAGACCCGGTTCTTCTGATTCAGTTGGGTGTCATCTTTCAGCGCAGCGGAGACGACCGCAAGGCCCAATCGGCCTTCGATATGGCGTTGAAGGAACTCGCACCCTCGCAAGGCATGGTAGATGCCATGGGGCAGGCCTTTGAGGATGCCGGGCAGAATGAATGGGCAGTGCGCACCTACCAGAAGGGCCGCAGACTGCTCAACGGTCTGGTGCCGTATTATTTTGAGTTGGCCGCCTTGTTTGACAGGATGGGCAAGTGGGACCTTGTGCTGGCAGAGGTGTTCGATGCACTGGCAGAGGATCCGACCGCGGTGAATAAGGCCAAGACCATGCTGCTCGACATCATGGCGCGCGATGCGACAGGTAAAAAAGCTGAGTTCTTTGAGCAGGCATTGATAGATCGCATACAGCGCGATGCCACCCTTGATATCTACTCTGAGCTGCTGATCTGGCATTTCGTCCAAAAGAAAGAACTCTCAGAGGCCTTCATACAGGCCAAGGCCATGGACAGGCGGAACCGCGAGGATGGGTCGCGCATTGTTGAGTTGGCCAACATAGCCCGCACAGAACGCGACTATGATCTGGCAGCCGAGGCGTTCAGATATGTGATCAGGAAGGGAAAAGAGAATTATTACTACGTGGGATGCAAACGCGACCTGTGCAAAACCCTTTACCTGAAAGTGACTGATAAGGGCCAGTACACAGCCAATGACCTTGTGGAGCTGGAAAAAGAATTTCTCACCACGCTCGATGAGGTGGGCCGCAGCGGTGCGAGTGTACCGATCATGAACGACCTGGCCGAACTGTACGTGTTTCACATGCAACAGCCTGACAAGGGAATAGACATGCTTTATTCGGCCATGGAGGCGCCCGGCATAGCCATGCAGGATCTGGCACGCACCAAGATGGCGCTGGGTGACGCCCTTCTTTTTGTTGGCGATGAGTGGGAGGCAACACTCCTATACTCGCAGGCTGAGAAACTGCTGAAGAACGATGAACTGGGCCGAGAGGCGAAACTGAAAAATGCCAAGTTGGCCTATTACACGGGTCAGTTCGAATGGGCGGCCGCACAACTGAATGTGCTGAAGGCGGCCACATCGCAGTTCATCTCTAACGATGCGATTTACCTCGCACTGCTGATAACCGACAACACCACCATGGACACCAGCACCGAGGCTCTGGCAATGTTTGCGCGGGCCGATCTGCTACTGTTCCGCAACCGCACGGAGGAGGCACTTCTGACCCTTGACAGCATTGAACTGCAATTCCCCTTTCACTCCCTTACCGATGACATATTGCACCGCAAGGCCCAGCTGCGTATCAAAGCCAACGACTACGAGGGTGCAATGGCATTGCTGACGCGACTCTATGAGAACTATGCTGAGGAAGTTCTGGCCGATGATGCCCTGTTCCAGATGGCAACCATCTATCAAGATCATCTTGCCCAGCCACAGCGCGCCATGGAGCTGTTCCAGGAGATGCTGATCAAACACCCTGGCAGCCTGCTCACAGCCGAGGCCCGCAAGCGCTACCGTACACTGCGAGGGGATCTGGTGAACTGAGTCTAGGAGGAGTGTGAGCAGTCCTTCTCAGACCCTTCGGTGAAATTCATCGGCCAGAACTGCCATCAACCGGACCGCTGGGTTCACCCCAGCATGTGGTGGCACCCAAGGCTATCTGTCCTGGCTCTGGCCGCGCGAACAATGGCCATTGAAACATCCAATAGATTCTCTGCGGCCTGACGCTCTGTGTTCCATCCATCCGGGGCAGTTGCGCTCCTCAAAGCGAGTTCCGTGAGCACATCCTCAGCCTTGTCCAGTCCGGTTGCGCTGCGCAACGGGCCAGCAAAATCTGACATGGTCCGGGCAGCCTCTGTCCTCAATTCGGCCCAAAAAGAAGAGGCCCCTTCAGTGTTCCCGGTTAATTCGATTATTCCAAGATCAATGGAATAGGATACACCGATACCCATTTCACCCTGAATAGCAATGTGACATTCGTGTGCCATCACAAGGGCTTCGAGGAGGGAGTTTGAGGCCAGCCTGTTGGCGCCATGCAGACCGGTACAGACACATTCGCCCACGGCAAAAAGTCCCATCAGGGCGGTTGAACCATCGATACGGGCCTTAACGCCCCCGCATTGGTAGTGCGCGGCAGGGGCCACAGGCAAGGGTGTCTGCATCGGGTCGATGCCCAGCCGCAGACAATGTGCGCTGATGTTGGGGAAATGCGCCCGCATGACCCCGGGGCCAATGGGACGGCAGTCGAGCCACACGTGGGGTGTGCCGCTCTGCTGCATGAGCAGGGCAATGTGGCGGGCCACCACATCGCGCGGGGCCAGCGACCCGAGCGGATGCCATGCATCCATGAAACGGTTGCCATGCGCATCAATGAGCACTGCCCCAGCACCACGCACCGCCTCGCTGATCAGGAATGCCGGTCCGGTGGCGTGCCCCACAGCCAGCGCGGTAGGATGGAACTGGACGAACTCCATGTCAGCCAATGGCACTCCGGCCCTCAGGGCCATGGCCACGCCATCGCCAGTGGCTCCCTGCGGGTTGGTGGTGAGGGCGTAGGCCTGTCCGCTACCGCCCGTGCACAACACGGTGGCCGTTGCCGTGTATGAGCCAACATTATTTGAAGATGCATCGCGGGTCCACACACCGTGGCATCGGCCATCGGCCACTATCAGGTCAGTGCTCACCATGCCGCGCACCATCTGTATCTGAGGCAGCGATGCGACCATACGCATCAGGGTGCGGCTCACCTCGAGCCCGGTCATATCGGCATGGTGCAGCACGCGTCTGGCCGAGTGGCCGCCCTCCAGCGCGAGGTCGGGTCTGCCCGATGCCCCATCGAACCGCATGCCCCACTTCAGAAGTTCGTGCACCCGCTCAGGGGCGGTGCATACCACATGCTGCACCACGGCAGGGTCACAGTGGCCGGACCCGGCCTTCAGGGTGTCGTCAATGTGGCTCTGAAAGGAATCGGAACCGAAATCGGTCACAGCAGCTATGCCACCTTGGGCCATCTGTGTGTTCGAAGCACCATCAACGGTCTTGTCGAGCACCGTGATGCGCAGCCTCTCATCGGCCTGAGCCAGTTTGATGGCAAGCGTCAGTCCGCCTATGCCAGCACCTATTATCAGAACATCAGACCTGACAATCGTCATTTGGAAAGGGCCAACATCCGGTCCAATGGAACACGCGCCTGCCTGATCAGTTCAGCATCCAGAACAATCTCCGGCCGGTTGCTGACAAGGCAGTCGTGCAGCTTCTGCAAGGTGTTCACCTTCATGAACGCGCACTCGCTACAGGCGCAGGTGTTGTCCTCGCGGGAAGGGGCGGGAATCAGGTTTTTGTGCGGCACGGCCTGCTGCATGCGGTGCAATATGCCCGCCTCGGTGGCCACAATAAAGGTGTTATGGGCCGATTCGGTGACATGCCTGAGCATGGCGGCCGTTGACCCGATGAAGGAGGCCAGCTCCAGCACCTCGGTCTGCGACTCCGGGTGGGCAATGATCTGTGCATCAGGATTCTCAGATACGAGGCGGATGAGCTTGTCGGCCGCGAATGCCTCGTGCACCACACAGGCACCGTCCCACAAGAGCATGTCGCGCCCGGTCCTATTGATCAGGTAGCGGCCTAGGTTGCGGTCGGGGGCGAAGATGATCGGAGTCTCTGATGGGATGGACCTGATCACCGCCTCGGCATTTGAGCTGGTGCAGACGATGTCGCTCAGGGCCTTCACCTCAGCCGAGCAGTTGACATACGTGACGGCCACATGATCGGGATGCGCCCTGCGGAAGGCGCTGAAATCATCAGGTGGGCACGATTGTTCGAGCGAGCATCCTGCCTCAAGGTCAGGCAGCAGCACGCGCTTGGTGGGGTTGAGCACCTTGGCGGTCTCGGCCATGAAACGCACCCCGCACAGCACAATGGTATCGGCATCGGCCATGGCGGCCCAGCGCGCTAGTTCAAGGCTGTCGCCCACATGATCGGCCACATCCTGAATATCGGCCGTCTGATAGTAGTGCGCCAGGATCACCGCATTCTGCACGGTCTTGAGCTTTTGGATCTTATCGACCAGACCCCGGTCCTGAGCAGAAAGGGTAGACTGCGGCTTAGACATGGCAAAAGAAATGGGCGGCAAATTTACCCGCACACAAGTGCCCTTCGGGGTCAAATGGTCAGGCTCTGGCAATTGATAATTCCCGTCTCTTCTTTCATGATATCGGCCCAGGCACACCTACGGCCGTGGTCCTCATCCTCACACAATAAACTCAACATCCCCGTGTTGATAATGCCGACCCTATGGCCCGATGTCCCCATCGGTCGGGGGTAATTTCGACCATCCCATGAACCAGATGAAAAGACACGCACTGACCCTGAGCCTGTTTGCTCTGGCTGCCACCGCACATGCTCAGGCCCCGGTGGAAATACCCGTGCCCGAAACACAGGAAACGACCCTCAGCATCATGGAACTGATGCTGTCGGGCGGCATAGCCGGGCAGTTGATCATGCTCAGTCTATTGCTGCTCAGCGTGGTGGCGGTGTACATCTTCGTAGAGCGGGTGCTGGCACTGAAGCGGGCATCGCAAGAAGATACCGCCTTCATGAACCAGCTCAAGGACATGGTGCAGGGTGGCCGACTCGATGCCGCCAGGCAACTGTGCCAGCGCACCGACACCCCCGTGGCGCGCATGATGGAGAAAGGTATAGCGCGCATAGGCCGCCCGCTGAACGACATCAACGCTGCGGTGGAGAACGTGGGCAAACTGGAAGTGTCGAAGCTTGAGGCAAACCTGCCCACCTTGGCCACTGTGGCCGGTGCCGCGCCCATGATCGGGTTCCTTGGCACTGTGGTGGGCATGATCCTGGCCTTCCACGAGATGGCCGCTGCCGGTGGGCAGATCAACGTCTCGATGCTCGCCAACGGTATCTACACCGCCATGACCACCACCGTGGCCGGCCTTGTGGTGGGCATCATGGCGTATCTGGGCTACAACTTCCTGGTGGCGCGCATCAACCGGGTGGTATTCAATCTGGAGAGCCGCACCACCGAGTTCATCGACCTGTTGCACGAACCCGCCTGAGGCCATGTCGCTACGTCCCCGAAACAAGGTCAGCGTGGAGTTCTCGATGGCCTCCATGACCGATATCGTGTTCCTTCTGCTCATCTTCTTCATGCTCACCAGCACCCTGGTAACCACCAATGCACTGGACCTGGTACTGCCCAGCAGCAAGGCAAAGAGTGTGAAAAAGGAATCGGTGTCGGTCAGCATCACCAAGGACCTGCGCTATTTCATCAACATGGACCCTGTTGAGCCGGCCTTTATGGAAACCACATTGGCCCAGCGTCTCAATGGGCAAGAGGACCAGGTGATCGTGCTGCGCGTGGAACAAGGGGTGCCCATTGAACATGCCGTGGAGGTGATGGACATCGCTTACCGCAATCATTACAAGATTGTGCTGGCAACCAAGCCTAAATGAGTGCTCAGCGGATCAGGGTAGTACAGTATGGGTGCGCCAGCAAGCGATAAGGAAAAAAACGACAGGCGTAAGGGCCTTGCGGTGAGCATCACGGTGCATGCCCTGCTGCTCCTCATCCTTGCTTTTGTGGGACTGAGCCATACCATACCCCCGCCCGAAGAAGGCATGTTGGTCAATTTCGGGTTTGATGAGGTGGGGCTGGGAGAGATAGAGAGCGAACCCGTGGCCAGTGCCGAGACAGTGCAGGCCGTTGAGCCAACGCAGCAGGCCACCGCTGCCGAGGAGCAGGTGCTAACACAGGATGTGGAGGAGTCTGTGGTGGCCCCGAAAAAGGCCGACCCAAGGCCCGAACCGCCCAAGCAGCCAACCGAGGAGGAGATACGCAGGCGCGAGCAGGAGAAGGCCGAGGCTGAGAAACGCAAACAGACCGAGGCCCTGTTTGCCAAGGCCAAGAGCGGAACCGGTACTGGGCAAGGTAATACCCGTCCGGGCGGCAATCAGGGTGACCCCGATGGTGTTCCGGGCGCGCCTTATGGCAGCGGAGGCGGTTCGGGCAACGGGCCCAGTTTCAACCTGAGCGGCAGAAAAATGCTGGCCCCGCCTCAGATCAAAGACAACAGCCAGAAGCAGGGCCGCGTGGTGGTCGATATTGTAGTGGACAAGTCGGGCAAAGTGGTGGTGGCCACCCCGGGCGGGCGCGGCAGCACCACCACCGACAGCTACCTCTACACCCTGGCGCGGCAGGCGGCCATCGACACCCGTTTCAGCGCCAGCCCCGATGCGCTGCAGCAGAAGGGCACCATAACCTTCGACTTCGTGGTGGAATAATGGCGCTGACGTACGAGGCCACGTTGGAGTACCTCTACTCCATGCTGCCCATGTACCAGCGCGAAGGCGCAGCCGCCTACCGGGCCGATCTGGGCAACATCGTTGCGCTCTGCGCTGCCCTGGGCGACCCGCACAGAAAACTCCGTTGCATTCACGTGGGCGGCACCAACGGCAAAGGGTCGGTATCGCATCTTACAGCGGCAACGTTGCAATGCGCTGGATTCCGCACCGGACTCTACACCTCGCCCCATCTGGTCGATTTCCGCGAGCGGATCAAGGTCAACGGCCACATGATACCCAAACGGGCCGTGACCCATTTTGTGGGGCGCATCAGGCCCCTGATCGAATCCATCCATCCCTCCTTCTTTGAAGTCACGGTCGCCATGGCATTTGATCACTTTGTTAATGAGCATGTCGAGGTGGCTGTGATAGAGGTGGGCATGGGCGGCCGCCTGGACAGCACCAACATCATCTCCCCTATTCTGAGTGTGATAACCAATATCGGGCTCGACCACACCCAGTTCCTTGGCCACACCCATGCACTGATAGCAGCAGAAAAGGCCGGCATCATCAAGCCCGGCTGTCCGGTGGTGATAGGTCAGCGGAGCGATGAAACCGATCCCGTTTTCGAGTCCGTTGCCCACCGTGCTGGTGCCCCGGTCACTTTCGCCACCGACAGATATTCAACCACCGCCATGCGCTGGCACATGCATGACGAACCCGTGGCAGAACTGGATATCCTCAATCGTTCAGATGGGTCGGTCACCACCGTACGGTCGCAGCTCCTGGGGGCCTATCAGGCATGGAACATCCCGACTTTCCTATCGGTCATTGACAATTTGAAGGCCACAGGAATGACCCTCTCCGATCATCATGTGAACGAAGCACTGGCCCATGTGTGCAACATCACCGGGCTACAGGGCCGGTGGCAGATACTGCACAGGCAACCGATGGTCATCTTGGAGAGCGCACACAATGCCGATGGCCTGCGCGAGGCCATGCACCAACTGGCCATGACTCCCCATGGCGGTCTGCACATGGTGATAGGCGCGGTGAACGACAAGGACATCTCGTCCATGCTTGCGCTGATGCCCAAACATGCCACATACTATTTCTGCAGGCCCGATATCCCCCGCGGCCTCGATGCCGCTCAGCTTGCACAAAAAGGCCGGTCAGCGGGCCTTAATGGCACACACCACCTCAGCGTGGCGGCCGCATTCGGTACCGCACTTGATTCAGCGCAGCCCGATGATCTGATCTATGTGGGCGGCAGCATGTTCGTAGTGGCAGAGGTGCTGCGCGATCATTGCTGACCCCCCTAACCTCAATTTCCGTTACCTCGGGCTCCTATCCAGATGGAGCCTGATCATAGTTAACCGTCCGCCTCATCTGTATCTGTCTCGGGCTCCTCGCCCCGCACGGGCCTGAAACGGGCCCCATATCCGCGCTGGATCCTGCGCTGGCTGGGGTACGACATTCTGCGGGTGTTGAACCGCAGCTCGTCCATCACATCGGTAATGAGGGCATCGGCCTGCGGTGCCAGCACCTCAAGGTCGGCCAGGGCCAGGTCGAGCACACGGTCGGCCTCGGCCACATCGTCCTTCTCGGCCCTGGCATCGCCAAGCACCGATGCCACTTCGGCCGCAGTGGGGTTGGCCATGGGCGGGTAACCTGCCGCCACGGCTTCGGCATCGCCCTGCACGCAGGCCTCGGCACACAACAACCAACTGCCGTGGGTGGTGGGGTTGGGCACCTTGCCATCAGCGGGCAGACCGTAAAGCATCAGCACTTCGGCCGGATGGCCCATGCGCCTGGTCCTGCGCCTGAGCACCTCCCACATGTCGCGCACGTGCAGCCTCAGCGCGGCCATGCGCCCGCGGGCCTCGCGCACCTCTTTGCTGCGCTGCCCCTTGGCCGATGGCAATACGCTCAGGGCCGCCTGGTAAGGGCCTATGAGCGCGGCTATGGAGTCGAGCGTGGCCTGCGACACGTACAGCCGCCCGGCAGCGCGGTCCATGGTGCCCGTGGCAAGGCTGCGGCTGAGGAAAATGACCCGACCGGCATGCGATGTGGGATGCAGATACTGTGGCATGATGCTGGAGTTGATGTCCGATACACAAATATCATCATATCATGGTAATGAATCAGAGTCTCGAACAGGTAAATGTCATGTTCATCATTCTGATTCATGTATCATTATATTATTAGCCTATATTCATTATTCAATACCTAAACATGTAGGCATACGCATCAATGATCCTTTGAGTGATATCATGTATTATATGCAATATTATTAATTACTCTGGGTGGATTGTTGATCAATATAATATCTACGTATCATTCATTCAAATGAATGATGATTCAATACACATTCAACTATTCGATAGCGTGATGATATTCAATTCATAACATAGATAGAGCCACTCAACGGAAGCAGCGCCCATGGCACTTCGCCTCACCGTTGCACCCTGATGACGGATATCACCTGCTCGGAGCTGTGAGGCTATGGCTCACCCCTTTCCCGTGTGCCCGAAGCCTCCGGCCCCGCGCTGCGTGTCGCTCAGTTCGAATACGGGTACCCACTGCACGGTGCTATGGGCGGCCACCACCATCTGGGCGATGCGTTCGCCATCGTTTATGGTGAAAGGTTCGTTGCTCAGGTTCACCAGAAGCACCTTCACCTCGCCACGGTAGTCGGCATCGATGGTGCCGGGGGCGTTGAGCACCGTGAGGCCGTGCTTGAGGGCCAGGCCGCTGCGGGGGCGTATCTGCGCCTCGGTGCCCACGGGCAGCGCCATGAAAAGGCCTGTGGGCACCAGCGCCCGCTCCAGGGGGCCGAGGGTGATGGGCGCATCGAGGTTGGCGCGCAGGTCCATGCCGGCCGCGTGGTCGGTGGCATACTCGGGCAACTCGTGCCGCGAGCGGTTGATGACGGGGATATGGGCGTTCATTTTACCGTTGTTATGATCAGGCCCTGCGCACCGCAGGGAAAGTGATGAGCAGATATGCCAGGAGGAAGGGCACATTGAGCGCCCACCACCAGGGGCTCTGGCCCACGTGCAGCCACATGCTCAGGGCCCACAGGCCCACCCCGGCCACGATGAAGAGCGCCAGCCGCCCCACCTGATAGGGCACCGGATAGTAGTGCTGCCCCAGCAGGTATGAGGCCACCATCATGCTGCCGTAGCACGCCAGGGTGGCCCAGGCCGAGGCCATGTAGCCCATGGTGGGTATGAGGGCAAAGTTGACCACCAGGGTGATGATGGCCCCCCCTATGGCAATGGCCGCACCG
This sequence comes from Flavobacteriales bacterium, assembly GCA_044356305.1. GTDB lineage: Bacteria > Bacteroidota > Bacteroidia > UBA10329 > UBA10329 > JBIKWM01. The sequence goes on from JBIKWM010000002.1 coordinate 105,377, forward strand.
TGGCCCGTGCGGTTGGTGAGCTTGTACCACACGCTCTGGTTGTAGTACATGCCCAGGAATATGTTGGCCAGCAGCAGCACAGGCACGGCCTGCAGACCCTGCCAGTACACCGGGTTGGCGATGAGCCGCTGGAACATGCCGATGTAGAGCATCACCCCGAGGAATGTGCCGCTCAGCACCCACGTGAACCACGACATGATGCGGGCATACAGGGCCGCGCTGCCCGCCTCCTTCTGCTGCGCAAAGAAGAACGGCTCGGCCGCGTAGCGGAAGGCCTGCACCATGAGGCTGATGACAATGCTGATCTTGTAGCACGCCCCATAGATGCCCACTTCGTGCATGGCCCCCTCGGTGCCCAGGGTGGGAATCAGCAGCCGCTTCAGCAGTATCCGGTCCAGGGTCTCGTTCACCATGCCGGCCAGACCCGCCACCAGCAGCGGCAGGGCGTAGATGAGCATGGGCCGCAGCAGGGTAAGGCGGGGCCGCGCCACATCGCGCAGCATGAAGGGCAGGAGCAGGGCCAACTTCAGTGCGCTGGCCACCAGATTGGCTATGAACACGTAGCCCACCCCTACCGTGGGGTCATAGAACGTATCGGTGAGCCAGTTGCCCTGCCCGGCCTCCACCTTGGGCAGGCAGTACAACAGGAAAAAGGCATTGAGCGCGATGTACACCAGCACGTTGATCAGATTGACCGAGGCGAACACCACCGGCCTGTTCTGTGCCCGTAGCCGCGCCAGCGGAACGCTGGCCAGCGCATCGAGCCCTATGATGAGCACGAACCACAACACATACTCGCGGTGGTCCGGATACAGCAGCCATTCGGCCAAGGGCTGGGCGAACAGGGCGGCCAGCGCAACGGAGCCCAGCGTGGTGACCATGAGCGAGGCGAGCACCGTGCTGAATATCTCGGGCTCGTTGCGCCCCTCGGTGTTCGAGAACCGGAAATAGGCCGTCTCCATACCGTAAGTGAGCAGGATGATGAGGAATGCCACATAGGCATACATCTCGGTGATGACCCCATACTGCGCAGGCACGAAAACGGCCGTGTGCAGCGGCACCAGCAGGTAGTTGAGAAACCGCCCAACAATGCTGCTCAGGCCGTAGATGGCCGTCTGGCCCGCCAGTTTCTTCAGGATGGACACGAGGGCCGAAAGGTACTACCGGCCCTTGGCCTCTGTAGCGGCCCTCTTGCGCAGCTGCGGCAGCCGGTAGCCGATAAGGAACCCCCCATACTGCAGCCAGCGGCTGTCGCGCAAGAATGCCTTGTCTGGGTCGATGAGGATCTGGTACTGCACCCCGAACACCACACCTTTTACCAGATGAAACTGCAGCTCGGGCTGAATGAAACCGTATGCATGGGCACCATCAGGGCCGAATACAGGCACCGCCCCCACCGACAGGCCTCCGCCACGATAGTTCCTCATCACCCGAAAACCGAGGGCAATTGGCATGGTCACACCATTGTGACTGAGGGTGGGGCCGCCAACCCCGAGCCGCCCGCTCAGGAGGAACAGTGCATTGGGATCAAGAGGCAGCGAGTAGTCGTAATTGACCGAGACATTACCCGTGGCCCCGAAGCCCTCCACATAGACCAGGCTGCGGCCGTTGGGGCGCAGGTCAAGCCGTGCCATGCGCTCCCTGCGCAGGCGCCTCAGTTCCTGTCGCTCGGCCAAGCGGGCCATCTGGGAGGCCTCGGCAGGGCTCAGCTCTATGGGCGGGGGCTGCACCGTGCGTCTCTTAGGCGGGTCATCGTCCTCCAGGGGCAGGCCCATCTCGCGGCTCACCCTGCGCTTAAAGCTCCTGTCCACCCACAGCCGGTGCTGCTCTGCACTGGGTAGGCGGTAGCCGAAGTAGAGGCCGCCATAGGGATATACTGTCATCTCATCGGCATAAGCAGCCGTGGCAAAGGCCTCGGTAGGATACAATAATGCATTGATGCCGAAGAACATGCCATGTTCGTTCTGGAATCGGTAACCAAGATGGAGATAAAGGTCGAACCGCGGTGGGTCGGGGCAGTAACCAGCACATTCGTTGGAAGGTGGCCAGTTTTTTTCAAACCAGACGAAGTCAATCACAGGGGTCAGGCCCGCCCCTAATGTGAACCTGCTACGTCTCCGGCCTATCTGTGCCTGAATCCTGAGCGGGAAGTGGATCCTATGCTCAGGTCCACCATCACTGACCGGGAACCGGCCAAAGCCCACCCCAAGATCGAGGCTCCAGATCTCTCGTTTCAAGAGTGCAAATTCGAAGTTGAGGCTCTGGAACGCCCAAGTGGCGCCAAGAAACTCATTGTACTCCGCAACACGGCCCAAAAATGGGTTGAGCGGCTCCCTGCGGCCATCGGGCAGGGTGTCGTTGGCATGCAGCAGGGGGTGCTGCTGGGCGGAAGCAGTGGCCGTGATACAGATAAGCAATGCCCATATCCGCAACATGGGCGGAAGGTAGTTCTAAAGGTCACTGATGCGACTTTCCGTGGAGAATCTCTCACACAGCTTGCATCACCCCGCCATTCTGCGTGAACACGGTTCTTATCATCACATCAATCGATAAAATGACCTTGACCCACACAATGATCCCATAGGGCTGAGCCAACATGTGGCTGCGCACGGGCTGGCGGTACTAACATTGCCCTCCTTCATCCGAAGACTCAAAAACCATGAGAAGCACACTGAAACTGCTGACAATCACGGCCATTGTAGGCGCAACGTCATGCACACAGGCCCCGGCCCCCGTGGCGCGCACAGGGGCAGGCGGTGTGGTGCTCGGTGGCAGCATCGGGGTCAATCTGATAGAGCGTCCCACCTCTACTGATCCGCGCACCGTAGTGGCCCCCAATGCCGCACATCTGGCCGGTCAGGTACATCTTGGGCTGCTGCGCCTCGATCCCCTCACACTCATGCCTGTGCCTGCGGTGGCCGAATCGTTTGAAGTGAGCGACTCGGGTACCACGTACCTGTTCACACTGCGCAACGGGGTGCGTTTCCATGCCGATGCCTGTTTCGGTGAGGCCAAGGGCCGTACCATAACAGCCGAGGATGTGGTGTACAGTTTCAATCGCCTGTGCGCACCCGACAGTGCTGCCACGGCCTTTGCCACCACCTTTAAAGGGCGGGTTAAGGGGGCCGATGAGTACCGGGCCGGAACTGCCACTTCGATAAGCGGAATCACCATGGTGGATGTGCGCACGGTGCGCATCGACCTGCTCAGGCCCGATCAGGCCTTTGCCCTGGTGCTCGCCAGCCCGGCCACGGCCATAATTCCGCGCGAAGCGGTAGAGAAATATGGTGACGCTGGCCAAGTGGGCGCTGGTGCTTTCATGCTGCGCGAGACTGACGGAGCTACTCAGCTGGTGCGCAACCCGGATCATTTTGCGCTTGATGCCTATGGCAATGCGCTTCCGTACCTCGACACAGTGCGCCTGTCTTTCATTCAGGACAAGCGGCAGGAACTGGAGGCCTTCTTTGCAGGAGAACTGGATATTGTGACCAACATGGGCACCGAACCGGTAAAAGACCTGTTGGAGCAACATATGGCCGATTTCTCTGGCGAATCGCCAAAGTATGTCATGACCCGCAATGACGATGCCTCGGCCGAAGCGGTCTACACCGTTTACCGCAAAGGGGTAAAAGGGTTCAGCGAGAATTTTATGCGCTACCGCGATTATTCAGCGGTTCAGCACATGCGCTGACATGTTCAATTGACCAGATCTGCCGTACGGAAATAGTCCAGTACGGCCTCCTTCATCAGGCGACTCTGTTCCTTCGCACCTAAATGAGGAAGATCGGTGGTGGGCCGGTAATGCGGCCATCCATCATCGTCCATTCCGGTATATTCGTAGAAACCATAAGGCACCAGAACACGGCAGATGGCAATGTGCATCAGGTCAAGTTTCTCGTCCTTTTTGAACTTGCGGTAGCCCTGTCCCAGCTCCTGCACCCCTATCAGGAACAGCACCGCCTCAAGGTCAAGCCCCTCACCGAAGCGCTCGCTCAGACTGCCCAGAAGTGCTTCCCATTCGCGATGAAACTCGAGGTCGTTCATGTGCCGCGCAAAGGTACAGGCCACGCGCTCAGGCTATATTAGTTTTGCCATTCAACTCATGGCGAGGTTTCTGTCAGCTCTGGCGGCCATCGTGCTGCTCTGTTTGCCCAAAGGCACCTCGCCTAACACGGCCCCGGCCGGCCCGCCCCCCATTGATGTGGTACTGCTGCTCGACCTCAGTGGCAGCACGGGCGGCATACTCAACTCGGTGCGCAGTAAGTTCTGGGAGATACAGAACAACATGACGCGCCTCAGCCCTACCCCACGCTATCGTTTTTCCATCGTGGGCATGGGTCGCCCCACGTTCAAAAAGGAGAATCTCTATGTTAAAGTGATCCATGATCTGACGGATGATCTGGATGCTGTTGCATGGGAGTTCAACCAGATTAAGGATGTGGTGTCCCCGGGCCGCTACTATCTGGGTGATGGGCTGGATGCGGCCCTGAATATGGTATCGTGGAGCACCGAGCCCAATGCCATGAAGGTGATATTCTGTGCGGGCAACGGTGCCGCATCCAGCGGGCCAGGCTACCAGAAGGCCGCCAAACAGGCCAAGGAGAAGGGAATAATCATCCATGCCCTTTATTTCGAGGCATACTTCAACCCCACCGAACAGCAGGAATGGGCCGACCTGGCCAAACAGGCGGGGGGCAAATTTTTCCGCATCGGGCTGAAAGAACCTAACATACACTTCGAGAAGCCATACAGTGCAGAGCTATTGCTCGAAGCCTGTAAGATGATCAACAACACCTACGTGTACCACGGCCCTGACGGCCTTGAGCGGTTCAAGCGGCAGAGCGAGATAGACCGGGAGTCCGAGCTGCATGGCGAGAACGCTTTCGAGGCACGGGCATTCTTCAAATCATCAAACCTCTATCAGGGCAAGAACGCCTCGTGGGATATTGTCGATATGATCAACACCGGTGGCAACATTGCCAAGCTGCCCAAGAAATACATTGATGAGGAATTGCAGAAACTACCATTCCCACAGCTGCTCCTCTACTTTGATGAGAAACGCGATGAACGGGCAGAGTACATATCGATACTGAAAATGCTCAGCTCAAAACGCGAGGAGCACCTCCGCTTTCAGAAGCAGAAGCTGGATCAGTACCGGTTCAGTCTCACGTTTTTCGGGGTTGTGAACCAGCAGATGGTGGAGATGGCCGAGGCCAAAGGCTATAAGTTCAGTTTCTGAGGCATGTGGTGGGCCGATGCGGTTTTTGCCCTGATCCTGGTGCTGAGTGCTGCCAATGGCCTGCGCAAGGGGATCATAATGGGATTGGCAGGCATGGTTGGGCTGGTGGCCGGTGTGTATATGGCAGTGCGTTTCAGCGATCTGCTCACCGAGCTGCTCTATATCCGAATGGGCTGGCACTCTGATCTGGTGCCTATCCTGTCGTTCGTCCTTCTGTTCGCCATAGCACTGACGCTCATGCTGCTGGGCGGTAAGCTGATGGAGGGCAGCCTGAAGGCAGTACAGATGGACTGGCTCAACCGTGTGCTCGGAGCGGTGTTCGGACTGCTAAAGGGCGCATTCCTGCTGAGCCTGGTGCTATATCTGCTTCAGCGCCTGTCCATCATCAGCCCAGAGCCGGAAGAGGGTACGGCCCTCCATGCCTCGTACCTCTATAAGCCTCTGGCAGGGGTTGCCATTACTGTGATGCCGATTATTGAGGAGATTGATGCCGAGCGCTGGAAACGTGAACTGGAAGACGCTGCCACCGCCACCGAGGCGGTGATCAGGGCCGAGGAGGAGTAAGGGTGGATTGGCCCCGATAAGTGTTTCAGAGCTGATCGGGGCGCGCCATTGATCTGATGCACTCCGAAACAGATAGAGTGCAGATTCAGATCTCGATGAAGCGGCTCTCCACTTCGTATTCTGAGCTGAAAAGCCAGGTCACCTCAAGTTTTGAGTGCACTGAGTAGCCCTCGCCAGTAGTGAAGAAGAGGCGCTGATCGGACGTGAACAGGAAATTGTCGGTGTGTTTCTCAATGGATACTTTGAGGCAGGTGCCCGAACTGCGGTCGTAGGTGACCACCATGTTGCGCATGGGGCACTCGGGCACTGATGAGGTATGGCGGATGACCAGAGTCGACTCGTTGCGCAGCACAGTGTCTGTCTCAAAGCGGTCGCGCCATGCAGGGCGGTTGATGTCGCACTCAAGGAAATCGGCCAGTTCTGATTCCCAGTCCACCTTCTCCTTCTCGACAATTCGCGCAAAGCCGTCCTTCTCCTCGCGCTTGCGAAGCCCAAAACCCCGCCCTTTCAGGTTCACGATCTGGCCACGGATAAAACCGCTCATGTCAAAGTACACGGGCTTATCCTCGAAGTAGATGTCGACCGGGTCCTTCTGGCAGGAAACGAACATGCACAGGCCCACGGCCGGTAAAATGATCTGTTTCCTGAGGTGCCTATTCACACGTCAAATATCGAATTTGATTCCTTGTGCCAAAGGAAGTTGTGAACCATAATTGATGGTGTTGGTCTGCCTGCGCATATAGACCTTCCAAGAATCAGATCCAGACTCGCGTCCGCCACCTGTTTCCTTCTCGCCACCAAAGGCACCTCCTATCTCGGCCCCGCTGGTACCTATGTTCACATTGGCAATGCCACAATCGCTGCCGCCACAGCTCAGGAAGCGCTCGGCCTGACGCATATCGGTGGTCATGATGCTTGATGAGAGACCCTGGGCCACCCCGTTCTGGAGGGCAATGGCCTCATCGAGCGTGTCATAGGGCATGATGTAGAGGATGGGTGCGAATGTCTCATGCTGCACGATGCTGAAGTGGTTTCTGGCCTCGATGATGCATGGTCTCACATAGCAGCCCGACTCGTAGCCATCGCCACTAAGCACGCCACCCTCCACCACCATCTGGCCACCCTCGGCCTTGGCCTTGGCTATGGCATCAAGGTACATCTGCACCGCATCGCGGTCAATGAGCGGGCCCACGTGGTTGTGCTGATTGAGCGGATTGCCGATGCGCAGCTGCGTGTATGCCTTGACCAGACGATTCTTCACATCAGCATAAATACTGCTATGGATAATGAGCCTGCGGGTTGACGTGCAGCGCTGCCCGCATGTGCCCACCGCACCGAACACCGCACCGATGATGGTCATGTTCAGGTCGGCATTCTCGGTTACGATAATGGCATTGTTGCCGCCAAGCTCAAGCAGCGCACGGCCCAGGCGCTGGCCCACTGCAGCCCCCACAGCTTTGCCCATTCGGGTGCTGCCGGTGGCCGACACCAGGGGTACGCGGGCATCGTGGCTCATCCACTCGCCCACCTCGCGACCGCCCTGCACTATGCAGCTGACCCCTTCGGGCACTTCATTTCTTACCAGTACTTCTCTGATGATATTCTGGCAGGCCCAGGCGCTCAATGGTGCCTTCTCGCTGGGTTTCCACATGCAGGTGTCGCCACAGACCCAAGCCAGCATCGAGTTCCAGCTCCACACTGCCACCGGGAAATTGAATGCCGAAATGACGCCCACCACGCCCAGCGGGTGGTACTGCTCATACATGCGGTGGTTGGGCCGTTCGCTGTGCATTGTGAGGCCATGTAGCTGGCGCGAGAGCCCAACTGCGAAATCGCAGATATCAATCATCTCCTGCACCTCTCCCCAGCCCTCTTGCAGGCTCTTGCCCATCTCGTAGCTCACCAGGCGGCCCAGGGCATCCTTGTGCTGACGCAATGCCTCGCCCATCTGACGCACCACTTCGCCACGCCTCGGTGCCGGCCAATGGCGCCATTCCAAAAAGGCCTGCTGCGCCCGCGCAACGGCAAGATCGTACTCGCTACGGCCGCAGGTGCCCACCGAACCTATGGCAGCACCGTCAACAGGCGAGTAGGACGTGATTGCGGCCCCAGACCCATCGGTGGAATGACTGCCGGTGCTCAGCCCGGGGCCTGTGCCCACTACGCCAAGTGAAACGAGGAATGAGGTGTCTACTGCTGATGCTGTGGCTACTGACATGCGCTCCTGTTTTTTAAGGAGTGCAAAGGTAGCCGCTGGGTGCCGACAGGGATCAGTGGGTGTCCTACATCAAAGGCCCATCACCCCCTGATCTAGAGTGCCAATCAGTAGAGAATCAATCGCGAATATGCTTCAGCAGATTGAGGGATGGGGTCACCCGCGCACCCAGTCGGTGTAGTATTCCACCGGCCTCCTGCGTGTGGGACGTGGCCAATCCCCGTCAGGATAGCCCACATACAGCAACCCCAGAAAGAGGTCATCGGGGCCCAGTCCCATAGCCGCACGCATGGCATCGGTATAAGTGACACCACCGGTGGTCCAGTACATGCCGAGGCCATGTGCCGCTGCGACCAACTTCATGTTCTGCACCGCCATGGCCACACTGGCTATCTCCTCTTGGAGCGGGTCACGCTTTTCAGGGTCGCGCCTCAGGCCGATGGCAATGACTGCCGAAGCAAGCAGGGGCCGCTCGCGCAACTTAGCCTCCTTCACCTCGCTCCGCGCCTCGGCCGGAGTGGTATCGCGATAGATCTGCGCCATGATCTGGCCCAGTGTGGCCCTGCCATCGCCCAGAAAAATCTTGAAATACCACGGCTGGGTGTAGCGGTGTGTCGGTGCCCAACGGGCCATGTCGAGCAGCTCCATGAGCACCTCCTCATGCACTATACGGGCCGAGTACAGTTCTGGGGCAATGCTGCGCCTGTCTTCAATCAGGGCTTTTATCTCACTAAGATTATGTCGCATCCTTTTTGGCGAATACCGCAAAAGTGAGATGGCCGCAGCTTACTTTTTAACCTCTGCCCCCTTCTTCTCCTCTCTGCTCTTCAGGTGGTAGCGCACTCCGATGCGCACAGCCAGATTATCGAATGGAAAGTCGAACCGAAGGCCGTTATAGGGTTTCTGAGGATCATCGTCCCAATTTATCGTGCCGTCTGAGTTGATGGTGTATGTGAGGGTCTTCTCGTTCGAATACTCAGAATACCGGTCAATCGGGGCCAGGTCGGCCAGAGCATCATTCTTGTTGTGAAGATATTCCGTCACCTCCGAACTGGTGGGCGAATAGTCGAGATGGGTGTACATCAGACCCACGAAAACAGCAGGTCCAGAAAGAAAATTGTACTCGACCTCAAACCCGCACTTTACTCCGACAGACACCGGTCCGCTATACTCTCGCCTCCAGAAATACTCGTCTCCATTCAACTGGCCGTTCAGTGGTGGGGTAAACTGGTTTGAGGTGCCTACCACATCAACAAAGGCAAACATGGGGGCTACCCGTGCAAGAAGACCCCATCTCTTCACCCTCTTGTACATGCCCAGATACGGGCTGAGGTGGAAATACCGGCCTGAAGTTGTAATACGGAACGTTTCATCGCCAGTGGTGTATTCATTCATCCCTTCATGCTCGGAGGCCAGACCATGAGAATAGCCGAACATAAGCCCCGCCATGATGCCCGACCGCCAAGTGCGGCCCACTTCCAAATCGAACGGAATGCCCTGCCCGAGACTATTGCCATACCCTTTCTGATCATCGACCACATAGCCCCAGGCAGGTGAGTAGCGATAGTTGTGAATGTGCTGATACGTGGTGCCGGGCACTCCGATATTGAAACCTGTGGCAAAAGCGAAATGCCACTCCTGAGCCTTGCCAGACACGACAAAGCCGATTAAAAGGATGCCGGCTATCAGGATTTTTCTCATGTTCAGACCCATGTGGCCAACTTATCTGAGGTGATGCCCATTTGCGGAGAGCTACAACAATAATACCCCGACCTTGTTAAAAGGCTAATTTTGCACGAAGAAAAATCATAGCCATGTACCCAGCCGAGATTGTAATCCCCATGAAGCAGGACCTGACCAATGCAGGTTTTGAGGAACTGCTCACTCCCAGTGCCGTTGATGGGGCCATAGGTGCCAAAGGGACCACCCTCGTAGTGGTGAACAGCGTATGCGGCTGTGCCGCTGGAAATGCCCGCCCCGGTGTGAAAATGGCTGTTCGCCATTCCAAACGCCCCGACCGCATAACGACAGTGTTTGCAGGGTTTGACAAAGAAGCTGTTGCCCAGGCCCGTACCCACATGGCTCCATATCCGCCCTCCTCTCCGAGCATCGCGCTGTTCAAAGATGGCGCGCTGGTGCACTTTATCGAGCGGCACCACATTGAGGGTCGTCCGGCCGAGATGATCGCAGCCAACCTCACTGCTGCATTTGACGAGTACTGCTGAGCGCAGGCACAAGACCTGGGTAAAAGGGTCAATGGGATGCCGCATTGGCACATTACACCATGTGGTTTGAGGTAGCGGGGCTTTACTGATTGATTCCATCTCCATCTTTGCGAATGATCAATCAAAAGATGCGATGAAAAAATTCCTTCTCGGCACCAAAGCCGCCTATGCCGATCTGAGCCTGCTCATGCTGCGACTGGCTGCAGGAGGGTTCATGGCATTCAGTCACGGATGGCCCAAGTTCAACAGGGCCATGGAAGGCGACATGGGATTTGCCGACCCGATCGGAGTTGGAGAGACACCCTCGCTGATACTTACCATTTTCGCTGAGATGGCCTGTGGTGTGCTGGTGGCCGCGGGGCTGTTCACGCGGCTTGCTCTCATCCCGCTCATCGTCACAATGGCGGTGGCGGTGTTCATCATCCATGCCGATGATCCGTTCGGGGATAAGGAGCACGCTCTGCTGTTCCTGGTGCCGTATGTTGCACTGCTTTTCACCGGCCCTGGCAAGTGGAGCCTTGACGCGCTGGTGCGGAAGGCCTGATCAGCGGCCCTTGATGGCCACGGCCGCACGTAGCAGACCGGTCTCGCGCCTCAGCTCGTGGTACACGTGCGGTTCGGCTCCGAAAGCGCGGAAATACCGCTCGATGGGGGCCAACATGCCCCCTTCGAAGTTGAAGGCCCGGCTCTTTAGCGATGCCTCGCAGATGGACTCCCAGAGAAGCAGGCTCAGCGCCCCGCTGGTGCGGTGAGTAGGATGTAAGGCCCCTGCCACATAGTGCGCATGTCGGGCATCGCATACCACGCAAGTGGCTGCCACGGCCTCGCCCGAGGCATTGCGGGCCTCGAGCCAGATCCCATTGCCCACATCGGCTATGGCGCTGCCCACCCTACTGAAGTATGCGCCTGAGTAATTGATCCCCACGTGGCGCTCTCTGGCATCTGCGCTCTTGATGCGGTGTAGCACCTCCGGCCCTTCGCTCCGGTGCACCGACAGCGCGGCCCGGGCTTTGGTCAGCTCACGCCTGATGTTGCCCTGCATTCCCTCCATCACCTTTTCTGGAACAGAAATATCAGGAATGATGTAGGTGAAACGGCTCTTGGCCTCAAAGCCTGCCCAAACGAAAGGGAGCACCCCCTGCAGCGATGGATGGGCATAGATCACAACGCGTTGGGCGGGCGGCAGTTGACCTATCAGATCTTCCATCACCTCTTTCTCAAAACCTATGCGTGCCGGGGCCTTCTGCCCTTCGGGATAGAACAGCCACGGGCCCAGATAGGGTGTGAGCGGAGGCATGCTGATGATGGTGTGTCCCAGTTTCTGCTTGATGTGATACGGCATGATGCCGAGAACCTCGGTGCCCTTTCGGCAGATGGCCACGTCCCATTCGCGTTCGGGCAGGATGCGGCTGAGCCATCCATGGCGGAGGAAATAGGGCAGATCGGGCCTGCGGTCGCTCAGAGCCTTGAAAAGCGCCTTGTTGTCGGAGGCCATCGGGCCAAAGGTACTTTCGCGCCTTCGCCATGCGCATCTGCCACATCACCACTGCCCATCCGGCCAAGGACGTGCGCATATTTCACAAGGAATGCGCTGGTCTGGCCAAGGCTGGACACCAAGTGACCCTGCTGGTGCCCAATGTGGCCTCTGAAGCCTGCAAGGATGTGCAGATCATTGGGGTGAACGTGCCCTACTCGGGCCGCAGCGGACGTATGTTGCGAGTGGGCCGGGCCATGTATCGCGCGGCACTGGCACAAAGGGCCGATGCCTACCACTTTCACGACCCTGAGTTCCTGCCCTATGCCTGGCTGTTGGCACGCAGAGGCAGGCGCGTCACCTACGATGTGCACGAGGACCTGCCGCGGCAACTGCTCTCTAAACATTGGATTCCCGGTCCTTTGCGGAAACTCATCTCATGGGCCTCAGAGTTATTTGAAGATGCCGTGGCCGCCCGCCTGCATGCGGTGGTGGCCGCCACACCGCTCATTGCCGACCGTTTCCTAAAGATCAACCCGCATACCGTGACGGTGTGCAACTACCCTTTGCTGAGCGAGCTGAGCATGGGGGCGAAGGACGAAACAAAAGGCCGCGAGGTGTGCTACATAGGCTCCATTACGGCCATACGCGGGGTGGAGCAAATGGTGCGGGCCATGGAACATTGCAGCGCTCACCTGCATCTGGCAGGGGCGTGGAGCCCCGAGAGCCTGCGCACCGAGACCATGAAGCTGGACGGGTGGAGACACGTCACGGACCATGGCTTTGTGGGCCGCGAGGAGGTGTGGGCCATCTATGCCCGTTGCCCGGTAGGGCTTGTCACACTGCATCCGGTAGAAAATTACATCGAGTCGCTTCCCATCAAGCTGTTTGAGTACATGCTGGCCAGCATGGCGGTAGTGGCCTCCGATTTCCCGCTCTGGAACCGGATAATCACCGAGGCCGGCTGTGGGCTGTGCATCGACCCGATGGACCCTGCCGCCATAGGGCAGGCCATAGATACGCTGCTCAACGACCCTGAAGCGGCCCGTGCCATGGGGCAGCGCGGTCGCGAGGCCGTGCTGAGCCGCTACAACTGGGAGCAGCAGCAGGTGGTGCTTAACGCCCTCTACTCTGCCTGACATGACTTGCGCCATTGCTGACACGCTGTGTATGTTTGCGCCTCACAGAAAAAAGCCATGAACGTTCAGGACATCGTATTCCCCATCCGCGACCTGGTGGAGTGGTCATTCGGATTCATCATTGCCGGTGGCGACAACGTGAACAACCTGCTCATGGTGATCATAGGCGGGGCGCTGGTGTATTGGACAGCCCAGCTGATCAAGTTCAATAAGGACGAGGTCCCGAACCGCTGACCGCAGTGCAGCGGCAGTGTCAGGCCAAGCGGTATTGCCGCAGGTCCTGACCTATGTCCCTTCTGTGATACTTGCCCTCGTATCGGATGAGTTCCGTATTGGCGTAACTCATCTCTATGGCATCCTCCAGTTCCATGGCCATGGATGTGACCGCGAGCACGCGCCCACCATTGGTAAGCACTTCGCCCCCTGAGGCGCGGGTGCCTGCATGGAACACGGTGCTGCCCTTCACATCATCCAGACCTGAGATAACCTTGCCTTTCTCGTACTCGCCCGGATAGCCGCCTGCCACCATCACCACCGTACAGGCCGTCTGCGGGTCGGTGTGGAGGCGAACGCGGTCCAGGGTGCCATCGGCCACGGCACTGAGCAGTTGAAGCAGGTCATTCTGGATACGGGGTATAACCACCTCGGTCTCGGGGTCGCCCATGCGCACGTTGTACTCTATCACGTAGGGCTCTCCGTTCACATTCATGAGTCCGATGAAGATGAAACCCACATAGTCGATGCCCTCCTGGGCCAGTCCGCGCACGGTGGGCAGCACGATGCAATCTTCCACCTTACTCATGAAGGCCCCGTCAGCAAAGGGCACAGGCGACACCGCGCCCATTCCCCCGGTGTTGAGGCCCGTGTCGCCATCGCCAATGCGCTTGTAGTCTTTGGCCGAAGGGAGCAGGAGATGGTGCCTGCCATCGGTGAGCACAAAGCACGAGAGCTCTATGCCATTGAGGAACTCCTCTATGACCACCTTGCGCGATGCCTCACCGAACTTGGCCTCGAGGAGCATCTGGGTGAGCTCAATCTTGGCCTCGATGGCGTCCTCACATATCACTACGCCCTTGCCCGCGGCAAGCCCATCGGCCTTGAGCACGTAGGGGGCCCGCAGGGTATCGATGAACCGCATGCCCTCATCGAGCGAGTCAACGGTGAAGGTGCGGTAGGCCGCAGTGGGAATGCGGTGGCGCTGCATGAAGGCTTTGCTGAAATCCTTGCTGCCCTCGAGCACCGCTCCGGCCTTTGACGGACCTATGACCGGTATATAGCGCAAGGTGGGGTCGGCCAGGAAAAAGTCGCGGATACCGGCCACGAGCGGGGCCTCGGGGCCCACGAGCACCAGATGTATGCCATGGTCGAGCACAGCCTGCCGCACCTGGGCGAAGTTGACGGGGTCGATGGGCAGGTTGGTGCCGTGCAGCGCGGTGCCGGCATTGCCCGGGGCGATGTAGAGGCGGCCGAGTTCGCGGCTCTGGGCCAGCTTCCAGGCAAAGGCATGCTCGCGGCCGCCCGAACCGAGTATAAGAACATTCATTGTGGTGCAAAGGAAAGGAAGTAAGGGGTGATGCTGCGGCCCGATGTTTCCGGCTGCTGCAGATTGCGGAGTTGCCGAATGCGGATAACAGATCAGTACAGTTTTACCAATAACTGTCCGCAAGGAGGGTTGTTGTGGATAGTAAAGAAGCGGCCCCGCCCGTGCCGGGTCGGGCAAGGGTACGAACCCGGAGTCGGGGCCTATTTAGGGTGACTGGTGCTGTGTGGAGAACAGGGCGGGGGGGTGGTCATATTTGTGCTGATCATCTTTTGAGGCATGAGAATAAGCATACTTGTGGCTGTCGCGGTAGTGGCGGCCAGCAACGGCAGTGTGGCGCAGCTGCCCTGTCCACCGGTGAAGGCCGCGGTGGGCCTTGATAAGGTATCGCGCATCGGGTTCGGGTCGTGCGCCCGGCAGGACAAGCCACAGCCGGTGCTGCAGCTGGCCGCGGCCCAGCGGCCGGATGTGTTCGTGTGGCTGGGCGACAACATATATGGCGACACAGAGGACATGGGGCTGCTGGCGGCCAAATATGCCGCGCTGGGCTGCAGGAGCGAGTTTCAGGAACTGAATGGGGTGGCCCCTTTCCTGGCCGTATGGGACGACCACGACTATGGGGTGAACGATGGGGGAAAGGAGTATCCGAAAAAGACGGAGTCGAAGCAGGCATTCCTGCGTTTCTGGGGCGAGCCTGCCGGCTCAGCACGGTACGGGCACGATGGGATATACCACGCGATGACCTTTGGTCCGAAGGAGCAGGCCGTACAGTTTGTGATGCTGGACGGCCGCACTTTCAGGGACCCGCTGCTTTGGAAGGCCAAGCGAGACAGCTCTCATCTGCGCAACGACTACCGGCCCAACTACGACCCTGCGGCCACACTGCTGGGCGCGGCCCAATGGGCGTGGCTGGACAGTGTGCTGCGCCAGCCGGCCCGCCTGCGGATCATTTGCACGGGCACGCAGTTCGGCATTAGTTACAACGGATATGAGGCGTGGGCCAATTTCCCGCATGAGCAGCAGCGCCTTATAGAGACCATAAGGCGCACCCGTGCCGAGGGGGTGCTGTTCATCAGTGGCGATGTGCACTACGGTGAGCTGTCGTGCCTCAGGGCCAAGGGCGTGTACCCGCTATACGACATCACATCGAGCGGAATAACGCAGGAATGGCCCCATGTGGAGGCCAACACCAACCGCCTGGGCAAGGCAGTGCGCAAGAACAACTTCGGCCTCATAGAGGTGGACTGGGCCCAGCCCGACCCGACCCTGACTTTCAGCATCACGGACGTGAAGGGCCGCAGAAAGGTGTATCACAACGTGAAACTGAGCGAACTGCGGCTGTGAGGCAGTGATTGCGCGGGCCTGTTAAGACCGGTTGAGAAACCGGCTTCTGAAACAGGTTGCGGGTGTGAGAAAGATGTTTACTTTTGCCGCCCGCCTTTCCGGGCGAGAACTGTCACTCAAACTCATTTACATGAACCAGTACGAGACCGTTTTCATTTTAACTCCCGTTTTGTCTGAGACCCAGATGAAGGAAGCGGTCAAGGAGTATGAGCAGTACTTGAAGGAGAAGGGTGCGAAGATCGTGAATGCTGAGAACTGGGGGCTGCGAAAGCTGGCCTACCCGATCCAGAAGAAGAGCACGGGCTTCTACCACCTGATCGAATTCACTGCCGACCCTGACCTCTGCGCTGAACTGGAACTCAAATACAGAAGGGACGAGCGTGTGATCCGCTTCCTCACCACGAGGTTGGACAAGCACGCCATCGCTTACAGCATCCGCAGGCGCAACAAGGCCAAGGAGCAGAAATCAGTAACTGCCTGATAACAGCACAGAGGAACATGTCAACACCACAGAAAGAAGGAGAGATTCGCTACCTGACCCCGCCCGCGGTGGAGGTGAAGCGCGACAAGTACTGCCGTTTCCGCAAGCACGGCATCAAATTCATTGACTACAAGGATCCCGATTACCTGCTAACGTTCGTGAACGAGCAGGGCAAGATTCTGCCACGTAGGCTCACGGGCACCTCGCTCAAGTATCAGCGCAAGCTGTCGCAGGCGGTGAAGCGTTCGCGCCATCTGGCCCTGATGCCTTACGTAGCTGACCTTATGAAATAAGCCGCGCCATGCAGATCATACTCAAGAAAGATGTAGAGAACCTGGGTTACAAGGATGACCTGGTGAGCGTGCGCGATGGCTATGCCCGCAACTTCCTGATTCCGCGCGGCCTGTGCGTCACCGCCACCGACAGCGCCCTGAAGGTGCGTGCCGAGAACATCAAGCAGAAAGAGCACCGCGAGGCCAAGCTGCGCGATGAGGCCAAGGCATTTGCTGAGAAGCTCCGCAAAATGGGCATTCAGGTGGGTGCCAAAGCGGGTGAGGGCGGCAAGATCTTCGGTTCGGTGAACAACATTCAGGTAGCTGACGCCATCAAGGCCAAGCTTGGAGTGGAGGTTGACCGCAAAAAGATCAACCTGCACGATGCCGACAAGATCAAGCACGTGGGTAAGTACACGGCCACCATCAAGCTGTTCAAGGACATCACCGAGACCTTTGAGTTTGAAGTGGTAGAGGAGTGATCCGAACCGAGGACTTATCGGGGCCGGGTACCGCTGATGCGGCATCCGGCCCCGGTGTTTTAATACCCTGTTAACGGTGCGGTCCATTGATCGCTGACAGCGTCCCGTTCCGTCTATTTTTGCTGATCATGGAAAAAGCGATACGACTCATCACCGACATGGCCCGCTATGCGGTAGGGGTGCTGTTCATCTTCTCCGGCATCATAAAGGCCAACGACCCCCTGGGCTTCAGTTACAAACTGGAGGAGTATTTTGAGGAGATACCCAAGATCAGCGGCCACCTCAGCTTCATGGAGCCTATGTTCCATTTCCTGCACGAGTGGGCGCTGCCGCAGGCCATTGTGATCGTGATCCTGGAAGTGATCCTGGGTATTGCCATCATAGTGCGTTACAGGGCGCAGTTCACCTCGGTGCTGCTGCTGCTGCTCATCGTGTTCTTCACGTTCCTCACGTTCGCGAGCTGGCACTGGGAGATAGTGCGCTCGTGCGGCTGTTTCGGTGATGCCATCCCGCTCACCCCGTTCGAGAGTTTCATCAAGGATGTGATCCTGCTGGTGCTCATCAGCATCATATTCTGGCAGAGAAATAAGATAGCGGTATCAGAGACCAACGTGAACGACTATGTGCTCATCGGCCTCGGGCTGGCAGTGCTGTTGTGGCTGTGCAGCAAGCTGGATTGGATGTTCCCTTTCAATTTCACGGCCGTGGCGATGGGCATATTCCTCGTAATCCGTCTGTTTGACCATATCAAGGCCCCTGCCCTGAGCACCACCCTGGCCACGGTGGGCATGGCATTTTTTACCTTTTACACCTATACCTACCTGCCTGCCAAGGACTTCCGCGCATATGCCCCAGGCAAGAGCATAACAGAGCAGATGAAGGGCATACCCGATAAGCTGAAATACTTCTACCGCCTGAAGGATAAGAAAACGGGCGAGGTGAAGGAGTTTGAGAAGTTCCCCGAGAATTACTCAGAGACCTTTGACTACGTGGATGCGCGCACCGAGGTGATTGAAAAAGGTGTGGAACCGAAGATCATGGATTTCGCCATCATGCACCGCGAGGGGTATGAGGTGACAGATGAGGTGCTGGAGGACGAAGGATACAGTTTCCTGCTGATCAGCTACAACCTGAACCATGCCTACGAAGGGGTGATGCCGCGGGTGAATGAGCTGGCCACAGCGCTGCAGGCCGATGGGCACCGGTTCATCGGCCTGACGGCCTCCTCTGTTGAACTGTCGGATGCATTCTCGAAACGCAACACCTGCACCTTCGAGTATTTCTATGCCGATGAGGTGACGCTGAAGACCATCATCCGCTCGAATCCAGGACTGGTGCTGCTGAAAGCCGGCACGGTGGTGCAGCAATGGAGCCACAGCGACCTGCCCGACATGGCCACACTGAAGGCCGAGTACCTCAAGTAAGCCTTGATCCGCTACGTAGCAGGCCGGTCAATGCAGGGAATGGCGGTGCTGCTGGGCATCGTCACACTGGTGTTCGTGCTTTTCGCCCTGTTGCCTGGCGACCCTGTTCAGCTGATGCTGGGCCAGCGCACCGACCCTGCAACGGTGGCCCGAGTGCGTAAGGACCTGGGGCTGGGCCTGCCTCTGGGCACCCGCTTCGCAGTGTATGTAAACGACCTTGCGCCCCTTGCCGTTCACAACATCAACCAAAAGGATTCTCCCTTTTTTCTTGATGACAGATACGGCCCCTCTGTCACCCTGCTAACCCTCGGAGACTTTGGCGCTGTGCTTCGCTGGCCGTACCTGCGCAGGAGCTACCAGTACCAGCGCCCGGTGGCCGACATGTTGCTCGAGGCCCTGCCGGGCACCGGTGTTCTGGCTGTGCTTTCAATGTTCTTCGCCACAGTTCTCGGCATCTCCTTCGGGGTAGTGGGAGCACTTTACCGCGGCCGCTGGCCCGACCGCACGCTCATGGTGCTGTCCATATTCGGCATGAGTCTGCCCTCATTCGTAGCGGCCATACTGGCGGTGTGGGTGCTGGCGTATCTGTTAGGTCACATCACGGGCCTGCCGGTGACTGGCAGCCTGATCGTGGTCGATGAGTTTGATGGCCCGTGCATAGCCTGGGCCAACCTGGTGCTGCCCACCTTCACCATTGCTGTGCGGCCGCTGGCGGTCATAATGCAGCTGATGCGAAACAGCATGCTCGAGGTGATGGCCATGGACTACGTGCGAACCGCCACGGCCAAGGGCCTTTCGGCCCCGGTGGTGGTGCTGCGGCATGCGCTGCGTAACGCGCTGGGCCCGGTGATCACGGCCGTATCGGGCTGGCTGGCCTCTTTGCTCGCGGGTGCCGTTTTCGTTGAGATCGTGTTCGGATGGAAGGGCCTCGGACTGGTGATGCTCAATGCCCTTAACACCTACGACCTGCCCGTGGTGATGGGGTGCATCATCCTTGTATCGGCCCTCTTTGTGCTTATCAACCTGATGGTAGATGTGCTCTACGGTATCTTCGACCCCCGTGTGAGCCTGAAGTGAAAGAGATTATGAGAAAAAACATAGTGGCCGGCAATTGGAAGATGAACACCGACCGGCAATCGGGCGCTGTGCTGATCGTTGACCTGCTGAATGAATTGCCTGATGAGCTACGGGCCGAGGTGATCATAGCCCCACCCTTTCCGCTGCTCGGCTCAGCGGCAGACCTGTTGATCCGCGATGGCCGCATACAACTGGCCGCCCAGAATTGCCATCACGAACCATCGGGGGCATATACCGGTGAGGTGGCCGCCACCATGTTGGCCTCGTACGGAGTGAGCCATGTGATATTGGGCCACAGCGAGAGACGGCAGTTCTTTCATGAAGACGATGGCCTGATAAGGCGCAAGATGGATGAGGTGATGCACTGCGGCATGCACGCCATATGGTGCTGTGGCGAAGTGTTGGCCGAGCGCGAGGCAGGACGCCACATGGCCGTGGTGGAGCGTCAGCTAACGGTTGCGTTCAATGGCTTCAGCCCAAAGAACATAAGCCGCCTGATTGTTGCCTACGAACCTGTCTGGGCCATCGGCACAGGGCGCACTGCCTCTCCGGCCGAGGCACAGGAGATGCACGCCTTTATCCGCGCATGGCTAACATCAAATCTGGGCTCAGACGCGGCCCAAGTGTCCATACTCTACGGAGGCAGCGTGAAGGCATCGAACGCCCGCGAACTCTTTGCCCAACCCGACATAGACGGGGGCCTGATCGGGGGCGCATCGCTCAAGGCCGATGAGTTTCTGGCCATCTGCTCATCCTTCTGACCCCCGATCTGGCATGGCGCACGTGGTAGTCCATATTGATGTGACCCCGCCCGATCTGGGCCGCGATATCCTGGTTGCCCAACTGACCGAGCTGGGCTATGAGGGATTCCTAGAGACTGAGACAGGCATTGATGCCTATGTCCCTCAGGCGGACTACGATGCGGCTGCACTGCAAGCGCTGTTCGAAATGCTGCGCGAGCACGGCATCGGCACCGGCCACACCACCTCGGTGCAGGAGGACAGGAACTGGAATGAGGAATGGGAGAAGAACTTTGACCCGGTGGAGGTAGATGACCTGTGCCGCATCCGCGCCCCGTTCCATGCCCTCAGGGACGGGTTCCGGCAAGAGGTGGTGATCATGCCCAAGATGTCGTTCGGCACGGGGCATCATTCCACCACATGGCTCATGGTTAAGCTGATGATGGAAGAAGGCGTGCAGTCGCCCCTGCTCGACATGGGCTGTGGCACTTCGGTGCTTGCCATATTGGCCCGCAAACTGGGGGCAGGCACCGTAACGGCCATCGACATTGATGAGTGGGCCTACACCAATTCCATTGAGAATGTGACCATGAACGGGGCAGAGCCCGTTGAGGTGCTGCAGGGCGATGCCGCATTACTGGCAGGCCGCACCTTCAGCACGATACTGGCCAACATCAACCGCAATGTGCTGCTGGCCGACATCCCGATTTATTCCCACAGTATCGCCACGGGCGGCAGTCTTTTTCTGAGCGGGTTCTACCGGCACGACCTACCGGCCATCAGGGCCTGTGCCGAGGCCAACGGATTCAGCATGGTCCGCTCCCTCGAGCGGCAGGACTGGATAGCCGCACTGTTCCGTAAGTTGTGAGTGAGGATGAGCCAAGCTATCATACCCCCACCGCTTGCGCACGGATCGCGCATAGGCATCTGCTCCACAGCACGCAAAGTGACCGAGGAGGAGGTGGCCCAAGTGGCCGCCATGCTCGGGGCCGAGGGCTTTGAGGTGGTGATACCTGAAGGACTGTTTGCCCAAGAGAACCAGTTCGCTGGGAGTGATGGGCACCGCGCAGCCGAGCTCCAACGCCTGATAGACGACCCCACCATCGGGGCGGTGCTATTTGCCCGGGGCGGCTATGGCACGGTGCGCATGATTGATCTGATGGACTGGACCGGCCTGATGCGGCATCCGAAATGGCTGTGCGGTTTCAGCGATGTGACGGTGGTGCACTCGCACGTGCAGAGGCAGCTCGGCATGGCCACCGTGCACAGCGACATGATTCCGCAGTTCATCAAAAAGGGAGCGGACAACATCTCCTTTCCGTCACTTATGGCAGCGCTCCGGGGCTGCCCAGTGCCGGTCACCTCCGAAGCCCATCCGCTCAATGTGCAGGGCGTGGACCGAGGCCCGCTGGTGGGCGGCAACCTGAGTATCCTGTACTCGCTGCTCGGTTCGCCCAGCGACATGGACACCGATGGGCGCATCCTGTTTATCGAGGACCTCGATGAGTATCTCTACCACGTTGACAGGATGATGATGAACCTGCTGCGCAATGGGCGGCTGCGCAACCTGACCGGGCTGGTGGTGGGCGGCCTGAGCGACATGCACGACAACCCTGTGCCCTTTGGCATGGATGCCGAACATATCATCCTGTCCTACGCCCGCGACCTGGGCATACCAGTGTGCTTCGGCATGCCCATCGGGCATATAGACCGCAACGTGGCCTTGGCGGTGGGGATGGAGTATGAGCTGATGGTGGATGGCAACGGGGCCTCTCTCTCACCCGCCCTGTAGGCCCATCACCTCGTCAGTCCCCGCGATATCACAATCTTCTGCACCTCGCTCGTGCCCTCGTATATCTGCGTGATCTTGGCATCGCGCATCAGGCGCTCCACGTGGTATTCCTTCACAAAACCATAACCACCGTGCACCTGCACGGCCTCGATGGTGGTGTCCATGGCCACTTTGCTGGCGTACAGCTTGGCCATGGCACTGCTCTGGTTGTAGTCGCGGCCGTGGTCCTTGTCCAGGGCGGCCTTCAGTACCAGCAGGCGCGCGGCCTCTATGTTGGTGGCCATGTCGGCCAGTTTGAACTGAATGGCCTGATGCTCTGATATCACCTTGCCGAAGGCCTTGCGCTCGCGGCTGTAGGCGGTGGCCAGCTCGAAGGCCCCCGAAGCGATGCCCAACGCCTGCGATGCAATGCCGATGCGGCCGCCTGCCAAGGTCTCCATGGCGAATTTGAAACCATGGCCCTCCGGACCCAGGCGGTTCTCCTTCGGCACCTTCACATCCTGGAACATGAGGCTGTGTGTGTCGCTGCTGCGTATGCCCAGCTTGTTCTCCTTGGCCCCGATGGTGAATCCGGGCATCCCCTTTTCAACAATGAACACATTGATGCCCCGGTGGCCCTTGCTCTCATCGCTCTGCGCAATCACCAGGTAGTAGGTGGCATTGCCTCCGTTGGTTATCCAGTTCTTGGTGCCGTTGAGCAGGTAGTGGTCGCCCATGTCGATGGCCGTGGTGCGCTGGCTGGTGGCATCGCTGCCGGCCTCGGGCTCGCTCAGGGCAAAGGCCCCGATCACCTCGCCCTTGGCCAAGGGCACCAGATACTTGCGCTTCTGCGCCTCGTTGCCATATTTCTCCAATCCCCAGCACACCAGCGAGTTGTTCACGCTCATGCACACGCTGGCCGAGTTGTCGACCTTCGATATCTCCTCCATGGCCAGCATGTAGCTCACCGTGTCCATGCCTCCGCCCCCGTATTCGGGGCTCACCATCATGCCGAGGAAACCCAGCTCGCCCATCATCTTCACCTGGGCGTGGGGAAACTCCATCTTCTCATCGCGCTCAATGACCCCCGGCAGCAGCTCGGCACGGGCAAAATCGCGCGCGGCCTTGCGTATCATCAGATGCTCCTCGCTCAGTTGGAAGTTCATGGTCGTTCAGTTGTTTCGATGGATGGGAAGGTCCTTTGCAGGGGCCGCAAAAGTAGAGACCATTGCCCCTGAATAGCGTACTTGGCGGCCGCAATGGAACACGGCACACACCACGCCCTCGGGGTCATGAGCGGCACCTCGTGCGATGGGCTCGATCTGGCCCTGTGCCGGTTTACCGAACGCGATGGCGACTGGCGGTACGAGGTGCTGAGGGCGGCCACCGTGCCCTATGATGCAGCCATGCGGCAGCGCCTTGCCGGGGCTCACCTGCTGGGCGGGGCCGACCTGATCCGCACCGACCGCGCCTATGGGCGGTTCATAGGGGAGCAGATCATTCAATTTCTGGGTGATGATGCGCTGAGGCCAACGCTCATCAGCTCGCACGGCCACACCGTCTTCCACGCGCCCGCTGAAAGATACACCCTGCAGATTGGCCATGGGGCCGACATAGCCGCCACCACCGGCATCGACACGGTGTGCGACCTGCGCAGCTCCGATGTGGCCCTGGGCGGCGAGGGCGCTCCGCTGGTGCCCATGGGCGATGAGCTGCTCTTTTCCACATACGACATCTGCCTCAATCTGGGCGGCTTTGCCAATCTGAGCTACCGGAACGGACCACGGAGAGAGGCCTTTGATGTATGCCCTGTCAATCTGCCCATCAATGCCCTGTGCGCGCGGCTGGGCCTTGAGTTTGACCGCGATGGGGCCATTGCGGCCGGCACCCCGCCCGATCCTGCCCTGCTCCAATCACTCGCATCACTTTATGGCAGCGGCAGACCGTCCCTGTCGCGCGAGTGGGTGGAGAGGAACATCGACCCGCTCACTGCCGCTTCGGGCCTCGGCCCCGAGGTGCTCATCTCCACCCTCACGCACCATGCGGCCGTGGAGATGGCCCGCACCATCAACGGCCTTGACGGGCGCACGGTGCTCATCACAGGCGGAGGTGCCCACAACCGCCACCTCATAAGCCTGTTGCGCCAACATTGCCACAAGGACCTTGTGATTCCCGATGCCCTCACCATCGATTTCAAGGAGGCCATCGTGTGGGCTTTCCTTGGGCTGTGCCGGATATTGGGCACGGTCAACATCCATAGCTCCTACACCGGGGCCAAGCGCCCTTGTGTGGCGGGGGCGTGGTATGTGGGAGTGCCCAATGAGCCCCTGACCAGGCTCTGAACGCATTTTTCGCACTGCATCTCAATCACCCAGAAAAAGTTGCGCGCACCCTCATTTGCCATCGCACTATTGATGGGGTCATTTACCCATCAGGCCTGCGTTGCTCAGCATGTCGGTGAGCCCGTTTTGGGCACAGAACTGCTGAGGGAGGACCTCCGCTGCTACCGTAAGGAATTGGAGCGCCTGCATCCGGGCCTGAACCTCTACACAGGCAGGGCCGCGACCGATAGCCTTTTCAATGATCTTGTTTTAAGGACCGACAGACCGATGACGGCACTGGAATTCCAGCAGCTCCTGGCCCTGAGCTGCCAATGGGTGAAAGACGGACACACGGTCAGTATGCCCAGCGAGGCCACCCGGACCTACCACGACCGGAACAGCCGATTTGTTCCGTATCAGTTGGCCCTGATAAATGGGCATCTCTACATAAAGCGGGTGTACACGCCAGACCTGTCGGTGCCAGAGGGGGCACGGGTGATGGCGTTGAACGGGGTACCCGCAGGCGATGTGGTGGAACAGATGGCCAGACGCCTGCCGCGCGATGGGAACAATATGGCTTACCCGTATTGGATCATTGATTCCTATTTCCGCGAATTCTACAGCTACACGTTCGGGCATGCGGACAGCCTTGAGGTGGTGTGGCAAAAAGACGGACTGCCGCCTGTGAGCTCTATAGTGATGGCACTGCCGAAGGATAGCATCGGCCATTTCAGGGCCACTCGATACCCAGATATACTGACCAGCGAAGCAGCAGAACGCGGAATTGAATATGAGGTGGTGAACACATCTGAAAGGATAGCCCGACTCACCATCAGAGACTTCCACAATGACGGCCTCCGCACGGTCTATGGCCAGCATTTCAAGCGTGAGATACGCTCGGTGTTCCATCGTATCCGACAGGATTCCATTGCTCACCTCATACTTGATCTGCGCGACAATCAGGGCGGTGATGTCGGCAATGGCATCTTCCTCCTTTCCCGATTGCTCAATATGCCCTTCAGGGTGATAACCGAATACCGGAAACGGCAAGATGCAACAGTGAGGCGGTGCGGAGGGGCGTATCTCGGTTATCATAGACCTGTCAGCCACCCCTATCAAGGGAAGCTGCACGTTATGATAAACGGGGGAAGTTTCTCCAATTCCATCATCGTGGCCTCGTGCCTGCGGGAAAACAAGAGGGCCAGATTCTGGGGAACGGAAAGCGGGGGCAATGCCTGTGTGATAAATGGGGATGCCAAAAGCCTCACCCTGCCTCACACAAAGACGGTAGTCGACATACCGACCCGACAGTATGTGCTCACATATCCGTGGTCAGACAGGGGGTCGGGGCTGATACCCGAGAGCCACCTGAAACAAGACGCCACGAAGGTGTCAGAGCATTCAGACCCGATTTTCCACGATGTTCTGCATCAGGTCATCCAGCAAATTGAAACTGAGAGGAAAGAAAAATCGGCACGTATGTTCTGAGCCGAAGATCCAACAGCCTCACAGCTTCCTTTTGATGAAATCGGTCATCATGGTGTAAAGGTGCAGGCGGGTGTTGCCGCCATAGATGCCGTGGTTGCGGTCGGGGTAGATGAACTGTTCGTACTGCTTGTTGGCCTTTACCAGGGCCTCGGTCATTTCCATGGTGTTCTGCACATGCACGTTGTCATCGGCCATGCCGTGCACAAGCAGGTAGTTGCCCTTGAGGCGGTCAACGAAGTTGATGGGCGAGTTGTCGTCATACCCCTTGGCGTTCTCCTGCGGCCTGCGCAGAAAGCGCTCGGTGTAGATGCTGTCGTAGTAGCGCCAGTTGGTGACGGGCGCCACGGCAATGGCGGTCTTGAACAGGTCGGCCCCTTTGGTGATGCAGAGCGAGCTCATGTAGCCCCCGAAACTCCAGCCCTGTATGCCTATGCGCCCTGCATCTACATAGGGCAGGGTGGCCAGGTGGCGGGCGGTGGCCATCATGTCGAGGGTCTCGAGCTGGCCCAGCTGCTGGTAGGTGCAGTGCTTCCAGTCGCGGCCGCGTGCCCCAGTGCCCCGGTTGTCCACGCTCACCACGATGTAGCCCATCTGGGCCAACATGCCGTGCCACATCAGTCCGGTGCCGCCCCACTCGTCCATCACGGTCTGGCTGCCCGGCCCACCATAGATGCATAGCAGTACGGGGTACTTCTTGTTGGGGTCAAAATCATTCGGCTTGATCATCCAGCCGCGCATGCGCTCCACGGCACGGGTATCGAACCGGAAGAACTCCTTCTTGGGCAGCTTCACCTCGGCTATGGTGCCCTTGAGTCTGGCATTGTCCTTCAGCACCCTGATCTGCTTGCCCGCGGCATCGTGCAGAGTGACAAGGGGCGGGGTGTTGGCATCGCTGTAGGTGTTGATGTAGAACCGCATGCCCGTGCTGAACTCGGCATTGTGCCAGCCCTTGCCGCTGCTGATGGAACTGGACCCGCTGCCGTCCACCGCAGCGCGATACAGGTTGCGCTGCATGGGCATCTCATCGGCCGCCTGATAGAAGATGTTCCTACCATCGGCATCGGCCCCGTAAAAGGCCGTCACGTCCCAGTCGCCTCTGGTGAGCTGGCGCACCTCTTTCCCGTCCATATCGAACAGGTACAGGTGGTTGTATCCGCTCTTCTCGCTGCTGTGGATGAAGTGCCTGCCATCGGGCAAAAAGGTGAGGTCGTCTGTGATGTCAATGTAGGTGGCGGCCTCCTCGGTCAGCACGGTGCGCAGCCTGCCGGTGGCGGCATCGGCCAAAATGAGCTCCAACTTGTTCTGCAGCCTGTTCATGCGCTGCACGCACAGGGTGTTGGGGTCGTTGGTCCATTTGATGCGGGGGATGTAGAAATCGCCCCCGTCCATGGTCAGTGCCAGCTCGGTGGTAGTGCCGGTGGCCAGGTCGTGGATGAAGATGGACACCAGCGCGTTGGCCTCGCCCGCCTTGGGGTATTTGAATCGTTCGTTCTGCGGGTACAGCTCGCCCTTATAGGTGTCCATGCCGAACTCGGGCACCTTGCGCTCATCAAAGCCATAATAGGCCAGCTTCTTGCCGTCAGGCGACCAGTGAAAGGCCTTGGTGAACGAGAATTCCTCCTCATACACCCAATCGGCCATGCCGTATATGAACTCGTTCTTCTTGCCCTTGGTGGTGATGGCCGAGACCTTGCCCGACCTCAGGTCCTCGACCCACAGGTTGTTGTCGCGCACAAAGGCCACGCGGTCAGCGCTCGGGGCCAGGTCGGCCAGGAACACATGGCCATCGGCCACCTTGCGCAGCGAGCGCGCCTTCATGTCAAACAGCATGTACTGGTAGGCCGATGAGTGGCGATACAGGGGCCGCTCCTCGGTGCCTATCATGGCAAAGGCCATATCGGGCGTGAAACTGTATTCCTCCACCGCAGTGCCGCTCAGCTCCTTGGCGCTGATCAGGGTGCCTGTGCGCTCACCGGTGCGGTAGGAGTACTTCACTATCTGCTGGGCATCGCCATCGGCCTCCACGGCCGAATAGTGTTCGCCATCGGGCAGCGATTCGAGGCCGCGCACCACCTCGGCCGTGAAGCGGCCATTCTTCCAGATATCCTCGAGGGTGATCTGGGCGTGGGCGCAAAGGCTGGTAAGACTCAGGAAGTGTGCAGCAGCAAGCGTTCTGATGTTCATTCTCAATTTGATAAAGAGGGGCGCAAATCTATCGCAGCAAGGCGGGGCGCACGTGCCTTGCAAATGTTTAAGAATCAAAAAGAAACATCAATACCTGCGCTGTCTGATCAAATCGCGGTCCACAACCGTGAGGCGTCCGGTCAGTTCCCGTGCATCGCGCATCAGCTCAATGAGCATGAGGCCGGGCTCTGTGGGTCTGAAATCGGGCACCCTGAAATAGACCACACCACCGCGGGGCCTGAACCCATGCCTGAAGATCAGCTCCCCGAAGTCGCTGTCGTGGGTAAGTATCGTACGGCTGTCAACATCGGCCATGCCAATTATCTTTCTGTCAGATAAACCAGGTGCAATCTCTGCAACCCAGTTCACATCAAAGCCGTGTCCGCGCAACAGCGAGACACTCGGACCATCAAAATTCTCATCGGCAAGGAACACGGTCACGCGGCCTTCGACCTCGGCTCAATCATCAGTCCGTCCTTCACACAGTCATTGAGATAGGCGAACACAGCCTTCAGATCATCCATGCTCAGGTGCGGGTAACTTGTAAGCAGATCCTGCTCAGACCAACCATTGGCCATCCGCTCCAGAATAAACTCAACAGAGATACGGGTGCCACGCACAGTTGGCTTTCCCAGCAGTACTTCACGGTCAGATACAATGCGGTCGCGCCAGTTCATGATTACAAAGATAGACCACCCTATCGGGTGCCCTGATGCGGCATTCTACCTTCGCGACCTTACACTGCCCGATGCCAGAATTCGTCCCTAACCCGGCCCTTATCAATGCCCTCGGAGCCATTGTAGGTCAGGATAATGTCCGCACTGACTCTGACACGCTGACCACGTGCGCCTCAGACATGACCGAGGACCATGTGTACATGCCACAGGTGGTGGTGACGCCCGGCACGCCCGAAGAGGTGGCCGCGGTGCTGAGCGTGTGTGACGCTGCCAACATACCTGTCACACCGAGGGCCGGGGGCACCAGCCTGAGCGGAGGGGCACTGCCCGTTAAAGGCGGGGTGGTGGTGTGGATGAAGCGTTTCAACCGGATCATCAGCATCGATGAACTGAACCTACAGGCCACCGTAGAGCCGGGCGTGATCACGGAAGTGTTTCAGAACGCGGTGAAGGAGAAAGGCCTGTTCTACCCGCCCGACCCCAGCAGCCGCGGCACCTGCAACCTGGGCGGCAATCTGGCTCACAATGCCGGAGGGCCCAAGGCGGTGAAATATGGCGTCACGCGCGACTATGTGCTCAACCTGCAGGTGGCGCTGCCCAACGGACAGCTGATCTGGACCGCGGCCAACGTGCTCAAGAACAGCACGGGCTACAACCTTACACAGCTCATGTGCGGCAGCGAGGGCACGCTGGGCATCATCACGCAGATCGTGTTCAAGCTCAGGCCCTACCCGAAGAAGGATGTCACCCTGCTCGTGCCCTTCAGCACCAGCGAGGAGGCCTGCCGCGCCATCAGTGCCATCTACATGGCCGGAGTGACGCCCTCGGGTATGGAGTTCATGGAGCGCGATGCCATTGTGCTCACCATGGACTATCTGGACAAGGTGCTCTCGAAACCGGTCAGCATAGACCTGCCCGGACACATCAACGCCCATCTGCTCATTGAATTGGATGGCAACGATGAGGAGATGTTGCTGCGCGATGCCGAGACCATCACGCAGGTGCTTGAAGGATTTGAGACGGGCGAGGTCTATTTTGCCCAGACCGAGAGTGAGAAAGAGGCCCTGTGGCGGCTGCGCAGGAATGTGAGCCCCGGAGTGAACGCCTACTCGCTCACCAAGGCCGAGGATGTGGTGGTGCCACGCGGCAATCTGCCAGCGTTGGTAACCTCCATTAAGGACATTGGGGCGAAGTACAACTTCCGCAGCGTTTGTTACGGCCACGCGGGCGATGGCAATCTGCACATCAACATCATGAAAGAGCAACTCTCTGACGCATGGTGGGACAACGAGGTGAATCTTGGTATCACCGAGATATTCAGGCGGGTGGTTGAACTGGGCGGAACCCTGAGCGGTGAGCACGGCATAGGCATTGCCAAACGGCCTTACATGCACATCGCCATGCCCGATATCAACCTCGAACTGATGCGCGGCATCAAGCGGGTGTTCGACCCGAACGGAATCATGAACCCGGGCAAGGTGTTCTGATCACCCAAAAAGACCCTGATCAGAATTACAGCAGCAGTAAAGGGAATTGGTCCATGCAATAGGCATGGTAGATCGCCATGACCTTGGTTTACTTTGCGCAACATCCGACTTACAACATGGATAAGGAACTGATAGGCGTGGTACCGGCATTCTATAGCCGCTATGCCGAGCGCATGGAAGGGCGCGACCTGCTCACTGAGCTCGAGTTCCAACGCGAGAATCTGCTGCGTCTATTGGGCAATCTGCCCGAGGCCCGTGGGCTGCACCGCTATGCTGAGGGCAAATGGAGCCTTGTGACCGTGGTGCAGCACATGACCGATGCCGAGAGGGTGTTTGCATACCGCGCCCTGTGTTTCGCCCGGGGCGACCGCACCCCGCTTCCGGGATTTGAAGAGGACGATTACGCAGCCCAATCGAGGGCCGATGCCGTTGGTCTGCGGGCCGCACTCGAGGAGTTCAGTGCGGTGCGCGAGGCCACCATCTGCCTGTACCGCAATATGGACAAGGCCACCCTTGCCCGTGTGGGCACAGCTAACGGCAGCCCCATCAGCGTTGCCGCCATCGGAGTGTGCATTGTGGGCCACGCCATGCACCATACCGAGGTGCTTCGCGAGCGTTACCTCTGAGGCGTACATTCGCGCTGCGCTAACGGAAAATGGCGCAGAACGATGAGACGTACCCTACTTTCCTTAGTGCTGATGGCCGCAACATGCACGGCCAGCCTTGCCCAGAACAACCACTGGTGCGCCACAGAACAGAACGCCCTGCGCCAGTTGGAGGCCGATCCGGGCCTGATTCAGACCATTGAACAGATGCAGCGGGATCAGGCTGCTGCTGGACACAATGGCCCCGTGCGCGGGGGTGGTATGCGCATCATCCCCGTGGTGTTCCATGTCATTCATATGGGTGGTGCCGAGAACATTTCCCGTGCTCAGATCCTGGATCAGGTGCAGACCCTTAACCTCGACTACAGCCGTACCAACCTCGACACGGCCAACACCCGCCCTATCTTCAAACCGGTGGCCGCAGGGGCCAATGTTGAGTTCCGTCTGGCCACGCTTGACCCCAACGGCAATTGCACCGATGGGGTGGTAAGGGTGATGAGCCCGCTGACCGAGAACGCAACCGATGCCGTTAAGGCCGTGAGCTATTGGCCTAGCAACAAATACTTCAATGTCTGGGTGGTCAAATCGATTGACAGCGATGGGGGAGGCGGCACCACGCTCGGCTACGCACAGTTCCCTGGTTTCGGCAGCGCACAGACCGATGGGGTGGTGATCCGGCACGACTACACCGGCAGCATAGGCACTGCCGCACCCTTTGGTGGCGCGGGCCGCACGCTCACGCACGAGGCGGGCCACTGGCTGGGCCTTTTCCACACCTTCCAAGGTGGTTGCGCAGGCGGCTTTTTCGGTGAGGCGATAGATGACACCCCGCCAGTTCTTGAAGCCAATTCCACATGCAGTTTCAGCACTAACACCTGCACAAACGATAATCCTGATCTGCCCGATCAGATTGAGAATTACATGGATTACACTGGTGGAACATGCCAGAACATGTTCACAATCGGTCAGGTCGATGCCATGAACACGGTGCTCAATTCTACCCGCTCCAACATTCATAGTCAGGCCAACCTCACTGCCACAGGAACAGCCCAGCTCATTGAGCCGCAGTGCGCTCCCGTGGCGGCCCTCACCGCATCTACATGGCTTGCCTGCACAGGCGATAATGTGACCTATACCGATGCATCGTACAACGGCACCGTCACCGACTACGACTGGCAATTGCCAGGGGCATCTCCCGCCAGCAGCACTTCGGCCAGCCCTACGGTCACGTATAGTTCACCAGGGGTTTACAGTGCCACCCTCACAGCCGGTAATGCCAATGGCAGCGACAGCTACACCGCGCAGAATCTCATCACCATCATCCCTTCGACTGTTCAGCTCAGCACTTTTCAGGTACAGGAGGGGTTTGAGCAGGTCAACCCTGATATTGTTGTCTACAACCAAGGCAATCTTGGGTCTATGTGGGAGAGAGATGCAGCGGCCGCGACCGGCTCCTACGGTTATCGCATCGACACGCGCGATGGCAACCCGGCCGGGGTATTGGACGAGTTCGTTCTTCCATCTATGGATCTTACGCAGATGGGCAATAGCCCGTCCCTCACCTTCAAAGTGGCCTACCGGCAACGCAACAGCAACAACACCATTAGCCAAGAGCGGCTGCGGGTGTATGTCAGCGTGAACTGTGGCCAGACATGGGCCGTGCGTTACAATAAGGTGGGTACCAGCCTCTCATCGGTGAGCGGTGCCGTGACCAACGACTGGGCACCGACCACAGCGGCCGACTGGAAAGAAGAGTCTGTTAGCATGACCAATTTTATAGGCGAGTCCCACGTCCTGGTCAAGTTCCAGAGCACGAGCGATGCCGGCAACAGCATCTACATTGACGATATCAATATCAGTGGCCCTTTAGGAATTGATGGTGCCCATGCCTATGGCGCAGCTTCCATCAGTCCTTTGCCTGTTGATGCCACAAGTACACTCACGCTGCAGTGCAAACAAGGTGGGCAGGTCCATTTGAGCGTGATTGATGCCGCTGGCCGTGTGGTAGTTCAGCGCACAGAACAAACGGGTGTCGGGGAGCAGCGAATAGCGCTCGGTTCATTGGCCCAGATTCAAAACGGATGGTACTCCCTGCGCATCAGCGGTATAGATGGCGTAAGGGCCTTGCCTTTTGTGCGGTGACACCATTTAGTATTCTATCCTAACGGCACCCAATCATATAGCGCCCTTGAGGCTGAAGAAGTATCACGGTCATTTGAGGCAGACGTACTCTGCCTTAGAAATATCGTTCCGCAATGCTGGGGAGGGCAATCGACACCACCCAGTAGCGATCATTTTTGGCTCGCAGGGCTAATCAGTGTGGTGGCCCACCGTTACCTCTCGAAACAGACCACATTCACGTCCTTCATGACTGAGGGCGGTTGAGTCCTTCGCTTGTCAGTTCAATGCAGCCCGCGGTGCATGTCCGTCTATCGGATGTGCTTGGCCTGGCACAAGTGCCTCGCCTCGAGCCATTCAACGACCGGCAACCATAACCCGTTTGCCCACACCTTACCCTTACTCAGGTTTTATCCCATACTTCTTGAAATAGGCCGCCTTCTTCTCATTCAAGCGGGCCCGTTCTCCCTCATAGTCATTGATGTTGTTCTTATTCGCCTCAATCTTGGCCTCAAACTCTTTTATCGCTCTCAGTTCGCGCGCAGCCTCATTCTCCTGTTCAACTGACTGGGTGCTGGTGGTTGTGCCCTGCGAAGTGCCCTGCGAAGTGCCCTGCGATGTACTCTGCGCCACGCAAATGCCACTGAATGCGGCCACCAGTATGAATGTTAGCGTCTGCTTTTTCATTTTCCGTTTATCTGATTTGATTTCAAATGTATGGAAAAAGGAAAGGGGCCGAAGCCCCTCGCCCTTTCCCTTTCACTGCGCTCTCAACGCATCACTTGTATCAGGCTCGATGTCCCTCGCCCATCATTGTTCAACACCTGCAGCAGGTATGTACCGCTGGCCACATCGAGGCTGATCTCCTGCCTGATGTCGCCCATCTGCGCAATGGTCTGCCTGAACAGCACTCGGCCAGTGAGTTCGGTCACAATGAAGGTAAGCTCCTCTTTGGCCTCACCCACTGCCACGGTGAACTGACCGCCCGATGGGTTGGGATACACGCTGATGTAGTCGAAGCCCACCTCCTCAATACCAATGTAGGAGAACTCAATGGTATCAGAGCTCGTTTCGCAACCATTCGGATCTGTGTAGATCACCCAGTAGTATCCGCTCTCCACCGCGTCATACGACTGGTCATTGGCACCTGGAATCGGGTCACCGTTGTGGAACCACTGGTACCCGGTTGTCACTTGATCCACGGTCAGCGTGTTACCGTTGGCAGTGATAATGCCTGTGGTCACCGGCAGGTTAGTCACGACAACCGGTGCAGATGTGGCTATACAACCGTTTGCATCAACTGTGGTGACCGTATAGTCTCCAGGGGCCGAAGCATGGGTGAATGATGCAGTGGCCTGATTCGGCAGCCACAGGTACTGTGAAGCGGTTGAAGAGGTCAACAATACAGCATCTCCTGGGCAGATATCAGTAGGACCTTGTGGAGTAACAACAGGCACCACAGGTGTGACCACATTGAAGTTGACACCAGACAGGGCCAACGATGCGCATATGGCTCCTCCACCCTGCAGCAACTGGGCATTGACCGAAGCCACGGTAGTCACGCCATTCTGTATCGTTGCTGTGCTGAACGTGTTAGGATCATACACGAACGTGTGAATTGTGTAAATGCCATTGGAATTCACAGCAAATGAAGGAGTGGTGTTGGTCTGCTGAATTATCCCTCCCTGAACCAAGAGATACAAAGTCTGGAAGCCTGTGGGGACAATTGAGTTACCCGAAGGTGTGGCGTCAAGTGTCACTGTCTGTCCAGGGGTGAGGCATGCGGGAGCAGCACTCGCGTTCAGTGTGCCCGCACTCACCGGGCAAGCATTGCTCGACACGGTCACAGTCTGGCAGAACTGGTCAGTTCCGCAGCTGTTCGTGACAGTGAGGCACACATTGTACGTGCCATCGGCCAGATACGTGTGGGTCGGGCTGGCGCTTGTTGAAGTACCGCTGTCACCGAAATCCCAAGCGTATGTGGTGGCATCTGTGCTAGCATCAGTGAATGTCACAGTAAGCAGGTTGGCCGATGCCGTGAATGATGCAACCGGCAGATTGCCGCCTGTTGTAACAGTCGCTGTTCCGCTCACAGTTCCAGGGCAGCCTGAGGCGTCAGAGACGCTTATGAGTATATAATCACCAGGAACGGTCACATTCTGGCTATACGGACTGGCGGTGATTCCCGTGATTGGGAAAGGTCCGCCTGGGGTGCTGACCACAACATCCCATGGACCGACACCAGTCAAAGTCCCGGTAATATCCACACCAGCACCTGCGCAGATGGCGCCTCCACCACTGATATCGGCAGTCGGGCCTGAATTCACGGTCACATCAATCGTGTTCGATGTGGCCGAGCAGCCGTTTGCGTCCACGGTGGTAACGCTGTACGTGCCAGTAGCTGTGGCTGTGATGGTCTGTGTATTGCCCGATGGTGTCCAAGAATAACTGTTGGCCGTGCTCGATTGAATATCCACACTACCACCTTGACAGAAAGACACGGGGCCAAGGGCAGTAACGGTCGGAACGATGGCATCAACCACAGTCACAGTGGCACCTACCAGATCTAGCGAACCACAGAAAGTGCCGCCACCTTGGATCAACTGGCCATTTACAAGTGCCACAGGCACAGGCAATGGAACGGATGTCGGATCAATGTCGGCAGGGTTGTACACAAGAGTGTGCAGCGTATAGGTGCCCGTTGCAGTTACCGTGAATGTCGGTGTGGCCGACACCTGAACAATGTTGGTGCCTTGGCTCAGTGCATAGACTGTGGCAAATCCGCCAGGCACAACAGCATTGCCTCCAGGGGTGCCGGTCAGCGTAGCTGTTCCATTAACAAGGCAGGCTGTTGCGCTGCTGCTAATGGTTCCCGCAGCCGCAGTACAGCTCGCGCTGGTCACAGTCACCGACTGGCATATCTGGTTCGTGCCGCAATTGTTCGTCACAGTAAGACACACGTTATATGTGCCCGCAGTTGTGTAAGTATGGGTCGGATTCTGTTGGGTCGATGTATTGCTGTCGCCAAAATCCCAGGCCCATGTTGTCGGAGAACCTGTGCTCGCATCGGTAAACACAACTGTCAGGTCTGTCGGGGCCGAGGTGAATGCAGCTGTAGGTCCATTCCCTGAAGTTACTATGGCTGAACCGCTGACAGTTCCTGGGCAGCTGGTGGCATCAGTAACCGAAACGATGGTGTAAGTGCCTGGCAACGTCACATTCTGAGTGAATGGGCTAGTGACAATCGGAGGTAGTGGAATATCGTTCAAACCATCATTCAGTACCACCGTCCAAGGGCCTGTTCCTGTAAATGTGCCTGTGATATCAACACCGACTCCGTTACATACCTGCCCGCCTCCGCTGATGGTGGCAGTCGGAGAAGTAGTAACAGTAACAGTTGCGCTACCTGAAACTGTACCAGGACATGACGAAGCATCGGCCACTGACACGAGGGAATAGTTCCCTGCTGCGCCAACAGCTTGGGTAAACGGACTACTGGTCACATTAATTGTTGAGTTAGTGCTTCCATCGTTCATCACAACTGTCCATGGGCCAGTGCCTGTAGTGGTAATTGTCAGATCAACAGTCTGACCAGAACAGGCGGTACCTCCACCACTCAAGGTAGCGGTCGGGGCCGGGTTCACAGTGACAACAGTGGCTGTAGAAGTGGCAGAACAGTTGTTGAGGTCATTCACTGTTACAGTGTAAGATCCAGCGGTTGTAATGGTTGCAGACTGAGCAGTTCCACCGCTCGGGCTCCAGTTATAGGTGTTGGCTGTGCTCGAGGTCAGAGTAACGCTGCCGCCTTGGCAAATTGCAATTGGACCGCCCGCTGTAACAGTAGGCACAGTCGGAGCAATGTCGTTGCTCAGGGTGAATGCCCCCGTGCCGGTCCCGAATCCTGTGACATAAACAAAATACTGCGTTCCAGCTGTGGTGGCCGCTGTCACACTGCTCTGAAGGCCGCAGGCATCGTCATTACCGCCCACGCAGACCAAAGAGGTGCAAGGCCCTTCAAACACACCTATCTTACTATCGTAAGTAGTGCCAGTGCATGTGTTCAAGGTCACTGCGGCTCCTGTACCGAAGAACGAATACCATACCCCTGGAGCTGTATTGAGGGTCGTGGTACATGTGGCCGGGGCATCACTTGCATCTGCGCCCACTGTGGTCCCGTTCACTGGCGTTCCGCATGTAAGTGGCAATGCTCCACCGCACAGATCATTTACCGGAGCTGGGGTACAGGTCAACGTCAGTGTGAAGTCACCTGAATTGGTCCCGAATCCGGTCACGTAGATAAGGTACTCCTGTCCCACTATAGAAGTGAATGCCACACTGCTCTGAAGGCCGCAGGCGTCATCATTTCCAGCCACGCATCCCAAGGTGGCACAAGGACCGGTGAACACCCCGATCTTGGTGTCCCAAGCAGCACCCCCACAGGTTGATACTGTAACAGCATCGCCTGTTCCGGTGAATGTGTACCACACACCGGGTGACGTGTTCAATGTCGTGGTACATGTGGCCGGGGCATCTGCCGCATCAGCTCCGGTAGTTGTACCGTTTACCGATTGTCCACATGTAATTGCAATTGCCCCACCGCACAGGTCGTTGGGGATTGTATTCGATGTCACAGTCACGGGTTGGCAATCTTGGTCGGTACCACAGGTGTTTGTAACCGTGAGGCAAACTGTGTATGTCCCTGCCGCGGCATAGGTATGTGCAGGGTTGGCCGTGTTGTCAGTGCCCCCATCACCAAAATCCCACGCATAGGTTGTTGGCCCACCGGTGCTGGCATCAGTGAAGGTGGCGTCCAAGTTATTGGTCACTGAAGTGAATGAAGCCGTTGGTGCTGTATTGACCGCTACAGTAGCTGTACCGCTTCCCGTGCCTGTACAAGTCGTTGCATCAGTAACGTTTGGTATTGTGTAAGTCCCAGCAGTGCTCACGGTCTGAGTGAACGGGCTTGTGGTGATGTTCAATGTCGAATTAGAAGTGCCATCATTCAGAGTAACTGTCCAAGGGCCTGTGCCGGTGAGGGTGATTGTCAGGTCGGTTGTCTGACCCTGACAGATGGTGGCCCCACCAGATAGTGTTGCGGTCGGGGCCGGGTTAACAGTGACTACAGTTGGAAGCGATGTAGCCTGGCAATTATTGACATCAACCGTTGTAACGGTATAAGAACCAGAAGTGGTCACCGTATTGGTCTGCCCTGTTCCACCTGTCGGGGCCCATGTGTAAGAAGCAGAAGTATTTGCCGAAAGGGTAACACTTCCACCCTGACAGAAGGTCGTTGGGCCTCCTGCAGTGATGGTCGGGCCGATTGGCGTCATGTTATTGCTGAGTGTGAACGCTCCCGTTGCCGTACCGAAGCCGGTCACATACACGAAGTACTGGGTGCCGGCCGTGGTGTTTGCCGTCACACTGCTCTGTAGGCCCGAACCGCAACCTGTTGCATCATCATTTCCGGCTATACAGGTAAGTGCGGTGCACGGCCCTTGATAGACCCCTATCTTACTGTCATATGTTGTGCCGGTGCAGGTGTTGAAGGTGACCGGGGCGCCCGTACCAAAGAAAGAGTACCACACACCACCTGCAGTATTGAGCGTTGTGGTACAAGGCGAGAGGGCGCCTGTCGTGGTGGAATTCACAGTGGTGCCGTTCACAGCCACTCCGCATGTGAGCGGAATTGCATTGCCACACAGGTCATTGGCAGGAGGGGGCGGTGCAACGCAGGTATTGCAGGTCACCGTGGTGGTGCGGCATGTGTTCTGGGTTCCGCACGCATTGCTAGTGCTGATATGCAGCCTAACTGTTCCTGAGAATGTGGCCGTCCACGTGATTGGGGTGGTGCCAGAGGCAAGTACAGGCGTAGAGCTTGTCCCATCGGTGAGCACCAGCCAATCTGTTGCAATACTCGAGGTGAAGGTGTAGGTCTGACCGGCCACCACATTGTTTATCACAGCAAACTCACCAGCGAAATTGCAGGTTGAGATAGTGACTGTTGTCGGTGTGGTCGGTGCGTTGGCGGTACCGAATTGCGGAGTATGAATGCAGTCAACAGTCCCGACAACCGTCACATTCTGACAGATCTGGTTACTGCCGCAGCCATTGGTGGCGGTCAGGCATACGTTATAAGTGCCTCCGGCCGCATAGGTGTATGTCGGGTTCTGAAGGGTCGAGGTGCCTCCGTCACCAAAGGTCCATGCCCAAGAGGTGGGAGTACCTGTGCTCGCATCCGTGAAGCTCGCGTCAAGTGCAGCCGTTGTCGATGTGAATGCCGCAACCGGGGTGCTGCCCGTGGTCACTGTGGCCGATCCGCTCGATGTGCCTGT
Organism: Flavobacteriales bacterium; assembly: GCA_044356305.1. Taxonomy (GTDB): domain Bacteria; phylum Bacteroidota; class Bacteroidia; order UBA10329; family UBA10329; genus JBIKWM01. The sequence continues at coordinate 144,576 of JBIKWM010000002.1, forward strand.
GCAGCCGGTGGCATCGCTCACACTCGATACGGTGTACGTGCCGGCAGTGGTGACCGTGGTGGTGAATGGGCTGGTCAAAATCCCTGTGGTGGGTGTGCCGTTCAGCACAATACTCCACGGGGCCGTGCCTGTAAGGGCAACGCTCACCGTCACCCCCACTCCGTTGCACACCACACCACCACCACTCACCGTGGCTGTTGGGGCCGTGTTCACTGTCACAGTGGTCGGGGCCGATGTCGCAGCGCAGTTGTTCAGATCATTCACTGCAACGGTGTATGAACCGGCAGTGGTTATAGTAGCCGACTGAGCCGTGCCTCCACTTGGAGACCATGCATAGGTGTTGGCCGTGCTCGAAGTAAGAGTAACACTGCCGCCCTGACAGAAAGTGGTAGGCCCACCGGCAGTCACTGTAGGAGTCACCGCGGTCAAATCATTGCTCAAGGTAAATGCTCCCGTTGCAGTACCGAAGCCGGTCACATACACAAAGTACTGGGTGCCGGCAGTTGTAGCCGCATTCACTGTGCTCTGGAGGCCGCAGGCATCATCATTTCCACCTACACAGGTCAATGAGGCACATGGGCCCTGAAACACCCCTATCTTGCTATCATAGGTGGTGCCAGTACATGTATTGAGACTAACTGTGGCACCTGTTCCAAAGAAAGAATACCAAACCCCGGCAGCTGTATTCAATGCGGTGGTGCACGTTGCAGGAGCGTCAGCAGCGGTGGCACCCACCGTGGTGCCGTTCACCGGAGTACCGCAAGTCAGGGGAATGGCTCCACCGCACAAGTCATTGGTAGGGGGAGATACGCAAGTGATGCTCATGGTGAATGCACCTGTATTTGCTCCGAACCCAGTAACATAAATGAAATAGGTGGTTCCTACTGCACTTGTGAAAGTCACGGTGCTCTGCAATCCGCATGCATCGTCATTTCCTGCAACACAGGTCAGCGCCCCGCATGCCCCACTGAATACCCCAAGTTTACTGTCGTAGGCCGTGCCAGTGCATGTGCTGACTGTAACAATGTCACCCGTTCCCACAAAACGGTACCATATACCCCCAGAAGTATTTAAGGTCGTAGTGCAGGTTGCTGGTGCATCGGCAAGGTCGGAACCAACCGTGGTACCGGTCACCGTCTGACCGCAGGTAACGGTTATCGCACCGCCACAAAGGTCATTCACTATACCACCGGACACAGTCACATTCTGGCAGATCTGATTGCTGCCGCAACCGTTGGTCGCAGTAAGGCACACGTTATAGGTGCCACTCGCTGCGTAGGTGTAGGATGGGTTCTGCAGGGTCGAGGTGCCTCCGTCACCAAAAGTCCATGCCCAAGAGGTAGGGCTTCCTGTACTTGCATCAGTGAAACTCGCAGCAAGCGCAGCTGTGGTGGAGGTGAATGCCGCGGTAGGCGTGACTCCCGTAGTAACGACAGCTGAGCCACTCGATGTGCCCGTGCAGCCGTTAGCATCAGTCACACTCGATACAGTGTAAGTAGCTGCGGCAGTTACGGTAGTGGTGAATGGGCTCGTAGCGATTCCGTTGAATGGCGTGCCATTAAGGACAATGTTCCAAGGGGCCGTTCCCGTAAGGGCCACTGAAACTGGCACTCCTACTCCGTTACATACCACGCCACCGCCACTAACTGTGGCTGTTGGGGCTGTGAACACAGTGACCGCAGTGGCTGCCGAAGTTGCCGCACAACCATTGATGGTGCCGGCAACGGTGTAGCTTCCTGCAGCAGATACGGTAGCCGATTGGGCCGAACCACCGCTCGGGCTCCATGCATAGGTGCTTTGGAAAGAAGATGTGAGGGTGACGCTACCACCGGGGCAGAATGAAGTAGGACCGCCAGCTGTAACGGTCGGAGTAACCGCTGCCAGATCATTCGACATTGTGAAGTTGCCTGTATTGCCACCGAAACCGGTCACATAAACAAGGTAATTCGTCCCAAGAGTGGAGGTGAATGTCACGGTTGATTGAACCCCGCACGCATCATCATTACCTGCCACACATGTCAGTGCCCCGCATGTGCCCGTGAACACCGCAATCTGGCTGTCGTAATCAGTTCCAGTGCACGTTGACAGGGTTACAGAAGCTCCGGTTCCAACAAAGCTGTACCATACACCTCCGGCCCCGGTCAGCGCAGCCGATGTTCCACAAGCCGCCCCTGGGGCACCGGTTGTCGTGGCATTGATGGTTGACTCCGACACAGAAACACCGCAGGTCAATGGAATCGCATCAGCACACAGGTCATTGGCAGGGGGAGTGACAGCTCCGAACAGACAGCCTGCGCAAGCAGGTTCGGCAGCAGCCTCACCGGCACAGATACCGTCCCATTGGGTATTACAACAGAATGGGTCTAGGGCGCAAATGGCCGTCTCGCAAGCAGGGTCGCTCGGAAATCCAGCTGTGGCCTGGGTCTGGTCGCAGAATGCACTCCCACCTGTGCTCAAGCAGCCAGCACAAGCAGGTTCCGCGGCCGCACTCGCTGCACAAATTCCATCCCAAAGGGTGTTGCAACAAAACGGGTCTGCAGGACAAATGGCATTCTGACAGTTGATGTCTGATGGAAATCCTGCCGTTCCCTGCGCCTGATCACAGAACTGGGCGAATGCACTTTGAAACCCGAATAGGGCGAATGCGATTGTCGCAATTGTCTGAATGGAGAAATTTCTCATGTTGTCGAGATGTTGATGGGGCGCTGCCCGGTCATTTGAAGTTGAACTGTCGCCTCGCTGCTCGCGATTCCATTATCATGTCTCTGAATCCAATGGGATCAGCAGCTACTGCTCTTAGGTATTCTGGGCCTTCCTTGTTCACAAACTGAGGAAAGCGGGAATTGACATTCTTGATGGCCTCATCTATCGAGGCAGCGTTGCTTATATGGTCCGGAGTCTGATAATCAGCTGGTATTGGCGCGCCAAGTACCTCTTTCACATACCCTTTGATGGTCGGGATGTCCGCAAGTGCCATGCGGCCAATCAAACCCTGCTCGGCCTGCGTGTAAGGACGCACTTTATTCGGGGCAATCCCAGCCTGTGCCCAGCAGGAAACGGTGAAATGACACAACAAAAATGTTGCGATCATAAGCTTGAAACCTTGGCCAAGAGCGTACACGTTTTCCTTCCCCTTTCTTTTTCCAGAAAAGCCGCCAATAATAAGCATTTAATCGAAATGAAGATGTCGGAACAGGGACCAATTGTCGGTAGCACAAAACAGATCTCCGTGCGGATTAAATTCCCAGACCAAAAAAAAAGGGGGCCAGTGGCCCCCTTTCCTTTCCGATCCAATGAAATCAGCCTTAACGGGAGATGGAGATCCGCTTAGATGCAATCAGACCATCGGCCCCAACAATATTCAGTAGGTAGGTGCCCGCAGCCAGATCTACATTCAGATTCTGGCGGATGTTGGCCCCGCCCTGAAGCTGATGCGCAATGAGTTTGCGACCACTAAGATCTGTAAGCTCTGCCTGAACATTGCCCTGTGCACCTTTCACCTCTATCGTCAGCTCTCCAGCCGATGGGTTGGGGTAAACAGAAAGCGAAACAGCTTCAACTGAATTCAGGCCTGTCACTATCACAGTTACCGATTGGCAGTCCTGGTCGCTTCCGCACGCGTTGGTGGCTGTGAGGCAAACGGTATAAGTGCCATTGGCGGTATAGGTATGCGATGGGCTGGTTGAAGTGCTCGACCCCCCATCACCGAAATCCCATGCATAGGAGGTGGCACCGCCAGTGCTCTGATTGGTGAAGTTAACTGTTGGGTCGGCATTCTGGAAAGTATAGCCAGCGGTCGGACTATTGCCTGTACCTATAGTAACCGAATTGCTGCGCTGACAGCCATTGCTATCTGTGACGGTCAATGTGTGGGTTCCAGATGACACAGAGATTGACTGTGTGGTCTGACCACCCGGTGACCACAGGTAACTGAATCCTGTTCCGGCAGGACCACCAATGGTCACGGGATTCCCGTTGCATGAAGTTGGGCTAGAAGGACTGATGGTGGCATCCGCTACGTACTGGTTGTCGGTGAGCTGAACAAAGAGGTCAGCAGCAGCACCTTGGTAGCCATCCACTTGAACATAGTAGACCTGTCCAGCGGTGAGGCAGGTCACTGTCACTTCAGACGAGAACTCGGTTGTCACAAAATTCGGGTTGTCGTCATTGGCGCCCTCAATAACTGCACCACCACTGGTTATGGCGATGCAGCTTGCCGCACTGTAAACCGCTAGCTGTGTGTCATACGAACCATCGGTGCTGATGGTCACATTACCCGATGCTGGGGCGACAAATGTGAACCATACCGAATTGTCTACAATCAGGTCGCCACCACACCAGCCATCCTGCGACTCGCAGTTGTTTGTGGTGTTAGAGCCTTGTGGTGGTACAGGCTCGCCCGCCTCAGCCGTGGCCCCTGTGGTGACGAAAGGCCCATTGGCTCCGAAACTGAGCGGGATAGCCGAACAGACATCATCATTGGTGGCCACGACAGCGCCATAAACGCATATATCAAAAGTGGTTGTGGCCGGAATTCCAATGTTGTAGTCATAGACACGCACAAAAATCGTAGCTCCCGGGGTTGCTCCGGTAAGTACTCCGGCCTCTGCTTCCCCAGACAATGTGTTGTCGAGACAACCCAACGAGGTTAACGCCCCACATGTTCCATCAAACACTTCCAGAACCGCATCGAACGAGGTTGAGCCGAGCACTTCAATGTTGGCAGCACCATTGGCAGGTACTACAAATGAGTACCATACATCGTCATCGGCAGTACCTGCGCAGCCCGCCTGACTCTCAGTGGCTGTGGTCACATCGCCTGATACGGGCACACACGATGTGCCTACCGCAAGGCTCGTTGCACCGGCACACTCGTCATTGCCTGTGGCACTCGGGTCGTATACGCATATATCGAAAGTTGTGGTCAGGGGTGCTCCAGTGTAGTAGTCGTACACGCGCAGATAGATGGTCTCACCTGGCACCCCTCCTGTAAAGGCAGCGGACTCCAACTCGCCTTCCAATGTACCGTCTACACATCCTACGGAAACCAGAGTGGCACAGTCGCCAGTGAAGGCTTCGACAACCGCATCAAAATTGGCAGAGCCTTGAACATCAATGGTCGCATTACCCGAAGGAGGAACAACAAAGCTGTACCACACATCGTCATCGGCCGTTCCAGAACAACCTGCCTGACTCTCTGTGGCATTGGTGACATCTCCACTGGTTGGGGTGCAATTGACCGTCACAGATAATGAAGTGGCAGTGGCACACTCATCATTGGTGGCCATAGGAGTCTCGTATACGCACATCAGAAAATCTGTGGTGGCCGCCACATCAGCGTCAAAGTCATAAACTCTATAGAAGATTGTGGTACCAGCCACACCGGTCACTAATACTCCCTCAACTTCTCCATCAACTGTCGCATCAATACAACCAATAGATGTCAAGGCCCCACAAGACCCTTCAAAGAATTCGAGCACAGCGTCAAATGCCGTGTTACCAAGCACTTCCACTGTGGTAGAGCCGCTCGCTGGCATCACAAAACGGAACCAGATATCATCATTCGCTGTGCCTGCACAACCCACTTGGGACTGGGTTGCCCCGGCCACATCGTAGGTGCCGGGCACACAGTCAGCGTTTACCGTCATCAAGATTGAACCTGAACAGTTGTCGTTCTGGGCCGAAGCGCCAAATGCCAAAAGGCTTAAGGAGGCAAGAAGCGTAAATCTATTTTTCATGTATTGGTTTTTAATGGTAGTTGGGATGAAAAAGGGAAAACCGCCCATCGGTCAGAGGGGCGGTTGATTTTGTTAAGAAACAGGTCATTTCTTCTCAGCCAAAACGCCCTTGATCTCACCGATGAGTTTATTCAACTCAGCTTTTGCGGCTTCGGTGGCGTTCTGATTCGCGGCCAACTTGGCCTCATATCGCTCAAGATGTTTCTGAAGGTCCTCCTTTGTCATGGCCCGGTAACGGGACATGCGTGCATCAGATTCGTTCACCACTGTTTTGGTCACGGGACCTTGGCTCTCCACCTTGGTCGTGGTCTTTTGGGCAGGAGCTGCCGTGCTGTTGTTCTGTGCGCTTGCTGACAAGCTGAAAAGCATCAGCGCAACGGGTACGAAAAAAGTCTTCTTCATCTCGATTTCGTTAAGGTTTGTGTGGTTCTCGGAGTTCGTTCAAGTAGGTTTATCACTCATCAGACGCACGGAGGCCCTTCAGGTGGCCCAGTCTGCGTTCGTAAGCAGCACTGTCAAAATTTGCGTCATTCCTATGTTCCTCAATGTGGGCCTCCAATTGTTTGATGGCCTTATTGATCTGTTCGCGTGTCATGCCCGAATGTCGCGGCTGAGGCGATTCCTCGGTCACCGCTACCTTGGCCTCGTTTGGGGCTGCAGAGCTGCCTTCCGATTGTGCAATGGCGCAAAACGAGATAAACACAAGGCTCGAAGAAAGAATCAGTTTCCGCATGAGATTCGGATTAAGCGCCCAAATGTAGGACGAATTAGAGATGATCAGGAAACTACCCTTCGCAAAGAGTCAGCTTGGGCGTTGTTGCGCGAAACGACTTGCTTGAATCTCTCAATCAGGTCGGCAGGTATGGGCTCCGACCTTGGGGGCACCTCTTTTCTGTGATCAATCTGTTTGCCATTCTTCCAGAAGCGGAAACAGACATGAGGCCCGGTTGCAAGACCGGTGCTACCGACATATCCGATAACCTCGCCCTGCCGTACACGCACACCCTTACTTATGCCGCTCCTGAACTTGGACATGTGCAGATACTGGGTCTCGTATGTCTTGTTGTGCCTGATCTTCACATAGTTCCCGTTGCCCGAGGTGTAGCGTGCCTCTGATACTGTGCCATCGCCAACGGCCATGATTGGCGTTCCGTGCGGGGCTGCGTAATCGGTGCCGAGGTGTGGCCGTAGGGTCTTGAGCACTGGATGGAGACGTCCCTTTGAAAAGGCACTGCTGATGCGAGAGAATTTTAGAGGGGCCTGCAGAAAAGCCTTTTTGAGGCTCTGGCCATCGCTGGCGTAGTATCCCTTCAGCCCGTCAACTTCAAAATAATGTGCATCGTTGGCCTTGCCACCGCTCTCAAAATTGGCGGCCCTAATCCTGCCAATGCCTACGCTCTGACCTTCCACCACATCCTCCTCGTACAGGGCAAAGAACCGGTCGCCTTTCTGTATGCGGTAAAAATCAACAGTCCATGCAAAAATCTCCGATAGCTCGACCGCGAGGGCGGGGCTGTGCCCGAGTTTCTCCAACTCGGCATAGAGCGATGACCGTATCTCACCTTCAATGAGCCGCAACTTCCGCTCTACGGGTCTTTGTACCACATAGACATTCAGGCTGTCGCGTAAATCGAACACAACGTACTCCTTATCGCTCGACTCATAAACAAAGCACTTGGCCACTCCTTCGGCATCCTTTGAGCAGAACACCGTTAGAGGCCTGCCTGCGGCCAATTTCCGCACATCCCAAACATCCTTTGATGCTTCGGCAATCTCATGCACGGTCTTGCCCTGAACACCGTACTTCTGTAAAATCTGAGAAAGGCTCTGGTTCTTCTGGACGTGGCCTTTAATGACAGTAAAGGAGTCGGTGCTTATCCCATACTCAAGTTGAGGCTCGGCCGCGAGCGTGTCACTTACCGGCACATTGTCCGGGTCAGGGGCCAAACAGCCCTGCCACGGTACCATAAGAAACAGCATGCTCAGGACGCTGCCGCAGGCAACAAGGGCTCTCAGCATATCAACGCAGAAGTGTCAGAAATCCCTGTCGGCTCTGGGTAGACCCATCCAGACCAGTCAAATTGAGCAGATAGTAGTATGTTCCCTGTTCCGCCTCGGCATTGCCATTTATTCGGCCGTCCCATCCCCAGTCACTCCCAGCGGTCAAAGTTCCTTCCATCTCATGCACCTTCAGCCCCCACCTGTTGTAGATCTTCATTGCGGCAGCAGTGTAACCATAGACGAAAGGTTCCCACAACCTGTTCATATCATCACCATTCGGGGTGAACACATTCGGCACTTCCAACATGGGCATGCCCTCAATATGAATGGATTGCATGGCCGTGTCGGCACATCCGAACTCATTGGTAACGATCAGGGTCACCACATAGGTGCCGCTGTCTGGAAAAACGTACTCGGCATCTTGACCATTAAGTATGGTGTCTCCCACCATCCACTGGTAGGTCGTGGCCTGGCCCTGGGCCGAAAACGAACCATTTAGGTAGGCGGCATCAATCAAAGCAGTGGCCGTGGGCACCGGATTCACCGTGACTGACTGTGTCACGGTGTCTGTGCAGCCATCGGCCGTTATGAGCAATAGCGCTGCATCGTATTCACCAGCTTCGGCAAATAAATGGAAATGGTCAATGGTGGAGGCCGTGGACCCATCACCATGATCCCAAGAATAGGTGGTCCCCTGTCCGAGAGCATTGCCCGTGAAGTCAAATGCTGTGGTATCGCCCGCACAGACCGGCCCGGTATTAAAGGCAGCGGTCGGCAGCGGGTCTATCACCACATCAAAACTGTCGGTGGCCGTGCACCCTGCCATGTCTGTTATGGTCTGAACTATGGTGTAGGTGCCAGGGGCGGCATAGGTCACATCCCCAGGGTCAATCTGGTCGGAGGTCTGGCCGTTGCCCAGATCCCAGTTCACTGCCGTCACAGCTCCCAGAGCGCTATAGGACGCATCTGCAATGTTGATGGCCTCGCCAAGGCACACCTCATCATCGCTCAATGTGGCATCGGGCAGCATGGCCAGGCAAAACCTGTGCTCGTTGTTCAAACCGCCAGTACTGGCCGTGAATCCCCAATAGACCTCAGGATTGCCCGAAAAAAGGTCATTGACAATATCTGTGTTGAGTTCAACCCTCAGGTCGCTATCCATGTAGACGGAGAATGTGTTCGTGCCGGGCGCCCAGACCACGCGCATGAGATGTTCAGCCGCATCTTCAATATTGCCTCCGCTGGCAAGGGCTGTGACAGGCCCCATCAGGTTATTGGCCGTGCCATGGTCCACCACCCCATTGCTCATCAGTGCAATGTGGTCATAGACAGGGTCCCATCCGTTCTGATAGGTGTCGACCTCCACGGCCAGAGACGGACTGATGCCCTCATAGCCCAGCCCACCACCTGTGCTGCCGATGCTGGTGCTTATAGGTTGCAACATGAATGCGATGCCATCGGCCCCGCCATCATTGGCCCCCAGGTACACATTGAATGTGAAATCAAAAGGGTCGGTCAGGTCTATCAGGTTCTCGTTCCAGACCGAGCCCCCCTGAGTGTTGATGGCCTGGGTGAGTCGGTAACAGTTGCATGAGAGCTGCACGGCATTCCCGTTCACAACGTATTGGGCCGTGCCTATCAACGGAAGGGAAGAGAGGAGGACAAGCAGGAGTCTTTGCATATCATTCACTTTTCGGGTGGCTAAATTAGACCTGTCAATCCTTCAAACGTTCATTTTACCGAGATTGGCGGGGGGTGCCGCTAGGTCCATGGGTCTACCTTTGGCCCCATGTGGAGGCAGGTGAGCACACTGTTCGTCAAGGAGATGAGTCTTGAGTGGCGCAACAGATATGCCCTCAACGCCATTGCGCTCTATGTGGTGAGCACCGTCTTCGTTTGTTACCTGTCGTTCAAGCAAGTGGTTGAGGCGCCTGTTTGGAACGCCCTGTTTTGGGTGATCATGTTATTCGCATCGGTAAATGCCGTAGGCAAGAGCTTCATTACCGAGCGGTCTGGCCGCATGTTGTATTACCATCTGCTGTTCGGCCCGCAGGCGTTCATATTGGCCAAACTGCTGTACAATGCCCTGTTGCTGTTGGCGTTGGCCCTGGTCTGCTCGGGTGCATACATGCTTCTTATAGGTGACCTCGTGCAGGACCACCTCATGTTCTATGTGGCGCTGGTGCTTGGCAGCCTGGGGTTCAGCGGCATTTTCACGCTCATGTCGGCCATAGCCGCCAAGACCGAGAACAACCTGAGCCTCATGGCCATCCTGAGTTTCCCGGTGCAGCTGCCATTCCTCATCACTCTTATCAAACTGTCAAAGAACGCAGTGGACGGCCTCGACCGCTCCCTGAGCCTGGATCTGGTGGTGGTGCTGGTGCTGATCAACGTCATCGTTGTGGCATTGGCCTACCTGCTGTTCCCGTACCTTTGGCGCGACTGAGCGGAATGGCCCGCCCCGCCTATCAGAGGGATGTTCAAAACCGGAAACGATTCGCCTGCTCTATTCGGCCTTGCCTGGTGGAAATGGCTCGGAGCCGCCCTGGTACTCTATTCGGTGCTTGCGGGGCTGATCATCCCCGTGCCCGCACTGCCCATATTGCACGAGACTATCCGCAATCTCTTTTACCACGTCACCCAGTGGTTCGCCATGATGTTGCTGCTCACCGTGGCCCTGTGGCACAGCATCATGCATCTGGCCAAGGGAGACAGACGGTCGGATATCATAGCGGCCGAGGCGGTTAACGTAGGGCTGTTCCAGGGCATCCTCGGCCTGCTTACAGGCATGCTGTGGGCGCGATACACCTGGGGCGCCTGGTGGGTCGGAGATGCCAAGCTGAACGGAGTGGCAGTGGCAATGCTCATTTACCTTGCATACAATGTGCTGCGCGGCAGCTTGGACGATGTGCAGAAACGGGGGCGTGTAGCCGCTGTGTTCAACATATTCGCCTATGTCATGTTCATGGTGATGGTAATGGTGATGCCACGGTTGGCTGATAGCCTGCACCCCGGCAACGGTGGCAACCCGGGCTTTGGCGGTTACGACCTCGATAATACCATGAAACTCGTGTTCTATCCGGCCGTGATAGGTTGGATTCTCATGGGCCTGTGGATAGTTGACATCAGGGTGCGGCTGGCATCCATCTTAGAGAAACGGAACAATGACTGAACTGCTCAGACGTACGGCCCTGTGCCTCATCCTGCTCATGGGGCCACTTGCCCTGCACGCGCAAGATGCCGTAGATATGGCCGACACCATGCGGGCCAACGGCAAGCTCTATGTGGTGGTGGGTGTTATGGCCATCATTTTCATCGGTCTGTTCATATACCTGCTCATCATAGATAGGAAGCTGAGCCGCATGGAACGGGGCTCCAAGGACTGAACCATGAAGAAGACCCACATCATAGGCATAGTGGTGATAGCCGTGGCCATTGGGGCCATACTGGCCACTGTGAGCGATAGCAGCACATACGCCTCGTTTAATCAGGCAGTGGCCAATCCGGGCAGCGAGTACCACGTGGTGGGCCGATTGAATAAGGCAAAGGAGATGGTGTACGACCCCCAGGTGAGCACCAACCTGTTTACCTTTTATATGACCGACAATGAGGGCACCGAGACCAAGGTGCATTTCAAAGGGTCAAAGCCTCAGGATTTTGAAAAGTCTGAGCAGGTTGTCCTTATCGGCAATTACAACGGTCAGGTGTTCGTGGCCGAAAAGATCCTTATGAAGTGCCCATCGAAGTACAATGATGGTCAACAGGGCGAGATGCAGGAGTTCAAGGCTCAAGGATAGAAACTGAGGTCATAATGACTGGGCCGCTGCCCATCCTCAGATCAGTCTCCCTCTAAACCCAGATAGTTCTTGCGGAAAAAACGCATGTACTCTGGTACATCCTGGCGCTGATAGAACTTGGCAAAGTTGCCGACCGCTATAAGGAAACGGAACGCATCAGTCTCGTTGAGGCCGTTGAATACAGTGGAATCGGCCTTGATCAGCTCGTAATAATCGCGCGCTTTGGCCGGAGTACTGAATCCCTGCACAAATACAAGGTCCTTGTCACGGCCCATCTTCATGTCCTTCACCATCAAGGTCTCGTTGCTGTAGTTAACGGCATTGAAGTCCGAGAGGCGCGCCTTCATATCTGCCGGACGGAATCCCGGACGGTTGACCACCACCATGAAATACTGCACGGTATCGGCATTGTGGCGATAGAGGATGAGCGGTTCGGCAGGCAGCACCTCATCGGGCATCTTCTCGCCCGTCAGGTCATTCACATAGGCCAGCAGTTCCACAGCCATGGCCTTTTCCTCATCCTTCGGATATTTCTTGATGAACTCATCCAGGGCGGCCTTGTACACATCGAGGCGTTGGGTGCGGCCTATGCACATGGCCTTCAGCAGCGCGAACTTGGGTATCAGCTTGTGCTTGTCCACCTTTCCAACAACACTGTCTATAGTGGCCAGGGCGTCCTCAAACCGGTCTTCGCGGTAAGATGTCATTGCGCGCTCATACATCCCGCTCAGGCGGTTGCGCATGGCCTCCATTTTCTTGAGGTGGTTGGGGTCGGTCAGTATCTTGGCATAATCGCTCTCAGGGAACTCTCGCACAATGCGCTGCTTGCAACGCTCGGCATTGGCCATATCGTTCTTCTGTGTGTAGAGACGGTGAAGCTGATAGAGCGATTCGAGGGTCCAGATGCCTTTCGGATACTTCTGCAACAGGTCCTCATAGGTCTTTATGGACCGGTCAATGTCCGACAGTTGGTCCTTGTAGATGCCACCAAGGTCGTAATAGGCGTTCTGCACCAGGCGCAGCGAGCTGTCGCGTTGGGCCTCGGTGAGGGGCAGGCCCTTGCGGTAGAACTCTGGGTCGAGTAATACCGAATCCTTATTGGAGGCGGTGTCCGCATCGGCCGTGGTCGACATCTCAAGGCTGCGCTTGTTGCTCCTGCGCCAGTTGTCCTCCAGTTTCCTGTCGCCCCATTTGCGAAGGAAGTCGCTCACACCGAAACTGAGTGCGGTGGGGTTGTAGAAATACCAACTGCCTGCTGCCGAACCGCTGGGGGTCTGAGCCGCGGGCTGGTTGCCGGCAGCCATGGCGGCCTGACGGTCGGCCTCGGCCTGACGGGCCGCTTCCTGCCTATCGAACTCCTTGCGGATCACATCAGCGATGAAACGGTCTATCTCATTCGGGCTCATGGCCGCTATGCGCAGCAGGCTGTCCTGCGTGCGTATGATGTTCACATTCTTGATCAGCTCCGCGAGACTCTCCTTGCGGGTCTTCACATGGTCATATTTCTCGTGACGTTCGCTTATGACGGCCAATGAGCTGTCGTAATACAGGCCGCTCTCCTCGTACTCGGGAATATCGAACAGTATATCGGCTATGGTGAAGTAAGACTCGGCCTTCTGTGCCGTATTGCCGGTATTGGCGGCAATGGACTTCTTAAAATAGTCCATGGCCACAGGCTGGTCCTTTTCCTCGTAGGCAATCTTACCCAGGGCGAAATAGATGCGGTCAAGGAAATCAACGTTCTTCTCATCCTTGGCCATCTTCTCCAGCTCCTTCTTTATGCTGGCCAGCTCGCCCGATGTGCTGTTGGTCATCAGCGCCCTGTTGATGCGGGCGTTGAACTCCATGTCATACGGTGTGCTCCTGCGCAGCACCTGGGTGTAGAAGTATGCCGCGCTGTCGCGGTTGTTCATCTCCTCATGCAGCTGTGCCTCAATGAAGGTGTAGCGCGTCTTCTTCCTGCGGGCCTTGGTATAGGCTATGGCCTTACGTATCTCCTCCAAAGCCTTGGGGTAGTCCTGTTTCTCAATCCAGTGGTCGGCCATCACGGCCCCATATTCTCCTTTCTTCTTCTTCGGGAATTTCTCCTCAGCCTCCAGCGCGGTGATTATCAGTTCGGCATCTTTGAACCGGGCCGATCGCGAATAGGTGCGCACCAGCCACAGGTAACCATCAATGCGGATGGGCTTGGTGGCATACTGTTTCACCACATAATTGAACACCTCGATGGCCGGCAGGTAGTCGCGCTTGTAATAGTTGGCCTGCCCTATCAGCATATACGAGTCATCTATCCAGTTGCAGTACTCCCGGCCTTTTATCAGCATAGAGTGGCGGTCTATCACAAATGCGCCCTTTTGCAGGGCGCGGTCCATCTGTGGATAAACCGCCCTCGATTCCTCTTCGCCACCGGCAGGGAAAACGGGGATTATCCGCGTGAAATCGTCCTTATTGGCAACGCCTAGGGCAGCAACACCCTCTTTCAGGCTCTCGCGTCCGTTCCAATAGCCGTTGTAGTGCGAGGTCACATTATGATACGCGCGGTTCAAGATGCCCTTCTTCTTGGTAGAGCATCCGGCCAGCAGAAGTACCGAGGCACAGAGGGCTGCGAGAATGAGATATGGCCGCGTGGGTGTCAAATCGGGGCCGCCCGAACGGACGGGTCGCGAATTTATTGCTTTCGCGGGGATTCTAGGTGGTCTTATCGGCTTTCGACCCGCGAAGCCTCCCCCAGGCCGCCATGAGGTACAGCAACATCATCACCATGGCCAACGAGAACAGGGCCTGCAAGGGGTTGTCGCGGCCGGTTGAATCAATGCCCTCGCGAATCGTGCCGTCAGCCTGACCGTACACCAGCACCACAGCCATGGCATTGTTGACAAAGTGCGCCACAACCGGATAGGCCAACCTCCCACCGAATGCGAAAAGATAACCCAATCCGGCACCCAGCATCAACCTCGGGACAAAGCCGAAGAACTGCATGTGTATGGCGCTGAAAAGTGCGGCCGACACCCACACCGCCACATGCACGTTGCCCAACCGCTGCGCCAGACTGCGCTGAATCAACCTGCGGAAAATGAGCTCCTCGCCCACTGCGGGCACCACCCCGAACATTAACAGGTTGAACACCAGGTGCCACACGGTGGGCATGTGCAGGAATGCCTCGGTCAGCTTCTGGGCCTCATCCTCGCTGGCGCGCATCCAATCATGTACTGCCTCCACGGGGAACACGAGGCCCTCGTTTATGCCGGCCAGCCAATTGACCAGCGGCAGGGCCACAGGCATCAGCACGAAACTGATGAGCAGCGGTTGGCGCTCCAGTCCGCGCCATGTGGGCAGCGGCTCGGCCCTGAGCCACAGCCACAGCAACGGGGCCGCCACCAGCAGGCCCGCCCCGCCCAACAGCTGCACCATGCGCAGGGCAGGCACCGCGGCCCCCACATCGGTGCCATTGAGCAGCTCAGGGTGCGTGAGCACGGGTATGCCCAGCCCGAAATGCACAACCATCTGCGCTATCAGTGTGGCCACCGAACCACACACGAACATGAGCAGCACCAGCACGGCACCCGAACGGGCCGCTGAGCGGTGCATGAACTGACGTACGGCCTCTACGGCTTGCATGGAGGGTATCTTTGCCGGGCCGCGAAGTTCGGGCCAATGAGGGTCCGTGGCGGCATTGCCCCTCATGCCCTCCATTGGCGACATACTTCTGCCCGATTTCCCACTGCTGCTGGCTCCCATGGAGGATGTGAGCGACCCGCCTTTCCGCGCGGTGTGCAAGCGCAACGGGGCCGATGTGATGTACACCGAGTTCATTTCGAGCGAGGCCCTTATCCGCGATGCGGCCAAGAGTGTCAAGAAGCTCGACATCTTTGAATACGAAAGGCCCATCGGCATCCAGATATTCGGGAGCAACATTCCCGCCATGGCCGAGAGCACACGCATTAGCACCGCTGCCGGGCCCGACCTGATTGACATCAACTACGGCTGCCCGGTGAAAAACGTGGCCTGCAAAGGGGCCGGGGCCGGTATATTGCAGGATGTGCCCAAAATGGTGGCTATGACCAAGGCCGTGGTCGAAAGCACCCACCTGCCCGTTACCGTAAAGACACGCCTTGGCTGGGACGACAGCACCAAGAACATCCTGGAGGTGGCCGAACGGCTGCAGGATGTAGGCATCAAGGCCCTTACCGTGCACGGCCGCACCCGCAGCCAGATGTACAAGGGCAGTGCCGATTGGACATTGATAGGCCGCCTCAAAGAGAACCCGCGCATCACCATTCCCATTTTCGGCAATGGCGATGTGGACAGCCCCGAAAAGGCCGTGCGCATGCGCGACACCTATGGGGTGGACGGCATCATGATCGGCCGCGCCAGCATCGGCTACCCGTGGATCTTCAACGAGGTGAAGCACTACCTGGCCACGGGCCTCAGACTGGCACCGCCTACCATTGACGACCGCGTCAACACATGCCTCGACCACCTGCGTTTCAGCCTCGAATGGAAGGGAGAGCGGGTGGGCCTTTTCGAGATGCGCGTGCATTACGCCAATTATTTCAAGGGCTTTGAGGGGTTCAAGGAGTTCCGCACCACCTTGGTCACGGCCGATTCGGCCCAGGCCGTGACCGACACCTTAGAGCTCGTGCGCCAACATTACCAACAGGTGGTCGCCCACTGAACCTATCCTACATTCGGCTGTTCAATCCGCCACAATCAAAACCATAAGATGAGAACATTCCTTACCCTTGCCGCCATGACCATAGCGCTTGCCTCCTCCGCCCAGACCAAGTCGTTCTACGATTTCAAGGTGCAGACTTTGGACGGGGCCGAGTTCGATTTCGCTTCGCTGAAAGGGAAAAAAGTCATGATAGTGAACACCGCCAGCAAGTGCGGCTACACCCCGCAGTACACCAACCTCGAGAAACTTTACAAGGAAAAGGGCGGAAAGGACTTCGTGATCATCGGTTTCCCGGCCAACAACTTTGCCGGTCAGGAACCGGGCAGCAACAAGGAGATCGCAGATTTCTGCCAGAAGAATTACGGGGTCACCTTCCCCATGATGGGCAAGGTGAGCGTGAAAGGCAGCGACCAGCACGCGCTTTACCAATGGCTGACACAGAAGGCCCAGAACGGGGTGGGCGATGCCAAAGTGGGTTGGAACTTCCACAAGTTCCTCATCGATGAGAACGGTAAGTGGGTCAAGTCGCTTTCGTCCAATGTGGACCCCATGAGTGCCGAGGTGCTCACCTGGCTCGGTAAATGAGCCTCCCCACAGCATGAAGCTTGATATTCTGGCCTTTGGGGCACACCCCGATGATGTGGAGATATCGTGCAGTGGCACGTTGCTCAAGCACATCGCATTGGGCCAAACGGTGGGGGTTATAGACCTCACGCAGGGCGAGCTGGGCACCCGTGGCAACGGCACCCTGCGCATGCAGGAAGCTGACAGGTCGGCCGCCATCCTCGGGCTTTCAGTGAGGCAGAACCTCGGGCTGCGCGATGGTTTTTTCAGGGTCGATGAAGAGTCGCTCCACGCGGTCATCAGCGCAATACGGCACTTCAGGCCTGACGTAGTTCTGGCCAACGCCACCACCGACCGCCACCCCGACCACGGCCGTGCGAGCCAATTGGTGGCCGAGGCCTGCTTCCTCTCAGGGCTGCCAAAGGTGCTCACCGAGCGCGGGGGCGCACAACAGGAGGCCTGGCGCCCAAGGTTGGTGCTCCATTACATTCAGGACTACCACCAGCGGCCCGATGTGGTGATGGACATCACACCCCATTTTGAGCGGAAACTTGAGGCTCTCAGGGCCTTTTCATCACAGTTCTTCGACCCCGCCAGCACCGAGCCCGCCACGCCCATCTCAGGCCAGGACTTCTTCGACTTTCTGCGTGGCCGCGCCAAGGAGATGGGCCGACCCATCGGGGCCGCCTATGCCGAGGGCTTCACTGCTTCGCGCCACCTCGGGGTCGAGCGGTTCGATCACCTGGTCTGAACCGCCCGGGCCGCCTCCGGCACCGCTGACAGCTCGTGCCTCAGTCCTTTGGCACCCGTCAGCTCGGCCCGTACACGGCCCACACGCAGCGGTGCCTCTATCAGCACCGGCACCCGGTTGTCATCGGCCGTGAACCACACGGTCATCTCGGCATCCTTGTCAAAAACACTCCCGGCTATCACCTCGGTCACCACGCGGTGGCACCGGTAGCGCGACCTTTTCAGCTTCACCTCCTCTAGCCCCACATAACGCACCATCAGGTCATACACCTTCTCATCCAGATACACCGACAGGCCCAGCCGCTCACCCTTTGCCAGGCTGTCCATGTCTATGCTGCGGGCGTTGTAGAACATGCTCACCGCATCGTACGTGCAGGCATGTATGGCTATGGTGTCCTTCACGCGCTCCACGCCATCGCGTCTGCGCCACGCCACTGCCCTCAGGGCCCTGTGGTCAAAGAAGTTGTTGTTGTACACCTTGAAACCCCCATCGTCCGTGTCGCGCAGATACTGCACAGGGCGCAGGTCCACTCTGCGCGCAAGGCTCTCAAACCGGTCGCGCACCCTGTACACGATGTCGTAGCGCGGGGTGGTGCGCCCTATGGCCACAAAATGATACAGCGGCTGTCCGTTACGCGTCAGAGTGTCGGCCGTCAGGCTCACCGCCCCGGCATTGGCCCGTACTATTCCCCATCGGTAGCTTACCCGGTAGTACAGTTCCTCGCCAGCGCTGAACGCGGTCGGAAGCTGCGCACACACCTGCTGACCCAATGCCCTGACCGAGATGAGGGGCAACAGGGCCAGAAAGAAAAGAAGACGCATCAATGCAGCACAGGCCGCAATGCACGGCCATCGGCAAATCGCAGCGAATACACACCCTGCCGAAGTCCACCAAGGTCAATGACATCTGCGCCCCCTTTCAGTTCAAACTGCGCCACGGTGCGCCCATGCATGTCTGCAAGAGTGGCCATCCCGGCCGGGGCACCGTGCACATGCAGCACACCGTCAGTCGGGTTGGGGCCCATGCTCAGCGCCTGTGCGGCACGTGCATCATCAATGCCCACCTGCAGCACGCAGGTCGACCCCTGCGTGGGCACATAGCTCACATCGCCCAGACCGAAACACACCAGATCATATCCGCACTCCAATATGGGCGGCACAGGCTCTATCAGACCCCCCGTGAAACCGATCCCCTCATACAGATATCCCGCATAGGACCCCTCTAGCGTAAACCGCCTGCGCATCGTCCCGCCCACCGAGAAACTGTCCACGGCCGTCACCAGAATATCAGTCCAATTGTTATTGTGGGTCAGTGGCAGATGGTCGCCCACCTGCAGGTCAAAGTCGTAGAGCAGCGTGTCTACTGTCCCGTTCCAGGTATACAGCCTACGCCCCTCCTGTCTGAGTAGGAAAGACGGCAACGGGTCGCTGAAGGTGAACGAACCGCTGCACGATGGCGGCACCGGAGGCCCACCGAAATACTCGTAGGTCCCTATCCCCGAGCGGTACATCTTGTGGTACAGGTGGCCTCCTACAGTGCTGTCGCCTACAGGCATGTAGTTGTAATCAGAATTCAGGATGCACGGGTATGGCACTGCGCACATCGCACTTATGGTCCACACCGGACTGCCCTCAAAGTAGTCGGGTATCTGAGCCATGGCATGCGCAGACATGAGCAGCCAGGCCGAAAAGGTGACAAGCTTTTTCATCAGCATCTCAGATCATGAATTGAACACAATGTTAAGGATGAATGCCAGCAGCCCACCATAACCTATTACAGCCATGATGAACGACCGTGCAAAACCATGACCCCTGCTGCGCTGCACCAGGGCAGTGAGCAGCGCCAGCATCACTACACCCACCGCCATCAGCCACCATTGCCATGCACCCATCCCCGACTGCGCAAATCGTACCCGACAAAACTATGAGGTATATGTTAAGCAGATCTCCCACCGCCATTCCTCTAAGCGAACAGCCCATGGAATATCCGCACTGATTCTGAAATGACAGAAGCCGCTGTATCGATTGCCTTTATCCATGACCACCGCACTTGCGCGGTCTGCATCTCTTATGAAGTCACAGAGACTTCGAGCGTCATGTTCCGCACGGGTTATCCCGTGGAACGCATGAGCGAACGGGGGTTTATTAACCCATTGCCCTAATTTTTTAGTAACCGGCTCCTTACCACCGAACCATCTCTCAATTTGACCGAAACAACATATACCCCCGAGTACAGGTGCTCAACATGGATTGTACTCTTCAAACCACTCACCTTCTGAACAGCCACCACTTTGCCCAATTGGTCTTGGATGGTGACATGTTCTATTTCAGAATTTGAGCCTGTAACATTGAACTGTACTTGATCATTTGCTGGGTTTGGATAAAGTTCAAGGGTGTATTCCTCCGATTCTCGAATGCCGATGCTATTATCCTCACGCAATTCAACGGCATCGATGAAGTAAGAACTTGCTTCCCAACTATTGATAAGGGGTGGGTTGGAACTGACACGTTGAAAACTCAGTTCATCCTCTGAGCGGAAAACACCAATGGTCATGAACTTCTCGCCACCATGAGCAATAAATTGCCCACTGATCTCAACCCAATTCACCCTGTCCTCCAACAAAAAACTATCCGGGCTCTCCACCTGTGGTTTGGCCACAATAAAACTATCAATAGGAAGAAAGCGGGTGGTATTCTCAGTAAACAGGGCCCCAATGTTGGCTACAGCGAAATTCACACTATCAGCAAGATTCACACGGCATTTGAACAGATAACCGTGGCCACTATTTAGGCTTTCAGGCAGTTCCATCCACAGGTATTCTCGGGCATTTGCCCAAAATGGGGTGTAGCAGGCAAAGTGGCCATAGGCTACCCCATCATATGCATCTTGATAACCATATTGATTGTTTGGCACCCCAAACTTTGGCCAATCCTCGTTGCTGCATGCATTGAAGTAATCAACTGACCCATAGGCTGAGCCCCAATACTCTGACACAGTTATCCAGCCTGGGCTAGAAGGGCATGCCGGGTCACCGTTTACATCCAATTCTATCTCTTCAAAACTATAGTTCGGAATAATATTAGGCCCTAACTGGGCAATTGCGTTTTGTACATTAAACAATGTGACCCAAAGAAAGAAATATGTAGTGGTGGTTCTCCCCCTTTCGCTCGCGTCTCGCGAGTGAGAATTTCTCTGCCTCTGGCATTCTGAGAAAATTCTTTTCCATTGACGCGCCCGAGCGAGGCTGTGCGGTGTGCTGGCGCGTAGGGTCTTTCCCTCGCGCCTTTTATTCGGTGGTCTCCAGCCCACCCAGTGGCCAGTGTTCTCATGCCTCATCATCAGTTCCGTTCACCAAAGGTCAACAATTATCTGAGTCACACACCATTCCGGCTCATCCAGATCCTTCCATTACGACCCCCTCCCCCCCCTTCGCTCGCGTCTCGCGAGTGAGAATTTCTCTGCCTCTGGCATTCTGAAAAAATTCTTTTCCATTGGCGCGCCCGAGCGAGGCTGTGCGGTGTGCTGGCGCGTAGGGTCCTTCCCTCGCGCCATTTATTCGGTGGGCTCCAGCCCACCCGGTGGCCAGTGTTCTCATGCCTGCTCATCATTCCGATTCACCAAAGGTCAACAATTATCTGATTCACACACCATTCCAGCTCATCCAGATCCTTCCATTACGACCCCCTCCTCACAAACAGCCAACAGCCATCTGTAAATCTGTACTCATCCATAATCCACATCAGCCTTAACACCCGGTACCTTCCACCACACCCCTCCTCGCAAATAGCCATCAATCATTTGTATATCCGTACTCATCTGTAATTCGCATCAGCCCCTAACAGAAAACCCCGACCCCCCCCTTCGCTCGCGTCTCGCGAGTGAGAATTTCTCTGCCTCTGGCATTCTGAAAAAATTCTTTTCCATTGGCGCGCCCGAGCGAGGCTGTGCGATGTGCTGGCGCGTAGGGTCCTTCCCTCGCGCCATTTATTCGGTGGGCTCCTGCCCTCCCAGTGACCCGTGTTCTCATGCCTCATCATCAGTTCAATTCACCAAAGGTCAACAATTATCTGAGTCACACACCATTCCGGCTCATCCAGATCCTTCCATTACGACCCCCTCCTCGCAAATAGCCATCAATCATTTGTATATCCGTACTCATCTGTAATTCGCATCAGCCCCTAACAGAAAACCCCGACCATACCGGCCGGGGCCTTCCCTTTCACTCTCACCCTCACTTTCACTCTCACCCTACCAAATGGCCAACAGCCAACGGCTATCAACCATTTGTATATCCGTACTCATCTGTAATTCGCATCAGCCCTAAACAGAAAACCCTCACCACACCGGCCAGGGCCTTCCCTTTCACTCTCACCCTCACTTTCACTCTAACAAATGGCCAACAGCCAACGGCTATCAACCATCTGTGTCTCCGCCAACCCCACAAATCCCTGCCCCATCACCATAGGGCAACGGGTATTTGACGGGCCTCGGGCCATCAAAACCAGCATTATCCTCCTTTTTGGTAGCCCCTCTTCACAGAAAACTGTCGGAGGGCACCAGATTGCTGAAAGCCGCGCCATCACTGCTTTCGTACGATCCATAATTGCTATCGCACGATCCATAATTGCTGTCGCACGTCTCATAATTGCTGTCGTACGATCCATGATCGCTGTCGTACGTATCGCACATTGCTGTCGCTTGCTTCCCGAATGCTGTCGTTCTCCGCATCTCCCCTGACACTCTACTCCGCACAATCATTGACTCTCGCCCCGGCCCCGGCCTACATCGCATGCAGCGCGTGGCGCAGCCCAAGGAGACCCATAACCTAAAGCGCAGCGGTGCCGTATCAGCGCGCTGCCCTGACCAGGCCCTCTTCATCCGCGCCTTGCGAAACCTACACGGCATAGCGGCCCTTGTGGCCGCCCTTCTGCTGGCCCCATCGGTCACCGCACAGACATACGACATCCGCACCTTCGGCATTGACGAGGGTCTGCCGCAGGCCGAGGTCAACCACATGATCCAAGACAGCCGCGGCCACCTCGTAGTGGCCACCAACGGGGGCGGTGCGGCCCTCTTTGACGGGTCAGGGTTTGCCGTGATAGGAATGGCCGAAGGACTGCCTGACGTCAAGGTGACCCACGTGGCCGCAGGCCCTGACGGCTCCCTTTGGCTTGCACACCCGGGGCACGGCCTGAGCAGGGGTACCGGCCAGGCCCCGCTCAGCTTCAGTGCTCTGGCCGGCCTTCCGAGCCAACAGGTGAACACCCTACTGGCCGATGGCGACAGCGTGCTCTGGGCCGGAACCTTTGGTGGGCTGTGCGCTGTGCGCGGCAAGGACCTGCGCCTACTGACCAAGGCCGATGGTCTTCCGTCTGACGACATACGCGCCATATGCCGCGACCGGGCGGGTGCGCTCTGGGTGGGCACTTACGGGGGCGGTGTGGCCCGCCTCGACAACGGCACGTTCGTGCCCTTCGGCATCGAGGCCGGACTCACTGACGGCTTCATCTCCGATCTGTTCCTGGCCCGTGACGGCCGCATGCTGGTGGCCACTGCCTCGGGCGTGCTGGTGTGGGACGGCCAATCGTTCGCACCCCTGCGCAATGCAGGGGCCGTGCGTGTCAATGCCATGGCCGAGGATGCACAGGGCAACATCTGGCTCGCCACCCCCGAAGGGGCCCTCATGGTGGGCGACCTGGGCCGCGAACTGCTCTCTGACCGCAACGGACTGCCCCACCCCGAGGTGCTCAGCATCTGTATAGACCGCGAACAGAACATCTGGTTCGGCACGCGCAAGGGCCTGGCCCGGCTCGCACACAGGGCCATGGCCCACTTTGCCCCGCAGGGCCGCCCCGCCCTCGAGCCGAGCGCCTTTGGCCGGTTGCCCGATGGCACGCTGGTGCTCACCGACCGCACTGGCGGGGCGCTGCGTATTGACGGCAATGCATTTATTCCCATTGTCAACGATGCCGATGTGGCCAGCCACCCGTTCAGCAGCCTCGCCACCGGGGCCGATGGCAGGCTATGGCTGGGCACCTCCGATTTCGGTGGTCTCTTCAGCATCAGCGATGGCAAGGTGAGCATCTATTCTGATGAGCCCGGGCTGATGGACAACAGCATCTCGGCCCTGGTCACTGGGGCCGACAGCCGCCTCATCATCGGTACCCCGGGCGGACTGAGCTATTTCGATGGCGACCGGTTTGTGCCCGGCCCGTCCGATCTGGGCCACATCACCGCCCTCACTCCCACCGTGGGGTCCGATGTGCTTGTAGGGACACTTTCGGGGGCCGTTCTGCACCTGCATGCCGACCGCGCAGACACGGTACACAGCGCCAAGGTGCCCATCACGGCCCTGGTGGCCATGCCCGATGGGCGCAAGGCCATAGGCACCGATGGCGAGGGCGTGGTGGTAATTGGCAAAGAGAGCCGTTTCGCAGTGACCGAGGCCGATGGCCTCACCTCGCGGTTTGTGCGCAGCCTTGTGTGGGACGGCCGCCACCTGTGGGCAGGCACGGCCAAAGGCGTGTCGCGGCTTCTCCTCGGTGCCGATTCGGCCCAAGTGCTCGCCATCACCCAGGCGCACGGATTCAGCGGCAGCGAGTGTCTGCCGGGCGCACTGATGACCGATGGCGATATGCTGTGGGTGGGCACCATCAAGGGCGTCACACGCATCAACAAATCGCTGGTCGGGCGCGATACCGTCCAGCCTGTGGTGTTCCTCACATCGGTTCAGCTATTGCTGCAGGAGGTGAACAGCGGGGCCGGCACCTCCGCCCTACCCCACAGCCTCGACCTCGGCCACGATGACAACCACCTGCGATTCAGTTTCAAGGCCATCTCCCTTACCAATCCGGAGCTTATCACCTATCGTTGGCGACTGGTGGGGTATGATGTCGAATGGAACGAGGGCAGCAGCGGGGTGGCCAATTATCCGAACCTGCCTCACGGAGAGTATGTGTTTGAAGTGGTGGCCTGCAACAGCGATGGCGTGTGTACCGAGGCTCCGGTGCAATTCAGCTTCCGCATCCGCCCTCCCTTCTGGAAAACGGTCTGGTTCTATGTCGTTGTGGCCTTTGCCGTCATGACCACCGTGGTGCTGTGGGTGCGCTGGCGCGAGCGCAGGCTGCTGGCCCTCAACCGCGAACTGGAGGATAAGGTGGACCTGCGCACCCGCGAGCTGAAGGAACAGCGCGACCTGGTGGAGGAGAAGAACAGGCACATCACCGAAGGGATAGAGTATGCCCGCAACATCCAGATGGCCATTCTGCCCTCGGCTTCCGAGCTCGATAGGGCGTTCAGTGAACATTTCGTGATCTACATGCCCAAAGACACCGTGGGGGGCGACTTCTATTGGGCCTATACCAGCGGCACGGTCACATGGGCCGTGGCAGCCGACTGCACCGGACATGGTGTGGCAGGGGCATTCATGAGCATGATAGGCAGCGACCTGCTCAACCAGCTCATCATTGAGCAGGGGGCCACATCGCCTGCTGCGGTGCTGCGAGAGCTCGACCGCGGCATCAAACTGGCCTTTGCCCAGAGCGCCAAGGAGTTTGAGAACGATCAGGGCATGGACGTGGCCATGGTGCGCCTTGACCGCGCCTCCCGACACATCACATTTGCAGGGGCCATGCGGCCATTGCTGGTGGTGGGCCAAGAGGTGAACGAGACCGAGGGCGACCGGCACACCATCTCCAGTGCCGAACATGGGCCGGTCGCCTTCACCGACCGCTCCATCACTCTGGCCGAAGGCGAGACCGTTTATATCTATTCCGATGGGCTCTGCGACCAGTTCGGTGGGCCAAGGGGTAAGAAATTCGGGTCGAAACAGCTGCGCGAGCTGATCGCTGCCATGAACGGACAGCCCCTTGCGGCACAGCACGATGCCCTGCTCAGCGCCATCACCGCATGGAAAGGCCAAGAGCCTCAACAGGACGACATCATGATCCTCGCATTCAGACCTTGAAAAGCCGCATTACTTTCAGGCCCGCATGTTCCGCCCGCTCATACTGCTCCTCTCTTTCACCGCCCTGATCGGTCAGGCATGGGCGCAGCAGGCCGAGATTGACCGGCTCAACGACCGCCTGCGGGCCGAGCTTGCCCCCAAGGGTACCAAGGCCGACACGGCCAGGGCTGAGGTGATGGTGCAACTGGCCGAGCTCTACGTGAAGGTGGACCCCGACCGCGCACTTGACCTGTGTAAGGATGCGCTCGGTATAAGTATCCGCCACGCCAACAACCGCCTTGTGTCGCGCATCTACAACTGCACGGGCACCGTTAACCGCATCAAGGGCGACTATGAGAAGGCGATCCAGTTTCACGAACGCGCACTTGAGACTGACCGGAAGTCCGCTGACCGAATGGGCATCGCCCTGTCGCTCAACAACCTTGGCAACGCCTATCTGGGACAGGGCCGACTGAATGAGGCCAGGCAGCGCTATGCCGAATCGTTGGCCATCAGGCAGGATCTGGGCGATCAGGCTCCTATTGCCGCATCGCTCAATAACCTTGGAATGGTATACCGCAACATGGGCGACCATGACAAGGCCCTTGTCTATTACCAGAATGCCCTTAGGATATTCCAACAGCAGAATGACCAGCTCGGCACGGCCAATGCGCTGAACAACATCGGCATCGTTCAGCGCAATCAGGGAAATCTTGACCGGGCCATGGAGAGTTTCCAATCGGCACTGAAGGTGTTCGAGAAGGAGTACAATAAGGTGGGAATGGCTTTCACCCTCAACAACATTGGCAACATATACCAGCAGCAGGGCAATCAGGGGCAGGCCCTGAGCCTGTATGACCAATCGTTGAAGCTCAGTGAGGAGCTGGGCGACCGCGCCTCGGCTGCGGGCAAGTACAACAACATGGGGGCCGTTTATCACGACAAGGGCGATATGAGTTCGGCCCTCGATATGACCCAACGGGCTCTGCGCATACAACGGGAGCTGGGCGACCAGAGCGGTCAGGCCAACACGCTTAACAATCTGGGGGCCTATTACCGCGAACAGGGCGATGCCGACCGCGCGCTGGAGAGTTTCCTTGAGGCAGAGCGCATACAGAGGCGCACAGGCGACAACAACTACACCGTGGAGACCCTCACTTCCATTGGCGAACTGTATAGCAAGAAGGGCGAAGGCGGCAAGGGCCTCCGCTACCTCGAAGGGGCCATGGAGGCTGCCAAAGAGAAGCGGTCAGGACAAGAGCTGCAGCGTGTATACACCGCCATGAGCGAGGCCTATGCGCAGGCAGGCGACTTTGAACGCAGCTATAGGTACCAAAAACTCAATGCCAATCTCAAAGACTCGCTCGAAAGGACAGTGAATGTGCGCCAATTGGCAGAGATGCAGGCCAAATTTGAGACCGAGCGCAAACAGCGCGAGATAGACCAGCTGAACCGCGACCGCGAGGTGAAGGACCTTGTCATGGGCCGCCAGCGCATGGTGCGTAACCTGATGATCGTGTTGGCGGTGCTGATAATGGCGCTGGCCGTGGTGCTGTTTCAGCGCTACAGGGCCAAGCAGCGGGCCAATGAGGAACTGGGGCGGAAAAACGAGGAGATAGAGGCCCAACGCTCCATCCTGAAAGAGAAGAACGAGGAGATAACCGATAGCATTGAGTACGCCAAGCGCATTCAGGATGCCATCCTGCCATCACTTGATGAGGTGACGCGGGTGCTGCCCCAGAGTTTCATCTATTTCCGCCCAAAGGCCATTGTTAGTGGCGATTTCTATTGGTTCAATGAGGTGAACGGAACTGCTTTCCTCGCAGCCGTTGACTGTACCGGCCACGGGGTGCCCGGGGCTTTTATGAGTATGATAGGCAACGACCACCTCAACCAGGTGGTTCTGGTAGAGGGGTGCAAACGCCCCGATGAGATCCTCAACCGCCTGCATGCCGAGGTGCAGCACACCCTGCGCCAGCGCCACGGCCTCACTGAGACCCACGTGGGCATGGACATTGCCCTTTGCGCCATTGACCTTGAGAGCGGACTTCTGCAATTTGCCGCTGCCAATAGGTATCTGATGCTTTTCCGTGGAGAGGAACTCACCGAACTGAAGGGCGACCATCTCAATGTGGGCGGCATCATGCACGAGGATGTGCGCAACTATACACTCCACGAGCTTCAACTCAACCCGGGCGACTGCCTTTATATGTTCAGCGATGGAGTCACTGATCAGTTCGGTGGACCAGACGACCGCAAGTTCGGTTACCGCAGATTGCGCGAGATGCTGCGCGACATACGCCACCTGCCCATGCAGGATCAGCGCGCCACTGTTGAACGCGGTCTGCTCTCATGGATGGGCCAACGTGACCAGATTGATGATTTCGTACTGATCGGGGTGCGGGTGTGATGGCACATCACATGGACCGGAAAAAAGAAAACCCCGCCAAATGACGGGGTCTCTTACTGGAGGTCACGAGCGGATTTGAACCGCTGTACGAGGTTTTGCAGACCTCTGCCTAACCGCTCGGCCACGTGACCGTTAGGGCGGCCAAAAGTAATCAAACTGCGCTGATCAGGGCCTTGCCCATGTCCATTCCACCACACTGCTCTCTAAAGGGCCATTGACAGGGGGCGAGAATTTGGTGAGCCGCACCGATATCACCTCCGCCTGACCAAAGGTGGCAACCAAGGATCCAACTATCCTATTCGCCACATTCTCAATAAGTTTAGCTCTAACTGCCATTTCGGCCCGTACCACCTCAACCACGCGCACGTAGTCAATGGCGTGCTCCAGTTCATCTGTTGATGCGGCCATGTCCATATCCACTGAGAAGCGCACATCGATGCGATAACGGCCACCGATCACCGCCTCTTCGGAAAGGCAGCCATGGTAAGCCCACAGCTCTATGCCGTTCACCTCGAGGGTCTGGGTCATGGCAGTTTTGACAATGCTAGGGCTATCCGCTCAACGGTCTCGTCATGGCCCAATAGCACCAGCACCTCAAAAAGCACCGGCCCTCCCGCCTGCCCGGTGGTGAGTACGCGGAAAAGCTGCATCACCTGACCCGGTTTCATGCCAACGGCCCCTGCTGTGGCGTTGAAACACTCCTCTATGGCAGCACCGTTCCATTCGCAGGTGCATAGGGCTGTATGCAGTTTCTCGAAGAATGACTTCGCCTCCGGATTCCAGCGTTTGCCTATCACCCCCTCATCATACTCGGCAGGGCGCTCAAAAAAGAATGTGCTCAAGCCCCAGAACTCGTTGGCAAAGTGCGCTTTCTCCTTGACAAGGGCACAGATACTGGCGGCCCGGTCTTTATCGATGCTGTGCCCGTTAGCTGCCACTTGCGCCATATAGCCGGTGGCCAGCTCTGCCTCAGGGCGCTGACGCAGATACTGCTGATTGAACCACTTGGCCTTCTCTGGGTCAAACTTGGCTCCCGACTTGCCCACGCGCTCCAACGAAAATGCATCGACCAGTTCATCGAGCGAGAATATCTCCTGATTGGTGCCAGGGTTCCAGCCCAACAATGCGAGCATGTTCACAAATGCCTCCGGGTAATAGTCGCGCTCGCGGTATCCGCTGCTCTGTTCGCCCGTGTGCGGGTCTTTCCAATTGAGAGGGAAGACCGGGAAACCGAGCCTGTCGCCATCCCGTTTGCTCAGTTTTCCGTTTCCATCTGGCCGCAACAGCAGAGGCAGGTGGGCAAACTGCGGCATGGTGGCCTCCCAACCCAGGTAGCGGTAAAGCAGCACATGCAGCGGGGCCGATGGTAGCCATTCCTCACCCCGTATTACATGGGTTATCTCCATAAGATGGTCGTCAACAATGTTGGCCAGGTGATAGGTGGGCATGCCATCGCTCTTAAACAACACCTTATCGTCCATCTGTGCGGTCTGCACCACCACCCAACCCCGTATCAGATCGTGCACGCGCACCTCTTCCTTGCGCGGAATCTTTATCCGTATCACATAAGGATCTCCGCTATCGATGCGTCTGCGCACCTCATCCTCGCTCAGTGTGAGGCTGTTGCGCATCGTCTGCCGGGTCACCGCGTTGTACTGTGGGCTGGCCACCTTGGCGCGGGTCAGGCGTTCGCGCATCTCCTCCAACTCCTCGGGTGTGTCAAAGGCATAGTAGGCATGGCCTGCGGCAATCAGCTGCTCGGCATATTGGCGGTACATGGGTTTGCGCTCGCTCTGGCGATAGGGGCCGTACGGGCCACCCACCCAAGGGCTCTCAACCGGGCTGATGCCACACCACTCCAAAGCTTCGCGTATGTAGTCCTCGGCTCCGGGCACAAAACGGCCCTGATCGGTATCTTCAATGCGGAGCACGAAATCGCCACCGTTCTTCTTGGCAAACAGATAGTTGTACAGCGCGGTTCGCACACCGCCCATGTGCAACGGGCCTGTGGGGCTGGGTGCAAAGCGCACGCGGACACGTCTCTCGGTCATGGTATCGGGTTAATGAAAAGGGGGGGCAAATGTAGAAGGGGCCACCCAAGGGAGGCAGGGCCTCGGCCCAGCTTCACCAATCGTAAGTGACGCCCAGCCCGAATTCGGGCCCGATGGCCACTCTGCGGCCGTAGCGGGCCATGATCTGCGCATTGATGCCAAGACCCTTGAAACGCTGCTCGAAGCGCATACCGAACTCGGCATACTGCGCCCCATTGGCAAAAAGACCTGTGTGCATCGCCCGCTCGTAAGTGTAACCGAGCGTGTCGGTTACAGTCTGGTTGACAGCGGGGTCCACTTTTGTGATCGGCAACCTGCCACCAACAAGGACAGCGATGTGGGTCTTCTTGTTCCACGACACATCTAACACGTAGCGGATGTCAAGGTCACCTGTGTAGCCTTTGAAACGGATACGGTAACCGCCATCGATCCAACTTTCTATCATTCCCTTTCGGTAGCCCAGCCTCAGACCAGGATGTATCACAAAGGTCGATGGGCCCGAGCGCAGAGCTGTCACAGAGTCAGTAGTGGGCACATTCGCCTCTCCGTTTAAGAAGAAACTCAGCCCGAAAGGTCTATTTACAAGATTGTAATTGACGCCCAGCATGATATTGGCAAGACCGAACACCTCGCCCTGAGCCAATGTGTCAGGGAAATAGGGCGCTGCCTGTATGGCGCTGCCTGTGCCCGCCCACGTCAAGGGCACCGAGCCCATGAAAGTCAGCCGGTCGGTAAGTCCGTATCGACCATTTAGGTAGATGTTGACCTGATTCACCTTGCGGTGCAGCGCAACAGTGCTGCCATCGGCCCCTAATATGCTCCCATATCCCAGATAACTGAACCCTGCACCGACACGTCCACCTCCCTTGCGCACGGGCCACGGTTCCTGTGCCTGAGCCACAAAGCCGAATGAAATGAGGCAGAACAGTACAACCGCTCGCATGGCACAAATGTATCGGCTGCCGGTCGGGCTGTAAGAGCGGGTCAGCGAACCCATGTATCAGTAAGACATCATCTTACTGATCTTATTCATGTGGCTCAATTTCTCGAAGAAACGCCCCAGATTGCCGGCCACCATGATGTGGTGCGAGTTGTAGCCCAACTCGCCCGCCATATTGAAATGGAACATATAGCGAATGGTGATGGAGGAGTTCTTGATGAACCAGGAACGGGCGGCCGCACTGAAAACGATGCCGTGGCCAAAGCCCTTGTCGGTGTACTCGCCACCATATCCGGCCGCGACACCCAAACCGATGGGCTGAAAGAACCGTTTGGTGCTGTAATGACCGAAGCTGCCTTCAATGAGCACAGGAAAATGGCCATAGAAAAAGGTAGAGGGCAAGAAACTGGTCTCGATGTGAGCCCCGACAGTCAGTGGCACATCGACCGCGAATGAGAAATCGGGGCCGATCTCTACGAAGGTGAACATGGGGTTGTAGTATGCCCCGAACGCGGGCGAAACGCCATCTTTCAGCGGATTATGGATAAGCACGATGCTCACACCCACCTCGTTGCGGAAACGGTCTGAAAATTCCAGTTTCCTTTTGCCCTGGGCTGACGCACTATTGCATATCAGCAGCAACAGGGCTAAGACCATCAGGCGTTGTCTCATTGGGCGTGGCTTCATCGATGAACGACCGCGTGTAACGGATTTTGTGCAAACATGTTTCCGCAAATCGCTGTTGTCGCGCTTCAAAGCCTAACGCCCTTATTTTGCACCTTGCCATGGATGCCTTCTTTCTGATAAAAAAGCTGAATTTCCTCCTTCAGCCATGGATCTGGATTCTTGGTCTGATTGTGGCTGCACTACTTGTGCGCGACCAGCGGAAAAGCCGTAGAATCTTGGCCCTGACATTGGCTATGGCAATCTTTCTTAGCAACAACTTCATTGTGGACGAGCTGCTGCGTGCTTGGGAAGTGCCCGTGCATCCTACTTCAGAATATCGGAATAAGGTGCAGACCGCCATTTTGTTAGGTGGCGGTCTATCCTATGACAAAGACGTGGACCGGGTCAACTATGGAACCAATGCCGACCGGTACATTCAGGTGTTAGAGCCATTGCGAAATGGTCTTGCAAAACGGGTGGTGGTGAGCGGTGGTGCTGCAAACCTGCTCGAGCCATGGACCTTCGAGGCAGAGATGTTGCGCAGGTTCCTGATCAATGCCGGCATAGACAGCTCCCGAATACTCACGGAGCGCAACAGCCGTACCACACACGAGAATGCTGTCTATTGCAAGGCACTGCTCGATAGTATAGAACCGGGCGGCTCATTTCTGCTGGTCACATCAGCCGTTCACATGCGCAGGGCCATGGCGTGTTTCAGCGCCCAGGGCCTCAATGTGCGGCCCTACACTGTACAGAAGATGGTTGGCCACCGCAGGTATGATTTATCCTATCTGCTGGTGCCGAGCATGGCCGCCATAGGCCGTTGGGAGCAGCTGATGCACGAGCTTTTCGGCTATGCATACTACTTCGCCACAGGCCGCGTCTGATCAGACAATTCGGGGGGTTCATCGATCACTCATAAGGGTTCAGATGGATTGTCCGCACCTCTATCAGGACTTAAAGCATTGATGATCAGCAACTACGGGTGTTGGGTGGGTGGCAACAGCACACTAAGCACAAAAAGCAGCCTGTGGCCCTTGCAGGTGTGGTGAATTTTTCCTTAATTTTGCATGTTCTTAACCAAACCCACAGGCCAAATGACGCGTAAAGAAAGAGTCCTGTTCATATCTCAAGAAATAACCCCATACCTGCCAGAGAGCCACATTGGGAAGATCGGACGTCAATTGCCGCAGGGAATCCAAGAGCGGGGGAGAGAGATTAGGACCTTCATGCCGCGTTTCGGCTGTGTTAATGAAAGGAGAAATCAGCTGCACGAAGTGATTAGGCTGAGCGGTATGAACCTGATCATTGACGACAATGACCATCCACTTATCATCAAGGTGGCGAGCATTCAAAGTGCGCGAATGCAGGTGTATTTCATTGACAATGATGAGTATTTCCTGCGCAAGTTCACCACACACGATAAGGATAACAAGGTGTTCAAAGACAACGATGAGCGTCTCATCTTCTTCTGTCGCGGTGTTATCGAGACCGTAAAGAAGCTGAACTGGACTCCTGATGTGATTCATTGCCACGGTTGGATGACTTCGCTGATACCACTGCTCATCAAGAAAGTGTATCACGAGGATCCTGTGTTTGAGAATGCACGCGTGGTATATTCAGTCTATAACGATGGGTTCAAGGGTTCTCTCGACAAGAAACTGGCCTCGAAACTGCGCATGGACGGGATGAGCGAAGAGGATCTGGCCATGTTCACAGAGCCCACACATGCAGGTCTCACTGGGGCTGCATTACGCTATGCCGATGCGGTGGTGAAAGGAGATGAGACCCTTGACCCGAAATTGGCCGAACTGCTCACCACCTTTGACGGCCCGTTACTGGGTTCTCACGATCAGGAAAACTACGTTGATGCGTATTCTTCTTTCTATGACGAGGTCTTGGCCACTGAAGGCCTGCTTGCTGAATAACTGCCTCGGTTTCCCATTTGTTGGAATGACTCTTTTAACCAGCGTCCCTCGGGCCGTTTGCGCCCGCTTTGGGGCCGTGGCCATAGCCGCTATGATAGTCCTTCTGGCTGCATCTTGCCAGAAGCCTGAGCTGGCTGGAGAGGGTCTATTACCCGAGTTCGAACACGACAACTTGTTTCAGTCAGACACCTTCACTATTGTGGCTGAGACTGAGCTTTGGGACTCCATTGATGCCACGGCAGGAGACAACATCTATCTTCTCGGAGATTTTAACGACCCGTTTTTCGGGCGCACTTCGGCAGGGTTCTACACCCAGTTCACATATTCTTCGGTTCCGAGTTTCCCAACGGGGTCGGTTGTCGACTCAGTGGTAATGACCCTGAAGTATGCCGGAATCTATGGTAACGCTGATAAGTTGACAGGCACTCAGAAGGTTAAGGTGTTTGAACTGAGCGAAAAGCTGACGGACTCCAAGACCTATTTCACCACCGACCAGCATACTTACCACCCGCAAGAGCTCGGCTCAAAGACATTCTGGCCCGACCTGAGCCATGATGTTGTCCTTGATGGCAACTACTACTCCCCTCACTTAAGGATAAAGCTGAACAACGACTTCGGGCAACGTCTGCTCAACATCAACGCCTATGGTAGCGAAGCCACTTTCAAAGAGAATTTCTGGGGCTTTGCTGTGATGCCAGATAACAGCGGTGTGCCGGTGGATCAGGGTGGTATTGCCTATTTCAAGCTCAGTGATGCCGTATCGGGTGTCACCCTCTACCTGCACACAAGCTCAGACACACTGTCATTCAGTTATCCAATTAAGACCACCTGCGTGTCGCACAGTTGGTTCAGCCACGAATACGTGTCTGACCTGTTGGCCCACATCGGAAATCCTGATCTGGGACGCCACAAATTATTTGTTCAGGGCACAGCGGGTACAAGGGTTAAAATCCGTTTCCCATATCTGAGTCAGATGGCTAAGGACGGCCCGATCGCTATAAGTAAAGCTCAGCTAATCTGTCCGGTTGAGGAGTTCTCTGATGCCCGATACACTGCCTCGCCCGGACTTTTTCTACAGCGTTACATCATGCGCGTATCCTCATCGGGCAATGCTGATAGCCTGTCCTTGGCCCTGCTTACCGATATGACTGACAATCAAGTGGGTGGTCTGGCAAATTTTAATGAGGAAGATCGACAGTATGTGCTCGACCTGCCCCTATTTGCCCAACGGGTGGTGAACGGAGACTTCGGTGCTGATACCGCCATTTACATCACCACATCAGGATATATCCAAGCCGCATACCGCTCGGTCCTTGTTGGCCCGGGAGACCCGGTGCGGCCCATGAAACTGAGGATTCTTTACACCAAGCTCGAACCCTGAACCATGTGCGGAATAGTAGGTTACATCGGGAAGCGCGAAGCCTATCCCATTTTGATAAAAGGCCTTAAAAGGCTTGAATACAGAGGATATGACAGCGCAGGGATATGCCTGCTGAAGGACGGACTGCATGTGCACAAATGCAAAGGCAAGGTGAGCGAGTTGGAGGCTCATGCCAAAGGCAATGACCTGAGTGCCACAATCGGCATAGGTCATACACGTTGGGCCACACATGGCGAACCGAACGATATAAATGCCCACCCACACATTTCAGGCGATGGCAGGTTGGCATTGATTCACAACGGGATCATTGAGAACTATGCCACCCTGAAAGCTGAACTCAGCCAGCGAGGACATAGCTTTAAGAGCGACACAGATACCGAAGTGTTGACACATCTGATCGAAGAGATCAGAAAGAATGCCAAGGTCGAACTTGCTGAGGCGGTGCGTCTCGCATTGACACAGGTAATAGGTGCGTATGCCATTGTTGTTGTGAGTCAAGATGACCCTGATGTGCTAATCGGGGCGAAGAAGGGCAGTCCGATGGTGGTTGGCATCGGTCGCGATGAGTATTATATAGCCAGTGATGCCACACCCATTGTTGAGTACACCAAAAACGTGGTGTACCTTGAAGATGAAGAGGTAGTGGAGGTTCGCCCGGGTAAGGAGCTTCGCATCCGTAGCATTCAGAACGAGGAGAAGACCCCCTATGTGCAAGAGCTGGAGATGCAGCTTGAAGCATTGGAGAAAGGAGGATATCCTCATTTCATGCTCAAAGAGATATATGAGCAGCCGCGCTCAATTGCCGACAGCATGCGTGGACGGATTCATCCTGACACGGGCACAGTGAGTCTTGGTGGCATACTTGATTACGAACAGAAAATTCTGAACGCCAAGCGCATCATCATCATCGGCTGCGGCACCTCGTGGCATGCCGGGCTGGTGGGCGAATATTTGATTGAGGATCTGGCGCGCATTCCCGTAGAGGTGGAGTATGCCTCTGAGTTCCGCTATCGCAACCCTATTATAAACGAAGACGATGTGGTGCTTGCCATATCGCAAAGTGGCGAAACGGCTGATACCCTGGCCGCCATTGAATTGGCCAAATCAAAGGGTGCTACCATTCTCGGCATCTGCAATGTAGTAGGCAGTAGCATTCCCCGCGCCACCCACGCTGGCAGCTACACCCATGCCGGGCCCGAGATAGGTGTGGCATCGACCAAGGCTTTCACTGCACAGGTAACGGTACTAACGCTCATCGCTCTTCGTCTGGCCCATCGCAAAGGAACCCTCACCGAGTCACGTTACCACCAGATCCTAAACGGGCTTGCCGGAATTCCGGCCATGGTGAAGGACATGCTGAAAAGCGATGCCCAGACCCGCTACATAGCCCAGACATTTAAGGATGCACGCAACTTCCTTTATCTGGGCCGTGGCTACAATTTCCCAGTGGCTCTTGAGGGTGCCCTTAAGTTGAAGGAGATTTCGTACATCCACGCAGAAGGATACCCTGCGGCCGAGATGAAGCACGGCCCCATAGCATTGATTGATGAGGAGATGCCTGTGGTGGTAATAGCCACCAAGCGCGGCAGCTATGAAAAGGTGCTCTCGAACATTCAGGAGGTGAAAGCCCGCAAAGGGCGCATCATCGCAATCGTATCCGAAGGCGATGAACACGCAGCCGCACTGGCTGACCACATCATTGAGATACCTGAGACCGAGGAGGAACTGGTGCCACTGTTGGCGTCAATCCCATTGCAACTGTTGGCCTACCATATAGCTGTACTGCGCGGCTGCAATGTCGATCAGCCTCGCAACCTGGCAAAGAGTGTCACAGTTGAGTGACTCTCTGCATCAATTCCCTCCTTCCTTTTTCTCCTCAGATTTCGGCAACGGTGTATTGGGCCGTTTCGGTTCCCGGCCCCGCTTGCCTATCGTGCCGCCCCACAGTCCCATCTGAGGGTCGCGCGGAGGCGGTTGGGGCAGCCGTTGGAATTGGAACGGTTGTGGCTCATGTTTCTTCAGATTCCTATTCCTTCGAGTCTGTCTGAAGTGATCCTTGCCTTTTGCCGCACCAGTACCGTTGCGGCCAGAAGTGTTGCCAAAAGCCGAAATCTCGGTATCAATAGCGTGGCGGTAACGATGATTTCCGAACCCGCTATCGGCTCTATAGCGAGGCGATCGGCCCTTACTGCTCAGAAAATGGTCAGCGCCATCGAATAGGCTACCGCGGGTGCGCTTGGTGGAAAAAGCGTCCTGGTCGCGGAACCTACCGACTCCGCGTCTGACAACAAATGCATCGGCCATGGCGCCTCGGTTCCGAACCGAAACAGGCCTCACAAAAAGGTCGGCCTTTGCCGATCCTTTATGATCACCCACCCGCACCATGAACCCTCCCTTGCGTGCCTTGGTTCGAACCCGCTCGTTGGTAATGCCCATACTCGGGCACTCTACCTGTGCTGCCGTCACAAGTGGTGTGAAAAGACAGACGAGCATGGCAAATAGTATCATTCCTGCTTACTTGTCAGCAACCAAGGATAATGGCATCATCTCTTGATGTCGCGCTTATTCAGGTTGCGCTGAAACGCACGGGCAAAAGCCAAGTGCTGGTCAAAGGTGACGGAGAAATCATGATAACCCGTTCCATCGGGGCGGGCGCAGAAATAAATGTAGCTGTGACGCGGGGCCGATAACACCGCATCGACCGATGTGGGCGAGGGCACACAGATAGGGCCAGGTGGCAACCCTGTGTATTTGTATGTGTTATAGGGCGATTCAATCTCCTTGTGCCAATTGAGCACCCTGCGGGCATCGAAATCTCGATTGGCATACACTAATGTGGGGTCGGCCTGAAGCGCCATTCCCTTCCGAAGCCTGTTGAGATACACACCGGCAATGGTCGGTTTCTCGCTCTCGCGATTGGTCTCTCTCTCCACAATAGCTGCAAGGATTACGGCCTCGGTGGGCGTGAGGCCCTGCGCCTGCGATTTTCTAATCCTATCAGCATCCCAAAAAAGACGGTGCTCCTTCTCCATGCGGTCAAAGAACCCATCGGCATCGGTGTTCCACCACATCTCGTAGGTGTTGGGCACCATCATGGTAAGTATGGTTTCTGGGTTAAGACCGTACCGGGCTGAATAGCTCGGGTCATTGAGCCTTTCCATGACGGCAACGCTGTCTGTTTCGAGCAAACGGCCTATCCGCGCAGCGAAATCCTCCTTCAACCTGATGTTGTTGAATGTCACCTTCACCGGTTCCTGAAGCCCGGCCCTGAGAATGTTGACCAACTCGTTGTTGCCCATGCCTTTGCGCAGGCGATATCTGCCCGGACGTACATTCCGGTCATACTTCTTCAGTTGGGCCAAAAGGACGAAACGGGCGCGGTCCATCAGTAGTCCATCGGCCTCAAGCCCCGTCACAACATTATCAAAATCAGACCCCGTGGCTATGTAAAAAAGCACCGAGGGCTTATCCGTACTGATGTTGGGCGCATACACCAGTCTGTACGCCTGCCACGCCACCAGAGCCCCAACGGCAACTAAGGCGAGGACGGTGATCAGAGCCACACGTTTCCAATTCCTCTTTGGCTTGCCTTTCCCCTTGCCCATCAGTCGTTGCGATGTGGGTTGAGCAGTTGCATGAATTCGGCATCGATAAAAGTGTTGCCCCTGCGCATCCATGCCTTACAGGTACCCACACTTTTGTAACCAGCATTGATAAAGGCCCGCAGGCTGGGCGCATTATCAACAGCAATATGGCAGTATAGCTGACGCAAAGCCAAATTGCCGAATGCCATGGTGCTGAGGCTATTGAGCACCCCCACGGCCAAGCCCTGTCCGCGCCTCTTGCTGTCAATAAGAATGCCGACCCCGGCCCTCTGATTGACGGGGCAGAAATCGAACAGGTCAATGGTGCCAAAAGCCAGGCCTTGGGCATCGACCGCCATAAGCCTGAGCTGGCGGTCAATGTAAATGTCGTGGTGCGATGTGCTGATGAAGTCGTTGATGGCCTTGCGAGAGTACGGATGAACCGAACCGCTGAGAGGCCACACCTCGGGGTCGTTCTCCCAGAGATGTATCAGGTCGGCATCGGAAGGCTCAACGGCCCGGAGTTGGATGGGTCCTGACATCAGCCCATAAAAAAATCGTTCCTTATGACCTCATCGGGCCATGAAGGTCTCCACAAACTTGGTGGTGTAGTTGCCCGAGAGAAACTCTGGGCTTTCCATGATCCTGACATGAAAAGGTATAGTGGTCTTCACTCCCTCTATCACAAATTCTGAAAGGGCCCTGCGCATCTTGTGTATGGCCTCTTCGCGGGTCTGGGCAACTGTGATCAGCTTACCGATCATGCTGTCGTAGTGAGGTGGAATGGTGTAGCCCGCATACACGTGGCTATCTATTCGCACTCCGTGGCCGCCCGGTATGTGCAGCGTGGTGATGGTGCCAGG
This sequence comes from Flavobacteriales bacterium, assembly GCA_044356305.1. GTDB lineage: Bacteria > Bacteroidota > Bacteroidia > UBA10329 > UBA10329 > JBIKWM01. The sequence goes on from JBIKWM010000002.1 coordinate 183,870, forward strand.
GCTCGGCCTGAAGTTGTTGTCCGGGTCCTCGGCATTGATACGGCATTCAATGGCGTGCAACTGTGGTGTATAGTTCTTGCCTGAAATGGGGATGCCGGCCGCCACTTTTATCTGTTCCTGTATCAGATCATAGTCTATCACCTCCTCGGTAATGGGATGCTCCACCTGAATACGGGTGTTCATCTCCATGAAATAAAAGTTGCGGTGCTTGTCTACAAGGAACTCAACCGTGCCCACACCTTCATAATTGACTGCCGCAGCAGCTTTGATGGCGGCCTGGCCCATGGCCTCGCGCAGCGCATCGGTCATGAATGGGGAGGGTGTCTCTTCGAGCAGTTTCTGGTGCCTGCGCTGAATGGAGCAGTCGCGCTCGCTCAGGTGACATACGGTGCCGTACTGGTCGCCCACCACCTGAATCTCAATATGGCGAGGTTCCTCTATGAACTTCTCCATATACATACCATCGTTACCAAATGCTGCGCCAGCCTCCTTGCGGGCGGTATCCCAAGCGTTCTGAAGTTCATCCTCGGCATACACTATACGCATGCCCTTGCCCCCGCCCCCGGCCGTGGCCTTGAGCATGACCGGGTACTTTATCTTTTTGGCCACTTTACGCGCCTCATCAAGGCTTTCGAGCAACCCTCCTGAACCGGGCACGGTCGGCACCCCGGCACGCTCCATGGTCTGTTTGGCAGAGCTCTTGTCGCCCATGGCCATTATCATCTCTGGAGACGCACCGATGAACTTAATACCGTTCTCTTTGCAAATGCGCGAAAAGGTGGCGTTCTCGCTAAGAAAACCATAGCCAGGGTGAATGGCATCAGCATTGGTGATCTCGGCCGCGCTGATGATGTTGGGCATGTTCAGGTAGCTCAGCGCGCTTGTGGGTGGGCCGATGCATACCGCCTCATCAGCGAATTTCACATGCAGGCTGTCCTTGTCGGCTGTGCTGTACACGGCCACAGTACTTATGCCCATTTCGCGGCAGGTACGTAACACACGCAGTGCTATCTCGCCCCTATTTGCAATGAGTATCTTCTTGAACATCAGTGGTGACTGGTAACGAAGAGGTAACAGCTAAAGGGATAAAACGCGGAATGGGCAGCCACGACATGGGCTGATTCCGCCCTCAGTTCGGCTCAATAAGGAACAGGGGCTGGTCGTATTCGACTGGCGAGGAATCGTCAGCCAACACTTTAACCAAGCGTCCATCGTATTCACTCTCAATCTCATTGAAGAGTTTCATGGCTTCGATGATGCAAAGGGTCTGACCCTTTTTCACCTCATCGCCCACCGATACAAAGGGTGGCTTGTCTGGCGATGGGCTACGGTAAAATGTTCCGATCATGGGCGAACGCTGCTGTATTCCACTGGCCTGTTCGGCCTTGGGAGCAGCGGCCGTAGGGGCTGCCACGGGCTGCGCAGGTGCCGCGGCAGCCGCTGGGGCTGCGGGGGCGGGTGCAGCCATCATTGCTGGCATCATCATAGGCTGTGGAATAGCCACAGCCTCGGCACTTTTCTTACCGTTGCCCGTGCGTATAACCAGTTTGAAGCCCTTGGTCTCAAGTTCTACCTCGCTCACGCCAGCGCGCGACACGAACCGTATGAGTTCCTGTATCTCTTTTACGTCCATCTTTATTTAATGTGAGGGATGAGTAGGGGTGTAAATGTAAGTGGATCAGACTTGGGCCGGGGTGGGGTCGTAGGCCCATTTCACATAAAGCGCGCCCCATGTGAATCCACCACCGAAGGCCGATATGATGAGGTTGTCGCCACGGTGCAGCCTGTCCTCCCACTCGTGCAGGCACAATGGGATGGTTCCGTTGGTGGTGTTTCCATAGCGGTCAATGTTCTTCATCACCTTATCATCGCTCAGACCCATGCGCTCTGCAGCGGCCTGTATGATGCGCTCGTTGGCCTGATGTGGCACGAGGTAAGCGATATCCTTTGCGGACAGATGGTTGCGCTCCATCACTTTGGCACTCACCTCGGCCATGCGGGTCACCGCAAACTTGAAAACCGCTTGACCTTCCTGATACACATAATGCTCTCTCCGGTCAACAGTCTCATGTGTGGCAGGTCTGCGGCTGCCACCGGCTTTCTGATGCAGGTGCACGGCTCCTGCACCATCGGTATGCAGGCTGTGGTCAAGCAGGCCGTAGCCTTCAGTGTTGGGTTCCAATAAAACGGCCCCGCCACCGTCACCGAAAATGACGCACGTTTTGCGGTCGGTGTAGTCAATGATGCTCGACATCTTATCCGCTCCAACCACAACCACCTTGCGGTACTGGCCACTCTCTATGAACTTACTTGCTGTCACCAAGGCATATATGAAACCCGAGCAGGCTGCATTCAGGTCATAGCTGAAGGCATTTACTGCGCCCACCTGATCGCAGATAATATTGGCCGTGGCCGGAAACTGCATATCGGGGGTCACGGTGGCACATATCAGCAGGTCTATCTCCTTAGCATCGGTGCCGGTCTTGCGCAACAGGCCGTTAACGGCATGAACGGCCATGACCGATGTGCCCTGGTCCTCGCCTTTCAAAATACGCCTCTCGCTAATGCCGGTGCGGCTGCGTATCCATTCATCGTTGGTCTCAACCAGACGCTCAAGCTCAGCATTTGTGAGCCGATACTCCGGTGCCCAGGCGTGTACCCCTGTTATGGCTGCGGTCATTTTCATGCGCTACGTGGTGCCATAAGCACAGAAAGCGGCCCATAGGCCGCTTCTGGATGTGAACGATGTTACAAGCAGCCCTATCAAGCGGCCTGCTTCTCCATCACCACTTTACCCTTGTAGTAAAGCTTGCCCTCATACCAATGGGCCCGGTGATACAGATGCGGTTCGCCCGTGGTGGGGCATATGGCGATAGTGGGAAGCTCGGCCTTGTAGTGGGTCCTGCGCTTATCCCTACGGGTGCTGCTCTGTCTGCGTTTAGGATGTGCCATGACGTATCGATGTCAGTCTTTGAAACGGTCTTTCATTTTTCCAAGGGCGTCCCACATGGGATTGGCCTCATTTGCCTTGTTCTGCACTTCGAGCATCTGTAGCACCTCTTGGTCGCATAACCCAGTCATGCCCAGATCTTCGCACGGCACCTTGCGCAATGGCAATGAGAGTGCGATATTCTCGAACACGAACCGGGCCACATCCACCTCATGCGCTTCGGGTGAAAGGATGATCATGTCATCATCCACGGCTTCACCGTCAACACCTTCCGCAAACTTCACATACAGCATGTGCCTGCCCATGATGGGCTGAGCGAATGCTGCCGAGCAACGGTCGCACTGACTGTCAATCCCGCCATTCATGGTAAATGCGAGCTCGAGCATGTGCGGCCGCTTGGTAAGGATCAGATTGATCTTTACCGAGCCGGTGAAGTCGGGCGCGTGCCCCAAAGCCTCAAAGAACCGGTCGTCCGCTTCAAGCTCAAAATCGTGGTCTCCGATCTTCAGACCGGAGAACTGGATCTTGAAATCGTCCAGAACTCCCATTTTTTCAGAACAAGGGCCGCAAAAGTAACATTTTTTCCGAAGCGGGGAAGACCCTTTTTCCGGTCTATTTTCGGAGCCGGAGCGATGGGCACTCTTACCTCAGAAAGCATGCAGAGATGGGCCATTTTCCTTGCCTTTCTGATCCTCACCGGCTTCAATATTTTCTACAAGCTCGATGGCCCCTCGGTGCGCATGTGGGACGAGAGCCGCAGCGGCATCAATGCATTGGAGATGCTGGAAACGGGCGATTTCATTGTTACCCGATTTGAGGGCGAACCTGACCTCTGGTACACAAAACCGCCCCTTGTGGCGTGGATGCAGGCGGGGTTCTTTTTGGTGCTCGGCCCCACAGAGCTGGCCCTGAGGCTGCCCTCCGCCCTTGCCGGGTTGTTCACCTGTCTTCTGCTCCTATGGTTCAGCGCCACGAGACTGGGCAGTTGGCGACCGGGATTCATAGCGGGTTTCGCCCTTGTCGGCATGAAAGGCTACATAACCCACCATGTGACCCGAACGGGCGACAGCGACAGTGTGCTCATATTCTTTGTCACCGCCTATGCGCTGACATTCTTCAATGCCCTTGAAACGGAAGGAAGGGAACGGCTGCGCTGGTTGCTGCTATCCACGCTGGAATTGGGTATTGCGGCCATGGCCAAGTCGAGTGCCGCGCTGCTCATGCTGCCGGGCGTTTTCTTCTTCACCCTTCTACAGCCACGCCCCACCTTGTTTCAGAAGCTCTTGATGCTCGTGGTGCTCACTTCGGGTGCAGGTCTGCTGTTTGTCTACTATCTGATCAGAGAGGCTGCCGAACCTGGACTTCTTTCCCTGCTTTGGAACCTCGAGTGGGGCGGTAGGTACATGGGTGGATTCCCTCATCACCACGAGCCCTGGGACTTCTTCATACATGCCCTGTTCCGCATCGATCTGTTCCCGCATCTGTGGTGGGTGCCGCTAATCCTGTACACATTACTTCAGGTAAGAAAGGAGGCCGTGGGCAGGGCAGGCCTATACGGCCTGTTATTGGCGGCCATGTATCTTGTCATCATATCTGTCCCCGCCACCAAACTCGAATGGTACGATGCACAGATGTGCCCATTCTTCGCCCTATCCATAGGGTGCGCTTTGCATATATTGATAGGATGGGCAGAAAGGAATGTGCCGGAGAAGAACAGCCGAACTGTTGCTGCCCTGATTGCCGTTTCTCTGCTCGGCCCCAGTTATTATCTCATCTACAGACAGAATATCAGCTGTGCCGACCCCAAGAAACTCGAATATGAGCGGGCCGGATATGCTGTTATGGAGTTATTGCGGCAGCGGCCCGAAATGATTGACTATTCGCTGCTGAGCCCTGGTTTCAACCAAAGTGCGCACTTTTACAAGAAACGGCTGGCAGCCGGGCACGGGGTGCAGCTGCGCAATCTCGATTCGAACCATCACACACCCGACCCAGGCCTTCCGCTGCTGATCTGCCACGACACCCTGAATCAGGCATTCAGCCCCGGCACTCGCCCACTGCTGTGGTCCACCAAATATGGCTGCCGCCTCTACGGCCCTGAACCATAGGTGTGCGGTGGTGTTGCCCTACCTTCATCCCCAAAAACAGAAACATGACCAAAGTCGGCACACCCCTCAAACGCATTGATGACCTGAGCGGGTACGATGCCATCGTAATCGGTTCAGGGCTTGGCGGGCTTTGCAGCGGGGCCCTTCTCTCAAAACTTGGCAAGAAAGTACTGGTGCTCGAGAAGCACTACGTGCCCGGGGGATTCACCCATGTATTTAAGCGTAAGGACTACGAATGGGACGTGGGAATCCATTATATAGGCGAGGTGCACAAGGAGTTCACCTTTATCCGGCAGCTTTTTGATTACATCACCGAGGGGCGGTTGGAATGGCAGGAGATGGACCCTGTCTATGACAGGGTTATTCTCGGTGAGAACTCTTACGACTTTGAGGCCGGTGAGGAGAAGTTCGTGTCAATGCTCAAGGAGCGTTTCCCAAAAGAGCATGAAGCCATAGACCGCTATGTGCAACTGGTCAAGGAAAGCGGAAAACAGGGCAAGAACTTCTTTAAGGAGCGGGCATTCAACCCGTTCATGTCGGCCCTATTCGGATGGTACATGCGGGGCAGCTACCACAAGTACAGCGACCGCACCACAAAGGAGGTGCTGGATGAACTGACCGATGACCCCGAACTGAAGGCTGTTCTGGCCGGACAGTATGGCGACTACGGCCTGCCTCCGAGCGAGAGCAGCTTTGCCATGCAGGCGGTGGTGAACAAGCACTATTGGCGTGGAGGGGCCTTCCCTGTTGGCGGCTGCGAGCGCATAGCGCAGAGCATAGCGCCCACCATAGAGGCCGCTGGCGGCCTGATCGCCCTGAGGGCCGGTGTGATGAGGATTATCACAGACGGTATGCGCGCCACCGGGGTTGAACTGGAGGACGGTCGGACAGTGATGGCGCCAATCATCATCAGCAATGCCGGTTACCTCAACACGTTCGGGCATCTGTTGGACAATAAGGTCAGGCAAACCGCAGGCTACAGCCCGGTCACAGCACCCAGGCCATCGGTGGCACACGTGTGCCTCTACATCGGGCTGAAGCACGACCTGCGCAGTCTGGGCATCGGAAGCACCAATTATTGGGTCTACCCGCACAACGACCACGACCGGGGCGTGCGCGAGTACCTCAACGACCGCGACAGACCATTCCCCATCACCTACATCTCCTTCCCCAGCACCAAGGACCCCGAGTGGGCAAAGCGCTATCCGGGCAAGGGCACCATAGAGATGATCACACTTGCGCCCTACGAGTGGTTCTCGAAATGGGAAGATGCGCGTTGGCAGCACCGTGGCGAAGAGTACGAGGCTCTGAAGAAATACTACGCCCAGCGACTGCTCAAGGAGCTTTATCGCCAATTCCCTCAATTGGAGGGTAAGATTGATTACTACGAACTATCGACTCCGCTCAGCACCAAGGAATTTGTCAATTACAGCAAAGGCGAGATCTACGGGCTCGATCATGGCCCGACCCGTTTCCGCAATAGGAATCTGCGCGCCCATACATCAGTGAAGGGGCTGTATCTGACGGGGCAGGACATAGTGACCTGTGGCATCGGTGGCGCGCTGATGGGCGGCCTAATAACCGCAGCTGCCATCAGCCGCAAGATGACCATCATTGAGACCATACGGGCTGAGGCCGAGAAGATACAGCACGCCAAGAGGGACAGATCCGCGAATTGATGTCTTGTCTTGGTCAGGCTTATTTTTACTTCGCAACTGATGAGGTCCTGACCTCGGTCATTTATTGCCGGTCGCAGGCCCCTTTACCTTTGGCCCTCATTCCATCCGAACATGCCCATCTATCACGCACTCGGTAACATTCCACACAAGAGGCACACGGTCTTCAAGAAGGCCGATGGCAGCCATCACTACGAGCAACTTTTCGGCACCGTGGGGTTCGATGGCATGAGCAGCCTGCTGTACCATCTGCAACGGCCAACACAGATCAGCGAGATCCTTGAACCTTACGATGTGGCGCCCAAAGTGGCCGTGGCGAACAACATGCATCCGCTGCGCCTGCACGGTTTCAAGGTGGCGCCCGAGGCGGATTTTCTCGACAGCCGCAAGGCGATTCTTGTCAACAGCGATGTGCGCATCGTGCTGGCCTCACCGCAGCAGAGCCTGCGCGATTACTTTTACAAGAATGCCGACTCTGACGAGATCCTGTTCGTTCATAAAGGCAGCGGCACCCTGCGCACGCTTGTGGGTAACCTTAAGTTCGCATATGGCGACTATCTGCTCATCCCTCGGGGAATGATCTATCAGATTGATTTTGACACCAGTGATAACCGACTGTTCATAGTAGAGAGCCACCGCCCGGTGTACACGCCCAAGCGTTACCGCAACTGGTTCGGGCAGCTGCTTGAGCATTCGCCTTTCTGCGAACGTGACATACGAAGGCCATCTGAACTGGAGACCCACGATGAGAAGGGCCGTTTTCTGGTTAAGGTAAAGAAGCAGGACATGATGCACCAGCTGGTGTATGCAACCCACCCTTTTGATGTTGTGGGCTGGGACGGCTACAACTATCCCTACGCTTTCAGCATACACGACTTTGAGCCCATCACCGGCAGGGTGCACCAGCCACCGCCCGTACATCAGACCTTCGAGACCGATGCCTTTGTGCTCTGCTCGTTCGTGCCAAGGCTGTACGACTATCATCCTGATGCCATCCCTGCACCATACAACCACAGTAACATCGATTCTGACGAGGTGCTCTACTACGTGGATGGCGATTTCATGAGCCGCAACGACATAGGTCCCGGCCACATCTCGTTGCACCCTGCCGGCATACCCCACGGCCCGCACCCGGGCGCCATGGAGCGCAGCATCGGAAAGAAGGAGACCAATGAGTTGGCCGTGATGGTCGACACTTTCAAGCCCTTGCAGCTGACCGAGGCTGCCCTTCAGATCAATGATGGGAAGTATTGGCGGTCTTGGATAGAATGACCGATTCCTTCATTTCAATCTTGATTCAAAAACTTTCAATCCATCCTACAGATGCAACAGACATTGAAAAGCGTTGACTACGGCCTCGAGAAGATATTCGATGGCGCACAGGATTTCCTTCCGCTGCTGGGCACCGACTATGTAGAACTTTATGTGGGCAATGCCAAGCAGAGCGCCCATTTCTACAAGACAGCATTCGGTTTCCAGTCATTGGCCTATGCCGGCCTCGAGACCGGGGTGCGCGACCGCACCTCGTATGTCCTCAAACAGGACAAGATCCGGCTCGTGCTGACCTCCCCGCTGACCAGCGATTCGCCCATAAATGACCATCTGCGCAAACATGGCGATGGGGTGAAGGTGATAGCACTTTGGGTGGAGGATGCCACCAAGGCATGGCAAGAGACCACTGCCCGCGGGGCCAAGAGCTATATGGAACCCACCACCGAGCGCGACAGCAACGGTGAGGTGGTGCGCTCTGGCATATACACATATGGTGAGACGGTGCACATGTTCGTGGAGCGTAAGCGTTACGATGGCCCGTTCCTTCCAGGCTACCAGGTGTGGAAGAGCGACTACAACCCATCGCCCGTTGGCCTCAAGTTTATTGACCACATGGTGGGCAACGTGGGCTGGGGCGAGATGAACACCTGGGTGAAGTGGTATGAGGAGGTGATGGGATTTGTCAACTTCCTCTCGTTCGATGATAAGCAGATTCATACCGAGTACTCAGCCCTGATGAGCAAGGTGATGAGCAACGGCAACGGCCGCATCAAATTCCCGATCAATGAGCCGGCCGTGGGCAAGAAAAAGAGTCAGATCGAGGAATATCTCGATTTTTACGAGGGCCCCGGCTGTCAGCACATCGCTGTGGCCACGGACGACATCATCAGCACCGTGCGGCAGTTGCGCGAGCGTGGGGTGGAGTTCCTTTCGGCCCCGCCACAGGCCTATTACGATGAGATCCCGGCCCGGCTGGGCGCGCACATGTCCATTGTAAAGGAGGACCTGAAAGAAGTGGCCAAACTTGCCATCCTTGTCGATGCCGATGAGGAAGGTTATCTCCTACAGATCTTCACCAAACCCGTGCAGGACCGCCCCACGCTGTTCTTCGAGATCATTCAGCGCATGGGCGCACGTGGCTTCGGTGCAGGCAACTTCAAGGCGTTGTTCGAGAGCATAGAGCGGGAGCAGGAGCTGAGAGGAACGTTGTAATATTTGGCCCCGCTGGGTAGCAGATGTCTGGGCGGATGGGCCGCCCGGTAGTAGTCCGCTTGGCCCGTTTTGCAAATGGTCCATGCATCACTTTCACGCACAATGCGTTACCTTTCGCCCTTCAAACATCGATTACTGCACATGAGAAAGACACTTACCTCCGTATTCATCCTGGCCTCTCTCTCCACGACTGCGCAGTCGCCCGTTTCCATCATCGGGCTCGACAGCACCAGCATCCAGACTGCCATCAGCAACCTCATTTTCGGTGGCTGCGTGCAGGTAAGCAACGTGACGTACACTGGCCACGCCCGTTCTTTTGGGGTGATGCTCGACCCGTCCGGTCAGTTTGGGATGGATACGGCTTTGGTTATCAGTACCGGAGTGGCAGATTCTATAGAAGGAGCAGCCACAGATTTCATCGGAAGCAACATGGGTACATCTGGCGATGCAGACCTTAGTTCAATAGCTTCCTTCTCAACCTATGATGCGGCCATTCTTGAGTTCGATTTTACCCCTGCATCTGACACCATATATGCCAGCACCTTCTTTTTCGGCTCTGAAGAATATCCTGAGTTCGTGAATAGTTCCTTTAACGATGTGTTCGCTTTTCACATCAGTGGACCGGGCATTTCGGGTGGTCCGCTGAACATCGCTTATTTGCCCGGAAGCACGACTCCAATTACCATTAACAACGTGAACGACCAGCTGAATAGCCAGTACTACATTGATAACCAGTCTGGTACTGTGCTGAGGTTGGATGGCCTTACAGTGCCCGTGCAACTCGAATACCCCGTAGAACCTGGCCAGACCTATCACTTCAAAGTTGCCATAGCCGATGCCGGAGATGGCGTCTATGACTCAGGTGTATTCCTCCGCGCACAGAGTTTCTGTGGCAGTTTCTGGGTGCAGCAGGCAGAGTTTGTGCCGATGGACAATGGCGACCTGAGTTTCCAGTTCATGAACAACGTGGCCAGTGGCAGCACTTCGTATGTGTGGGATTTCGGAGACGGCACCACCAGCACCGAGGCCAGCCCCACACACATGTATGCGCTGCCCGGCCAGTACACAGTGACCCTCACGGCCAGCAACGCCTGCCAGCAGGTGAGCCAGCAACAGGTGGTTAATGCAAGCCTTGTGGGGATGGATATTGCCTCGCAGCCCGGCACCTTGCAGGTGCTGAACGGGGCCGATGGTCAGGTACGGGTCAACTACTCCGCTCCATCTGCGCACCGTCTTGGTCTGAGCGTTCTGGCCCTCGATGGTCGCGAGGTGATGAACATGCCCCTGGGCACTGCATCAGAGGTGAGCCGGTCCATTGATCTGAGCGGCCTGCCCACAGGTGTTTACCTCATCAGCCTGATGGCCGATGACCACCGCCACATGGCGCGGGTGGTGCGCTGAGCCTTTTGTCGACAAACGACATGCGCGACTGGTTAAACGCTGGACGGAGAAGTATGTCCATGACCGAAACAGCATCGCCATGTACCTTAGAATCGCCATCCTGCTCATCAGCATCAGTCCTGCTACTTTGGCAACGAACTATTATGTCGCAGCCAACGGCAATGATCTGGTGCCGACCCCATCCATATCTACACCTTGGCAGTCACTCGCCCCATTGGCAGGAGTCACATTCATGCCTGGCGACACAGTCTTTCTGCGAAGTGGCGATACTTTCAGAGGGACATTGACCATCAATCAGGGGGGCAGCTCCTTGGCCCCATTGGTGATCACCGCATACGGATCGGGTGCCAGACCAGTCATCAGCGGTGCGGTGGAGGTGACTGGCTGGAGCAGTACAGGGGCGGTTCGTACCGCCACGTTAGGGCTTGAGGCGCACGGACTCTTTGCCAATGGCAACGAACAACCGCTGGCCCGGTACCCAGATGATGGACAGTACCTATGGCTAGACAGTGCCCAGACCGGATACCTACACGATAATGACGTTGCAGCCCTTGACCCTTCGTATCTTAATGGTTCGCGCCTCTGCATCCATACCGCACAATGGTGCTGGGAGATGACCGGTGTGACAACAGTTCAGGGCGATAAGGTCAATTATTCATTGGCCACCCAGATACCGGCCATTGCAGGCTACGCCTATTTTCTGTTCGACAATGTCAATCTCATAAGTATTTCTGGCGAGTGGAAGTATGACCTCCCCGGTCAGACCGTTCATTACATGCCCCCTGTCGGCATTGAACCTGCCGAGATGCTGATGGAGGCAAGTGTGTTCAACCACGGGATCGAATTCGCACAGAATGCCAGCCACGTGAAAGTCATGGGTGTCGCATTTGAGAAGCAGGCCAACTCGGGTATCTACATTGGCACATCCGACAATCGAAACATAGAAGTACGCAACTGCAGTTTCGCCCATCAGAATCAGCACGGGGTCCAAGACCGTGGAAGGCACAATACCATTGCTGACTGCACCTTCAGACAGGTCAATGGAATTGCTGTGTACGTTACCGGTACAGGCGGTGCGACTGAGGTGCATCACAACACATTCAAGCGAATTGGCGAGTATCGTAATCGCGGAATCGGCACCCAGGTAAACCTCTCAGCCATCAAGGCTGCCTTTGTTGACAGTTGCCATATACATCACAATGACATCGATACCACAGGTTACTGTGGTATCTCGGCCGATGGTGGCCATCACACCATTGAGCGCAATATTGTCCGCCATGCCATGCGGCTCAACAACGATGGGGCGGCACTTAAGAGTTACGGGCCACTGACGCACCATACTGTGTTCAGGAACAACTTCGTGAGCGAATCAGACGGAAACACGGAGGGTACTGCAAATGGGAATTTCTTCACCCCGGGCATCTACTTCGATTTTCAGGTAAACAATTGTGAGATCAGCAACAACACGGTCTTTGACATGGGCGGGGGCAGAGGGGTTTTCCTTAATAGCGGCACGAGCGACAATCTTGTGAGCGGCAACATTATTCACGGTGGCGATTACCTGATTGACATTAACGGAGCGCAATCGCTGCAGGTGCCGCTGACCAACACCACCATCACCGACAATCATCTCTTTGCACTTTGGCCACAGGCATTCCTGTACAGGCAGGTGGATTACACCAACGCATTCAATCAGGGGCTGATAGACGGGAACAGGCTCTTTCATCCTTACAGCCCAAATCAGATAGCCCGTAGGATGGTTGGCAACAGCCCGGTAGTAATGGATTTCAACGATTGGCAGGCAGCAGGCAACGATATAAACGGACAGGTGGGTTGGTTAGATTGGGCCGACAATGAGGATTACTCTGAGTTGTTCATGAATCAGACGGATGATCCCTTGACCATCAGCCTGAACGGGGTCCTTTATCTGGACCTCGACAGTAATGAGGTCTGCGGCAGTATCACTTTGCAGCCGTACACCTCGAAAATACTTATCAATACGGGTCTCGGATGCACAGCCACAGAGACGCTTGGGCAGACACAAGGTCACGGCCTCATCGCTTATCCCAATCCGACCGAGGGCCGGTTTATCCTTGAGACCGGTGAGTCGACCAACGCGGTGGTATTAGTGTACGACATGCATGGAAAAGTGATAGGTGAGCACACATCGGTGAATGGTCGTTGCACCATTGATATCGGTTCGTTTGCACCAGGGGTATACGTGCTCAGGTCGGGTGGAGAGACGCTCCGAGTTGTAAGGCGCTGAAATCCGGCAGCGATAGCGCCCCACGCCCCGCCTGTATCTTTGACCCCGTGAGCAACCTGCTGCGGGTACTTCGCATGATAGGACCTTACCGCGCCCTGGCCGCGGGAGTGGTGTCCCTCAATCTGGTGAGCATCGTCTTCTCGCTCTTCTCACTCACCATGGTCATCCCCTTCCTTGGTATCCTTTTCGGCACGCAGCCCATTGTCACTGAGCGGGTGCCGTTGGCAATGAATGGCGATGCCCTGTCGAACAACTTTTACTGGCTAACAAGTCATGTCATTCTGGACGATGCAGGGCAGGTGAGCCCATCCGGGAAGGAAAGGGCGTTGCTCTACGTTTGTGTGTTTGTGGTGGCGATGTTCTTTTTCAAGAACCTGTTCCGCTACCTCGCGGCATTTTACCAGAGCAGGCTCAAGAACGCCATCACCCGCGACCTGCGCGACCGCCTTTTCAGCAAGGTGATGCACCTGCACCTCGATTACCACAGCGATGAGCGTAAGGGCGACATCATTTCGCGCTGCACCACCGATGCCCAGGAGGTGGAGGCTTCGGTCGTGAGCTCGCTTGAGGTGCTTTTCAAAGAGCCCGTCACCATCCTGCTTTTTTTGGGCACCATGGTGGTGATGAGCCCCACTCTCACGCTTTTCGTTCTCCTAGTGCTACCGCTCACAGGACTCATCATCGGGCGGATAGGCCGTAGCCTGAAGAAGACTTCCATGCTGGTTCAGGGCCAGATGGGGTCTATCCTTTCTATTCTCGATGAATCGCTCATGGGGCTGCGCATCATCAAGGCTTTCAATGCCATTGGGTGGAGCGAGAAAAAATTTGCCCGCGAGAACCGCAAGCTCTACGACCTGCAGGTGCGCATGAGCCGCAGACGCGAGCTGGCATCGCCCATGAGTGAGTTTCTGGGCACCATTGTGATGGTCACCGTGATGTGGTACGGAGGGCGTCTGGTGCTGGGCCAGCAGGGCATGCAGGCCGCCACATTCATAGGGTACATCACCATTTTCTCACAGCTCATCAACCCCGCCAAATCATTCACAACGGCCCTCTACAACATACAGAAGGGCATGGCCAGCATGGACCGCATTCAGCAGGTGCTCGATACGCCCGAGGCCATCCGTCAGCCGGAGCGGCCCATTGCCATCAAGGGCTTTGAGCGCGAGATTGAATACCGCAATGTTTCGTTTGCCTATGCCGATGGCACCCCTGTACTGCGCGACATTGACCTTACGGTACGCAAGGGCCGCACTTTGGCCATCGTGGGTCAGAGCGGGGCCGGCAAGACCACCTTGGCCGACCTGATCCCCCGTTTTTATGACCCCACCTCGGGGCAGGTGCTCATTGATGGCCACGACATTAGGCAATACGACATCCTGGATCTGCGCAACCTGCTGGGTATTGTGACGCAGGATGCCCTTCTCTTCAACGACACGGTGTTCAACAACATCGCATTCGGGCTGGAGGATGTGCGGCAGGACGATGTGGAGCGGGCGGCCCGCATAGCCAATGCCCACGACTTTATCATGCAGATGGAGCAAGGCTACCAGACCACCATAGGCGACATGGGCAACAAGCTGTCAGGCGGCCAGCGCCAGCGGCTTAGCATAGCCCGTGCCGTGCTGCACAACCCGCCCATTCTGGTGCTCGATGAGGCCACCAGCGCACTCGATACCGAGAGCGAGCGCCTGGTGCAGGAGGCCCTCTACAATCTGATGCAGCACCGCACCAGCATTGTAATAGCCCACCGCCTGAGCACCATTCAGTATGCCGATGAGATCATCGTGATGCAGGACGGCCGCATCATTGAGCGAGGTAACCACATCGGCCTGGTGGCCCATAACGGGGTGTACCGCAAGCTGTATGAGATGCAGGCCTTTGTGTAAAAATGCTGAGGGCACCGAGCACCTCTTCTCTAAAGTGAAAGGGAGGCACCTGATGGATGCCTCCCTTTTCTTTTTACCGATCCAACGGGGAGAATGAGGAGTGCCTCATGTCTGAATCACCCCAACATTGAAGGGCTTCACAGGGGCATTGTCGGCCGCCTCTATGCCCATGCTCACCCATTGGCGGGTGTCCAAAGGATTGATGATGGCATCGACCCAGAGCCGGGCTGCGGCATGGTAGGGCGAGGTGGTCTCGGTATATCGGTCGGTGATCTTATTCAGCAACTCCGTCTCCTCTTCGGCACTCACTTCTTTGCCAAGGCTTTTCATGGTGGCTTTTTGGATCTGTAACAGCACCTTGCTGGCCTGCGCTCCGCCCATCACCGCAATCTGTGCCGAGGGCCACGCCACAATGAGTCGCGGGTCGTAGGCCTTGCCGCACATGGCATAGTTGCCCGCCCCGTAGCTGTTGCCCACCACCACGCTGAACTTGGGTACGGTGCTGTTGGCCACGGCATTCACCATTTTGGCCCCATCCTTAATGATGCCGCCATGCTCTGACCGGCTGCCCACCATGAAACCGGTGACATCGTGCAGGAACAGCAGCGGTATCTTCTTCTGGTTGCAGTTCATGATGAAGCGGGCGGCCTTGTCGGCACTGTCTGAATAGATCACCCCCCCAAACTGCATCTCGCCCTTGGCACTCTTCACCACCTTGCGCTGATTGGCCACAATGCCCACGGCCCAGCCATCGATGCGGGCCAGACCGCACAGCAGGGTCTTGCCGTAGGTGGCCTTGTATTCCTCAAATTCTGAGTTGTCGACCAATCGCTCAATCACCTCGCGCATGTCGTACTCCTTCACCCGACTTTCAGGAATTATTCCCAGTATCTCCTTCGGGTCCTTTTTGGGTTGAACGGGTCTGATGCGGTCAAACCCGGCCTTTTCCCGCGCACCCACCTTATCCATGAGGCTGCGCAGGGTGCGGATGGCCTCTTCATCGTTCTTGCACTTGTAATCGGTAACACCCGATATCTCGCAATGTGTGGTGGCTCCGCCTAGCGTCTCGTTATCAATGTTCTCGCCAATGGCGGCTTTCACCAAAAATGATCCCGCAAGGAAAATACTGCCTGTGCCCTCCACAATAAGGGCCTCATCGCTCATGATGGGCAGATAGGCCCCTCCCGCCACGCAACTGCCCATGATGGCTGACAGCTGCACAATGCCCATGCTGCTCATGATGGCGTTGTTGCGGAAAATGCGGCCGAAATGCTCCTTATCGGCAAAGATCTCGTCCTGCATGGGCAGGTACACCCCGGCACTGTCCACCAGATAGATGATGGGCAGTCGGTTCTCCATGCTGATCTCCTGCGCCCGCAGGTTCTTTTTCCCAGTGATGGGAAACCACGCCCCGGCCTTTACGGTGGCATCGTTGGCCACAATGATGCATTGGCGCCTGCTCACATAGCCTATCACCACCACCACGCCACCGCCCGGACAGCCTCCATGCTCGGCATACATACCCTCTCCGGCAAATGCCCCTATCTCTATGACGGGGCTCTTGGGGTCCACCAGTTTGGCGATGCGCTCGCGGGCCGTGAGCTTGCCCTTCTCATGCTCTTTTTCGATGCGCTTCTTACCTCCGCCCAGAAAAACCTGGTCCAATTTGCGCTCCATGGCCGATACGAGCAGCCGGTTCGCATCCTCGTTCTTATTGAATTCGAGTTCTTGTTTCGATGTCTTTTCCATGCGGGTCGCGAAGATATGCGCCCTCTCATAGCCCTGAGCCAAGATCAGTCAGTTAAGCATCGACCCTAAGTGGTCAGGAACCGCAAAAAGCAGGGTCAGTCAAACACCGCCACTATCACGCCATCTGAGGCGCTTCGCAGATTGGGCACCGCCATGGCGCGCCCGTTGAACACGAGCGGCACTGGGGCCGGTGGTGTCGTGGGTATGAACATGTCGCGGGCCGAGAGGAACACATTGAGCAGCCCGAACAGACCCGGTACGGTAAGATCGCTCTGCCCATTGCCGTTGCCATCGAACAGGAACATGGCTATCACCGTGTTGCTGGCGGGGGTGAATGCAGGTGTGGAAAGGGTGGTGCCGTTCACGGTAAGGTCATCGCGGCCTGCCACCACGGCCTGATTGGCGGTGAATACGGCCATGGCTGTCTGATCATCGTTGCTCGGTATGCCACTCAGCAGCAACCCTGCGGTGCTCGATGCGGGCGGAAAGGCACGCAGATACACTAACGGATTGTCGTGGATGAACCCTTCGCGGTAGTAATGGATCACCCTGTCGCTGCCCCCTGGAGTAATCTCAAACTCATACTTCACCCCATTCTTCACATTTACGGGGCCCCAGTAACCCTCGCTGTCGGTGGTCAGGTCATGGTCAGGGGTCTGAGACAGGCGGAGGCCGGTGGCGGGGTCAATCTCATAGATGCGTACCGATGCGCCTGCCTTGGGGGCGTTCTCGCCCAATGTCACTCCCCTTCCGGCCACACACACCGATGCGCCCATGATGGTGATGGACGTGGTCTGGGGCTCGGTGCCGCCATGGAAGAACCTGTACATGTTTCTGAAAGGTTCGGCCCCGGTGGCCACCTGATAGTGGTCAAGGCCAGAGATGGTCACGTTCTCGGCTCCGGTCACGGTGACGGCCCCTGTCACCGCATCATCGGCCGATGAAATGCACAGCGTTGGCACCTCTCCTGCTGGGCCCGCTGGCTGCGCCTGGCTACTGCTTCCAATGTGTACATAGTGTGCCACCTTGGCCGCGTGGGCCGCGTTGCTGCAGTAGCTATACCCTAGGCCGCCACCGGCACTGTGGCCCACCAGGTTGACCTGGGTGGCCCCGGTGCGCGCTAATACCGTGTCAATGAAGGCATCGAGGGAATTAACATCGCCACCCCCGCCAAGGGTATTCCAGTCATAGGCATACAGGAGGTCGTTGCAATAGCCGTTGCTGGTGAAACGCTGCACCTGCGTGGCATATGTGTCGCCCGAGGCAAGTGCTCCGTGCATGAACACCACCGGCAGCAGGGTATCGCACCCGTTATCGTCCACTTCATCCAGCAGCTGTGCCGTATCGTTCACCTCAAGCCATTCGGCCTCCTCTTTCACACAGCCGGGCAGCCACAACATCAGCAGAAGGCCGATGCCCAACTGGACATGGCGACCGGTCAATCGGATACAGGTCATTTCTTTTTCAGGCTTTTGTGTGGTAAAACTATATCATTCCGGGCTGACCCCCGACCAATAAGCCAAATGTGCTGATATGACATGCTTTTTTTCAACCTTCGCCCCCCACAAAGCAGACACATGAGCAAGGTCCACAATTTCAGCGCAGGCCCCAGCATCCTGCCACAAGAGGTCATTCAGAGAGCGGCCGAGGCCGTGCTCAACTTCAACGGCAGCAGCCTGAGCCTGCTCGAGGTGAGCCACCGCGGCAAGGACGTGGTGGCCTTTGTCGACCACAGCATCGCCCTAATCAAAGAGATACTTGGGGTGCCCGAGGGCTATTCGGTCATCTACATGCAGGGCGGGGCCAGTCTCCAGTTCCACATGGTACCGCTCAATCTGCTCAGACACGGAGGCAAGGCCGGCTATATCGACACCGGCACCTGGGCCAACAACGCCATCAAAGAGGCCAAACGAATCGGGGGTACGCAGGTGCTGGCCTCATCGGCTGATAGGAACTACACCTATATCCCGAAGAACGTGGCGGTGCCCGCTGACCTCGACTACCTGCACATCACCACCAACAACACCATATTCGGCACCGAATTCTTCCACTTGCCCCAGAGCAGTGCCCCCATTGTGGCCGATATGAGCAGCGACATCTTCAGCCGCCCCATCAACGTGGCCGACTACGGGATGATCTATGCCGGGGCGCAGAAGAACCTCGGGCCGGCCGGGGTCACTCTGGCCATTGTGCGCAACGACCTGCTGGGCAAGCACGGCCGCGACCTCTCGCCCATGCTCGACTACAAGGTGTACATCGACAAGGAGAGCATGTTCAACACCCCACCTGTCTTTGCCATGTATGTGTGCATGCTCACGCTCGAGTGGCTCAAGGCCAACGGTGGCCTCGCCTGGATCGAGCAACGCAACATCCGCAAGGCCGAGCTGCTCTATGCCGAGATAGACCGCAATCCCCTGTTCGTGGGCACCGTGGCCACCGAAGACCGCTCGCGCATGAACGCCACCTTCCTATTGAAGGATGAATCGATGGAGCCCGCCTTCAACGCCATCCTCAAGGAGGCCCGCATAGATGGCCTGCCCGGCCACCGCAGCGTGGGCGGCTACCGGGCCAGCATGTACAACGCCATGGATGTCGATAGCGTGCAAGCCCTCGTAGATGCCATGCGCGAGATGGAACGCAGGGCGTGATGTAGCTTTGGCAATGATGAGAGCACGGGTTACCTATAACGCACCGGTTGGACCGTTTAGATTGTTTCTGTTGACCGAAAGCGATAAGTGACCTGACCACCGCCATCAATACCACGGACGATGCCCGTCATCTCAATGTTCTATGGCCTGATCGTGTCCATGTATTATCTGGACAACAAGCGGCATCACTCGCCTCACATTCACGTCCGGTTCCAGGATCAGGAGGCCGTTTTCAGCATCCCCGAGGGTATGATACTCGAAGGCAGCCTACCTAAAGGGAAATCTAAACTGGTCGAGGCGTGGATAGAGTTGCATCAGGACGAACTGATGGCCGATTGGCAACTGGCCTCATCGGGTCAGAGGATTTTCTCAATCGAACCATTGAAATGAGCCTAGGCCCCCGTGTGGTTTCTGTCAGGCCTCTGGAAGACTATAGGCTTGAACTGCTTTTCAGCGATGAGAAAAAAAAGGTGTTCGATGTGAGGCCCTATCTCCAGCACGGATTGTTCAGCGAATTGGCCGATAAGGATCTTTTCAATTCAGTGGCCGTCTGCATGGGTACCGTAGCGTGGCAGAACGGGCTCGATATCTGTCCGGATACTCTTTACCTCGAAAGCCAGTGAACAGCCCTTCCACTCTGCATCAACAACCCGCAAGCGCCCATGACCATCCTCGCCAATGACGGTATAGACCCCTCAGGCCTCCACCTGTTTCAGGAGGCCGGCCACACCGTGATCACCGACAAGGTGCCCCAGGATGCCTTGGCCGACTACCTGCGCCAGCACCAGGTGGCGGCCCTGCTGGTGCGCAGCGCCACCAGGGTCACTGCCAAAGAACTGGGCGCATGGCCCGGCCTCAAGGTGGTGGGGCGCGGTGGCGTAGGCCTCGACAACGTGGATCAGGCCGCGGCCAAACAGATGGGCGTGGCCGTGGTCAACACCCCGGCCGCATCGAGCGAGAGCGTGGCCGAGCTGGCCATGGCCCACATGTATGCGCTGGCCCGTTTCCTCCACACCTCCAACCGCCACATGCCCTCCGTGGGCGCCACCGAGTTTGAGCGCCTCAAGAAGGACGCCTCCAAGGGCATCGAGCTCCGCGGCCGCACACTGGGCATCATCGGGTTCGGGCGCATCGGGCAGGCATTGGCCGCCCTCGCCCTGGGCAATGGCATGAAGGTGCTGGCCCACGACCCATTCGTTCAACATGTCAAGGTCGAACTCCACATCGAGGGCTACGGCACCGCCTATGTCAAGGTCGACTCCATTCCCGTGACCGACCTGCTCCGCCAGAGCGACATCATATCGCTCCATGTGCCCAAACCCAAGGACGGGCCCGTGATAGGCGCACTCGAAATGGCCCTCTTGCCCAAGGGCGCCCTGGTCATCAACACCGCCCGCGGGGGCGTGGTGGACGAGGCAGCCCTGCTCGCAGCCATGGAAGAGGGCCACATCGGGGGTGCCGGGCTCGATGTGTTCCTTGACGAGCCCCACCCCGATGAGCGCCTGCTCAACCACCCGCGCATATCGGTCACGCCCCACATCGGGGCCTCTACCAACGAGGCTCAGGGCCGCATAGGCATTGAGCTGGCCCAGAAAGTGATGGCCGCCCTGGCCTGATATCCGCCCATGGCCGAGTTCATCCCGTTCAGAGCCTGGAGGCCCCGGCCCGACAACGTCCAGCGCGTGGTGTCGAGGCCCTACGAGTCGTACACCCGTGACGAGGCCGAGCACATCCTCCGCACCGAGCCTCAGTCATTCCTCCATGTGGTACGGCCCGATTTCAGCTCCGATGCCAAACTTCCTTCCGGCAGCACTGCGCTGTTCCGGGCCAGCAAGGCCATGTTCAGCACGCTCACCGCGCAAGGGGCCATGGTGTGCGAGGCCGCCCCGGCCTACTACATCTACGCCCAGCAAATGGCCGGCCGCGTGCACATGGGCATCATGGGCTGCGCCTCAGTGCGCGACTACGACAGTGGCCACATACGCATACACGAGCAGACCATTGCCGACCGCGAGCGCAAGCTCAAGGAATACCTTAGCGTGTGCGACATCAATGCCGAGCCTGTGTGCCTCACCTGCCCGCGCCACCCCGACCTCGCCCGGTTCATTGCCGATTCCGCCCTCCAGGCCCCGCTCTTCGATTTCGCCACCGATGACGGGCGCCAACACCGCCTCTGGGCCGTTACCCTGCCCCACCGCGTGCAGCTCCTACGCACCATGCTCGCCTCCGTGCCCGCCCTATACATTGCCGATGGCCACCACCGCTCGGCCAGTTCCGTCCTCCTCGCCCATGAGCAATGGGCCAAGGGCCGCACCGACCCCGATGCCCCCCACAACTACTTCCTCTCCATCCTCTTCCCCGATGACCAGTTACGCATCTGGGAGTTCAACCGCGTGGTGCGCGACCTCGGCACCCACACCCCTGCCACGTTCCTTGCGGCCCTGAGCGCCCGTTTCCACCTTTCGCCCGGCCAGGCCACCTCGGCCAAGGGCACCTTCGGCATGTACCTCAGCGGCACATGGCACACCCTGCGCCTGCGCCAGCCCGAATCCACCGGCACAGTCGGGTCGCTCGATGTCAGCATACTCGCCCATCACATCCTTGCCCCAATCCTCGGCATCACCGACCAGCGCACCGACCGCAGGCTCGGTTTCGTTCCCGGTCCGGCAGGCACGGCCGCCCTCCAGCAAATGGTCGATTCCGGCCAGCAGGCCGTGGCCTTCGCCCTCCACCCCGTGAGCGGACAGGAATTCTACGCCATCTCCGATCAGGGCCTCACCATGCCCCCCAAGAGCACCTACATCGTGCCCAAACTCCTTAGCGGACTCGTGGTATATGGGTTGGGGGAATGAATGCCTCGGTTCAATATTCGCTTCATATCGGTACTTTGAATCCGGGCAAGGGCTACTATGCGCGACCGTTTGATTCGCAGGGCGGTGTGCCCGAGATATTCGGGTACATCGCCCTGTTTATCCTCGGTTATATTGTATTCAGGGTCTGGAGAGGGCTGAAGAAGCACTGATATAACTTCACCTGAACATATGCCCCCCAAGAGCACCTACATCGTGCCCAAACTCCTTAGCGGACTCGTGGTATATGGGTTGGGGGATGGAATTTGAACGCTTGCTTTTCTGACGCCACAGATCTGATGGCCGGGGCGTAAGGGTCGGTTCAGCTCACAACAGCGTACAGAACACCGATCGCCTCATCGTAGCGCAACCGGTCCAATCTGGAGAGGCGCCTCAATATCAGATCACCGCTCAGCACAAACACCTTGTGACATCGCAGATAACTCTGCAACGGGAGCGGTTCCTCTAGGTCAGTGGGTTTGACCTCCACACTCAGACCGTCATCTTTCTTCTTGCTGGTCATCATCATCAGCATCAGATCGCCCGTCTCATGCACAATGTCTGAGGATATGACCATGGCCGGGCGCAGCTTCGAGCTGCTGTTGTCCGAAAAGGGGAAATCCACAAGAACTATGTCGCCCTTGGCGTACATCATCACTTGCTGTAAAATGTGTCCCACCTATTGTCCTCTTCACTCAGCCACTCTTCGGCCAATGAAGATTCCGACACGGCAGCATAGGGCAGCTCTTTCTGCTCAGCCACAGTGGGCAGTTGCCTCACCGTTATCCCAAGCTCTTCGGCCAACTTCAGTACAAGCATCATCCTATTGTCCGAGGCCGATGTAAGCAATGCGCGTTTCATGATTCAAAGGTAAGCCTACGGTGCCGGTCCGCTGTAGAGACGTTGCACGCAACGTCTCTGTTGTTATCCATCCCGTGTGAGTCCGGCACCGCATCAAACGTCTCTACAGAACATCCATCCACCCGCAGGCAAAGGCCCACCAGCCCCTACGCACCGTGTCCAAAATCCTCATTCCACAATCAACAGTCAGCCATCCACAATCCACAATCAGCAATCACTCTCCCCCCAGCGCCTTCTTCAGGTCGGCCAGTGCCATGCCGCGTATCAGGGCCTGTGCATCAGGCACAGGCTTCCTGCGTAGTCCGCTCAGCACATGGCCCTCAGGGCCGTCCCACACATACAGGTCGTTGGGCATGCAATACAGCCGCTTGCAAAGACGCAACATCACGTCCATCCGTATCATGGTCCTGTTCGCTGACAGCAGCGTCTGCGCCTCCATCTTACTGAACCCCAGCTGCTGCAGGTGCCTCATTTTCAGCGACACCTGCCGTATGTCCAGCAGGTGTGCCACATCCAGCCGCAGCTTGCCCTTGTCCGCCCCTACGGGCCTCGGGGCCTCCTGCATCTTCTCTATCCTGTCGGCCAGCAGCTGTTCCACTGTCCCCTGACCCACCCAGCGCAACTGATCGTGCAGCGGCACCGGAATCGGCTGGTTCAGCTTGGCCAGCGGGTCATTCGCATCCCCGGTCCAGCGCAGCAGGTCGTTCGGCTCGCACAGCAGCACCTCACACAGGCGCTGCATCATGCTGTCGCGCACCAGCACCGGTTTCCTGTCGCTCAGCATCCACCGCGCCTCCCTGTCCGTGAAACCCCGCTGCTGCATGTAGGCCCGGCCGCTGCCAGCAGTGTGGAGGGCCACTATCGGCCGTATGTCTAGCACAAGTGGTGAACTCATCTTCTCAGGGGCGCCTCTTCCGCTCGGTCGCGCCCCGAAGATACACCTCCATCATCATTTGTATGGATTTTCGCTTGTCAAATGACGCCCTCCTAATGGCCAACGACATCTCTCTGATTCCCAACGCCATCTATCTCATTCGAAATGACGTCTATCTCATTCGTAACGTCATCTTCCTATTGTGCAATGACGGATTACTCATTCGCCAAGACCACTTTCTCTTGAGCAATGTCATCTTTCGATTAATCAACAGCATCTTCATCATGCGAAACGACTGCATCATCATGCGAAACGACAGCTTCACCGATATCCTGCCACACTTTGCCCCCTCATGTTCCGACTCTGCCCAGCATGACAAGGTGGCCGAGGCACCTATGTCGCCCTGAGCGGAGTCGAAGGGTGCTTGTTCTTTATCAAGCTCAGGAGAGGCTCTGTCGAAGGGCGCACATCAACCTTCAACTTTTAAACTCTTACACCTTTACACCTTAAACCCCCTCATGCCCCGGCCGCCCACTACCCCACCAGCTCATCCACGGCCGCATGAAAAAGGTCGGCCCGCACAGCCCCGAAGCCGCGGAAGCGCCCCACCTGCGCCATGGCTGCGTGCAGGTCAAACTGCCGCTGCGGCACGTGCAGGTGCAGGCCGCGCTGGTGGTACAGTTGGGCCAGATATTCCTGCTCGGTCTGCCCCAGTGTGGGCACGAATATGGCCTTGCGGCCCGTAACGGCCAGATCCATGACGGTGCTGTAGCCCGAGCGCGACAGCACCACATCGGCCCCCGACATCACGGCCTCCAGCTCGGCCGAGGGTAGGTGCGACACGATGCGGTGGCCCTGGGCCGTAAGCTCATCGGTGTGCAGGTCGGGCCGGCCGCACACCACCGTGGCGGGGCCCTGCCATGTGCGCAACTGGGCGCGCACGTTCTCCTCAAACAGCGTCCGCTGCGGCTCGGGCCCCGATATCACCGCCACCAGCCCGCCTCCTCCTTTGGGCATGTTGCCGCTGAAACGGGTGAGCGGGCCCAGATAACGGCCGTTGCGCGGCAGCGCGAAGCGGTGGCCCAGATCGCCCGACAGGCCGGGGGCATCCGCCACATCGGGCACCCACGTGCGGTGAAACCGTTCCATGTGCCTCCGGTGCATGGCATACAGCACCGGCTCGGCCATCGGGGCCTTTATCATCACCTGGTGGGTTATGTAGGCACTGGGCACCTCGGGGTGATGGAAACCGAAACGGTTGTCCGAAATCACCGCATCAGCCTTCCACTCCTTGGCAAGCCTGCGCAGCTCGCGCTCCTCGCGTGCTATGCAGCGCAGAATGTGCGGTATCGTCACAGCCATTTTCCACACCATGCCCACCCCGCGGGGGTAGGTGATCCGGTACCCTTCCAGATGCTGCATCGGCAGCTCTGGGAACTCGGCACGCAGCAGATCGGCTATGCGGCCCTCGGCACACAGTACCGGCTCGTGGCCGCGCTGCATCAGGTAGCGGATGATGGGGATGCACCGCGTGGCGTGGCCCAGACCCCAGTCCAGCGGTGCTATGAGTATGCGCTTGGGCATGGGCCGCCAAGTTCCCCAAAATAACCCGACCCGCACAGACCTACCTTTGGACTCCGCATGAAGCCGCTGCTGCTCATAGCCCCGTTGCTCGTCCTCGCCTCATTTGCCCATGCGCAGGAACCGGAATACTATGACCCCACCGCGCCTGTGCCCACCGAGGAGCAGCGCCCCGCCCCTAAAAAGGAGCGCCCCGCCCCCGATGAGCCCAAGAAGTTCAAGGACCGCCTCCGCTTCGGGGGCAATCTGGGCCTGCAGTTCGGCACCTATACCTACATCGATGTGTCGCCCATGGTGGGCGTGGTGATATACAAGGGCCTGCAGGCGGGCGTGGGGGTCACCTACCAGTACCTGCGCGTGGCCGACTCCGGTGCGCGGTTCGAGTCGCACACCTACGGGGGCCGGGTGTATGGCCGCTACATCATTTGGAAGGGAATCATGGCCCATGCCGAGTTCGAGATGCTCAACCTCGACTGCTACGACCGGGGCCTCTATGCCACCAGCGGACAGGTGCGGCTGCAGCGCGAGTGGGTGCCGGGCGCGCTCGTGGGCGGGGGCTACTACCAGAGCATCGGGCAGAGGTTCGGCACCAGCATCCTGCTCCTGTTCAACCTCCTCCAGAGCGACTGCACCCCATACGCCAATCCGGTGTTCCGCATGGGTTTCGGGTTCAGGTTGTGATTCTCGTGTAAAGCAAAAGGTCGGGCTGCGGCCTTGGAGCCTTACACCACCACCATCAGCACCTGCAGCCAGCCTATCACAAAGCCCAGAATGGCGCCCACCAGCTCAATGAAGCGGAACTCCTTGTTCAGCAGTTTCATGATCAGCTCCTCGAGTTTCTCGGGCTGAAGGGCGGCCACCCGCTGGCTGATGATCTCTTCCACATTGAACCGCTCCTCTATGTTGTCCATGTAATGGTCTATCACCTGCGGAACGGCCTTCTCCAGCTCCACCATCACATCGCCCTTGAAGCGGTCGCGCCTCTTGGTGCCCATGATGGCACTCGTTATGGGGTACTGGCTGGGGAACACCACATTGAGGTAATGGTCCACCTTGGCCTCCACCAGCTGATTGATCGTTAGCACATTCTCGGGGTGTGCCAGGCGGTCCTTCAGATCCTGTGACGACAGCAGCTCCTCCGCCACCACTTTGCCTATGCGTGCCGCCAACTGCGCCTGATTGCGCGGGAACACCCCTTGCAGCTTCATGAATCCGAGATTTACCTCCTCCTTCGGGTAAAACAGCATTTTCACGGCCACCCAGTTGGTGAACCAGCCTATAAGGGCCGCTATGAACGGCAGGGTGTAGAGCATGGGGCGTTACTTGTCGGGGCGGATTCGTTCGGGCATGTCGGCCAGGTGCCACGCAGTGCGGAAGATGTGCCGCACAATGCCGGCCATCTTACCGTACATCAGCTTGTCGGGCGTGTCGGTGGGCCGGTGGTAGTCCTTGTGCACCCCGGTGAAATAGAAGATGACCGGTACATTCTGCTTCGCGAAATTGTAATGGTCGCTGCGGTAGTAGAACCGGTTGGGGTCATCGGCCCTGTCGAAGGTGTAATCCATCCGCAGGCCCGTGCTCTCGGCCACGCGCTCATTGGCCCGGTGCAGCGCCTTGCTTATCCTGTCAGCCCCTATTACGTAGGTGTACATCGAGTCGGCCTTCTGTTCATGTGCCGCATCCCATCGGCCTATCATGTCTATATTCAGGTTGCACACCGTGTTTTTTAGGGGGATTATAGGATTGAGCGAATAGAACTCCGATCCCAACAGACCCTTCTCCTCGCCCGATACGGCCAGCAGCGCAATGCTTCGGTCGGGGCGAAGGCCGTCCTTGGCCATCTGCCCCAGCACCTTGGCCATGGCCATCAGGGTGGCCGTGCCCGACCCATCGTCATCGGCACCCGGGTGAATCTGCCCCTCAAGCACCCCGAGGTGGTCGTAGTGAGCGGTGAGTATCACCACCTCGTCCGGATGTTTCGCGCCCACCACCATTGCGCCCACATTCTCGGTGGCCACGGTGTCCTGTCTCTGATCGAACCTCAGTTCAACAGGACATGTGAATGTTTTCGGGTCAATGTTTCTGCCCTTAGACATCGCCCTGTCAAGCTTTCTGGCGCTCGTCCCGGCCGCCTTTAGCAGGCCCTTGGCGGCCGATGTGCTCATCATCACCACCGGCAACTCATGATTCCGTGCGTCCCATTTGTTCTGCAGGGCCAGTTGGCGCCCAACCAACTTGTGCCGCAGCTGGGCCAGATTCTTTTTGAACTGGCCATCAACGATCACCAGCGCGTTGGCACCGCTGTTGCGCACCGCCTGCGACAACGACCTGTAGGCATCCTGCGACAGGCCTTCGGGGCCCCCGTACATCACCAGCACCTTGCCTCTGGCCGAGGACAATGAGATCTTCTCCTCCGATGTGATGAGCACAAGTTCGTCCGCGCGCAGGCTCACACCATCAATGCTGTTCATGGAGAACACGTCTTCCAGATTGCGCAGCGCACGGCCTTTGACGCTCACCTCAAGCCCGAGGGCGTGCCTCCTGAACAGCCTGTAGGGCAGCTGATAGCCCGCTGCGCCTGTCAGCGGCACCAGTCCCGCAGCCCTGAATTCGCGCTCAATAAAATCAGCGGCCCTCTTCTGCCCCGGCATCCCGGTCTCCCGCCCCTCGAGGCTGTCGCTGGCCAGCACATGCACAAGGCGGCTCAGCTCTGCCGGTACAATCTGTTGGGCATAGGGAATGGCCACATCATCGCGCTGCGCCACAAGGCCCAGCGGCAACAACATCACCCCGAAAAGGAATAGGATCAGGCGCATCGCATCTTATCCACTCGGGTGGCGTGTCGCCCGCCTTCAAACTCGGTGCTCAGAAAGGCGGTGCAGCAGGCTTCGGCCTGCGCCTCGGTCATGAACCGCGCGGGCAGGGCCAGCACATTCGCATTATTGTGCTGCCGGGCCAGGCGGGCCAGGGGCTCGTCCCAGCACAGGGCTGAGCGCACGTTGGCATACTTGTTCACGGTCATGTTCACCCCATTGCCACTGCCGCATATGATGATGCCCAGCGGGTGCTGCCCCGAGTCTATCAGGTGGGCCAACGGGTGCGCCACATCGGGGTAGTCCATGCTGTCGGTGCTATGCGTGCCCAGGTCCAGCGTGGAATGTCCCTGCCTGGCGAGGAAGGTTTTCAGGTGTTCTTTGAGCGCGAAGCCTGCATGGTCGGCAGCTATCGGTATCACCATTTCTATTTCTGTTTTGGGGGATGTGTCGGGGCCGGTGAAAGTACCGCCAAGGGCCGGGTCGGACGAAGGCTCACATCAGCTCCTCGGCCATGAGGTTGCAGCCCCGCACATCGCTGTTGTCGGCTCGGCCCAGCACCTCAAACGCACCGCCCGGGTGCATGCGCCCCAGGTCATCGGTGGCAATGAACGGGCATGACCACAGGTTGGCCAGATCGATCACGTTGATGGCCCCCGTGCGGCCCGTGGCGGGCGTCAATGGGTCGTTCAGTTCGCGCAGTACCAAGCGCATCCATGGCGGACAGGAAAACAGACCATCGCCCTTCGAGTAGGCCTGCGATAGCAGTTCGGTCATGCCGTATTCGCTGTGTATCGCTCCTGTTCCGAAAGCCGACATAAGGATGCCATGCACCTCGCTGCGGGGCAGTTCGCGTCTGCGGCCCTTCATGCCCCCCGTCTCCATCACAATGGTGTCTTTGAGCATCTGCGGATGGCGTTCGGCCAGATCGAGCAGCGCGAAGGTGACACCCACCAGCAGGGTCTTCCTTCCCTGTGGGTCGGGCCGGGCCAGTATCTTGGCCAAGGTGGGCAGGCGGTCCATGAAAAAACCGTTCTGCCCATGGCCGCTGGCATGCATCAGTTGGTGCATCATATACACCAGCGATGACCCCTCGCGGCCTAGGTACGAGGGCAGCAGCGCCAGTATCCTGTAGTCGGCCGGGTCGCCATAGGCCTGCACAAAGCCCTCGTAAAGGCTCTGCTGATACACGCTCAGATCGGCCACGTGGTGGTGGCTCTGCGCACTGTCTGTGGTTCCGCTGCTGGCAAAGACGGCCTCGGCCCCGGCATCATCAAAAATGCCCACCCGATGCCCACGGAAAAGCCCGATGGGCAGGAACGGGATCTGCGCCACGGTGCGCACCGACCGCACATCTACCCCAAGATGACCGACAAAGTCGCGGTACACCGCATTGTGCCTCACATGTTGCCTGAACAGCGCAATGGCCGTGCGGTCAAATGCAGGGTCGTCATGTTCGCGCAGGGCGAACACCGATGGCTGCAACGACTCTATGGCTGCTGGGCGCGGCATGGCGGGCCGAAGTTGCCTAATTTTGGGCCTGTGCCACGCATCATCCTTATCCTGTCTCTGATGGCCCTGATCGGGGCTGTGGGCTGCATACCCCGGCCCGATTACCCCGATCAGCCGGTGGTCGAGTTCGTTGATCAGACCCTGACCCCCGACCCTGGCCCGTTCGACTCTGTGGCTGTGCTCCAGTTCCGTTTCACCGATGGCGATGGCGATTTCGGGCTCGATGAAGGCGACACCCTCGGTGATTTCGCGCCAGGGAGCATCTATTACTACAATGTGCTTGTCTTCTATCGCGAACTGAAGGACGGGGTATACGTGCAGCGGCCCGATACAACGGCCGTGAAGCCCCACGCACGCATAAGAAGGCTCACCGGCAATGATGGAGACGGTCCGCTCGAGGGCGACCTGTACATAGCCGCGCGCGCCTTTCCGGCCGCAGGGGTCGACTCCATACAGTATGCCGTGTGCCTGGTGGACCGCGCCCTGCACGTGAGCGACACGGTGGTCACCCCGGCCATCGCCTACCCTTACTGATTTATCCGGGTCACTCCAGATTCACACCGGCCACCGCCTCGCTCACCTGCTTGGCGTTGTCTGCCACCTTCTCGTAGCCCGAGATGAGGTCCATGTAGATGAGCCCCGCATCGAGCTTGATCTTGCCTTTCTCTATTTGCTTGAAATTGCGCTTCCGTAGCTGATTGCGCCTTTCGTTGATCTCTTTCTCCAACGCGGCCACGGCCGCCATGTCCACTTTACCCTCTTCGGCCTTCAGGTTAGTCTCCATCTGGGCCATGCAGCGGTCAGCCAATGCGAACATCTCGTTCAGCTCGTTGCGCTGCTCCTGATCGAACCAGATCTTCTTCTTGTTCTTCCTTTCAATGGCCTTCGACATCTGATAGAAGATGTCACCGATGGTCTCAAGGTGATTCACAGCCGTGATCATGCCACGCACCGTATTGGAGCTCGACTCGCTCAGTCCGGCCTCAGATACCTTGGTGAGGTACTGATCCACCTCCAACTCGATCCGGTCTGTGATCTCCTCGTATTTCCTGATCCGCTCAATCAGCTCCTCGCGAGCCTTCTCATCGGTCTGATTAATCAGGTCGCGCACCATGGTCACGCCCTTGCGGTCAATCTCGGCATACTTCACTATCTCCTTCTTGGCCTCGAGCAGCGATAGCTCGGGGGTCTGCAGAATGCCACGGCCTATGAACTCAAGGTGGAAATCCTCCTTCTCCCCTTCCTTCTGCTTCACAATGCGCTCAGCAGCCCAGGCCAGTTGCTTGACGAAGCCGATGAGCAGAATCACATTAATAGTGTTGAACATGGTATGGAACAGCGCCAGTTGCATCTCAGCTGAATTCATGCCGAGATCCGGGATGAACTGCACCATAAAAGCCTGGGCCGGTTGCCACAGCCACCCGATGAACTTCAGGTAGAAGGGGAAAGTGAGCACGGCCCACACCACCCCTGTTATATTGAAAAGCGAGTGCGTGACCGCGGCCCGCTTGGCGTGCACATTGGCCACAAGGGCGGCCAGATTGGCGGTGATGGTGGTACCGATGTTTTCTCCGAGGCAAAGAGCTGCTGCAGTCTCAAGTGGCAGGATGCCCTTGTACACCAAGGTGAGCGTGAGGGCCATGGCCGCACTCGATGACTGGATGACCACCGTGAGCAGGGTGCCAACGCCCACAAAGAAAATGGTGCTCAGGATGCCGTGGTTGCTGAACGTGCCGAGGAAGTACAGCACCTCCGGGTTGCCCTTGATGTCGGGCACAGCATTCTTCAGAGCATCGAGGCCCATGAACAGCAGGGCGAACCCGATGAGAAACTCGCCAAGGGCCCGCATCTTCTCGCTCTTGAAGAACATCATCGGAAACCCGAAGGCGATGACCGGAAGTGCAAAGGCCGCGATACTGAACTTGAACCCGAAAAAGGCCACCAGCCAGGCTGTGACGGTGGTGCCTATGTTGGCCCCCATGATGACCCCGATGGCCTCAATCAGGCTGAGCAGCCCTGCATTCACAAAGCTCACCACCATCACTGTGGTGGCCGATGAGGACTGGATGATGGAGGTGATGAACAGCCCGGTGAAAACGCCCTTGAAGCGGTTGCTGGTCATGGCACCGAGAATCTCGCGCATCTTGCTGCCGGCCGCCTTCTGGATGCCCTCGCTCATGATGGTCATCCCGTAGATGAAGAACCCGAGGGCCCCGATCAGTTTCAGGAAATCGAATAAGGTATATTCCATCTTATCACCCCAATGTTAAGGTGGGTCAAAAGTATCTTCAGCCTACAGGCTGATCATTACCCCTGTGTTAAGCCTTAAGGTCGGGGGGTGTTGCGAAAAGGCCATGTACAATAGTGTTTCTTTGGGGCTTGATGAGAAGGGGTGATATGAAACGGCCCGGATGGCCGATGATATGCATGGCCCTTTGTGCGCTGGGCACATTGCCTCAACTGGCTTGGGCCCAGTTGCAGGTGATCGAGAGCACCTCGCAGGCGGCCGCTGCCACCATGGTGCAGAGCATGTTCGGTGGCAACTGTGTAAGCATTTCGAACGTGACATACACCGGCTATGCCACCACCACGGGCGGGGGGCGCGGTGCCATCGGCTCGTTCACCAACGGCAGTACCACCAACGTGGGGCTCGAGGAGGGCTTCCTGCTCACAACGGGCCGCGCCAACAACGCCATCGGGCCCGACAATGTGAACAACCTCAGCTTCAACAACGGCCAGCCGGGCGATGTGGACCTGACGTTGATCACTGGAATAACGACCTATGATGCCGCCACGGTCCAGTTCGATTTCGTCCCCTTTTCTGACACCCTCAAGTTCCGGTATGTGTTCGCATCCGAGGAATACCCGGAATATGTGGACGGAGGATTCAACGATGTGTTCGGATTCTTCATCACCGGCCCGGGCTACACCGGCCCCTTCCAGAACGGAGGTCAGAATGTGGCCTTGATACCCGGCACCAATGTGCCCGTGGCCATTGACAATGTGAACAACGGCTACAGTGCCACCGAGCCCAGCACCGGTCCGTGCGACAACTGCCAGCACTATGTGGACAACAGTGGTGGTATCACCATCCAATTCGATGGTTTCACATCGGTGCTCACCGTCACCGCTGTGGTGCAGCGATGCCAGAGCTATCACATCAAACTGGCTATAACCGATGTGGGCGATCGTGTGCTCGACAGCGGGGTTTTCTTCGAGTCGCGCAGTTTCACGGCTGGCGACCCTATCGATGTCACCATAGAGGCCAATACCGCATCGCAAGGGGTGTTTGAAGGTTGCAGCGACCTGCTCTTTGCGTTCACCCGTATTGACCCAAGCACCATCAACAATCCCATTTTCGTTGATTTCATTGTGGGCGGCACCGCCACCGAGGGGGTTGACTTTGCCGCGCTGCCGCAGATTGTGACCATCCCGGCCGGGCAGATGTCGGCCACCATGTTGATAGACGCTCTGGTGGACGGGCAGCCCGAAGGCACAGAGACCATCACCATATCGCTCGACAACTCGGCCTGCGGCTGCGGGGCACCTCCCTCGGCCACCGTATCGGTCTATGACAACAACGATGTGCTCTCGGCCACGTCCACCGGGTCCACGGTGATATGCCCCGGTGGCAGCGCCACCCTCACGGCCACCGCGAGCGGTAGCGAAGGCCCATACACGTATACTTGGGACAATACAGCCGGAAGCGGCACCAGTGTGACTGTTTCGCCCGCGGCCACCACCACCTACATGGCCACCGTGGCCGACATCTGTTTCGGGCAGACCGTGACGGTGAGTGAGACTGTCACTGTCTTGAACGGTGCCTTCAGCACCACTGACCCAACTCAATGCCCGGTGGGAAACAGCTTCACGTTCAATCCCCTTCTTTCCGGGGCCGGATACACGCACAGCTGGGACTTTGGCGATGGCGGCACCTCCACCGATGAGGCACCCACGCACAGCTATGCCTCTTCGGGCAGCTACACGGTTACCCATACCATTGACAATGGAAGTTGCCAGGCAACTTCCATCCAGACCGTTACTGTGGAGGATGGCATAGCGGCAACGCTCACTGACATCATCCCTGTTTCGTGTTCGGGTCTCACCGATGGCAGCGCCACCGTGGTGGTGACCGGAGGCGCGGGGCCGTACACCTACCTGTGGTCGCCATCGGGACAGTCTGGCCCCACGGCCACAGGACTGTCCGCAGGCGATCACACCGTGCTTGTGGCCGGTACCGCAGGCTGCGATGCCCTTCTTAGCGTGACCCTGCCCGACAGCCCCACCCCGGTGGCCCAGTGTCAGGCAGCCACTATCTATCTTGATGCCAATGGCACTGCGCAGTTGTCTCCGCAACAGGTTTTCACCGGTAACGTGGCCAACTGCGCCATTCAGTCCATCACCCTGAGCCAAAGCGCATTCTCATGCTCTGATATTGGCAATGTGAATGTGACGCTGACCGTTTCTGATAACCTTGGCAGCACCACCGATTGCGTGGCCCAGGTAACGGTGTCGGACACGCTCGCCCCGGTCGTTGTATGTCAGGACCTGACCGTTGATGTGCTGCCGGGAGTGCCCGCCACCATTGACCCCGCGCAGCTTGTTTCGCAGGCTGCAGATCCATGCGGCACCGTTAGCCTCACCGTCTCATCAGATGTGTTCTTCTGTGCCATGCCTACGCCAGTGCCAGTGACTGTCACCGCCACCGATGCCTTTGGGAACACGGCCGGATGTACCGCCATGGTCACGGTTACGGGTGCCAATGGACTCTCGGCATCGGCCGCGCAGACGGTCCCTGTTCCGTGCACGGGCGACCCGCTGGGTGAGGCAGTGGTAAGTGTGTCGGGCGGAACGGCCCCTTTCATCTTCAGTTGGGGTGATGGACAGGACACGCAGACCGCGGTGGGCCTGCCCACGGGCGCAGTTAGCGTGCATGTGACCGATGTGAATGGCTGCGAGGCCACTGCCGGTGCGGTCATTGTGCAGGCCGGTGGACCATCGGCCGAGCTGACCCTCGACACAGTATATGGCTGCGATGGCAGTATTTCAGCCACGGCCACATTGGCAGTTACTGGCACTGCCCCCTTTAGTTATACATGGTCAAACGGCAACACGGGACCTGGCCCCATCAGTGGGCTGGGCACCGCCACTTACAATGTAACTGTCACCGATGCGGCCGGATGCGACACAACGATAGCATTCAGCGTGCTTCCTAGGCCTGCGTTCGGGCTGTTCCCAGTAAGTGTGCAGTCGCCACCGTGCGCCAGCACGGACAATGGGAGTATTCAGGTCATTGTTGCCGGAGGCAACTATCCGGTATCGGCCCTTTGGAATGATGGACAGACAGCATTGACCGCCACAGGGCTCGGCCCAGGACCCTACAGCATAACCGTCACCGATGCCACGGGCTGCACAGCCACCTCTGCGTTCACCCTCAATGCTCCCGTTCCCATCGTCATTGACATCCTTGCACAGGCCGACCCCACCTGTGCCGGAGGTGCGGACGGCAGCGCTTCGGTGATCGCCTCCGGTGGGGTTGCACCGCTCGGGCTGCACTGGACTCCATCAGCCTCAGGCGGCAGTTCTGTCAACGGCCTTGCCGCGGGCACCCACACGGTAACCGCCACCGATGCGCTAGGTTGCACGGCACAGGCCAGCATCACACTCAGCGAACCTGATCCGGTCCTCATCACCATCACCCCCGATACCACCATCTGTTCGGGCGACCAGCTATTGATAAGTGCTTTCTCATCCGGGGGAGTGGGAACAGTGGATATATCCTGGGACAACGGCCTGGGGTCGGGAGCATCACAGACCGTTAGTCCTGTCGCTGCTACCACATACATGGCCATGGCCACTGATGCCAACGGGTGCACCGCCACCGGTTCTGTGCAGGTGCAGGTGGTGACTAGGCCGCAGGCCGCATTCGCCACTGCGCAGGCCGCTCCGTGCGAGCTTCCTGCCATCGTGAACCTGATCAGCACCTCTGTCGGTGCCAGTTCCTTCGATTGGGACCATGGCAACGGTGCACAGTCAACCGGCCCGACCTCATTTGCCACCTACGATCAGGCCGGTACCTATACCGTGCAACTGATAGCCACTGCTGCGGCAGGCTGTGCCGACACCTTGGAGCAGGCTGTGACTGTTCTTCCCGTTCCTGTGCCGATAGGAACCTTTAGCATGAGCGATACGTGCGGCAGCATGTTCATCTATTTCAGCCACGCCAGCACCGATGCGGTGGGTGTGGCGTGGGCCTTCGGTGATGATAGCACCTCAACCGAGGATTCGCCCTTTCACCAATACCTTTTCACAGGCACTTTCGATGTGACACTGACAGCATACTCGCCTGCCGGATGTGGGGTCACCGCGGTGCTAGACACACAGGTGGTGCTGATGCCTGTTGCTGTGGCCGCATTCACAGTCAGTCCTCTTCCGGCCCCGGCCTCCGAGGGCACTTATGTGTTTGAGAACACCTCGGCAGAGGCGGTCAGCTACCATTGGGACCTGGGTGATGGCACTACCACAGACGAAATCAGCCCAGAGCACACCTACACGGCCATGGGCGATTTTGAAGTGGTACTGGTGGCCGACAATGCCATGAACTGCCCCGACACGGCCCGGGCCACGGTACAAACGGGTGGCGCGAGCACCCTGCATGTGCCTTCGGCCCTAGTACTCAACCAGCCGGGCGAGGCCGGGCTGTTCCTGCCCAAGGGAATAGGGCTGAGCTCATACTCGGTGATGGTGTTTGATGAATGGGGTAACCGCATCTGGGAGAGCACTGAACTGAACAACGGCAGCCCGGCCCAAGGCTGGGACGGCACCTACAACGGCTCGCCCGTGCCGCAGGGCAGCTACACATGGCGCATAGAGGCCGCCTTTGTCAGCGGCAAGGAATGGGACGGTGCGGCAGATGCCGATGGTAAAGTGAGCAAGTCAGGCACCGTGACAGTGCTTTACTGATCATGGAGTCAATTCGGGCAGGCGGTTTCCGTCTACGCGCTCCTCTTTCCCGGCCTTGTAGCTGACCGTGGTGCGCACATTGCCGGCCTCATCGTAATAGAGCCAGTTGCCATCGGCCTCCCCGAAACTGTATTGCGCCTCGAGCCGCACCCTGCCCTGTGCGTTGTAGAACAGGTGGCGGCCATCCTCGCGGCCATCCACATAGCTGCCCTCAAAGGTCTTCTTCCCTTCTGGGTCATAATGCACCCACTTGCCCTCGCGGTTGTCATTGACGTACCTGCCAACCTCGCGCAGGTCGCCATATGTCACGGTCCAATCTCCATCGCGCAGCCCATCCAGATAGGTGCCCATGGCCACGGTGTCGCCCTGTGCGTTCATCTCTACGGCCGGCCCTTCCTCTTTGCCCTCAGCATAATCCTCATCGCGCCACAGTTGCCCGCTTTCGTGGTACCACAGCCATTTGCCCTCGTACTTGCCCTTGCTGTACTC
Organism: Flavobacteriales bacterium; assembly: GCA_044356305.1. Taxonomy (GTDB): domain Bacteria; phylum Bacteroidota; class Bacteroidia; order UBA10329; family UBA10329; genus JBIKWM01. The sequence goes on from JBIKWM010000002.1 coordinate 220,983, forward strand.
GCCCTCCTGCTCCAATTTCCCCGTGGGGTAATAGAACTTCCATTTGCCCTCTCGCCTGCCGTTCACATACCTGCCCGTGCTCTGCACCTGTCCATCGGGGTAATAGTGCTTCCACTCTCCTTGGCGCTGGCCCGCCTCGTCCACAATGCCCTCGCCTATCACCACACCGTCCACATACACTTTTGAGGACACCAGCTTGCCGTCCATCTCATAAAAGCGGTGCACGCCCTCGGGCTTTCCCTTCTTGTAGCTTCCTATCTGCTTTAGCTGGGCATTGGGGTGATACTGACGCTTGATATCAAGTTTCGCCAATTCCTGAGGCTCGGGGATCTCGATGTCATCAACAAATTTCCGGGTCTCGGTCACACTTCCTGTGCGGTCGTAGCGCTTCTGGTAGCCGTGGCGCAGGTTGTTGCGATAGGGTGTTTCGAGCACGATTCGCGCACTGTCGTCTATCTCCTTCCACATACCCTGACGGTTGCCCTGGCGGTCCTTCCGGTTAAATCCCTCAGTGTACTTGCGGTAGCCGTTCTTATAAAGGCTCATGCCTATTATCCGCCCATCGTCAGCCGCGTAGTCGAACCCCGTGCCCTGCTCCTTGCCCGCCTCGAAAGGGGTCCGCCTTATCAGCTTACCGTTCAGGTCATATGCGGTCTCTATGCTGTCTTTCACATCGGCCAAGAAGTGCTCGAGCAGACGCAGCTTTCCATTCTCGTGGTACGACTCCTTGAGGCCATCCTTCTTTCCTTCGGAATAATGGATCACGCTCTGCAGCCGGCCTTCGGGGTCGTAGAACTTCCATGGCCCGCTGAGGCGGTCGTTAACCCGCGCCCCCTCTGAGCGGAGGATGCCCGACTCGTAGTAGTTCTTCCAATATCCGTGAGGTTTGCCGTTGAGCAGTTGGCCCTCGCTGCTCACCTTTCCATTGGCATGTGTGTAACGCACCGGCACTATGCTGTCGGTGCCCTGGGCCCAGATGGCCGAAGCCCCAGAGAGCAACAGCAGGACAGATATGAGGAGACGGGCACGCAAGGCTGGCAAAGGTATGGAACCCGCAGGCCGGAGGGAAGTTCGGGAAACAGGGGTCAGGGCAGTATGAAATTCACAGGGTCGCTATGAGTGTTCTGGTCGGGCTAGTGGTGTCCGCAGAGAGACTATTCGAACTTCCAAGACCAGGATCCCAATAAAAATAGGGCTCTCAGGCCATGGCGCCTAACGCATTGACCGGCACATGAGCCTGTGGGGCCGAACGGAATACGACCGCATCGGCAATCTGAGCGGCATTATCCGGGTAATCGACCCGAATGGGCTCATCATCATTGAGCCAATCCTCAATCAGGTGCATGTGCTTGAATTTGAGCGATGGTACCACCCGCACACCCATGCTGGCCAGGGCCATGGCGTTGCACTGTTGCTCGAACTGGTGCCTCTGCGGGATGACACAGAGGCGTTTGCCCATGGTGAGAGCCTCGGTGGTGGTGCCGAACCCGGCAGCGCAGAGCACACCGGTACTGGTGCGCATGCTGTTGAGGAATGCCTTGGCATCGATGGGCCGCACAAGCACGCGGCCCACATCGTAGGCACGGTCAGTGTGTCTGGAGAACACTTCGAAATGCTGAAAAGGCACCTCTGATAGTCGTGATACGATGCGCTGGTCCTTATAGGCTGGCAGGTAGACGGTAACGTGACCATCGTCACTGACGATAGACTGGCGCACCTCAGCCCTGATCACTGGAGTGAATGTATCAGACGAATAGCGCTGAAAGTGGAATCCGAATGCCTGTGTGACTGGGGCATAATTCTCCAGGATGAAACGACCGAGGCGCGCGCCCTTCTCGGCTACCGGGGCCCCAGGGGCCAGCAAGGCGGCCTGATTGCTGAGGCCTATGCACGGTTTACCGATCATGTGGCAGGCCCAGGCGCTGACCGGTTCGAAATCGCTGATGACCATATCGTACCCGCTCACCGGCAAGGTGTTCACCTCGCGCATGAAACGTCTGACGCGGTTGTGGGCATAAGTGGCGTAGAAATCAATCCCCCCCTTGGTGCCGAATATGAACCCAAGACCATGCAACCTGTGGCGCACCTCAAATGGCAGTGCGATATCGTGCTGTGTACCGCTGATGAGCACATCGACTGTGCCATGGCGGGCAAATTGTGGAACCAGTTCAATGGCGCGGCTCACGTGCCCGTTGCCGGTGCCCTGTATAGCGTAAAGGATTCTCATGCCGTATGCAATCTGAATTCTTTTGAAAGATTGATGAAGATCTCCTTGGAGGTCAGGCCATCGGCCGATTCGTCATCCGTATCATCGGTATGCAGGGCCTTGTCGTCAGCATAGCGGTACAAGGTCCATCGGCCCGCTTCGAACTCGAGGGCAGTGAGGTTCTCTACCCAGTCTCCGCTGTTGAGGTAGGTGATGGTGCGCCCGTCCCTGTTCACCTCCTTTACACAGGGCCGATGTATATGTCCACAGACCACGTAGTCATAGCCTTGGTCCAGGCCGAGCCGAACGGCCGTATCCTCGTAGTCATCGATAAAGCGCACTGCGGCCTTCACGCTGTCTTTGATTCGTTTGCTCAGAGATATCTTCTCGCGGCCCAATCTGAGGAGCACCTGATTGACTGCTCGGTTGAAAAGGATGAGCAGGTCGTAACCATGGCCACCGATCCGCGCCACGAGGCGAGAATGGCGCATGCTCACATCGAACACATCGCCATGGAATACCCATGCCTTACGGCCGTCCAAATCAAGGATCACCTTGTTGTCGATGTGCAGGTTGGCCAGCTCCTGCCCCACGAACCTGCGCATGAACTCATCGTGATTGCCAGCGATGTACCACACCTCGACCCCTTTCGACAGGAACTTGAGCAGTTCGCGCACCACCTTGATGTGGTCTGTGGGGAAATAGCTGCGACTGAACTGCCAGCCGTCAATGATGTCTCCGTTGAGAATGAGCCTTTGGGGTGCGACACTGCGCAGGTAGCTCAGCAGTTCGGTGGCGTGGCAGCCGTATGTGCCGAGATGAACATCGGAGATGATCACTGTATCGACTTTTCTGCGCTCGCTGAACTTCATGCTGCGGACGAAGCACGGCAGCTTGCATGAACTCGGCCCATGCGCAGTTTTAAGGAAAAGTTACCGTATTGCGGGGCGGCTGTTAAATGCCATCTACCTTATATCACCAATGCCCGACTTCACGAGCTGAGTTTCCAGAGAAGCTTATCAGTAGGATCATAGGGTGCCTCAGCCTTCCGCCTCCGACAAGAATTCCTTCAAAGACCTCTCGCGTTGGGCATGATCCCATTTCAGTAGCGAACCGAGGTGGTTGTTCACTGCCTCGGCATGGCGGAGCGCAGCGGCCCGGTCGAAATAAAGCATGCCGGTTCTGCGAATCAGGAGGTCGCACAGACATGTGACATGCTCGTTGCGCACCCCGAAATCGGCTTCTGCCAGCAAGGTGGCGGGAGACACGCTCTCGGCCTGATAACGGGCGGCAGCAGCCATCACCTCTGGGGCGTGGGTGCCATAACGGTGGGCGATGCGCAGCACCGCCTCGCGCCTGAAAACCTCGGCATAGGTGTCGGCCAAGGCGCGCGCCATGCTTCCGAATGCTTCGGGGTCGGTAAAATCACCACCTGCCAGATGCTCGCGTGCGGTTGTACTGGAAATGAACGGGCCGCGTCCCTCAAGCTCCAAATGGCGCATAACCAGGTCAACTGCGCGTTCAGACATCTTGCGGTAGCCCGTCATTTTGCCCCCGGCCATGCTTATCAACCCGGAATCTGAAATGAAAATCTCGTCTTTGCGCGACAGTTCCGATGGCAATCGACCATCCTGATGAATCAGTGGCCTAAGCCCGGCCCAATGTCCTATAACATCAGCTGCGGACAGGGGTTGAATTTCGAACATGGCGTTAGCAGCTGATAGCAGATAGCTGATATCAGCAGCCTCTACCCTCGGACGTTCCAATGGGCCTTTGTATTCCGTATCGGTTGTGCCTATGTATGTGGCCCCTTCGCGTGGAATGGCAAATACCATGCGCCCGTCCTTGACATCGAAATACAGTGCCTGGCGCAACGGTAACCGTTCATGGGGCACAACAATATGCACCCCCTTCGTAAGGTGCAGCCTTTTTCCCTTAAGGCTGTTATCGGCTTTGCGCAACTCATCGACCCAAGGCCCAGCGGCATTCACAACACGCTTGGCCCTCACATTAAACCGAGTACCCCTCAGTAGGTCGGTAGCTGTGGCCCCGCTCACTCTGCCATCGGCATAATCAAGGCTCTCTACTTTGGCGTAAGGAAGAATCACGGCTCCGGTCTCTACAGCTCTGCGTGCTATGGAAATCACCAGGCGCGCATCATCTGTCCTATATTCCCAGTATATGGCCCCGGCCACCAAGGCCTCTTTTCGCAAAAGGGGTTCACGCAGTAAAGTGCGCTCTTTTGTAAGCATGCCCCTGCGTTCGCTTCGTTTCACCCCTGCCAACATATCGTATACATAAAGGCCCAAGGATGCGCCCCAACGACTAAGTGACCCCCCTTTGACAATGGGCAGCAACATTCGCTCGGGAATCACCAGGTGCGGGGCATTGTGGTACACGGTCTCTCGTTCGCGGCCCACCTCACGCACAAGGTTCACTTCCATCTGTTTGAGGTAACGGAGGCCGCCATGTATCAACTTTGTACTACGGCTGCTGGTGCCGGCAGCCAAGTCTTGTTTCTCGAGCAGCACCACACTCAATCCCCGAAGTGAGGCATCGAGAGCAATTCCGCAGCCGGTGACGCCCCCTCCTATCACCAGTAAATCGAATCCCGTGGCCGTGGCGCGGGCCAGACCATCGGGCCTATCATTGACGGAGAACATAGTGTTAGATAGCGGGCAGCGAAATTAGGTCTGAGGCACTGGTGTTCCAGAAAAACACGAGGCCGACCCTTATTCAGGACCGGCCTCTGAAATTACTGGTTTGATATGTCAGGCCTGTGCTGGAAGTACCGACACAAAGGATCGGTTATCTCCCTTCTTACGAAACTCCACTGTGCCATCAACCAGGGCGAAAAGTGTATGGTCCTTTCCCATTCCTACGTTGAGACCCGCGTGGTGCGTTGTTCCCCGCTGACGTACAATGATGTTGCCTGCTGCGGCCTCCTGTCCTCCGAACACCTTGATGCCCAAGCGCTTGCTGTGAGACTCGCGTCCGTTTTTTGAGCTACCCGCCCCTTTTTTATGTGCCATCTCGCTTTATGAGTTGATCGCGTATTCCCTGTTTTTATGTCAATCAGCCTTGGGTGGGGGCCTCAGCGCTGTCAGCCTTGGCCGTCTTGGCCTTTCCGCCCTTGAGCGAAATATTCTCTATCTTGATCTGGGTGAGCGACTGGCGGTGCCCGTTGCTCTTCTGGTACCCTTTTCTCCGCTTCTTCTTGAAAACGGTGATTTTCTTGTCCTTCAGGTGCGTAATGACAGTAGCCTTTACGCTGGCGCCCTCAACTACTGGAGCACCCACGGCCACTTTCCCGTTATCATCTACCATCAGCACTCGGTCAAAATCGACCTTGGCGCCTTCGGCTGCATCGAGGCGGTTCACGTAAACCTTGTCGTCCTTGGCCACCTTGATCTGTTGGCCTGCTATGTCTACAACTGCGTACATCCTTACTTGTGTTGCCGCTTTTTAGCGGGCTGCGAATTTATACACAATTTTCTGACAGGTGCATTATGTGCCGCGGAAAATTTTCAATGGCGCATCAACCGTGCAGTGAAAGTGCCAGCCCCTGTTTCAACACGAACGGTATAAGCCCCTCTCGGTAACCCACCTACAGAGAACATCAGGCCTTGTTCGCCACGCATTTCCATGCTCTCCATCTTTTGACACACCCGGCCCGTGGCATCAATCACCTCAACCACACATCGGCCATAAGCAGCCTCAGGCAATTTCAAACTTACCGATTCGTGGGCCGGATTGGGGAATAACTGCAGCCTAGGCTCGGTTGGTGCCCCTGGTCCGCTGATGCCGGTAGTGCCCGGACGTTGAAGCGTGTATTGTATGAATGCCAACATCATTTCGTCATCGGTGGTGAGCCCGAACCCGACAAACGGGCCCTCATTTGGGTCATTTATGCGAAACTGTGCCTCTTGCACAAGGCCCTCGCTCCGCTTGATGGGCATGAGTTCACCGAACACTTCATCAAGATACAGGTTGGCGGGGTGCTGCCAGTCATAATATCCTTGATTGAATGCATAAGTGGTGTTATAGAAGCCCTCATAAAGCTGTTCGCCCTTCGTGCCATCAGGATTCCTTTTATATATGTCGTAGTCCAGGCCGTATTTGTGGGTGTGAGATGAAAGGAACCACACATACATGCTGTCCTGAACGCCTGACTCATAAACATGGTCTGTAAATGTCTGTGCCTGACCTGAATTGAAGATGAGTAGCTGAGTGGGTGGGTAGATGAGCAGGTCTGAGAACATCTGAATCTTCTCCTCTGTGTTCTCTGTGTAAAAGTTAACATAAGCCTCGGCCGCCAGGACTGAATCGCCATTGAATGCATAGTTCAAAATGTGATAATTGAGGTCGAGATATGTGCCGGGCTCAAGGTAATAGGCTGTCCCATCAGGCAGTTCGGTGCTGTCGCTATCAACCCACCCTACCATATACTTGGTCTGATCAGGAAAGACATTGCTCACATTCACAGGCCTCAGACCATCGGCCAACTGATTCTGCGCCCCTGGCTCGAATTGAAACAACAGATAGTGATGCGACTCGTTATTTATCGCTACATCCATTCTCACAATCTTCTGTTGCTCAATATTGTTTAAGTGGTGTTTGAGGTAAAACTCCTTCTCCTCAGATGGATTTATGAAGAACGGCCCCATATGCACTTGAAATCCAGAACCTGCCGCTGGCGGTGCAGGAGGGGTCATCCGCGCCATGCCGTTCACATTATAAAAGTTATCCAACGTCTGCGGACTTACCACTTGACCCGAGATAGGCGCCCCGAACAGTATCCATTGGCGGACAAGCTCAATGTCCTTAGCCGCCAATGACGGCTGGCCATCGGGCATCGGATTACCTTCTGGGGCGTCTAGTCCATAAGCCGCGTCCCATCCGTTGTGGGCCAGTTTCTGGAGGATGAAACTTGTATGCGGATGTCCGGGGTCGATCAGTTTGTACCCTTTGGCCTGAGCGGCAGGGTTAAGCGGGTCCACATTGACAAGAGCGGACCTGAAGGCATTAAGATCGCCCCCTGTACTAAAAACCGGAGACACTCCGGGGCCTGTGCCGTTGTGGCAGGCGGTGGCGCAGTTTGCCTGAAAGAGGTCGTATACCTGCTGTACAGAACTCTGTGCCATGGCGACATTTGTGGCCAAGGTGGCGCATACCATTAAGAGGGGTTTTCTCATTTGCACTAACGTTTGCTGGGCCACAAATGTAAATCGCATTGTGGCTCAGTGAATTGCGCTAATTTACCCTGTGTTTAACCGATGGGGGCGCCTCTGGTCGCACCATTGAACCAAACTTTGCCTCTTTGGTTAGTTTTGTAGGTCCGGCCCATCGCCACCATGACACCCTCTTCAGGAAGCGACATACTCATAGTTAAGCTAGACGCTTTTATTCGTAAGTACTACCTCAATCTACTGATAAGGGGCGGTCTCTTGGGGTCCGCTCTGCTGCTTGGGGCTTTTATCGTGGCGGTCCTCTCGGAGTATTTTGGTCATTTCGGCACCGGCCTGCGCACAGTGTTGTTCTATTCTCTAATTGGTGGGGGCGCTCTAGTGCTCTGGCTATGGGTAGTACGTCCGCTTATGGGTTTATACCGACTGGGTAGTGTGATGAGTCATGAAGAGGCCGCAAGGGTCGTTGGCAAACATTTCGGGTCGCTGGGCGACAAGGCGCTCAACGCTCTGCAACTGCAACGAATGGCCCATTCTGGCCAAGTAAGTGAGCTTCTTCTGGCCGGTATAGAACAACGCACGGCCGATCTCCGCCCGATTCCCTTTCATGAGGCCATCGACCTGAGTCAGAACATGCGCCTGCTTCGATATGCCGTCCCCCCCACCGCACTTCTGTTGGGTATTCTGGCGGTGAGACCCGGTATTCTGCTTGATGGTTCGAGGCGGATCATTGCTCACCGAACAGAGTTCCTTCCCTCGGCCCCATTCAGATTCGATATCCTTAATGAAGAACTGACCGCTGCACAGGGCGAGGATTTCCAGATAAATCTGGCCGTCATCGGTAATGATGTCCCTGCCGAGGTTTATGTCGAAATTGATGGTTCTCGGTACCTGATGACGTCATCTGGCAATGTGCATGAATACGCGTTCCGCAATGTGAGCCAGAGTCAGGACTTCAGGTTCTATGCCGGGGGGTTCTATTCCACGAATGAACATCTGGAGGTTCTTGCCCGCCCGAGTATAGCCGCCCTAACTATCGACCTTAACTTTCCCTCCTACTTGGGCATGAAGGCTGAAAGGTTGTCAAATACTGGAGACCTTTTGGTGCCCGAGGGAACACGCATCACGTGGAACATTGAGGCCGTGACTGCTGATGAGATTGGCTTCATTGCCGATAAGATCTCTCCTTTTCGCGAGAATGGCGGTGGCCGATTCAGCCACTCTTTGCGCCCAAATGCTGATATTGCTTATGCCCTTGTTGCGCGCAGCAGCGTATCACCACTCACAGATACTGTCAGATACCGTATTCAGATTATTCCTGACCTGGCGCCAAGCATCTCTGTTGAAGATGCCAAGGATACAAGTTCCGTTCAACGACTGTTCTTCCGCGGCACGGTTAAGGACGACCACGGGTTCAGTGCGCTCCGCTTCATGTATCGTTTGGCCAATGAGGCCGACACGTCCAAATGGACCCTTGTTCCCATTAGCCTGCCATCAGGAGCATCGGGAGCCAACTACTACCATTCGTGGGAAGTTGGTCAGTTGGATATTCGTCCTGGCGAGTCTGTTGAGTATTTGTTCGAGGTTTGGGACAATGATGGTGTGAACGGAGCCAAGAGCGCCCGCACTCAACGCCAAGTCTATCGTGCGTCAACATTGGCCGAGAAGAGTGAAGAGAATCAGGAACGCAACGAGGCTATGCAGAAGCAGTTGCGCTCGGCCATATCCGAAGCCCGCGACATCAAAAAGGAGATGATCACCATGCAGCAGCAGATGCTGGAAAAGAAATCGCTCGATTGGCAAGACCGGAAACGCATTGAGCAACTACTTGAGAGGCAAAAAGAGCTGGAAAAGAAGGTAAACGACATTAACAAAAGGAATGAGAACCGGGTTGATCGCATGACAGAGTCCTTCGAAATGGAAGAGCGGCTCATGGAGAAACAGTCGCAACTACAGGAACTTTTCAATGAGCTTCTCTCTGATGAGATGAAGGCCATGTATGAGAAGATGCAGCAGATGCTCGAGGAGCTGAATAAAGAAAATCTGCAAGAGGCCCTTGAGAACATGAAGTTCAATGCCGAAGACCTGGAAAAGGAGCTCGACCGTTCACTCGATTTATTTAAACAACTCGAGTTTGAGCAGAAATTGAACGAGACCAAAGAACGCCTTGTAGATATCGCCAAGCGTCAGGAAGAGCTGGCAGATAGGACATCAAAATCAGAAGAAGAACAGGAAAGGCTTGAAAAAGAACAGAAAAAACTGAGTTATGAGTTTAAAGAACTGGGTAAGGAACTAGAAGATTTGAAAAAAAAGGGCGATGAGCTCGAAAAGCCCAAGAACATGGATGAGTTGGCCGAACAACGGAATGATGTTGAGAAAGATCAACAGCAGAGCCAACAGAACCTTGAACAGAAAGAAAATAAGAAAGCTGCCCAGAACCAGAAAAAGGCGGCAGAGAAAATGAATGACATGGCCAAGCAGATGAGCAACATGATGGCCGAGATGGAGCAAGAAGGCCAAGAGGAGGATATGAATTCGTTGAGACAGATTCTGGAGAATCTTCTCACTCTTTCATTCGATCAGGAAAAAGTCATCAAGGAACTAAAGAGCCTTAATCGCAACGACCCCCATTATGTGGCTGTGGCACGCGAACAACGCAGGCTTAAAGACGACTCAAAGCTCATTGAGGATTCTCTTTTCGCTTTGAGCAAGCGCGTAGAACAGATAAAGACTGTTGTTAACCGGGAAATTCGTCAGGTAAATCAGGATATGGGCAAAGCTCTTGATGAAATGGGCAACCGCAATACTCCCGTCATCCTCTCGAGGCAACAAGGAGCACTCACTTCCATCAACAATCTTGCACTGCTATTGAGCGAAGCGCTTCAGCAAATGCAACAGAGCGCTGCAAACTCCTCGGGCAGCGGTTCGTGCTCAAAGCCGGGCAGCAAACCTGGTCAGGGCAAAAAACCCTCTGCTGCCAGTATGAGGCAGATGCAAGAACAATTGAACAAGCAGATGGAGGCAATGCAAAAAGCCATGGAGAAGGGTCAGAAAGACGGGGGGAAAAAACCTGGCCAACGGCCTGGCCAAGGCGGCATGCCCGGAATGTCGAAAGAACTTGCTCAGATGGCCGCCCAACAGGAAGCCCTTCGCAATATGGTGCGAGACTATGAGGGCAAGATGAAACAAGGCGACAAAGGCGGAAAAAACGGACCTGGGGGGCTGGGTGACCTTTCCCAGAAAATGGAACTGACCGAACGCGATATTGTGAACAAGAATATCTCCCCCGAAACTCTGCGCAGACAACAGGATATTCTATCCAAGTTATTGGAGGCTGAGAAATCGGAACGCGAACGTGAAATGGAGAACCGAAGAGAGTCGCAAGAGGCGAAAGATGAAATTTCTGGTAACCCTGAGGAATTCTTCAAGTATAAGCCCGCCAAGCGCACCGAGACTGAGTTGCTCCTCACCGTCCCTGCCGACCTGAATCCGTTCTATCGGAACAAGGTGGACGAGTATCTGCTCAAGGGTGCCGAATGAGCACTGAACGATGGATAGTAAGGTGGTTTCCTTCAGTTCGAGTAACGACAATCTAGTCGTTGCAGAAAAACTGGTCGATGATGTTTGCCGCCACTACAAGGTGGATGAGGATTTCTATGGGAATATTCTCATTGCTGTTACTGAAGCCGTCAACAACGCTATTAATCACGGCAATCGTCTCGACCCATCGAGGTCAGTCACGATTGAGTTCGTTGCCTCCAATAGTCATCAACTTCATTTCACGGTAAAGGACCAGGGCGTAGGATTTGATTACAACGCCTTGCCTGACCCCACCGATCCTGAAAATATCGATAAAATCAGCGGGCGTGGTGTGTTCCTCATGAAGAACCTATCGGACGAGCTTCGTTTCAACGACACAGGATCGTCTGTTGAAATGGTCTTCTGCGTCAATTGATGGCGGTTCATTTTGCGTATGACGGTGTGCGTTTCCGCCTCAAAGGAAGCCGAGGATTAAAGAATTGGCTCACCTCGGTTGTAAACTCACACAATAAGAGGCTCGGAAGAGTACATTTTGTTTTTGTCTCTGACGAAAGATTGCTTGAGATTAATCAGCTTTTTTTGAATCATGATTATTACACAGATATTATCACTTTCGATTATTGTGACCATGACTTGATTTCCGGAGAGATTTATATCAGTGTAGACAGGGTGTTGGAGAATTCTGATTCAATGAATATCGTTTTCGATGAAGAGATTCTCAGGGTTCTCGCCCACGGGGTGTTGCATCTTGTCGGATTTAAAGATGGAAATCCCGAAGAAACAATCGCCATGAGAGGGGCCGAGGACAAGGCCGTATCTTTGCGTCATTCATCCCTTCTTGTTAAATGAATGGTCCTTCCTTCGGATTCATATGATGTAATTGTTATAGGTGGCGGGCATGCCGGGTGTGAGGCCTCTGCTGCGGCCGCCAATATGGGTTCGCGCACATTGCTCATTACCATGAACATGGGTGTCATCGGCCAAATGTCATGTAACCCTGCAATTGGGGGTGTCGCCAAGGGTCAGATTGTTCGGGAAATTGATGCTCTTGGGGGTCTTACAGGTATAATTGCTGACCGTTCTGCCATCCAGTTCCGGATGCTTAACCGTTCAAAAGGACCGGCAATGTGGAGCCCGCGCACTCAGAACGACCGTATGTTATTTGCGCAAGAATGGCGGAGCGCACTGGAACGAATACCATTACTTGACCTTTGGCAAGATTCAGTTACATCTCTTATTATTGAGAATGAGGTTATTCATGGTGTTGAGACATCCATGGGTATTTGTTTTTCCTCGAAGGCTGTAATTCTCACGGCTGGCACTTTCCTGAATGGTATCATTCATGTTGGAGAAAAGAATTTCAGTGGCGGCCGTACTGGAGAAAAAGCCTCACACGGCATTACCGAGCAATTGGTAAATCTGGGGATGCGCACCGGTAGAATGAAAACTGGTACTCCGCCTCGTATCGATGGTCGGTCTATTGATTATTCTAAAACAGAAGAACAGCCAGGAGATGAGAATCCAAGTAAATTCAGTTTTACTGACACTAAACCACTGATTTTACAAAGAAGCTGCCATATAACTTATACTAATCCAGAGGCACATGAAATACTTAAGACGGGTTTCGACAAATCCCCTATGTACTCAGGACGAATCTTGGGACTTGGTCCACGCTATTGCCCATCAATAGAGGATAAAATCAATCGATTCGCTGAGCGCGAACGGCACCAACTATTCATTGAACCTGAGGGATGGAACACTGTCGAAGTATATCTTAATGGATTTTCAACTTCGTTGCCATATGAAATACAACAGAAGGCACTCAAAAAAGTGCCCGGAATGGAAAATGTCAAAATGTACAGGCCAGGTTATGCTATTGAATATGATTTTTTTCCTCCAGAACAGTTAAATCTATCTCTTGAAAGTAAATTAGTTGGAGGTCTTTTTCTTGCTGGACAAGTAAATGGCACAACAGGGTATGAGGAAGCAGCAGCGCAAGGTTTGATGGCGGGAATCAACGCTCACAATTTTTGCAGTCATAAGGACTCTATCATTCTAGACCGCTCGATAGCCTACATCGGTGTATTAATCAATGACTTAGTTACTAAAGGAACGGATGAACCGTATAGAATGTTTACTTCCCGAGCAGAGTATCGACTTCTGCTTCGACAAGACAATGCTGACTTTCGTCTATCTGATTTAGGAAATTCCCTCGGTCTCTTGGGAGAAGAACAATACGATAAATATAAGACTAAATTACTTGATTTTCAAACGGTTAAAAAAGCGGTTGATGAGTTAAGTGTGACACCTGATGAAATCAACCCTTATTTGATGTTTGTTAATGGCGCTCCAATATCTCAACGTGTTAAACTCTCCTCCCTCATCTCTCGTCCTGAGGTACGATTGGCAGATTTACTGTTTCACGTGAAACCTCTTGGTGTTTCTATCGAACATGACTTTCCTGAAGTAATTGAACAGCTGGAAATACACTATAAATACATTGGCTATATTGACCGCGAACATCAAGTGGCGCAAAAAATACAGAAATACGATTCCTTCTCAATAACAGACAACATAGACTATGCCTCAATTCATTCCTTATCCTCTGAAGCAAGGCAAAAACTCAAACACTATAGACCAAAAACTATTGGTCATGCCTCACGAATAAGCGGTATCTCACCTTCTGACATTTCTGTTCTCCTAATTCACTTGGGAAAATAATATCTTTTCTAAAATGGAACAATGCCCAATTTGCCATTCATGTAATAATAAAATTCACCTCCTTGCACAAGATTGGCTAATCACAAAGAAGGAATTTCCCATAATTCGCTGTATCAATTGCGGACATCTTTTTACAGGAAATGCCCCAATTGGAAAAGAACTATCATCATATTACGAATCTGATAAATACACATCTCATACTGATAAAGCCACAGAAGGAAAAATATACAACATCGCAAAAACCCTCAATATCACATTAAAATGCCGACTAATACAAAAGCATATCGAACATCCCAAACACATTCTCGACTATGGCTGTGGCACAGGAGACTTTCTCGGGTTCTGTGAAAAAAGAACAAAAATGGTCGCCTTCGGTTACGATCCGAGCGAAAAAGCTATAAAACAACTACGAACTAAATACAATTTCACTATACACAACAACCACAACGCCATATTACAAAACAAATATGATATTATAACACTTTGGCATGTGGTCGAACATCTTCCTGATCCCATAAAGACCATAGAATTACTCGTTCAATCCCTCAATTCAACTGGTCTCCTAATTATTGCCATGCCAAACCATTCCTCATACGACTCTATATTTTATAAAGACAAATGGGCTGCGTATGATGTTCCACGTCACCTACATCACTTCACACCCAATTTTCTCGTCAATTCTCTCAAAAATTTAGATATTCAATTGAAGGAAATTTCTTTTCTCCCAATTGACCCCTTCTATATCTCTTACCTCTCAGAAAAACAGATTTCCTCGTACCTACCTTACTCTATAAGACTTCTACAATCAACTACTATATCAATTATATCTTCTGTTCTCTCTGTTATTAAACCTACCCATGCTAGTAGTCCCGTTTTAATATTTCAAAAAAAATAACGCTTTTTACTTGTTTCCAGCATTTCTCTTCACCTAAAACAAAGCTCTAAAAATTACTCAACCTAATTATGAGCATTCTCCATCTAAATAGTTGATACATTCTCCTTAACAAACAATAATGAGAAAAAACGTAATTGTACTTTATTACTCGTAAGGTGCTGATTATCAAAGATTACTAAACTCCTTCATTCCTAATTGCTGTTAATAAATTCATAAAACTCAATTTCTCCTTGTTTTCCAACAAATTAACAGCATACTAGCCTAAATTTGAAAAACAAATTAATACTTCCTTCTCTTGTATTTTTATCACTTAACGTGGTTAACTTATTTGTCGTTACCAAAAGCAGTGCTCAAAGAACAACACACCAAAAACATGGGGCCAGTACTTCGCGGGAGATTGCCTTTATCTTCTTTGAAGCACAAAAAGAAAAAATGCTTGGAAATAGAAAGAGATCTGCTGAGCTGTTCACTAGCATCTTGGTTAAAGATAAAACGAATGCGAGCTGCCTCTTTGAACTGGCAAATCTCCAACTCGTTGATAACAGATATGACGAAGCTATTGTACTTGCTGAAGCCGCTTTTTACAAGGATAGACTGAATGTTTGGTATGCTCTTCTATTAGGAGATTTGTATTTAACAAGAGGAAGGTCAAAAGAAGCAGCTGAAGTGCTTAAGCTGTCTTTAAAGTTTAATCGTAGCAGCGTTGATTTGTATATAATGCTGGCATCCGTTTTTGAGTCGTTGGGACAATATGCTGACGCTGCAGAATTATTGAAAGAATTTGAAATTATAATTGGTAGGGACGAAAATATTTCTGATAAGAGAATAGAACTCTTACTCAAAACGAATAATCTAAATGAGGCTATACAGGTTAGGAAAGCTCTGTGGGAGGAGGACAGGGGGAGTATTATTAAAGGAATAAAGTATATAGAAATGTTAACAGTAAATGGAAGAGAATCAGATGGAAATAAAGTGTTATTTGATATTCAAGATATGTATCCGACTAATGGTTTAATTTGCTTTATGCTTTCAGATTATTATAGGAAAAGAGGTATGGAGCATGAGTTCATAGGAATGCTGAAGTGCGCATTCAACGATCCAGAATTTGATATTGATAGAAAAGTGGCTTTTCTTCTTGAAATGATAAAACTTGGAAAGGATGACCGTATTAGTCTTTCTATAGAAACACTACTTGACGTTTTGGTGTCAGTTCATCCGAATGAAGCTAAGACGTTTGCGATTGCTGGGGATTATTACATTCTGAAAGGAAATAAGGAATTGGCTGAAAAGAGTTTTCAAAAGACTATAGAAAGAGATAGCAGCAGGTTACCAGTTTGGGAGGAACTGATTTTACTGAACATAGAATTGGGAAGATACAGAAGGGCAGGAGAATTGTGCAAGAAGGCGCAGGAGCTTTTTCCTATGAATGGAACTATTCGTGTATATTCTGGTTTGACTTTGGCAAGAAGAGGCTTTTATTTAGAGGCAGAAAGGGAACTCAGTCTGGCTATTCAATACGTTAGGTCAAATCTAAGCTTGTCTATTCAGCTATATGCTGAATTGGGCATTGTGCAAAGCGAATTGAATAAGCTGGAGGATGCAGATAAGTCTTTTTCATATGTGCTTGGTATAAGTCCTGATAATCCAAATGTTCTTGCCAATTATGCTGCGTCCCTATTGAAAAGGAACGATCAGTTGGAAAGGGCAGAAGAAATGGCCTATAAAGCCTGTGTAATGAGTCCAGGAAACCCGTACTATCAGGATGTGTTTGCTAGAATTTTGAGTGTAAGAGGGAAGAATATTGAAGCAAAGCAATGGATAAAGAAGGCATTAGAGAGCAGTACAGAAGAAACAGCGATAATTTTGGAGCATGTTGGTGATATACTTTATCGAGCAGAAGAGTTTGATGAAGCAGTGAAATATTGGAATAGGTCACTGGAAAAAAAAGGTGATACAGAACGCCTTAAGAAAAAAGTCCTTGAGAGGAAGCTATGAAATGAGGAGGATAAATCATTTTGTTATAATTAGCCATGTAATTTTAAGTTTTTCAGGTTGCAGGATCAATAGTGAAGCGATTTATAAGGTTAATAAAGGGCAGGTAGAAAAAACCTTTGGAGAAAATACCGGATTGCGGTACTTCATAGGAAAGGGAAATTTAAAGTATAGCGATGGGCAAAGGAATATGAATATGGGCATACGGACAAGAAGTACTATGGATTCGGCTACTTGGATTTCTTTTAGCTTGCTTGGCATGGAAGCTTTTCGTGCAATAATTGATAGTGATTCTGTTCGAGTTCTGGATAGAATATCAAAGAAATATCACGCAAAGAGTATTGACACATTAGTGAACTTGATAGGATCGCCAGTTGGTTATAATCAGTTTGAGATTCTTTTATTTGGTCTCCCAGTTAATAAGGATGAGTATAAAGGAAAGAACGAATCACTGAGAATGGAGTTCAAGGCTGAGACTGATACGGTCGTACATGGTGTTAGACTTAAGAGCCTACGGTTATTGGCTCATGATGGAAGTGAGTTATTAACATCAGAGTATGGCAAACACGTTAAGACAAGCCGTATCTATCTACCGAGAACAGTAAAATTTGCTCGCTCTTATTCTGACAGCGTAAGAGTTGAAATTGAATGGACCGAACTTGATACCGTTCCGCGGATTGAAATGCCCTTTCACATACCCACAGGTTATGAAAGAGTTCGCTAATTGTGTTCTCGCAATCGTTCTTATCCTGTTTTGTGCTGAGGTCAGAGCACAATCGCGGACCGAACTAGAGAACAAGAAGACGAGACTACAGAAGGAAATAGAGTATGCGAACAAGTTGTTAAAGGAGTCTCAAGTTAATCAGAAGAATACGCTAGGAAAATTGAATCTGCTTAACACGAAAATAACAAAGCGACAGGAGCTTATCAACACAATGCAAAGGCAGTCTCTAATGATGGAGAAGCAGATAGGAGAGACTCAAGGAGTTGTAAAAGCATTGGAAGAGGATTTGGAACGACTGAAATCTGAGTATGCAATAATGCTTCAATACACATATAGGAATCAGAAATTTTACGACAGATTAATGTTTGTGTTCTCATCCAAAGATTTTAATCAGGCTTACAAACGGCTCAAGTACTTTGAGCAATATGCAAATCATAGAAGAGAGCAGGCAAGGCTGATTGAAGAAACACGCAAATCTTTGAGCAGCAGGGCAGAAGATCTGACACGGAAAAAGAGGGATTTAGCCGCAGTGCTAGAAGAGAAAGAACGAGAGAAGATTACCCTGAGCGAAGAGGTCGATGAACAGGGTAAGATGATGGAAACGCTGAGGCGACAAGAAAAAGACTTGAGGAAAGACCTTGAGAGGAAAAGTAAGGAGAAAGATAGACTGGATAAGGCCATAGCTCGAATCATTGATGAGGAAATCAAAAAAGCTAAGGCCAAAGCCGAGAAATCAACAGGCTCGGGCACAAAGGTTTCAAGCTCTGGTTTTGCGCTGACTCCAGAAGAGCAATCACTGTCTTCCAGTTTTTCAGACAATATGGGTAAGCTGCCTTGGCCAAGCGAACGTGGGGTGATTACAAGCACATTTGGAGAACACGCACACCCTACGCTGCGGGATATACGCACATTCAATAACGGTGTTGATATAGCTACTGAAGGGGGGTCCAAAGCGCGGGCAATTTTTGATGGAATCGTGTCGGCAGTTATTGTCATACCAGGAGCTAATAAGGCGGTTATGGTGCGCCATGGAGAGTATCTCACAGTCTATTCCAACCTCAAGGACGTCTACGTAAAACCACAGGATAAAGTGAAAGTGAAACAGGAAATAGGTACTGTTGCAAATGATCCTGAGGAAGACAGGACGCTTCTGCACTTGGAGATTTGGAAAGGAACTAATAAGCAGGATCCGGCAAAATGGATACAGGCCAGAAAGTGATACCTTTGCACCCCGACAGAAGGAGACCATGAATCACTACACACTCTTGAATTTCTTACCTGGTGGATCTGAATGGATCCTGATACTTTTGGCAATCGTATTTCTGTTCGGTGGAAAGAAGATACCAGAGTTGATGCGCGGTCTTGGTCAAGGCATCAAGGAATTCAAGGATGCCTCGAAAGGAGAGGACAAGAAGCTCAGCGAGAAGAAGGACTGAACAGCTGGATTGACCTCATGGCCAGCCTGACGATTAAGGGTCATCTTGAAAATGTGGCAGCTGGAAACGCCAGTGTCCGCGACACAGTAGAGTTTTTTCTTGAGCGAATACAGGAGCACAGCAACATTAATGCTTTTCTTGAGGTTTATTCCGATACGGCCCGAGAAAGAGCTGATCAACTAGATGCGTTTGCACAATCAGGTGAATCGACAGGTCGTTTGCATGGAGTTATCATCGGTCTAAAGGACAACATCTGCTACGCGGGTCACACTGTATCAGCATCGTCAAAGATACTAAATGGGTTTATATCACCCTATTCGGCCACTGCGGTGGAACGCCTTTTGGCCGAAGGCGCAGTAATCATAGGCCGGCTCAATTGCGATGAATTCGCGATGGGCAGCTCAAATGAGAATTCAGCTTTCGGACCGGTCAGGAATCCTCTGGACCCGACACGTGTGACAGGGGGCTCTTCTGGTGGTTCAGCAGCTGCAGTTGCCGCAGGCCTGTGCCACGCAACACTTGGCAGCGATACAGGCGGGTCCATTCGCCAACCCGCTTCGTTCTGCGGTTTAGTCGGGCTTAAACCCACTTACGGACGCATTTCTCGTCATGGCCTCATTGCCTATGGAAGCAGTTTCGATCAGATTGGCCCCATAACACGAAATGTCTCGGACTCAGCCCTCCTCCTTGAAGTGATTGCTGGCCCTGATGAATTTGATAGTACAGGCTCCAATGCGATACCCGCGAGGTTCTGTTCGGATTTGAACCTTGGGGGAAAGAAGCACTTCGCCTTTTTAAGGGAACCGATTGAGAGTGCCGGGTTAAATCCTTTGATCAAGGAGACATTTTTAAGCAAGATCAAAGAATTACGAGAACGAGGTCACACCGTTGATGCAGTCGACTTCCCTTTTCTCGACTTTTTAGTACCGACATATTATGTCCTTACCACAGCTGAGGCCTCATCAAATCTATCGCGTTTTGATGGCATGAGATACGGGTATCGCAGCTCGAATGCAACCGAACTTGAGAGCACATACAAACTCTCGCGATCAGAGGGCTTCGGGCCTGAGGTTAAGCGGAGAATCATGCTCGGCACGTTTGTACTTTCAGAGGGATATTATGATGCCTATTACGCCAAGGCACAGCGCGTTAGACGCATGCTTAGAGAAAGGGTTGAAAAGCTCTTTTCTGATTACGACCTGATTCTTAGCCCGACTACACCTGATGTGGCGTTCAGATTCGGTGAGAACAGTGCCGACCCCATCAAGATGTACCTTGAGGATATTTATACTGTTCTGGCCAATCTTACCGGCCATCCGGCTGTGTCGGTACCCATGGGCAAGAACGAGGAGGGCCTGCCTTTTGCCATGCAGATAATGGGCAGAATGTTTGACGAGGGCACCGTATTGGCAGCGGCAGAATCAATTTTCATCGACTAGTTTGTTGGTTTTATCCGACAAATGCCGACACCGGTCGAAGCGGGAAAGCTGCCTGTCGATGATATCGATACCTTTGAGGGTTCGGCCTCTTGCCAAAAAAGGGAAACCATGAAGAGAAAAGCGCTGACCCTGTTTGTTATTATGGCCCTTGGGATGGGTGCCACTGCCCAGAATCCGATATCTACCGAGTGCATCAATGCAGACGACCCGGTTCTCTCGATGCTTGACAGTCTCACGATGGCCAAGTACTTTGCCAGGTCCAAATTCACTACAGACACACTGAAGCTCAATCACAACAAATGGAAACCGGAGGAGATTCCTACTTTCAGTGATGAGGTCATATCGAAGAGGTTGGCTGCATTGGACAAGAAAACGCCTTTCAAATTCACCCTCAACGACCCTGTTAAGGCGTATATCAGGGCATATTCGGTCACGCACCGAGACAAAGTCTCGCGCTTTCTTGGCCTTGCACAGCTATATTTTCCATTGTTTGAAGAAGTGCTTGACAAGCACGACCTGCCTCTGGAGTTCAAATATCTCGCAGTTGTCGAGTCGGCACTGAACCCAGTGGCCCGGTCAAAATCGGGGGCGACAGGCCTGTGGCAGTTTATGTATCGCACGGGGAAAATTTACGACTTGGAAGCCACATCGTATGTAGATGAGCGCTGTGACCCCTATCTGGCCACGGAGGCAGCATGTGAGTACTTCAAGTTCCTATATTCCATCTTCAACGACTGGAATCTTGTGTTGGCAGCCTATAACGGTGGGCCCGGAACCTTGACGAAAGCTATCAGACGGTCGGGCGGAGAGCGGGACTACTGGAAACTACGGCCATACCTACCGCAGGAGACCGGTGGGTATGTTCCCGCATTCATAGCGGTCAACTATGTGATGCATCACGCATCAGACCATAACATTTACCCCCTGGAGCCTGAATTCTTCAATTATGAGCTGGACACCGTGAAAGTAAGAAAGCAACTGAGCCTGACGACCTTGGCCAATGTGCTACAGATGGATGTGGCTCAGCTCCTGTTCCTTAACCCGATGTTCCGCAAGGGTATCGTTCCGGCATCTGAGAGTGGGATGACCGTTATTCTTCCTAAACACAAATTGGGCATTTATCTGGCCAACGAGGAGAGCATTTACGAGCTTGAACAAGCGCCAGCACCCGTGGAACTGGTGGTCGATGCAGCACCTCTAAAGGAAGACCGCAAGGTTCACGTTGTGAAAAAAGGCGAAACCTTGAGCAGTATTGCAGCGCGTTACCGGTGCAATGTGAACGAATTGCGCGATTGGAACGGCCTGTCTGGCAATGCTATTGCTATTGGACAACGAATTGCTGTTTACAGCGATGACCCCGCACCACAGGCTACCAGCGCACCCAATGGGGAACGGTTCCATACTATACAGAAAGGCGACACCCTGTTCGGGATAGCTAAGGACTACAACATAAGTGTTTCAGATCTGAAGAAGAAGAGCGGACTCACGGAGCGCAGCACCCTGAGGGTTGGTCAGAGAATCAGGATAGGATGAGGCCTTCTTTGATTCTTATTGGGGCCGCAACCCTAATGGCCGGTTGCGATGCCGATCTGCCATTGCCTTCGGTTACAGGTAAGCAAGGCGAACTGGTAGTGGTATGCGATAAGAAAATGTGGGACAGCCCGGCCGGTGATACGGTATTCAATCTGTTCACGGCCGATGTATATGGCCTGCCTCAGCCCGAGGCCCTTTTCCGCACCGTGCATGTTGCCCCCGAGTCTTTCACAAGCATTTTCCGCACGCACCGTAATGTGTTGATACTTACACCCACGAAGGACGGCAAGGGTAGGGTGGAGGTGAGGCGCGATGTGTGGGCCACACCGCAGGTGGTGGTGGAGGCTCATTACAAGGATTCCGAGGGTCTTATTCGCCTCATGCAACAGGCAGAACAGCGCGTGAAGGCCCAATTGCTCAATGCCGAGGCCGAGCGGGTGAAGGTGAGTTATTCAGCACAACTGGAAGAGGGTCTCATGCCCGTTCTGGCAGATTATCGTATAAGTATGGCAATACCGAAAGGATACAAATTGGTGAAACGGGAGGCCGATATGTGCTGGCTGCGCTACGACAGCGAAAAGGTGAATCAGAGCATTATCGTATTTAGGGAGAAAGTCAATGGCGATGTGGCAATGTTGCCAGATTCGCTCATAGTAGCGGCCGACCGAATGGGCCGAAAGCATGTGCCCGGCCCGGACCCCGAAACGCACATGAGCATCTACAGGGAGTATCCGCCAATGACCACCGATATCGAGCTGGCCGGGCAGAAAGCGGTTAGACAAGTAGGTCTGTGGCGCGTAGATGGGGCTATGATGGGAGGCCCTTTTGTGCATTATGCTGTGAATGACATTGAGCGCGGTCACACACTGCATCTGTTCGCGCTTGTATTTGCCCCGGCCGAAGAGAAGCGGAATCTCGTGCTTCAGGTTGATGCGATCATCAAGAGCATGAGTTGGCTCTGAGGCACTTTATCCGCGGGCCTCAAACAGTGCAGCCTCCACGAAGCGAACGAAGAGAGGGTGCGGGTTCTGCACAGTACTGCGGTATTCGGGGTGAAACTGCACACCGATGAACCAGGGATGGTTCTTCAATTCGACCACCTCGACAAGATTACTATCAGGATTTATACCAGAGGCAAGCATGCCCGCGGCCTCGTACTGCGCGATAAAGGCGTTGTTGAATTCGTAGCGGTGGCGGTGCCGTTCGCGCACAGTCGTCTCGGCATACACCGCAGCGGCCCTTGATCCCTTTTTGAGCTTGCACGGATAACCACCCAGTCGCATAGTGCCGCCTTTACGGGTTATCTGTTTCTGTTCTTCCATAAAGTCAATTACCGGATGTGGGGTGTCACTATCCATCTCTGTGCTGTTGGCGTGCGCCAGCCCCAGCACATTACGGGCGTATTCGATAACCGCGCATTGCATGCCCAGACAGATACCGAAAAACGGCACTTTCTGCTCTCGGGCGTAGCGCACAGCTGTGATCTTGCCCTCAATGCCTCGATCACCGAATCCCGGGGCCACCAGTATGCCCTTCATACCGCGCAGTTTGGCATGTACTGTTTCGGGGGTAATGCTCTCGCTGTGTATCCAGTGCACGTTAACGCGGCACTCGTTTGCCACACCAGCGTGAATGAATGCCTCGGCAATGCTCTTGTAGGCGTCTTTCAGCTCCACATACTTCCCTACCAGCGCTATATCCACCTCGTGCACCGGATTCTTCAGCACTCCCAGAAATTGTTTCCACGCAGTCAGATCAGGCTCAGCCTTAGCCGGCATCTTAAGTTTTGCCAGCACCACGGTGTCAAGCTTCTCCTTGTGCATCAGCAAGGGGACATCGTAGATCGTCTCGGCATCGATGCTCTCTATCACCGCGTTCACATTCACATTGCAGAAAAGGGCAATTTTCCTTTTCTGATCCTCCGGAATCTTGCGGTCGGCCCGGCAGACCAATATGTCGGGCTGTACCCCGCTCTCAAGCAGGGTCTTCACCGAATGCTGGGTGGGCTTGGTCTTCAGCTCTCCGGTAGTGGGCAGATAGGGCAGCAATGTGAGGTGTATCACCAGGCAATTGTTAGGTCCCAGGTCCCATCGCAACTGGCGGACCGCCTCTATGTATGGCAATGACTCGATGTCGCCCACTGTGCCACCGATCTCAGTGATCACGAGATCATAATTTCCTGTCTCGCCCAACAGGCATATTCTACGTTTTATCTCATCGGTGATATGCGGAATAATCTGTACAGTCTTGCCCAGATAGGCGCCTTCGCGCTCGCGGTTGATTACGTGCTGATATATGCGACCAGTGGTCACATTGTTGTCCTGGCTGGTGGGCACGTTGAGGTACCTCTCGTAGTGCCCGAGGTCGAGGTCGGTCTCAGCACCATCATCGGTCACAAAGCACTCGCCATGCTCATAGGGGTTGAGCGTACCGGGGTCGACATTGATGTAAGGGTCCAGTTTCTGAATGGTGACGCTGTGCCCACGGGCCTGCAGCAATTTGGCGAGCGAGGCCGAGACGATGCCCTTTCCGAGGCTCGAAGTGACCCCACCGGTCACGAAAATGTACTTGGTTCCGGGCATGATTATCTTGGATATGACCGGGGGTCAAATCTAATATAGGGCCACGCGGTGCGACCAACGCAGATCAGTCAAATAGCCCTATAGTTGCTGACAGGCTATGGCTCAGGTCCGGTTGGCCTCGATATAATCGGCCATGGTGCGCACAGAGTAGAACACCTCTTTCCCGCGCTTGGGGTCATCGAGCTTAACCTTATACTCCTTGTCCATCAGCACAATGAGCTCCAAAGCATCGATGCTGTCGAGGCCCAGCCCGTCACCGAACAGGGCCGCCTCGCTGTCAATATCGGCTGGGGAGATGTCCTCAAGGTTGAGAGTCTCGATTATCTGATTCTTCAGGCTCTCCTCAAGCTGTGCTGATGCCATGGTGGGGCGTGTGAGTAAGGTCTGTTTAAGTTCTGTGCAAGGATACGGACGGGCAGGGCAAGCAACAAGGAAATGGGGGTCACGAATAATGGCAGTCTTACTTGCCGCCACGCTTACGCTCGTGCTCTTTCAGCAAAATCTTGCGCAGGCGGATGCTCTTAGGGGTCACTTCAACATATTCATCTTCCATGATGTACTCAAGGGCCTCTTCGAGCGAGAACCTCCGGGCGGGGGCAATGCGCAGTTTCTCATCGGTGCCCGATGCCCGTATGTTCGTCAGTTTCTTGGTCTTGGTGAGGTTAACCACGAGGTCGCCCGCGCGGTTATTCTCGCCACATACCTGACCCTCGTAAATCTCTTCGCCCGGATCGATGAAGAAGAACCCGCGGTCTTGCAGGTTATTGATGCTATATGGAATGGCAGTTCCCATCTCCATACTGATGAGCGAACCGTTCTGACGGCCAGGGATATCGCCTTTCCATGGCTGATATTCCGCAAAGCGGTGGTTCATGATTGCCTCGCCTGCAGTGGCCGTAAGCAGGTTGTTGCGCAACCCGATCAACCCGCGCGATGGCATCATGAACTCCAAAATCATTCGGTCGCCCTTGGGGCCCATGTTCACCAGTTCGCCTTTGCGCAGCGTCACCATTTCAATGGCTTTGCCGTGAACAGACTCTGGAAGGTCGATGGTCAGCTCCTCTATGGGCTCGCATTTCACCCCGTTTATCTCGCGGACTATGACCTGGGGCTGGCCTATCTGTAATTCGTAGCCCTCTCTGCGCATGGTCTCAATAAGTATGCTCAGGTGCAGCACACCTCGACCATAAACAAGGAAAGAATCGGCACTGCCAGTGGTCTCCATGCGCATGGCAAGATTCTTTTCCAGCTCTTTTTCCAAACGCTCGCGAACGTGGCGCGAGGTTACAAATTTGCCTTCGCGCCCAAAGAACGGTGAGTCGTTGATAGTGAACAACATGCTCATTGTAGGCTCATCGATGCTGATGGGCGGCAGCGCCTGTGGATTCTCCGGATCGGTCACTGTATCACCTATCTCAAACCCATCTAGGCCAACAATGGCGCAGATATCGCCCGCCTGCACCTCATCCACCTTAACTTTTCCCAATCCCTCGAAGAGATAAAGTTCTTTAAGTCGGTGTTTCTGGATAGTACCATCGCGCTTTACCAGCGCCACCTGCTGGCCGGCCTTAATGGTGCCGCGCATGAGCCTGCCAATGGCGATGCGGCCGATATAAGGCGAATGGTCGAGCGATGTGACCTGCAACTGCAGAACCCCTTGGCCTGTGCTAGGCGGTGGTATGTGCTTGATGATGGTCTCCATCAGGAAGTTGATGTCCGTGGTCGGGGTCTTCCAATCCTCTGCCATCCAGAACTGTTTGGCGCTGCCGAACACGGTAGGGAAATCGAGCTGTTCTTCGGTTGCCCCGAGGTTGAACATGAGGTCGAACACCAGTTCCTGTGCCTCATCGGGCGTGCAGTTCGGCTTGTCCACCTTATTCACCACCACAATGGGTTTCAGTCCGAGCTGAAGTGCCTTTTGCAACACGAAGCGCGTCTGTGGCATCGGCCCTTCAAACGCATCTACCAGTAGCAGTACCCCATCAGACATGTTGAGAACCCGCTCCACCTCGCCCCCGAAATCGCTGTGGCCTGGCGTGTCAATGATGTTGATCTTAACATCCTTCCAGCGCAGCGCCGCATTCTTCGATAGGATGGTTATTCCGCGCTCTCGCTCTAGTTCGTTGCTGTCCATGATCAGCTCACCGGGCCGCTCGTGGTCCTTGAAAACGCTCCCGGCCTGTAGCATGCGGTCCACCAGCGTGGTCTTCCCGTGGTCAACGTGTGCTATGATGGCGATATTCCGAATGTGCTGATTCATAGGTAAGGCCCCTTTTTTTGGGGCGTGCAAAGGTAGCTTTCTGCACCTTTGGCCCGACCGTGGGCCGGTGGCCTTTCTTCTGATGGGACATTAAGGGTATTGATCAAAGGAATGATTGACCGCTCAACACTCGTATTTGCGGCCGTTGGCACGCTGGCCGTTGGCTTTCTCATGACAGTGCGGCAATGGCCCGGTATGCAGGTGCCTGCCGTGTTGGGGGCCGCCACCACATTGTGGTTCTATGGTAATAAGGCGTGGGCCGAGCGTAGCACGGACGTTGCTTCCATTGCCCGTCACATTATGGTCGCCACCCTTGTTTTGTCGGTGCCGCTCAGGGCCTTCGGGTCAAGCCTGGGTCTTGGTGCCCTGCTGTTGGCAGTATTGGCGTTCTTTGTGTGGTTGGCCGCGATCATGAGGTGATTTCAGCGTAGATGTTTGTCTGATCTTGGTTTTGCGGAGCATTAGCCTAAGAGGCGCATAATAGGGCGACAATCTCTTTGCACCGATCAGATATTTACCCAAACTTGCACGAGCAATAGAAAGCACACTTGGAACCTACCGACATAAAGAACCCCGAGTACTTCCACAAGGTGGTTGACTGCCAACATGCATGCCCGGCACACACGCCTGTACCTGAGTACATCCGTCTGATTGCTGACGGGAAGTATGACGAGGCGTACATGATAAACTGGGACTCGAACGTGTTTCCAGGTGTGCTTGGCCGCACATGCGACCGCCCCTGCGAGCCCGCCTGCCGGAGAGGCAGGGTAGAGGAGGAGCCGGTGGCAATCTGCCGCCTCAAGCGCGTGGCGGCCGACAACAAGGACAGCGTCAGGCACCTGATGCCGCAGGGGCCTTTTCCGTCAAACGGAAAGAAGATTGCCCTGATAGGGGGCGGGCCTGCATCGCTCACGGTGGCCCGCGACCTTGCTCCTTTGGGTTACGAGATTCACCTGTACGATGATCAGCGCAAGGGCGGTGGTTTCATGCGCAGTCAGATCCCAAGTTTCCGCCTGCCCGAAACGGTCCTTGACGAAGAGGTGAACTACGTGCTCGATCTGGGCATTCACACCCATTTCAATAGTTATGTCAAGAGCCTGAAGGAGGTTTTGGCCGTTGGGTACGATGCTGTATTTGTGGGCACAGGTGCCCCACGTGGCCGCGACCTTAACTTGCCTGGTCGCGAAGAGGGAAAGGCCAACATACACATCGGCATCAATTGGCTGAGTAGCGTGGCGTTTGAGCACACAAAGAGTATCGGCAAACGAGTGATAGTTCTGGGCGGTGGCAATACGGCCATGGACTGCTGCCGTACTGCCCGCAGGCTGGGAGGCGAACAGGTGAAAGTGGTGGTGCGCAGCCCCTTTGCCGAGATGAAGGCCAGCCCATGGGAAAAGGAGGATGCCATGCACGAGGACATCCCCATCATTGATAATCACGTACCGAAATCGGTGGTTGTTAAGGAAGGGCGCCTGACTGGAATGACCTTCGAGAAGGTGCATGCCGTTTATGAGGACGGGAGGCGCAAACTGGTACCGACCGGTGAGCCAGATGTTTTCATCGAGGCTGATGATGTGCTGGTGGCCATCGGTCAGGAGAACAGTTTCCCTTGGATAGAGCGCGATTTGGGCATGGAGTTCGACAAGTGGGAGATGCCCGTGGTGAACGAGACCACCTTTCAGAGCACACTGCATAAGGTGTTTTTTGGGGGTGATGCGGCCTTCGGGCCCAAGAATGTGATCACAGCGGTGGCCCATGGGCATCAGGCAGCCATATCCATGCATCTCTTTTGCGAAGGAAAGGACCTCTTGGCCGACCGCCCAGATCCCATGGTGAACCTCGTGAGCATGAAAATGGGCATACACGAGTGGGCCTACGACAACGATGTGACCACCGATAAGCGCTTTGTGGTACCTCAGGCCGAAAAGAAACTCACCCTCAGTGACCGAAAAAAGGAAGTGGAACTGGGTTTTGACCCGCTAACAGGGTTTAAAGAGGCCGAGCGCTGCCTCAATTGCGATGTGCAGACCGTGTTCACTACCAGCAAATGCATTGAGTGTGATGCCTGTGTGGACATCTGCCCCACAGCCTGTATCAACTTTGTGGAAGATGGCGAGGAGATGGACCTGCGCAGCCGATTGAAGGCCCCGGCCACAGAGCTGACCCAAGATCTTTACGTCAGTTCAAAACTGCCCACTCAACGCGTAATGGTGAAAGACGAGAACGTGTGTCTGCATTGCGGCCTCTGTGCTGAACGCTGCCCAACCTCGGCCTGGGACATGCAGAAGTTCTTTTACAACGTGACGAAGACGCACCACGGTTGTGTAGTGGTTTAGAACATCGGATTTAGCCGCCTCAATGCGGTATTGCCCAGCGCAATAAAAAGAGAAGGAATAAAAAAAGCCTCCGCAGCAATGCGGAGGCTTTTCTTTATAATGGAGGTCTAGATGGTCAGCGGCTAACCATCACGCGGAAGCTGGCGGTGGTACCGTCAGAATAGCGCAGGTTGAAGATGTTGAGGCCAGATGCCAGGCCCTTGGCATCTACACGCAGCACATCGGTGCCGTTCATATTGATATCATCGCTGTACACCGTGCGGCCGCTGGCATCGTATGCCTGTAAGCTCACACTGCCGCTATAGTTGCGGTTAAGGGGCACATTCACGAACTGAACGGTAGGGTTAGGGTAGGGCACCAACTCAACCGTTTCGTTATCGTTGATACCATCAAACAATGGGTCGTGGAAATGGAATACCAGTCCGGGCACATAGTCAGAGCCGAAACCACCGGCATACCACGCATCTGTATAGATGGGGTAGAAAGCCTCCGTGGGATAGGCATCGTAGTTGGTGTTGTAGTCAATGCCACCGTCCACTCTCACAAACACACTGTCGTCAAACACGTGCAGACAACCAAGGTATTTCTGGTCGTTTTGAAGTGCGATCGGCTCAGCGAAATCGGCACGCACCTGCACATCGGGTGTGTGTGCGGTAAAGTCATAGAACGCATCACCTATCTGATTCAGGTTGTCGAAGGTCACGGTGGTGGTGATGTCATCATTCCACTCAAAGAAATTGAGCTGAAAGCCAAGTCCCGTCAGGAATGCGGTGTCTGTGGCGGTCTGTGTCGTGGTCACCGAGAATGACATGCCCTCAAGCTCGAGCGAAGAGATATCACTCGATTTGAAAGCCACGCACCAATCGAACTCTGTTCCAGTATTGGGGCGAAGGCCGTTGTTTGACAGCGTATTGCCTGTGGCAGGGTCCATGCGGGCACGCGAGTAGGTCTCTGGGTTCACCCAGAAACCACCGCCAGCAATATTATCGGTGTTGTAATCATCGGTCGAATCGGCAGAGATGGTGTAGGTCACGGTGTATTCGCCAATACCCGGATTAGCCATGCTGAAGTCTGGCAGTACAACCAGGGCGCTGTCGCCAGCCGGAATAGTCAGCCCGGTAGGAGAGGTCTCGTCATAGATGTCATCGCCACCGAAATTGATCTTGCAGTTCAGTATGGCGTTAGTCTGTTCGGCAGTGCCATAGTTGCGTATCCACGCCTGTGGAGGGAATACGAACCCGGAATTGGCATAAGCCATCTGGCGCGGAATTGCGAACCCGTTGGTCGAGGCGATATCGCGCTTGTAAATGCTCAGGTTGTTGGTGTAAAGGCCGGCAATCGTGCCGATGAACACAACGCATTCGTTGGCATCAATGGATGGGCGAAGCAGCGCACCGTCAGCCTGGCTGATCATAACCACCGGAATGGTGACCTGCGCGCCCACGGCACCGGCACCCATTGCAATGGGGGCACCGCTCACGTTGTTCACAACAATCACACCTACGGCTCCAGCAGTCTGCGCAGCCAGGGCCTTTGCACCGAACTCGCAGGTGCCACGGTAAATGAGGGCAATCTTTCCCGCCACGTTGTTCGTGGTGGCGTTGCAGCCAAGGGTGTCCCCGGCCGTGCCGTCACTGATCACAACCACAGTATCTTGCACACTGTTGGCGGTCATGTCCATGCCCCAGCCATCCGTGTAGGTAAAATCGTAATTACCCGCAACAGAGGCCGGTTCCAATGCGATGAATACCACCTGTGCAGTGGCCGATGTGGCCAGCGCACTCAGTACGGTCATCGCTGCGAAATTGAGTACAGCTTTTTTCATGGTCTTTGAAAGGTTTTGAGGGGTGCAAAATAATGTCAAATCATGTTAAAGTGAACATCACACCTGCATATCCTGCCAAAAGCACTGCGCTCCACGCGGCCCAAATGCTCACATCGGTATAGTCCGAAGGCCTCACACCGCACAACGACCGCAGTCTGATGGCCGAATAGACCTTGTCGGTAAAGGCTGCCACCACGGTGCCAAGGGCAATGCCTGTTGTGCCCAAAAAGGGCAGCAGCAAAAGGCTGAGCCCCACATTGACCGTCAGTTCAATGGCCGAACTGGTCATGACCACTTTGCTGTGGCCAGCCCCTATGAGAAGGGGCTGAGGGAATACGCTGCGCGGGATGATGAGGAGCAGATAGGTGCAAAATACCGGCACGCTGGCAGAGAAGTCGACATTGAATACTAGCGGATAAATAAACGGCCCCGACACCATGAGCACCAGCCCCACCGCAAAGAACAGGTGCATGAGCCTGCGGCCCGATGTGCGGACCTCGCCCATGACCGAAGTGAGGCCCCGCTGCACAATAGCAGGAACGAGCGAGTTGCTGAATGCTGTGGCCAAAATCAGCGACAGGGGCAGTTCTTTGGCCCCGTAGCGGTAAGTGGCAAAGGTCTCCTCATCAAAATAGCGACTCACTATAAGACCATCGATGTACTCTGACGAGCCCGCCAGCAACGTGCCCACTGCCAGAGGCCAGGCGTGTGCCCAGAATCGGAACAGGTAGGCTGTATCTATGCGGAATTCGGCCCATCGCGCAAGCAGCACCCACAGTAGCACATACCTTCCAAAAGTTGCAATAAGCAGCCCTTGCAGCGCCATCTCGAGGCCATGACCGAGGAAAATCGGCACGGCCATCAGTACAAGCTGCGACCCGAAGGCAATCACACCGTATGCTACCAGGCCAACGGCCTCCTTTCGCAGCAGAAGCATCTGCTCTATCAGATACACAGGGGTGATGAGGGCCAGGCACCACCCATAAGTTGTATAGAAAGCCAGCAGGTCGGGTTTGTTGGTCAGGAATGTGAATGGGGTGACCAGCGTGCGGAATAGCACCAACAGCAGTACGCCCGCCACGCTGAGCACCACAAACACATTGAAAACATCGGACGACCGGCCCTCAGTTGAGAGTGTTGCCGTGGTAAGGCAACTTTGAGTGATGCCAGACAGCCACCAGAAACTCAGCAGGCTGCCAAGGAAAACAAGGCCCTCATACACCCCTATGCCGAATGTGCCCAACCCGCCATGCGCAAATGCGGCACCGGTAAGAAGCAGCGCCCCGTAGCGCATCACCTGAAAGGCCTGAAAAGCCCTGCGGGCCTGCACGTCAGGTGGTGTGGGGCTCTGCATCTACGTTGTTCCTGAAGGCCATGAAGGTGCGGTAGAAACTACTGGCACCCGCTATGAAACAGGCACACAGAATAGCCGCCACCACTTTGGGGTGGAATACCAACAATTGTTCATGCACAATTTTGCCGTCCACAAAGGGTATATCCACCCAATCGAGGAAGTGCATAACACCCTCAAGATTAAGGATATATCCTAAACTGATGAGGGCATAGGGCCACCACTGCCGCGTCATCAGTGCATAGACCCCGCTGAACAGTATGGCAGGGTGCATGTACCGCTCGTGCATCTGGGTATTGAACAGGAAAAATGCAAGCGATGTGAGCGCAGCCGTTTGGAACAGTGTGGCCAACCGCTCTTCGCGCCTCAGGTTGTTAAACGCTCGGTTGAACAGGGCCAGGAACAGCGGCATGGTGACCAATGCGGTTGCCACCACGAAAAGCGCACCCCCCCACCAGCGCACCGGTATGCCGAGGGCGACATTGGTGTCGGGCGTGTTGAAGGGGTCCCGGGCCATCAGATAATAGATGTTGTAGGCATTGCGGCTCAGAACAGGGTAATAGCCCATGGTACGGTGCAGCATGGCCCCGAGTACTGTGTGCAATGTGCCGGAAAGGATGAACGGGGCCAAAATCAGGGCCTGAACCCCCGCAAGCCCCGACCAGATGCGCCAGCGGGCATTGAAACCCGACATGCGCATGGGCCTTATCGTCATCAGGATCATGATGGGCAGGAATATGATGGCCTGCAGTTTCAGGTTTATTGAAAGCAAGGTCATCAGCCAGGCAAGATCCCATCGGCCGCGTTCAGCGGCCACTAGCGCCACCATGATCAGACAGGTATAAATACCATCAATCTGCCCCCATATCAATGTGTCGTACCAGAATGCGGGATTGAGCAGCACAATAAGACCCAACCAGATGTTGCGGCCGGTCTTCATCAGCTTACGGCCCAAGAAGAAAAGTGCCACCAGATCGAACGGCACTACCAGCAACTTCAAGCGGTTTATGGTACCATATGTCACATCGGTGGGAGTATCAAACAGCAGCCCGAACAGCCATAGCAACCACATCACCAGCGGGTTGTTGTTCACCTCTGGGTCCTCGTAAACATGCGCCAGCCCGTGCTGCATGAGGTAACGGGTCCACGTCACCCAGAAGTATTTATCGTAACCCGCATCAGGCAGCCATAATGCTACGGCCGCATACACTGCCAGGAGCAGCCCCACCCATGGCAGAAGAATACGGTTTCGCGCCATCCACTCAGTCATCGGCCACCGATACGGCTATAGTTGAATCTTATTGCGTTGCCTATCACCACCACATCGCTCAGCGCCATGCTCAGGGCCGCCACCATTGGGCCCAGCATACCCACAGCAGCCACGGGAATGGCCACGACATTATAGGCGAATGCCCAGAACAGATTCTGCCTGATAGTTCGGAGGGTGGCAGTGGCCAGCACCTCGGCACGCACCAGCCGGGCCAACCCACCATGCCCCAGTATCACCACCTGTGCAGCACCTGTGGCGGCCCCTGTGGCATCGCTGAAAGCGATTCCGACCGTAGCGGCCGTAAGGGCCGGGGCATCATTTATACCATCGCCTACCATTGCCGTAGGGGCCATGGCCGTCCATTGTTCAATCAGCCGCAGCTTGTCCTCGGGGCGTTGTGCGGCCCACACCTCGTCAATACCGAGCGCATCAGCCACCTGACGGCAGCGCGGCTCGGTGTCTCCACTGAGAAGCACAGTGCGTACGCCCCGCTGTCGGAAATAGGCAACTGCCTCTGCAGCATCGGCCCGCAGGGTGTCCCTCAGCCGCACCGCTGCCATGGGCACATCCATACGGTACAGCACAAGATCTCCCAGATCAGCATGTCCTGTTTTTGGAGAACGCAGCATCCAGGTCTGTCCATCGGGCGCGGTGCCCTGCATCCCCACGCCTTTTATCTCCACAACATCTTTCAACACGGTTTTCCCTTCGGGGATGGAAGAATACGACCTGGCCACCGCACGCGAGACCGGATGGTCGCTCCATCTTGCAAGGCTCAGCATCACCCATTTCAGTTCATTCTCTTCCATTTCTGACAGGATGGCCATGTCGCCCAAGGCTATCTGGCCCGTGGTGAGGGTGCCGGTCTTATCGAAGACGATGCGTTTGATGCCCGAAAGTGATTCAACAGTCTCGGCCCCTTTGAACAGGATGCCCTCTTTGGCCGCCCGGCCCAGACCCACCATCACGGCCGTTGGTGTGGCCAGTCCCATGGCGCAGGGACAGCTTACAACCAGTACTGCAACACCCTGCATCACGGCTGTTGACCATGCCGCCCCCCACGCGAAGTGTGCCAGACCGACCGTAAGAGCCGCAATACCCAGCACCACGGGAACAAAAACGGCACTCACCCTGTCGCCCAACCGCTGAATGGGCGGGCGGCTCTGCTGGGCCCTTCGCACCAGGTCTATGATGCCGGCAAGTACCGTGCGCCCGCCCACCTGTGTTAGCACGATGATGGCATTGCCCCCTGTCACCACGGTGCCCCCGACCACATGCTGGCCCACCTCGCGCATCACAGGAACCGTCTCGCCCGTTATCATGCTCTCGTCCACAGTGAGTGCACCCAGTGTTATCTGTCCATCGGCCGGAATGGTGGCACCCGTGTTCAACTGCACACGGTCGGCCACTGCAAGCGCGGCCACAGGCACCTGTTCAGTAGTGCCATCGGGCCTCAGACGGGTGGTTCGCCCACTCTGTAATTGCACCAGCGAGCGAATGGCAGTGGTGGTCTGCCGCACGCTGCGCTGTTCTATCACATTGCCCAGAAGCACGAGGGAGATGATAGTGGCCGAGGTCTCGAAGAACAGATGCGAATGCACCTGAGCGGTGCCTCGGTACAGCACCATGCCTGCCGCGCTGTAGGCAAACGCGGCCGTGCTGCCGATGAAGATGAGCACATCCATGTTCGGAACCCCGTTGCGCACCGATTTGTGTGCGCTGCGCCCGAAATGCCACACCCCGATACCGAAAACAGGCAGGCACAGCACCAGCTGCACTACGGCATCGTGCAGGGGAGGCCATGCCACCACCATGTGCGCCATCAGTGCGAGCGAAAACGGCAAAGTGAAGACCAATAACTTCTCGGTGGCGCTGGGCCCGGTGGCCACGGGCTCACGCTGACCCACGTAGGTATAGCCGGCCTCGGCCACCAATCGGCTCACGACATCAAGGTCAATGGGCCCTGCCTGACTTATTCGCACCTCGCCCGTGGCGAAGTTGACATGCACATCTGCAAACCCGCCCTTGTTCAGCCTGCGCGTCACACCCAGCGCACAATTGGCGCAGTCCATGCCAGCCACCAGCACGGTCACTTCTTCTGTGGCGGCAGTTGTGGGCATCAGAATGCGAAGGTAATACTGCCCGCACCCGGCATCAATGAAATGCCTATATTCGCGGCCCCGTACGGAGATTGTAGCTCAGTTGGTTAGAGCGCCAGATTGTGGCTCTGGAGGTCGCGGGTTCGAGACCCGTCTTTCTCCCACAGGAACCGAAAGCCCCGAGAACATCGGGGCTTTTCTTTTTCACTGTTTTGCGGGCCGAATCTGAATCTCACCCAAGCCTGATTCCCGAAACTACCTTTGCCATCATGCGTAGGGTGTTGCTTTTGCCAAGGCTTATATGGCGTGGCGTGTTCTTCTCCAACACGCTGCTCACCTTCTTCCTGCTGGCCCCCGTATTCTATTCCACTGTGTT
Source organism: Flavobacteriales bacterium (assembly GCA_044356305.1). GTDB lineage: Bacteria > Bacteroidota > Bacteroidia > UBA10329 > UBA10329 > JBIKWM01. Next base: position 256,754 of record JBIKWM010000002.1, read on the forward strand.
CAATGAGCGCACGTTCAGGGTGGCGTTCTTCTTCAAGAGGGTGTGGGCCTATCTCATGACCTGGCCATTGGGCATCATCACGTGGGTGGACAGGGAGGAGGACTGGCCCGAGGGCGCTTTTCTAATCACCCCAAACCATACATCCTATCTCGACATCATGGTGTCGTACATCGCTTTCCCTAAGTATTTCCATTATATGGGAAAGGCGGAACTGAGCAACTGGTGGTTCTTCAATATCTTTTTCAAGAGGATGAACATCAGCATTGACCGCGAGAGCATAAGGCGCAGCTACGGAGCCTACCAACGCGCGGCCGATGATGTGGCAAAGGGCATACCCATAGCGGTGTTCCCCGAGGCCATGATACCGCTTGACACACCGAAGCTGAGGACATTCAAGAATGCCCCCTTTCGTTTTGCCATTGAGCAGCAGATACCAGTGCTGCCGGTGACATTCATCAACAATTGGAACATACTGCCTGCCGATCCCCGGCATTGGACCGGTGGGCGCCCCGGACTGGCCCGTGTGAAACTGCACAGGGCCGTGAGCACCCAGGGCCTTACCCTTGATGATGTAGATGCCCTTCGCAAAGAGGTGCAGCAGGTGATTCAGAACGAACTGGACAGACATGGAGATAACTGACGAACTGGTGCAGCGCGTGGCCCACCTGGCCCGATTGAGCTTTAATGCCGAGGAGCTTCCGCGCATGCGGGAGGACATGCAGCGCATGATCGCCTTCGTGGACAAGCTGAATGAACTGGACACCGCGGGTGTGGAACCGCTCATACACATGAGCGCAGAGACCAATGTGCTGCGCGATGATGTGGAGTCGAACACCCTTACCCAGGAGCAGGCCCTTGCCAATGCCCCCAGCCGCGATAGCGACTACTTCAAGGTGCCGAAGGTGCTGCGCAACCCGATGGACGAGGGCTGAGGCCCTTATTTGGGTTCGAGCCTGAAATCGCGCACCGTGGTGCGGGTCTGCCCATCGGCTCCGGTGGGCACCTCCACGTTCTGTGTGAGGTCTTTGTAAGAAGCGGAGGTGATGACCACCTGATAGGTGTGGCCACCGGGCAGGGCCAGGAAATACTCCCCGTCCTCATCGCTCATCACAGAGTTCACCTCAGCCCCGTTCTCTTTTATGGTAAGCGTGGCCCGAACCCCATTCATTTCGTTGTTGGTCAGGGTGCCCTTGAGCAGCATCATGCCAGCGCCCTTCTCTTTGAGGAGGCCATCGCTCAGCACATCGTAGGCGGCCATGTCCACCGACAGGATATCAAACCGGCCGCTCTCGCTTTTTGTGCAGTAAAATGCGGTGCGGCCATCGGTGCTGAGGGTGAAGTCGAACTCATCGCCCGGGGTGTTTATGGGGTAGCCGAGGTTCTCGGGGGCGCTCCAGGAGCCGTCTTTCTGCCGCACGCTTTTGAAGATGTCGTAGCCGCCCATGTTGCGGTGGCCCTGGCTGCTGAAGAACAGGGTCTTTCCATCGGGGTGGATGAATACGCTCTTCTCGTCCTCAATGGTGTTGACCCCTTTCAGGTTCATGGGTTTTCCCCATCCATCGCCTTCCTTGATGCTCATGTAGATGTCGCCATTGCCCTGAGCCTTGCCGCCCACGCGCTCGCTCGCAAAGTAGATGGCGCGGCCATCGGCCGTGAGGCTGGCATAACTGTCCCAGTAGGTGCTGTTGACTGGAGATTTGAGGGCAACCGGGCTACCCCACTTCATCTGGGCGTGCATGCGGGCGGCATCGGCACTGCCCTCGGCCTGGGCATCCTTCACCTCTTGTGTGAGGCGGCACTTGCTCACGAAGATGTCGCCCCCGTTCTCGTTGCGGTACATGAATATCTGGCGCCCATCGGGGCTGATGCTGAGGCAGGCATCGTGGCCCGGGCCGTTTATACCGCCTTCGGCCCTGACGGCCGGGGCCCATCCGCCCAGGCTGTCGCTCCAGTAGGTTATGTACACATCCTCAAAATGGTCTCCATCGCCTTCATCCACCTTCACATTCTTTCCCTCGCCCGGCCTTCGCGAGGTGAATACCATCAGTTTGCCATCGGCCGTCACGCTGGGATGGTACTCATGATATTCAATGGTGTTGATGCTGCTGCCGGCAGGGACCACCTTCACATTCACCGGGTGGTTCATCAGGTCGACCGTGGCGCGGCAGCGGGCCAGCAGTTCGGCCGCTTTCTCTATATCGTCCTTGCCTAGTTTGGGCTGGGCCATATACCGGTTCAGGTAATCAATGGCCTTCTGGTGCTTCTGCTTGGCGCGGTAGGCCAGGGCGTAATAGAACTTCACCTCAGGCTCGGCCAACGAGTCTGTCTCGGTAGCGCGGTCCAGATAAGGCAGCGACTCATCGGGCTGCTCGAGGGCCAGATGGCACTCGGCCATGCGCACATTGAGGGTCACATCAGTGCCGTGCTGGGCATACAGTTCCTTGTAAATGCGCAGGGCACCGCTGTAGTCGCCCTCGTTGTACTTCTTGCGGGCCAGCATCATCTGCACGGGATCGGGGCCAGCGCCAAGGGCCACAGAGGCCATGAGCACAAGTATGGAGGAGATGATTGTCCTGATCATGGTCGGGTGCGTATGGAAGTGCCGAAGATAAAGGCCCTGCCACAGACCCACAGGGCACAAAAGGCGCACGGCCATGGGACTTATCACCCCACGGCCGCGGCACGTTGGTAAGAAGCCATGGATGATCAGCTCATGCGCTTGATGCTACAGCCCACCGACTTGGTGGTGGACGGGTCGGGCACCTTCCCCTGCTGTGTGGCATCGATGGCGTCCATCAGGTACTTCTTGGTGACTGCGGCCCTGTCGCGCTCATTATCGTCAATGGCGCCTTTGTACACCAGCTCCATCTTGCCGTTGAAAACGAATACGTCAGGGGTCTTGGTGGCCCCAAAGGCATCGGCCAGCTTGTGGCCCTCATCCACCAAGTAGGGGAAATCGGCATATCCCTTTTCCTTGGCGTGAAGGATCATCTGGTCGCGGCTGTCATCGCCCTGCCGCTTGGCCTCATTGCTATTGATCAGAACAAAACCCATGTTGTTCTTCATGGCGTGTGCGTGCAGTTCGTTGTAGCGGTCCTCCCAGGCTATTACGAACGGGCAGGTGTTGCACGAGAAGATGACCACCAGGCCGTATTTGCCCTTTAGCTGGTCAAGCGTGATGGGCCGGTTGCTAAGGTCTTTCATGACATGGTCGGTCATGGGGGCTTTCTGGCCTAATTGCAGTGGGGTGACAGGAGTAAAGGCCATCAGACTGATGAGCGAGGCAAACAGGATTTTCATAGCGGATAGGGTTTAAGAGGTTGAGGCGAAAGTAACAGGGGAGAGACCCTTGTGTTCGCAACGTATATCGGACCGGAACCCCTTTGCATTATCGCTACATTGCGGGCCCATGGCGTTCCGCATCCAAGACCTGCTGCGCGAGCTCAATCCGAGGCGAATATTCCTGCCCATCCTTCTGGGTCTGGTGGTGGTGACCTACATGCTGTATGGCAACCTGACCAAGGTGCGCTACCGCCAAGTGGCCCAAGGAAAGGGCGACCACACCTGGGTGGACCTTAACCGCAACGGGCAGGCCGAGGACGCAGAGTATGTGGGCGCAGGTGCCGCTGGGGGCGACTTTCAGCGCATCACGTATCGCGATGTGCTGCGCGAGATAGACTGGACATGGGCCTCCACAGCCTGGATAGGCGTGGCGCTGCTCATGATGCTGCTGCGCGATGTGGCATACATGTACCGCATCAGGCTGTTGACCGATGGGGTGATCAAATGGCGCGACAGCTTCAATGTGATCATGCTGTGGGAGTTCGCATCGGCCGTTTCGCCCAGCATCGTGGGCGGCACGGCCGTGGCCCTTTTCATCATCAACCGCGAGGGGATCAACACGGGCAAGAGCGCGGCCATTGTGCTGACCACGGCCCTGCTCGATGAACTGTTCTATGTGCTCACGGTGCCCGTGGTGCTGCTAACGGTGAGCACCGCCACCCTATTTCCCGTTAGTCTGGAGAAGGAGTTCTTTGGCCTGACGCTGGGCACGGTGGGCATCTTTGTGTTTGCCTATGTGGTGCTTGCCGTGTACTCGGCCCTGCTCATATGGGGTGTGTTCATCAATCCGAGGGGACTGAAATGGCTGGCCATCCGCATCGCCTCGTTGCCGGTGCTGCGCAGGTGGCGGCACGATGCGGTGCAGCTGGGCGATGAGATCATTGCCGCCTCGCACGAGTTCAGGGGCCGGGGCATCGTGTTCTGGCTCAAGGCATACGGGGCCACGGTGCTTAGCTGGACGGGAAGGTTCTGGGTGGTGAACTTCATCATCCTGGCATTTACCCCCGTGGGCAGCCACATGCTGGTGTATGCAAGGCAGTTGGTGATGTTCGCCATTCTGCTGCTGAGCCCCACCCCGGGCGGCAGTGGCATAGCTGAGTTCGCCTTCAGCGGGTTCTTTCATGACATGATTCCCATTGGGCTGGCCGCCACGCTGGCGCTCATCTGGCGTCTCATCAGCTATTACCCCTACCTGTTCATCGGCACCATTGTGCTGCCCCGATGGCTCAAGCGCAGATTTGCCAACTGATGAACCGCGTGCTACCGGCCACCGGGGCCCACCTGCCCGGCATATTGGCCATATTGAACCACATGATCCGCGATACAGATGCCATTTGGACCGAGGCGGAATGGGACCTGGCCCAGATCAGTGAATGGCACGGCCTGAGGCTGGCCTCGGGGTGCCCAGTGCTTGTGGCCGTTGATGGGGACCGCGCGCTGGGCTATGCCAGCTATGCGCAGTTCCGCGCCAAGGACGGTTACCGCCACACCATGGAGCACACCCTGTATGTGGCACCCGGGCAGCAGGGGGCCGGGGTGGGCTCGATGCTGATGGAGGCTCTGCTCTGCGAGGCCGGAAACAACGGTGTGCATGCCCTGGTGGCGGGCATTGATGCGGGCAACGCGGGCAGCATCCGTTTCCATGCCCGGCACGGATTTGCTGAGGTGGGCCGCATGCCGCAGGTGGGCATCAAGCATGGCCGCTGGCTCGACCTTGTGTTGATGCAGCGCCTGATATGAAAGGGAATCGCGGCACCGCGCACCCGTGCCATGTGACGTCACATAAGAAGAACCTGAAAGAATAGGATGATACCCGAACTGCGAAGCGATTTTCTGCTCAACCCCAATGTGCACCACCTCAACCATGGGTCGTTCGGGGCTTGCCCCAGGCCGGTGTTTGAAGAGTACCAACGCCTGCAGCTGGAGCTTGAGCGCGACACGGTGCAGGCCTTTGCCGTGCGCGGGCCTGAGAAGCTGGCACAGGCCCGCGAGGCCCTGGGCGCCTACATAGGCTGCCATGCCGATGATGTGGTGTATGTGACCAACCCGAGCTATGCCTTCAACATCATAGCCAAGAGCTTTCCCCTGTCCGAGGGCGATGAGATACTCACGACCGACCTCGAGTATGGGGCCATGGACCGTACCTGGCAGTATTACTGCCGCAAGGCCGGGGCCCGGTATGTGCGGATGCCGGTGCAACTGCCGGTGGCCGATAGCCAGACCATTGTGGATGACCTTTTCAGTGGCCTGAGCCCGCGCACCAGGGCGGTGTTCATAAGCCATATAACAAGCACCACGGCCCTGCGGCTGCCCGTGGAGGCCATCTGCGCCCGCGCCAAAGAGCTGGGCCTCATCACCATGGTAGACAGTGCCCATGTGCCGGGCCACATACCCCTGGACCTGCGCACCCTCGGGGCCGACATATGCACCGGGGCCTGCCACAAGTGGATGCTTACACCCAAAGGCTCATCGTTTTTGTATGTGAAGCGCGAGCTGCAGCACATGTTCGACCCGCTCATCATCAGTTGGGGCTATGAGAGCACCATGCCATCGCACTCACAGTTCATTGACTGGCACCAGCTACAGGGCACGCGCGACATATCGGCCTTTTTGGCCACCCCCCGCGCCATACAGTACCTGAGTGACCACGACTGGCCCACCGTGGCGCGCACCTGCCGCCAGGCCGTGCAGGCCCACGCCCATGCCTTTGCCGAGGCCGCTGGCGGCATGCTGCTGGCGCCTGTCACCGATGAATTCATGGGACAGATGTGCAGCATACGCATACACTGCACCGACCCCATGGCCCTGCAGCGCCACCTCTATGCCCGCCACCGCATAGAGATACCCGTAATGCCGCACGGGGGCCACACGTACATCCGCTACAGCATCAATGCCTACAACACCGAGGCTGACCTGCAGGTGCTGTTTGCTGCGCTGCGCCAGACGAGGGCCGAGACGGGGCTGCTGGGGTGAGCGTGAGAGAACTGGGAAGGAAGAGCGGATAACAGGTGAATAGAAGCGGGAAGAGGAGGACAGGTGGCGGCCTCGCGGCTCAGGGTGCGGTGATGGCCGTGAGGGTGACGTTGAGGGTGGTGATGGTGCCGACCTTGACCTCCTGAGCGGTGATGGTGAGGGACTGATAGCCCTCGGCCTCGAAGAGGAGGTGGCCATCAAGCTCGAGGATTACCTAGACAAGGAGCGCGACACACAGTATCTGGCCGGGGTCGAGGCCTACGCCATCTGCCTCATCTACTACCGCATGATAGAGGCCGCTGCCAAGGCGGGCCTGCCCGGGGCCGATGAGCGTTACAACCGCCTCAAATCCCGCTTCATGGGCCAAGGCCCACAGGGCGGTGAGCAGCCAGAGGGCACCACGCCTCCCGTAAACCCCTGATCGCTGATGCGCCACCCCTCGAATATGATTCGGTTTCGGACCGGCCCAGTTCGGTCCGGAACCGATATCATTCGGTCGGCAACCGATATCCATTCGGCAAAAGACCGAATTGGGGGGGTCATTCACCGAATTGCACCCCTTCGCAGACCGAATAGGGCCGGTCGGTTATCGATATCCATTCGGTTCCGGGCCGAATATGATTCGATAAAAAACCGAATCGAATTCAACAGAAAACCTAATTGCACCTCATTCCCTACCCCCCTTGTTCGGTTTTCGACCCCCTCCATTCGGTTTTGGAGGGGGGAGGGGGGGTACCCGAAGGGGGAGAGGGGGGGTCAAACACCCCCCTCCCGAACCGCAAAGTCTGCGACATTCTGACACACCTCCACCACCCACCAAAGCCATGACTCCCGACCAGCAAGAGGCCTATGAGCGCATGAAGGCCAACATCGAATAGTTGAGTCAGCTCATCACGCGCGTTGACACCCTGCACCCGCGCACCACCCTCACCGATGGCCCTACAGCGCCACCTGTATGCCCGCCACCGCATAGAGATACCCGTAATGCCGCACGGGGGCCACACGTACATCCGCTACAGCATCAATGCCTACAACACCGAGGCTGACCTGCAGGCGCTGTTTGCTGCGCTGCGCCAGACGAGGGCCGAGACAAGGCTGCTGGGGTGAGCAGCGTTAAGATGGTGAAGGTGCCTACCTTGACCCATTCTCCACTCACACCGCTCGCCTGAGCTATTTTCCCGGAGGAACATTTGTGCGGGCTAAGCTCCCGCTGTCTGGAGCAGCGTGGATATCTCAATTCAGCAAAGGGCTGTTTCAGTCTGCTATATCGCCCACATGGCGATAAGATGTGTACTTGTCAAAGTCCCTCAAGGACCTATCGGAAGCAGATGCCCGGCATACTGCCTGCCGGTGCAGAACAGCAGGTCAAGCACGCTCAGGTCAGGCTCAAAAGGGAAGCGGTCGGCCCATACCTGCCGGTAGGGCAGTAAGCGCAGCGGGTCGGCAAAAGGGCGGTCATGGAGGTCCCAAGGGTTTATCTGGGTCTGGTGCAGGTCTGTCTGCGCCACAGGTCTCAGGGCCATCAGGCGCAGCACTGCCGCAAGGCTCTGGGCATTCAGGTCTGTCAGATGCTGCTGGGGATTCTGCGGCAGGATAACACCGCGTATCTCATCCTCAAAAAACTCAAAATAGGGCGAGTTACGGTAGGCCGATGTCAGCGCCCGCCAGTGCCGCATCCGCCACGGTTGGCTGTCATCCACAATGATCTCCCCAATGTCCGAATGGTTATGGAAGCGCCTGAGCGGCACCCCGAGCTGCATCGGTCCGTTGGCCCCGAGTATGATGCACCGATTTCGTATGCTCTGCCGCACAAATCTGCCCGTGGGGGCCACCGGGTGCCCCGCCAAATGGTGCGACACCCACGATATGGGCGGGAAATAGGCGCTGGGCAGCAACATGCCGCGAATGTAGCCGTGCGCCAAGCCCGTTCTTTTGCGTACTTCGGGGCGCATAGTCCCGCTATACAATTCGCAATGAGACACATGGCCAAGGCCGCCCTGAGTGCGGCATTCCTGATCTGCTCAAACGCTGTCTGGGCGCAGTATCTGCCCCACCACATTACCGAAGACGAGCAGCGCATGCTGCCCCTCGTGCGGCCCACCTCGCGCGGCATCACCACCCCGCCCACCGAGCCTGTGCGCACCATGGCGCAGTGGGAGGAGATTGCCGGTCTCTGCATCCGCTGGGAGGGCACATGGAGCCGGTCGCTGCTGCGCGAGATAGTGCGCTATGCCAAGGAAGAGACCACCGTTTATATCGTCACCCAGACACAGAGCTCGGTAGTAAGTTACCTCAGCCAGGGTGGGGTCGATACGCAGAACATCGTGTTCGTCAATGAGCCATCGAACAGCATCTGGTTCCGCGATTACGGCCAATGGCCGGCCTACCTCAACAGCGTTGGCGATCAGGTATTTATCGACTGGATCTACAACCGCCCGCGCCCGCTCGATGATGTGGTGCCCCAGGCCCTGGCCGACCTTGTGGGCGTGCCCCTCTACGAGACCACCCAGGCCCCTACCGATCTGGTGAACACCGGGGGCAACTTCATGACCGATGGCATGGGCACCGCCTTCGCCTCGGAACTGATATTGGACGAGAACGCAACGGGAAACTCCTTCGGGGTGACCCCGAAGACCGAGGCTCAGATAGACCAGATCATGCTCGATTTCATGGGTCTCGACCGCTACATCAAGATGGAGACCCTGCCTTACGATGGCATCCACCACATCGATATGCACATGAAACTGCTCGATGAGCAGACTCTGCTTGTGGGCCAGTACCCCACAGGCATGGCCGATGGGCCGCAGATTGAGGACAACCTCGACTACGTGCTCAGCAATTTCAACTCCTCCTTTGGCACCCCTTACAAGGTTATCCGAATCCCAATGCCGCCCGATGGCAACCAGTGGCCCAGCAACGGGGGCGACTACCTCACCTATACCAATGCCGTGTTCGTGAACGGCACCGTGCTCGTGCCCAACTACTACCAGCAGTACGACACCACCGCCATGCGCATCTGGAAGGAGGCTCTGCCCGGCTACCGCATACGCGGCCTCGACTGCAACGAGGTCATCACCGCATCGGGCGCCATTCACTGCATCACAAAGGCCATCGGTGCCACCGACCCGTTGCGCATAGTGCACCGGCCGCTTGACGACACCCCGTACATTCAGCAGGACTATCAGGTCGATGCTACCATACAGCACCGCGATGGCATCGCCACGGCCGAGATACGCTGGACCACAGACACCACGGCCGGCTACAGCAGCGCGCCCATGACCCTCACCGATGCCACCAACGACATCTGGACCGGGTTCATCCCATTTCAGAATGCCGGTGAAGAGGTATTTTACCACATCTACGCACAGGCCACCAGCGGCAAGCAGCAGGTGCGGCCTATTGTGGCCCCGGTGGGCTACTGGAAGTTCGATGTACTCGGGTCGGTCGGATTGGATGACCCCAACGCCCGCCCAGCCGCATGGTTTGATGCGGCAAACGGTGTCGTCTGGACCCGTTCAGATGAATCTGAAGCTGTGCTCACTGACCTGTCCGGTCGCTCGGTTGCCTCGGGCCGTACCGATGCCCTCGGCCGCTTCGATGTGTCCGGTCTGGCACCGGGCATGTATCTGGTCAGGGTTGCCGATACGCCCGCGCAGCGCATCGTGGTCCGTTAATTGCCGCAGAACTTGATGCGGGCATCCACGGCCTCGCGTAGACCGAGGGCCGCTGCCTTGTTGATGTCGGCACAGCCATCATCCTTCTTGCCCATCAGCACCTTCTCTATGCCGCGGTTCATATAGGCATCGGCATCGTTCGGGTCAATGGATATCGCCTTGCTGAAGTCGGTTATGGCTTTCTGCTGGTCGTCCAACTTGGAGTAGGCTATGCCACGGTTGTAGTAGGCATCGGCCATGTTGGGGTCGGCAACTATGGCCTGGGTGTAGTCGGAAATGGCCAGCTCGTATTCCTCCTTGGCGCGGTAGGTTATGCCCCGGTTAATCAATGCAGGCGCATGCAGCTTGTTCATGCGGATGGCCGAAGAGAAATCCTCAATGGCCTTGTCATTGTTCCCCAGTTTGCGATAGGCTACCCCCCGTGCCACCAGGGCATCGAGACGGGCAGGGTCCATGATCAGCACTTTATCAAAATCTGTGATGGCCTTGCTGTTCTGCCCCAGGTTGTCTAAGGCTATCCCACGGTTGTAATAGGCCTCAATGTTGTCAGGCAGAAGCTTCACCGCAGGATCAAGGCTCTCAAGCGCAAAATCGGGCTTACCCAGATTGTTGTAGAGCTGACCCCTGCGCAGGAATGCATCGCCATGGCTCTGGTTGATGGTGGTGGCCTTGCCAAAATCGGCTATGGCATCCTCCAATTGGCCCAACGAGGCCTTGGCAATGCCGCGCCAGTAAAAGGCCTTGTCATTCTTTGGGTCAATGGATAAGCTCCTATCAAAGTCGGCAATGGCCCCGGTCATGTCTCCGCTCTGGGCCTTCTTTATGGCACTGTTGAAATACTCGGCCGCACTCTGTGCACCGGCACTCAGGCTCAGGCACAGCACGGTCATGATGGTCAAAGGGCGGGCAAGTGTGGTCATTCTTTTGATGCTGGTCATCATGGTCGGTCGTTTCAATCGGTCGGTCAGGCTTTGTCAGGTATGCGTACTCCGAGAATCACTATGTCGTCCACCTGCTCGTGGTCGCCCTGCCATTGGCGAAGTTCGGAGAAAATGGCCTCATACTGCTCATCGAGCGGCATAGTGTGCACGCGCTCAAGCATGTCGCGGAATCGTCTCATCTTAAATTTCTTCCCCTCAGTGCCCCCAAACTGGTCTGCGAATCCATCGGAGAAGATGTAGAACATGTCGCCCGGTTTCAGCGCCACTTTATGGGCGGTGAAATGCTTGACCTCCTCGCCCACAAATGTGCCCACGGGCATGCGGTCGCCCCTGATCACTGTGAGGCGCCCTTCGGAGAAGTAGTAGAGCGGGTTGAATGCTCCCGAGAACTCCATGGTGCCGTTTTCCTTGTCCCATACGCACAGGGCAATGTCCATTCCGTCTTTCACTGACGATTCCTCGTACGTCTGATGCAGGGTGTCACTCACCCCTTTGTTTACATAATCGAGTATCTCATTGGGAGCGGTGAGGCCAGCGGCCCGCACTGCCTGATTGAGCAGGTTATTGGCCACGATGCTCATGAATCCGCCCGGCACCCCGTGACCAGTGCAGTCCACTGCACTGAAGATAGCCTTCTGCTCCACTTCTTCAATGAAGTAGAAATCGCCACTAACAATGCCTTTTGAACGGAAGAAGATGAACGATTCGGGCAATATGCGCTTGATGTCGGCATTGGTCGGGAAAATGGCCTTCTGCAGGCGCTTGGCGTACTTGATGCTGTCGGTTATATCCTTGGCATAACGAGCTATCTCATCGCGGTTCTCTTCAATCTCGGCCTTCTGCTGCTGTATCTCGCTGGTGCGCTCGCTCACGATCTGTTCCAGTTCGGCCTTGTCGCGCATCAGTTTCATGGTACGGTAGCGCACAAAGGCTATAACGGCACCGCTCAGCCCCAGCATCATGAGCAGATAGAACCACGGGCTGCGCCAAAAGGGCCTGTTTATGGTGAATGTGTAGGTGACCGGCTCCTCGGTCCATTCACCGTCTTCCTTGGCGGCCAGTACTTTAAGGGTGTAAACACCTTCTTCGAGCCTTGGGAACTGGATGCTGCTCTCCGATATCACATCCGACCATTGGGTGCTGAATCCCTCCAGCAGGTATTTGAACCGCACCTTATCGGGCTCGCGCAGCGAAATACCTGTAAGATCGAACTGCACACTGTACTTGTTATAAGGCAGCTCCATGCCTGGACGCATCTCTACATAACTGTTGAAAAGGCGCATGGCGCTTATGCTCACCTTGGGCCTGCTCTTGCGCGAACGGTCCACCTTGGGGTTATACTTGACAATGCCGTGGGTCGATGTGATCCAGATGTTGCCCTCCAGATCTTTGTAAAGAGATGTGATGTTGGTGTTCTCAACCGGTGCCACATCCTTACTGGCCACTGTGCGCTTCACGGTCAGGTCGTGGCCTAATTGGGTTATCATGTTCTGGTGACTGGTCCATATGTCGCCATCATCATCAACAAGCATCTGATAGCAATAATTTGATGGAAGGCCCTGGGCGGTAGAGATGTTGGTGGCATTGCCCTCCTCCAGCACATAGATGCCTGAACCGAGGGTGCTCACCCAGATACGGCCCGAACGGTCCTCCAGCACATGCGATGCATCTACGATGCGCTGGTCGGCCCCCTGCTCAACAAAGTTTACTTTCCCGTTATGGTAATATGAGATGCGGTTCGAACCGTTGGCCAGCCATAATCGCCCTTTCATATCCAGAAAGCAGTGGCTTATGTTGTTGTGGGGCAGCCCCTCCATGGTAGTGAGGCGCAGCAGTACCTTGCCGTTGGAATCAATTTCAAACAATCCTCCTTTGGTAGAGGCATACACACCGTTTGATGACACCGTTAGGCTATTGATGGCGTTGACAAGTTGATCGGAACCCAAGGATATCCTGCGGAAGTCCTTATCCGATTCACGCTTGAGATACAGCCCGCGGTCAGGGGTGCCTAGCCACAGATTGTGTTGGCGGTCCTCCACAATGGAGGACACTGGGCTGCCATCAACATAGTGGTAGTTGTACGTGGGGGGTATCACGCTCATGTCGGCCACAAAAAGGCCATGGTCAATGCCCAGCCAGATCTTTCCTGTATGGTCGTGGCTCAGTTGATTTATGGAGTGTTGCCTCACCCATTCAGGGCTGAACGGCTGATAGAACACCTTCTCAATGATCTGCACCAGCCCACCACCGAACAGCCCAACCCAGATGTTGCCCTCAGTATCTTCTATAATGTGGCTTATGGGCAGGTCTTTGTCAATCTGCTGGGCCAACGAGAGTTGCAGGTATCGGGCACCGGTGCCGTTCACTACACGCTCCAGCCTTACAAGCCCGAACTCTTCGGTGCCCATCCAGATGCGGCCTGCGCGGTCCTGAAACATGGCCCGCACGTTGTTCATCGTAAGCCCGTTAGGTTGCAACGGCATGGCCGACAGCTGTGCTCCACCTGCCCCCGAGACTATGTGAACTCCTTGATCCTCGGTGGCAACCCACAGCTCTTTGCCACCGAACATGAACGTGACCGCAGTGACTTTGGACGATGGCAGTTCGTTCACCTGACGGAAAAGCGTGCTCTTGCCCTTCGCATCGAAACGGGCCAGAAACAGCCCCTCGTTCGTACCTACCAAAAACTCTGTGCGGCCCGTCTGCGCCACGCAGGTTATCAGGCGCTCCCCCTCCAGCAGGCCCTTTACTGTGTCGCCCTCACTGAAGCGCACATACTCCCCGTTCTTGGTAAAGGCCCAGATAGTGCCCTCATTGCTTATCAGCTCTTCAATGCTTCCTTGGACGAGGGTGTCGAGGGTGCGGTGCTTTTCCTCATCAATGTACCCCAGCAACCCACCGAAACCCCCGTACCAGATGCGGCCTCCACCACTGCAAAGGGCTGTCACATTGCCTATACTGGCCGAATCGGACTCAAAATACGATGCGAACACCTTGCCGTTGAACCGCTGTAGGTCGCCCTTGGTCGCGACTACCAGATAGCCCAAGGCGGTCTGTTGCAGGGCATTGACATAATTGCTGCCCAGGGCCTCTTTCTCGCCCTCGCGGAATGTGCGGATCTCATAATTGGCCTGCCCCAGCGCCACATGGGCACAGAGGCTTGCCAGACTTATGATCAGCAACTTTCTCATGGGTCAATGGTGGGTCGGGGGCCTTACCTGTTGGGTCAGGGCTTCTTCTGATACACCTTGCTCTTGTCATAACGCTCGCCTTCGCGATAGCGGTCTATCAAGTTGTTGTCATACTTGAATTTGGGCGCCCCACCTATGGGGATGGTGTAAAACTTCATGTACTGACCATACTGGTTCTTGATAGAGAAACAGATGTTGTTGTTCTTTTTCGGGTCGGACTTGGATCGTACGAACTGCACATCGAGCGATCCATTGCGCTCCTTGGGAAGAATAGGGTGCGTGCTCTCCTTCCATTCGTCCTCATTGCCCATGGCCACATGTTCGCCCTTCTTCTCATAACTCACGATTTTGATGATGCCATCGTTGTCCCAATCGAAATTGAACTGTTGCACAGAGATGACATCCTCGGTCACATAAGGGTACAGATGGCATACTGCCCCGGCCTGATCAGGCATTCTGAAAGTCCATTCGTAACTGAATGCATTGGCCCCCTCAATGGGAATGTTCACCGTGGCATTCTTGCTGAAGAAATAGCGGTATAGGTTGCCATCGTCACCGCTCACTCCCTCGGCCACAATCTTGAAAATGTGGCCGCTGAATTCCTGTACCCATTCGCCTTCCTTCGGGTCAATGGGCCCGAATGTGTACCATCCGTTGTTGTACTTTGGGTCACTGTCAAAGGTCTTCGAGTCTATCAGGGTCCCGCTCTTGTAGTTGCCCTTGGGGTCGGTGCCTGCGGCCGCTGGGTCGGTGAAGCACTTGGCACCACCGTATATGCTGAATTTCACTTTGGTATCGGCACCGCCCACCAGCTCATCGTGGTCGCCCGCAACGTCCGGGTCAAATACCCTTACGTATACGGGATCCTTCTGATTTGCAGGCACTACCAGGAAAAACACCTGGCTCCTGTCGTCATCGCCCCACTTGGTGAGGCCTTGCGCCCCGAAGGTGACCAGGAACGGGATATTGCTGTCGGCCGGGGGTACAGGTTGTGCCTCCACCACATTCCAAGAGCACACCTTAATTGTGGCCAGAGCTGTGATAATGAGGCGAGTAAAGTTTGATGTCATGGGCGCTCGGTAATGGGCTTGGGGTTGGCGCTGCTCTTTTCTTACAATCTGAGCGGGGCGTTGAACGGGGACATCCTCTCAGGGTTTCAGTGTTTCGGGTAAATGAGGATGATCTGACATTGGTCCGCGCTCAGGTCAATCATTGTGCCAAGCTGTACTTTCACAGCCGTGAGCCGTTGGCATCGATTCAGGCCCTTTGTATCGCTCCTTGCCCTTGTGGCGGTGGTGTATGCAGCCAGCTTCAGGCTGGGCGATGTACCTCCCATCGGTCGCTTCCTGTGCCCCGAGACCGGATTTTGGCAGAACACGGTGCCTACTGCACAGCCATGGCCCGATCTGCCAGCAAATCTGCCATTGCATGGAGGTGCCGAAGTGAGCATCGATGCCCGTGGCGTGCCCCACATCTTCGCGCAGGACGTTCACGACCTTTATTTCCTGCAAGGATTTCTCACAGCACGCGACAGGCTCTGGCAGATGGAGTTTCAGACCATGGCGGCTGCCGGCCGTGTGAGCGAGGTGGTGGGCGCAAAAGGAATAGACTTTGATCTGGAGCAGCGCAGGGCCGGAATGGCCTATGCGGCCGAGAGGTCGGTCGGGTCTTTTGCATCAGACCCTTTGAGCCAAGAGGTGATAACGGCCTACACTGCCGGCATCAACGCTTACATGGCCACCCTCAGTGACGCCCAATTACCCATTGAGTACAAGATTCTTGACTACCGCCCCGAGCCGTGGACACCGCTCAAAAGCGCGCTGCTGCTCAAGCACATGGCGAAGATGCTGACGTGGACAGAGAACGACCGCGAACATTCCGCGCTGCTCAAGCTCATGGGGCAGGACCTGTTCAACGACCTGTATCCCGACCCGCGCTTCGGGCCAGAACCGGTGGCCGAGGCCATGCACATAGACAGCTCAGCCCCGACCAGCACCAACAAGGGCATGGCGCTCAGCACGTGGTGGCCTACCCAACATGACGAGCCACCGCACATTGGCAGCAACAATTGGGCGGTGGCGGCCAGCCGAACGGCCGATGGCCGCCCTATCCTCTGCAACGACCCGCATCTGCGCCTGATGCTTCCCAGCATCTGGTACGAGGTGCAGCTCACCGCACCGGGCATCAGATGCCGAGGGGTGTCGCTGCCGGGTGCGCCTGGCATCATCATCGGGTTCAACGACAGCATAGCGTGGGGCGTGACCAATGCCGGGCGAGATGTGAAGGACTATTACCGCATCGAGTTCAGCGATCCTGCACGTACATCATACCGCGTGGGCACGGGGTGGGCACCGGTGCAGAAGCGCGTAGAGACCATAAAGGTGCGTGGCGGGAAAGATGTGGTGGACACCGTGGCGTACACCCATCTGGGGCCGGTCTTCATCCCTGCCGACAGTGCCGGTCATGCCTGGGCCATGCAGTGGACAGCTCATCGGCCATCGAACGAGATGCTCACGTTCTATCTGCTCAACCGTGCCAATGGACTGAAGCAGTATCACGAGGCACTCGACCTGTACCATTGCCCGCCACAGAACTTCGTATATGCCGATGCCCAGGGCCATATAGCCCTAAGGCAACAGGGCTTTTATCCGCTGCGCGAAAAGGGCCATGGCCGTTTCCTTTTGGGAGTCGATGATGCCGATGATGCGCCTGCGCTTGGCATCCCGTTCAGGCACAACCCCACCATGGTGGACCCTGAGCGCGGCTTCGTGAGCTCGGCCAATCAGACCGCGGCCGATTCCTCTTATCCGTACTACTACACGGGTGTGTTTGAGCAGTTCCGCAACCGCACCATAAACGAGGCCCTTCGAGCAGATTCGAGCGTGACACTGGCCGATATGATGGCCCTGCAACTGAGCGACCGCAACATGCTGGCCGAGGAGGCCCTGCCCACCCTATTGGCCCTGCTCGACACAAACAGGCTACACACCGAATATGAGCACTTGGCCCTGAACGAGGTGCGGGCGTGGGATAAGGTGAATCGCAGCACAGACATAGGAGCCACGGTGTTCGAACTGTGGTGGGACGAGCTGCACAATGTGCTGTATGACGAGCTGAACAACCCAGCCTACAGGCCAGACACGTATTACCGCGACTTCTGGTCCCAGCTGATGCAGACCCGCAAGGCCCGGATGGACATACGCGACAAGCGTTATGTCTATCCAACCGCCACCACCACCATCAGGCTGCTGCGCGAAGGCACCCACCCGTGGTTCGACAGCCATTTTACCCCCGATAAAAAGGAAACTGCAAACGATGTGGTGAATGATGCCTTTTACTGGGCCTGCATGAAGTTCGGAGATATAGTGAAGTACAAGATGAACGGCCCTCAATGGGGCATTTACAAGGGCACAAGGGTGCAACACCTGCTCAGGCTCGATGCCTTCAGCTCGCCCCTGCTGGTAGTGGGGGGCCACAAGAATGCGCCCAATGCCATGACACACGAACATGGCCCATCGTGGCGCATGATAGTGCAACCGGCTGCCACAGGCCCCGAGGCATATGGCGTGTACCCGGGCGGGCAGAGTGGCAACCCGGGACACCCGCAGTATCTGGGAGGAATAGAGAAATGGGTTAACGGTGAATATTACCGCCTAGTCCTCTGGCCCGATGCGGCAACTGCCGAGGCCGATGGAAACCGCGCTTTTCGCATCACACCCAAATGAGCGTGTTGGCCCGTATAGCAATAGGAGCCGTGGCCGTGGCCGTTCTGGGGCACTACGGGCCGTGGTGGATAGGGCTGACCTGTGTGGCGGCTGTGGAGTGGTTCATGGGCAGGCGTGGCGGACATTCCTTCATTGCGGGGTTCTATGCCATGGCATTGCCCTGGATGGTCCTTGCCCTATGGCTCGATGTGGCCAATGGGCGCATCCTTTCGGCCCGTGTGGCAGCGCTGTTCTCATTACCCGACCTTCCTTTCCTGCTCGTGCTGCTCACAGGCCTCATAGGCGGTCTGCTGGGCGGCTGGGCAGGCATCACCACCGCATGGCTGCGAAGCTTCTTTTACCCTGAAGACTGTGGCTGACAGGAGACCAGTGGCCCTTGCCCTTGGTAGCGGAGGGGCACGGGGAATGGCCCATATCGGGGTCATCGAGGTGCTTGAGCAAGAGGGGTTCCGAATCACCCATGTGGCGGGATCAAGCATGGGCGCGGCCGTGGGCGGCATATACTGTGCTGGGCACCTTGCGGCATTCAGACAATGGGCCGTGGCGCTGACGCAGTACGAGACCTTCCGCCTCATGGATTTCACCTTCAGCGGCCAGGGCATGATCAAGGGCCAGAAGGTGATGCAGGCCATACGAGACATGATGGGGCAAGACCCTGAGATAGCCGATTTCGGCACGAGGTTCACCGCGGTGGCCACCGATGCCATATCAAAGGAAGAGGTGTGGCTCAACAGTGGTAACCTGTTTGATGTGATGCGGGCCTCATCGGCCATCCCCACGCTGCTCACCCCGGTGAGGGCGGGAGGGCGGCTTCTGATAGATGGCGGTGTGCTGAACCCATTGCCCATTGAACCGCTATTACCTCTTGAGAATCGCCTGCTGGTGGTGGTGAACATCAATGCCCCGGACAACCCGGAACTGAAGACCCTTGCCGAAGCGGATCCGGCCACATCGCAGGAAATGGAAAAGGTGGCCGATGACTATCGCACCCGGATGTACACTTCGGTGCGCGCGTGGCTCAACATGCGCAGTCAGCCCACCGAACGGACAGAGGCGACCTTGGGCTATTTCGGCCTGCTGAACAAGAGTTTTGATATGATGCAGGACCGTCTTTGTCAACGGGCCATTGAGCTGCACCGGCCCGATATTGTGATAGAGATACCGCGAAACGTGGGCACCACCCTTGAGTTCTATCGCGCTGCCGATCTGATTGAAGAAGGGCGGAGGGCGGCCATCAGGGCCGTTGAGAATTGGAAGGCGGCCCAATGAAAGCGCTTCAGGAACTGTTTCTTTCCAACCGTTTGGGTTCAGCCATGACCCGAACAGTCGTGTGTGTGCTAATGGTTCTGAGCTGTACAGTGGTCAGGGCCCAACAGCCCGATTCGTCTGCCACACGTCTAAGATTCAAGGACATTGTGCAGGCCCGTGGGTACGTGAAGAACCTGAACATCGTGAGCATTTCGCCCAACAAGTTGATAGGCAACAGCACCGAGAATTTCCTGCACGCCAGACTGAACCTGAAAATTGAACCGGGCAAGGGCTTCCGTTTGGCAGCCGAGATGCGGACGCGTCTTTTTTATGCGGGCCGCACAGCCACCACGACCACGGTGCAGGCCAATTTTGAAAAAGATCAGGGGCTGGTAGATATGGCGTGGAACATAGGCAGGAGCGATGCGGTACTGCTCACCACCACCATCGACAGGTTATATGCCCAATGGGGCAACAGCAAGATGGAGGTCCGGCTTGGCCGTCAGCGCATAAACTGGGGCGTGAACCTTGCGTGGAACCCCAACGACATCTTCAACGCATACAACTTCATCGATTTCGACTATGAGGAACGTCCGGGCACCGATGCCTTCCGTTTCCAATATTTCGGAAAAAAGATGAGCGGCTTTGAGGTGGCATATGCCCCACGGGCCGATTGGCGGCAGCACACGGCAGCTTTCATGTACCGCATCAATGCGCGGGGGTACGATATCCAGTTCATAGGCGGACAATACAAGACCGATGTGACGGCCGGAATAGGTTGGGCCGGTAACCTGGGCAATGCGGGTTTCAAGGGCGAGGCACAATGGTTCGGTCCTTACGATGCCTTTGCCGACAGCGCCCATGCCGTTGTGGGCGCCCTGTCGGTAGATTATGCTTTCAAGAACAGCCTTTACCTCAATGGCTCAATCATGGTGAACAGCCGTGGCATGACCGGCTCCGACCCGTTGCGCCTCGCCTCATTCTTCGGTGGGGCGGCCCTCAGCGCCAAGAATCTGATGCCCACTCGCTACAATGCATTCGTCACGGCCAGCTATCCCATCACGCCACTGTTCAGCGCTGCATTGGCAGTGATATATGGCCAAGGGCCCAATCTGCTGCTCCTGAACCCATCGCTCTCCTATTCAGTGAGCAACAGTTTCGACATCCTTCTGGCGGCCCAGATGTTCTTCTCCGATTTTCCTGAGGTGCAGAACAACAACCTGGTAAGCCGCTACCAGAACGTGAGCAACAGTGTGTTCCTGAGGGTGAAGTTCAGCTATTGAGCAAAGCGGCCAATTGCACTATCAAAAGGCCGCGACCGGTCACACCACAAGAAAAAGGCCCCTTTGCCTGCGCAAAGGAGCCTTTTGAACACGGGGCATAAGACCGATCAGGGGAATATGCCCAGACTGGCGTAGCTCTGTGCCACTTTGTGTATGGCCTCGGCAAATGCTGCGGTGCGCAGGTCAGGTATGCCGGGGCTGCTCAAGTAGCGATTGCGGATGTTGTCGTAGGCACCGATCATGGTCTCCTCAAGGCCCGAGTATACCAGATCCTTCTCGTCCGGTCCCTTTTGGATGGCTGCTATCTGGGTGGCGGTCACCTTATGTCCGCTTGCCTGCTCAATGGCACCGATGATGTCGGTGTTCATGTGCTGCTGGTAGCGCTTCTCCATACGGCCGAAACGCACGTGGCTCAGATTCTTTAGCCATTCGAAATAGCTCACCGTGACACCGCCCGCGTTGAGGTAGATGTCGGGAACGATCATCACGCCCTTGGGCACCAGCACGGCCTCGGCCTCGGGGGTCACAGGGCCATTGGCGGCCTCGGCAATGATCTTGGCCTTGATGGCGTGGGCGTTGTCGGCATTGATCTGATTCTCGAGCGCGGCCGGGATCAGAATATCGCATTCCACCTCAAGTGCCGCACCAGGGCCACCTATGTCTTTTGCCTTGGGGTACCCTTTGAGGCCACCATTCTTCTGCTTGTAGGCCAGGATGTCCTCAGGGTCAATGCCATCAGGATTGTAAACGCTGCCGTCCCATTCGCTCCAGGCTATGATCTTGGCACCGCCCTTCTTAAAGAAGTGGCCGCTCCAGTAGCCCACGTTGCCGATGCCCTGAATGGACACGGTCTTGCCCACAAGGCCAGTGTTCAGGCCCAGTTTCTTCATGTCGTCCTCGAAGGTGCAGATGTAGCGGATGCCGTAGAACACGCCCAGACCTGTGGCCTCGGTGCGGCCCTGTATGCCACCCTGGCCCACCGGCTTGCCCGTGATGCAGGCCAGTGCATTGATCTCGGTAGGATAGAACGTGGCGTAGGTATCGGCAATCCAGGCCATCTCTTGGCCACCGCTGCCGTAGTCGGGCGCAGGCACATCAATGCCCGGGCCAATGAAGTTCTTCTTGATCAGCTCTGAGGCATACCTGCGGGTGATCTTCTCGAGCATGTCCTTAGAGTACAGGCGCGGGCTGATCTTGATTCCGCCCTTGGCACCTCCGAAAGGCACATCGACCAGGGCGCACTTGTAGGTCATGAGGGCAGCAAGGGCCATCACCTCGTCCTGATTCACGTGCTGGCTGTAGCGTATGCCGCCCTTGGTTGGCAGTTTGTGGTGGCTGTGCTCCACGCGATAGGCCTCTATCACTTCTACAGTACCGTCCGGGTGCTTCACCGGAAATTTCATCCGGTACACGCTGTTGCAGTATTTGATCTGCTCCAGCACGCCCGATGGGTGATCGAGGTACTGGGCCGCCTTGTCGAAATACTGGATCACATCGTTGAAGAAACTGTGCTCCCTCTTGTCAGTCAATGGTTCTACCTTGCTCATCTATGCTTGGTTGTTGGTTCTTGAAACGGGCCGCAAATGTGTTGAATTTCTCTGTCTGACAAATGCCTTTTATCAGAAGTCGAAAGTGAATTGCAACTGGAACGCTCTCGGGGGGTCCACCTTAAGCGGCCGCAGGGCGTACGTGAGGTTGGTAAGGTTGGTGATGATGGCACCCACCTTGATGTTCTTATGCACATTGGCCGCAACCCTCAGGTCGAAAACATGTGTACCACTGCTGTTTGCACTCCTGAAATCGCGCGCGCCCCAACCGAACAGTGGGTCGATGTTGTAAAAGATCAGGTCAACACTCTTCATGTAGCTGTAATAGCGGTAAGTGCCACCGATGCTGACCTTGTAATCCTTCTTGACCGTGAAAACAAACTCAAGGTCGACATTCACAAGGTGTTCAAATCGGTATTTAAGGATGGGGTTCTTGATAAAGTTGGCAGTGTCCTGCCTGGTCGGTGTAGGGTAATTGGGTTCAAATACGTTGCCGTAAAGGGCCGAGGTTGAATTGAGCTGATTCACCCCATTGCCGTCTATATCCTTGCCATAGTTCAGGGTAGGATTCATGCTCTCGGGCCGGCAATAGGTATAGCCTACCAGTACATTGATGCCAAACCAGTCGTTGAACTGGCCTGTGCCCATCAACGAGGCATCGACCCCATACACACGGGCATCGCCAGTGTTGAGCGATTTGAATGCGAACCCTGTTCCCATGAATCCGCCATTGGGCGCGAAACGGCCCCCATTGAACTCGACAAAATTCTCGTAGAACTGATAGAACCCGGCCACATCAAGGTAGCCGAGGAACTTACCGATCTTGATACCTTGTTTGAGGCCCACCTCAGCACTCCATGAAGTCTCGGCCTTCAGGTCAGGATTGGAGGTGATGGGAATGCCGCCCACGCTGGTCTCGATGAAACGCTCAGCAATGGTGGGGAAACGGAAGCCCTGACCCCAAGAGGCGCGCAGGAAACCCTCTTTCCACAGGCGGGTGTTGGCCCCGAGGCGGAAAACAGGCTTCACCTCGCTCTCCAGTTCATTGACCTTGAAGTACTCGAGGCGGACACCGCCATTCAGGTTTATACGATTCAGGAATTTCTTGTCAATCTGAATGTAACCGGCAGCATTGAGGGCCGTGTTATTGCCATCTGATCCACCACCGGCATAAAGGGTGGCCACCCCTTGGGTGTACTGGCTCATGACGCCAGCGGTAATGGTGAGGTCCTTAACGGCAGCAAATCGTTTGGCGTACTGATATTCACCAAAATACACCCAGTTGGAGTTGGCCTGGTTGTTCTCGTTGTCGTTGTTCTGGTGGTACACACGCAGTTTGAGAGAGTGTTTTGATCCCTTCGGGCCGAGATAGGAGACAAACGGGTCGATGACCACGGTGGTCTGCAACGTGCGTGTCATGCTGCCGCTGAAGGGCCTGTAAAGACCCTCGGCCGTGTTGTTCCAAAGCAAGGTACTGGTGCTACGGCTGTACATCACGTTGCCATTGACACCATAGCTGAGGCCACTATGTTTCTTGCCCCTTCTTCTCAGGTTGAAATTGGCGCGGATGCGGTTCTCAAAACCGTTGCGCGGAGTGCGCAGGGTGCGGCCTACCACATTGTCGAGGCTGTCGGTGGTCTCTTCCACCACGTAAGGGGTGCCGTTCACAAGGGTGTCGGCCGTCTCGGGGCCTATGAAACCGTTGTCGATGAGCATGTTGCCCGCCACCACAATGTCCCACTGCCCGGCCTTGCGGCTGTGAAAGAAGTTGAGCCCCGAATAGATGGGCATGAACTCCTTGCTCCACCACTTGGCGGTATCACTGGCCGGAGCATCGTACACACCGGTATAAAAGTTCACCTTGGTCTGAGGCTTATCGCGCGGGTAGGCCGTGCGGATGTTGATGATACCGTTGAGGGCCGATGAGCCGTAGAGCACTGAGCTGGCGCCTTTGATCACCTCGATCTGCTCCAGATTCTCAACAGGGATGCTGCCCCAGCTGGGTCGTCCGGCATCGCCAGAGGAGATGGGCAGCCCATCGACCAGTACCGCCACCCGTGCCCCGGCCCCGAAGCTATAGCCACTGCCACCGCGCATCTGGGGTTCGCTGTCCATGATGGTGAGGCCAGGGGTCTGCTCAATGGCATCCTCGATGCTCACCGTGCCGCGGTTCTCCACCATATCGGGCTTCAGTACGCTCACTGTGACGGTGAGGTCCTCCACCTTCTGTTCAAACTTACCAGCCGTGACCACCACCATCTCAAGCTGTTTGCTCTCAATCTCGAGGCTGATGTCAAGGCTGGTGGTCTCGCCTGCCTTTATGGTCACTTCTCTGGTCTGCGGCTCGTAGCCTATGGAGGAGATGATCACCTTCTGGCTGCCCACCGGAAGGATGATGCTGAAGTTGCCATCGAAGTCAGAGGCTGCACCGCGGCCCTTGTCGCTATCGAGCACCACGTTGGCGCCAATGATGGTCTCGTTGCTCTTGGCATCGCGGATGGTGCCTTTGAGGGTGCCTGTCTGTGCCGATGCGCCAAGGCTGATAAGGAGAGTTGCCCAGACGAGGCAGGTGCGGGTAAAGGTCAGTCTCATGTGCAGGTGTTGGTGGTGCGGGTGGCCTTTTCAGGCGGGGACGAATATATCAATAAGGGCAAGGCGGGCATGATGCCTCATTCTTAAGATAGGAAAGCGGGATTTATCCCTTCCTTCTGCCTTTTCCGCCTTTTCCCCCTGACTTGCCACGGCCATGGCCACGGCTGCTGCCACCTGCCTTGCCCTTCGGCAATGGCCTGTTCCATTTGGGTAAGGGACGGAACCCGATGTCATCACCCTCGGCATGCACCGGGGCCATGTCCACCTGTTTCTTCTCGAGGCTGACGGCTGTTACGCGCACCCGCATCTCATCGCCCAGGCGGTAGCTGCGGCCGGTGCGCGAACCAGTGACTGTCATGGTACGCTCATCGAAATCGTAGAAATCGTCAGTCAGGTCGCGCAGTCGTACCATGCCCTCGCAGCGGTTCTCCTTTATCTCCACATACAGGCCCCAGTCGGTCACTCCGGTTATCACACCATCAAACTCATCGCCCACCCTTGACAGCAGGAATTTAGCCTGCATGTACTTGACCGAGGTCCGTTCGGCCTCTGATGCCTTGCGCTCCATGTCTGAGCAGTGCTGGCACACCTGTTCCAGCTCGTTGGCATTGGCGCTGCGGCCACCCTCGAGGTAGTGTGTCAGAAGGCGGTGGGCCAGCACATCGGGGTAACGCCTGATGGGTGATGTGAAGTGCGAGTAGTGTGTGAAACCGAGGCCATAGTGACCTATGTTCTCGGTGCTGTACACGGCCTTGGCCATGCTGCGAATGGTCATGGTGCCCAGCAGGTTCTCCTCTGGTCGGCCCTTTATGTCATCGAGCAGTTTGTTGAGCGAGCGGGCCAAGGTCCTGCGCGGGCCCAGTTCGACCCGGTGCCCGAAGGTGGCGGCCATCTCCACGAGCAGTTCGAGTTTCTCCTGGCTGGGCTCATCGTGTATGCGATACACATAGGTGCGCGGGCTGCCGGTGCGCGGTTTGCCTATGCTCTCGGCCACCTGCCGGTTGGCCAGCAGCATGAACTCCTCGATGAGCTTGTTGGAGTCCTTGTACTCTTTGATGTAGATGCCGGTGGGATTGCCCTCGGCATCGAGGTTGAATTTCACCTCGTCCTTCTCGAACACCAGGGCCCCGTTCCTGAACCTGTCGGCCCGCAGTTTTGAGGCCATCTGCCACATGGCACCAATCTCGGTGGCCATGTCGCCCTTGCCGGAGTCTATGACCTCCTGGGCCTGATCGTAGGTGAACCTGCGCTGCGAGCGGATGACGGTGCGTCCGAACCACTCGCGGTGCACCTTGCCGTCCATATCCATCTCGAATATGGCGGAATAGGTCAGCTTGTCCTCATCGGGCCGCAGGCTGCATACATGGTTGCTCAGTTTCTCGGGTAGCATGGGCACCACACGGTCCACCATGTACACCGATGTGGCACGTTCAACGGCCTCGGCATCGAGTGCTGTGCCGGGACGCACATAGTGGCTCACATCGGCAATGTGCACGCCCACCTCAAACAGGCCGTTGGCCAATGGCTGGAAAGACAGTGCATCGTCAAAGTCCTTGGCATCGGTGGGGTCGATGGTGAATGTGGGCACCTTACTCATGTCGCGCCTCTGGGCCACCTCGGCCCTGTCGATGGTGTCGGAGATGGCTTCGGCCTCGGCCTCCACCTTGGGCGGGAAGCACAGGGGGAAATCGTACCCGGCCAATATGCTCTGCATCTCGGTCTGGTGCTCGCCCGGGCGGCCCAGCACATTCTCCACGCGGCCCATGGGGTTGTGGGCGCTCTCGGGCCAGTCGAGCAGGCGCACCTGCACCTTGTCACCGTCAACGGCCCCGTTCATCTCGTCCTTGGCGATGTAGAAATCGACCGGCATGCGGTGGTCATCGGGCACCATGAAGGCAAAGTGCCGGTTCACGGTGAGTGTGCCCACAAAGAGCTCGCGGGCCCGCTGCACCACCTCCACTATCTCGCCCTCGAGCTTGTTGTTGCGCTGGTTGACATAGACGTACACCTTGACTGTATCGCCCGGCAGGGCGTGCCTCACCTTGCGCGGGGCCACGAACACATCGCGGTCCACCCCATCGCAGATGACAAAGGCGGCCCCGGTGGCGGTCATGTCCACCTTGCCCACGAGGTGCGGCCGCTCGAGGCGCTTGACGCGGTACTTGCCGGGGCCGGTCTCGGCCAGGTCGCCATCCTCTTTCATGCGATGCAGCAGTTGGGCCAGCTCTCGCCTCAGATTCTTGTCCTCCACATTCAGCTTGGCGGCTATCTGCTTATAGTTAAGCGACTTGCCGGCAGCCTTGCTGAGCAGGTCGAGCACGGGGGTGCGCAGCTGTGCCACGCGGCCCGTCTCCTTTTTCTTGTTCTTTTCAGTTGCCATTGCGTGCGGCTCCGCGCATCTCCGAATGTACGAGCTGGGCGATGGCCCTGATCACCGCGGCCTGTGCCTGCGGGTCGATGCCGCGCGTCATGATGCCCAGTAGGTAATGATTGCCGGGCAGGTACACCAGGCCGCAGTCGTGCAACTGGTAGCCCCCTTCCTCAAGATTCCGGATGCCGTACTTGTCGGCCACCGGCACCTGGCCCACCACGGCCCTGATGCCGTCCTTGAAGTTGGTCCGGCTAAGCAGGTCGAGGGCATATTCTGAATTCTCGCGGTTGAGAAAAGAAGCGTTGTAAAGGAGCCTGAACACGGTGGCGTACTGCCTGATGGACATGAAATCGATCTGCCCATGAAAATTCGGGTTGATGCCTGCGCGGGCAAAGAAATTCTCCCACATGTTCTGGTTGTGGTACTGGTCGCCAATGAGCGCCATGGCCTCGTTGTCTGAATTGACGATCATATGGTAGAGGAGCGAATCGGTGGTGTAGTACTGGCCCGGGCGGATGTAATCGGCCTGGAACTGATAATGATTGGAGGCATAGGACGGGGTCTCGAAAAAGACCCTGTCCTTGAGCAGCCCTGGCACCCCTTCAGAGAGTTTGAGCACCGTGACCATGGTGGGCACCTTGAGCATGGAGGCTGGGCTGAACAGGGCATTCTCGTTGATTCCGAACACATACCCGTTGTTCATCTGCCTGAAATAGACGGAGATCTCGGTGATGCGCGGGTCATCGGCAAGGGTGCGGTCAACGTATGACTGCACCGCACTGCGGAAGGGGGAAGCATCGTTGAACTGCACCCCGCAGTCGAGCAGGGGGTTGATGTAGCGGTAGGTGGTCACCTCGCGCTCCATCTCCAAGGGCCGGTTCTGCGGCAGGGCGGCAAACGGGACAGACAGCAGAATGCCCATGCTCAAGGCGGCATTCACAGGTATTCGCATGGCAGAATGTGGGAGATAAAGGGGGAATCAGTAGGCGCGCACATTGCGGCCTTCGTGGTAGTTCATGTAGGCGCGGTTGACCACGCGGTTGCCACCGGGGGTGGGGTAATCACCACTGAAGTACCAGTCGCCCGTGTGGTCGGGACAGGCACTGTGCAGATTCTCGATGGAGTTGAAGATGATGCACACCTCGGCCCGTGTGCCGGTGGGGGTGATCAGTTGCGCGGCCCTGGCGTTGAGCTCATCTACCGAGAAACGGTCGTAAATGGCCTTCACCACGTTCACGGTCTCTTCCAGCGGCTGTTTCATCTGGTCGCGGGCGGCATCGTAAGTCTCATCGAGCACATGCTCGAGCCCGCGCTCCTTTAGCAGGGCCACTGCCGCCTTGAAAATGATGAAGTCGCCCAGCTTGGCCATGTCGATGCCGTAGCAGTCGGGGTAGCGGATCTGCGGTGCCGAGCTGACGATGACAATGCGCCTGGGCTCCATGCGGTCGGCCATGCGGATAATGCTCTGGCGCAGGGTGGTGCCGCGCACAATGCTGTCATCGAGCAGCACCACGCTGTCGCGGCCGCGCTCTATGGCCCCGTAGGTGATGTCGTACACGTGCGACACAAGGTCATCGCGGTGCACATCGTCAGTGATGAAGGTGCGAAGCTTGGCATCCTTGATGACGAGTTTCTCGACCCGCGCCCGCATGTTGAGGATGTCGCGCACCTGCTGGGCATCGAGCTCGCGCCTGCCTTTGAGTATGAGTTCGGTCTTGTGCCGGTTGACATGCTCCTCGAGGCCCTTTACCATGCCGAGGAAAGCGGTCTCGCTGGTGTTGGGGATGTAGGAGAACACGGTGTGGGCCATGTCGTGGCCCACGGCTTCGAGCACCTGGGGCACTAGAAGGCGGCCCAGTTCCTTGCGCTCGGTGTAGATGTCGCGGTCGCTGCCGCGCGAGAAGTAGATGCGCTCGAAGGAGCACGACCTGCGTTCGGCCTCGGGCGTTACGCGTTCCTGCCACGTGCGGCCGTCCTTCTTTATGACGAGGGCATGGCCGGGGTCGACCTCTCTGACCTGATCGGTGCGGAGGTTGAAGGCGGTCTGTATGGCGGGCCGCTCGCTGGCCACCACCACCACCTCATCGTCCTGATACCAGTATGCCGGGCGGATGCCTGCGGGGTCGCGCATCACAAAGGCATCGCCATGGCCCAGCATGCCCACCATGGCATAGCCCCCGTCCCATTTCTTGGCGCTCTCGCGCAGGATGCGGGGTATGTCGAGGTCGCGGATGATGAGTTCGGTGATCTCGCGTTTGGAGTGGCCCTGTTCTCTGTGGTGGTAATAGAGCCGGTCGCACTCGTTGTCGAGGAAGTGCCCGATCTTCTCGAGCACCGTCACCGTGTCGGCCTTCTCCTTGGGGTGCTGCCCCAGCTCGACCAGCTGTTGGAACAGCTCATCGACATTGGTCATGTTGAAGTTGCCGGCCAGCACCACGTTGCGCGTCATCCAGTTGTTCTGCCGCAGAAAGGGGTGGCAGTTCTCAATGCTGTTCTTGCCATAGGTGCCGTAGCGCAGGTGGCCCAGATACACCTCGCCCGTAAAGGGCAGGTGGCGCTTGAGCCACGCGGGGTCGTCAGTGAACCGGGGGTTGGTGGCCTTCTCCTGGGCTATCCTCCCATTGACATAATCAAATATCTCTTTGATGGGCTGTGCCGCGTTGCTGCGCTTGCGGCTTATGTAGCGCTCGCCCGGCTCCACATCAAACTTGATGTTGGCTATGCCCGCCCCGTCCTGACCGCGGTTGTGCTGTTTCTCCATGAGGAGGTACAGCTTGTTGAGCCCGTAGAACGAGGTGCCGTATTTCTCGCGGTAATAGGGCAGGGGTCTGAGCAGGCGCACGAGGGCAATACCGCACTCGTGTTTTATCGCATCGCTCATTGTGGTGCAAAGGTAAACGGCCACCGTGGCGCACACCGGGGTTCAGCACAATTTCATGCCTGTCGTTGCACAGGGGGTGCGATGCCCACCCCCCCAATGTTTCCTTTGCAGCACCTATTCCCATTGATGCCATGATGATCATTGCCGATAGCGGCAGCACCAAATGCGACTGGAAGATACTGGACGGTGGGCGCGAGGTGGGCTCGCTGAGCACAATGGGTTTCAACCCCTACTTCCATGACGAGCAGCTGATAGGCGACACCATAGGCCAGCAGGCGCTGCTGCGCACGTATGCCGACCGGGTGCACGAGGTATGGTTCTACAGCGCGGGCTGCTCGGGCCCCGAGCTGAACAGCATTGTGGAGCGGGGCCTGCGCACCCTGTTTGCGAAGGCCGCCATAGTGGTGGAGCACGATGTGCTGGGGGCTGCGCTGGCCGCGTGCCAGGGCCGACCGGGCATAGCGTGCATACTGGGCACGGGCAGCAACTCGTGCCACTACGATGGCCGCACCACCACCGAGGTGCTGCCCTCGTTGGGCTACATACTGGGCGATGAGGGCAGCGGCAGCTACTTCGGCCGGCAGCTGCTGCGAGACTACCTGTATATGGAACCGATGCCCGATGGGCTTCGGGCCGAGCTGGTGCAGAAGGGCCACGACAAAAGGTCGGTGCTCGAGGCCCTGTACAAGCGGCCCCATGCCAATGTGTACCTGGCCTCGTTCATGCCCATCATAGCCACCTACCGCAACACGGGCTATGTGCAGGACATGATAAGGGGCGGCATGGCTGATTTCCTGAAAAGGCACGTGTGCTGCTACCCCGACCACCGCGAGGTGCCGGTGTGCTTTGTGGGCTCCATCGCCTTCCTTTTTCAGGATATTCTGGGCGAAGTGGCCCGGCCGATGGGAATACTGGTGGGCAACATAGAGAAGAACCCCATTGATGGACTGGTGCGGTACCATCTTAGCCGCGCTGGCCGCGCTGATTGAGCGATAGGGAAAGGGCCACCTTTTTGCGATGGGCTGCACCCATCGCGAGGGATATTTCGCCCCGTTGGGGCTGCGATGGGCCTGCTGTTCATAGGCCGAAGGTGAGGATGGGGGGCCGTCAGCCAAGGGCCACTGCCATCTGTGGTTCGATGGCGCTTGGCGCACATCGCTGCTGTCATTGAA
Source organism: Flavobacteriales bacterium (assembly GCA_044356305.1). Classification (GTDB taxonomy): domain Bacteria; phylum Bacteroidota; class Bacteroidia; order UBA10329; family UBA10329; genus JBIKWM01. The sequence goes on from JBIKWM010000002.1 coordinate 287,694, forward strand.
CTACAAATGGGCCTTGTCTGGGTTGCCGCTCCTGATGGTATCTGCCATGGATAAGGCCGACTGCATCACCGCGCTCAATAGAAGCCGGTAAAAGGAGAATACTGACTTTATATGTGATCTTATAGCCGTGCAGGCATGCAAGAATGATCAGCAGCAGGTCGATAGTCCTGATCAGGGGCAAACGGCCTTGAATTGAAGTTGTGAGGCTGTTGGGGTAGAGTGACGAGGGCTGTGACAATCGACATGGGCACGTAACGGCAGAGGAGCCAAAACCCCAAAAGAGCCATAAGGCCCTTTGGAGAGATACATGCTGATAAAGTGGGAAGAGAAGAAGTGCCGGCCTCACATCAACCCATTGTCGGTCAGCAGCCGCACCAGCTCGGGTATGCTGGAGCAGGCGGTACCGGCCTTCATGTTTCTGCGGTGGTTGTTAACGGTATGGGTGCTGAGGTTGAGCTTGACGGCCGCTTCTTTGCTCGAGAGGCCGAGGGCGAATAGCCTAAGCACCTCCAATTCGCGCTGGGTTATGCGCTTGTGGTCTCCCTTGGCGTTAATAAGCAGGTAGCTGCCGCGCTGCAACTTAACGACCTGAAGATCGTGCTGGGTGGGGCGTTTGCCACGCGCATCGAATGTTCGGGATTGTGCTTTCATGGGTCGGGGATGTTTGGGTTTGAGCTTCATGGCCATATCACTCTTCGGTGGTGGGTGCGGACATACTGATGCTTTGGCGTGCCTCCATTTGTAGGTCGCAGGCTTCGATGCCGCGCACCACGTTGGTGTACATTCTGCGGCCTTCCACGCCTTTGCTGGGTCGCAAATGGCCGAGGAACAGGGTGTAGGCGCCCTTGGCCTCGGGGTATTGGCCCGACAGTTCGTAGGCCTTGCCGAGGTCGAACAGGGTGGTGGTGATAGTGAGTGGCAATTTGATGAACCAATACCTGAATGTGGTGATCGTAATGCCGCTCACCACCAAGGTCAGGAACTATAAAGGCGATGTGGTGCTGCAACCATCCGACACCAATGGCCTGAAACAACCTTCAGAGATATTGACCTTTCATATACGGTCCGTTGCAAAGGATCGGTTGGTTGAACGCATTGGCAAGATCCACGAAAAGGAGCTGGCCGACCTCAAAACGGGCCTCAGCGACCTGATGCGGTATTGATTATTTCTCACCTGTTCTGCTTTTCTGCGCAGTTGCAATGTGGGCCTGATACATCTGACAGGACACCCAGTTAAGGCATAGGCAGTTATACCGCAGACCATCGAGGTTTTCGAAACCTTGATGGTACTATCGACCAAAGGACTGACCGTATCCGCAAAGCCCCCCTCAGAACCTTAGCCCCACCAGCAGGATATCGTCCACCTGTGCCTCTTTGCCCTGCCACACGTGCAGGGCGCGCAGCAGTTCGCGGTGCTGGCGGGGCAGGGGCAGGTGGGCATTGTCGTGCAGCATCTGCCGCAGGCGCCCCGAGGTGAACTTGCGGCCCTCATCGCCCCCGAACTGGTCAGCAAAGCCATCGGTGAACAGGTAGGCCTGATCGCCAGGGGCCAGTACAAACGCGTGCTCTTCATACTGAGCATCATCGGCCGTGCCACTGCCTATGGAGTGGCGCGTGGCGCTCACCTGCACGCACTCGCCACGGTTCATGAGGCACAGGGGCCGTTTGGCACCGGCATAGCGCAGGGTGCGGGTGGCCGGCTCATATGATATGAGGGCCACATCCATGCCCCCGTGCGAGCGCACCGCCCCTTGGGCCAACGACTGTCGCAGGGCCCTGCGCACCTCTCGGTTCACATGGCCCAACATGTGGCCCGGCCCACCGCCCACAAGCAGGGCCTGCTCCATCTTCTCAATGCCCATCACACTCATCAGCGCACCCGGCACCCCATGGCCGGTGCAGTCGGCCACAGCCAGGTAGTGCACCCCATCGCGCTCGTTGGCCAAGTAGAAGTCGCCACTCACCATCTCGCGCGGCAGGTAGAGGGTGAATATCTCGGGGAACATGGCGTGAAGCTGTGCCCTTGTGGGCAGCATGGCCTCTTGTAGCGATCGGGCGTAGCTGATGCTGTCAGTTATACCCTTGGCCTGGGCCTCTATCTTCTGCCGGGCCAGTTCTATCTCGTGGGTTCGCTCGGCCACCTTGGCCTCCAGCTCGCGGTTCACCTTGGTCTGCAGCTGCTCGTTCTCGCGCAGTTGCATGATCAGCTCGGCCTGCAGCCGCTCCTGTTCCTCACTGGCCCTGATGCTCTCTATGCGGTTGGCCACCAGCGAGGCTATGGTCTGCAGCACACGCAGGTGTTTCTCCTTGAAAAAGGCCCGCTCGGCATGTTCAGAATCTATCACCCCTATCACCCGGCCCTTGCTCAGTATGGGCACGGCTATCTCCGAGAGACGCGCCTGCTCATCCACCAGGTAGCGCGGGTCGAGCGATGTGTCGTGTATCAGCTCATACTCGCCCGTGGCCCCCACCGAGCCCACAATGCCCATGCCCACCGGCAGCGTGAGGGGGTTGATGATGTCGAAGTCTATCGGGTTCTTCGACCCGTGCGCGGCCGTCTGCACCAGGTTGCGGCCATCGGCATCCATCAGGTAGATCACACAGTCGTGAAAACCGAGGCGGGCTATGCAGTTCTTGGCCAGGTCCCACGCCACCCCGCTCACAGTGGTCTGCTTGAACAGCGACTGCGAGAACTCATTCACGGCCCGCTCTATCTCATACAGCTCGCGGGTCTCGCGGTCGCGTATGCGCAGCTCGGCCAGGGCGTCCTCCAGCTGGCGGGTACGCTCGCTCACAGTGCCCTCCAACTGCTCAGTGGTCAGGCGCAGGTCCTCTATCTGCTGCCTGAATTGCATGCCTCGCACCTCTTTGATCTTGCGCTCGTTGAGGTGCTCGGTCTGGTAGCGGTAGAATTTTCTGTGGTGATCCAGGGCAAGGGCCATGTTGCCCGTGGCCTCATAGGCGTCCGCAAGGCACTCATGCACCTCGGCCAGCTCATTGCGCTGGCTGTTGCGGTCGGTCAGGCCCAGGGCCTCATTCAGCAGCCGTATGGCCTCGGTGCCCTGACCCTCAGTGTTGCTGAGGCGCGCCAGCAGGATCAGGTCGGTGATGATGATGTTGGTGAAACCCTGTTCGCGGCCCAGTCTGAGGCTCTCATCGAGGTGCTTGCGGGCCTCTTCCATTCGGCCCAGCAGCATCAGGGCCTCGCCCATGTTGCAGTGAACAATGGACTGCATCTGGGGCCGCCCGGTGCCCAACATGCGCAGGGCCTTGCGAAACAGCGGCAGCGCCATGTCATACCGCTGCTGCTTCACATAGGTGTCACCCGTGTTGTTGATAGAGCGTATCAGCCCCTCGTTGTCGCCCACCTCCTCGCGCAGGCGCAGGCTCTCCAGGTTGCAGTGCAGCCGGTTGTCGAGGTCGCCCAGATAGTCGTAGATGGCCCCCAGGGTGTTTAGCACAATGGCCTCGTTGTAACGGTCGCCCAGGGTGTTGAATAGCCTCCGGGCGGCCGTTGCATGGTCAAAGGCCTCGGCCACCAGCCCCATGGCCAGGCCAGAGATGGCGAGCGTGCGCCTGCACTCGGCCACCAGCACCGTGTCATCGCTGTCCTTGCATATCCCATAGGCCTCGCGTGCCAGTTTGAAGGCACGGCCCATGTCTGTGGCACGAGCCTCCCATGCCTCTCGGCTCAGTGCACGTGCCTTATCGGCCCCTTCCTGCATCGGCCCCTAATATCAACAGCAGAATCAGATGTGAGGGGCCTTTCCATAAGGTGGCGGTTCACACCCTGGCAGTGGAAACAGAGGCCCGGGTGCGAGACCGGGCCTCAATGTTCTGAAAAGGGTCATGTGGGCGGCTCAGTGACTCTTTACAATCACTTTGCTGAGCATCTGCTCGCCTGCCTGATCAATCGCGCGCACCAGATAAGTGCCTGCGCTCAGCTCATCAGCATGTATTCGGAACAAGTGCGTGCCCTCATTGAGGAACAGTTTGTCGGCAAGGGTCTGAACCACACGGCCCCGCTGATCATACAGGTGTACGCTCATTTGGGCGGAACCGCTCATTATGTGCAGCACCACGTCCGAATCGTACCGGAACGGGTTGGGGCGCACATCAAGGGTCACCATGTCCACATCGTCACGCTCTGCCTCGGTCAGGGGCACATTGTCCGGCCCCGCGGTACGCAGTGCTGTGCAGTTCTCGAGGTATGCTGCGAAAACCGAGCCCGACTTGGCCCAGAACCCTGTGCCCAACGTGACCGCATCGCTGGCCCTGAAACTGCCCTCCGACCCGCTGTTGAACGCCATGGTGTTCGTGACTGAGGTATAGGTCAAGGTCTGATTGGCGGCCATGTGTAGCGCCTCGTTGTTGCTGAAGGTGTAGGCTGCGGTATAGGTGACCGTATTGCCAACCGTGTTGTGCCCGACCATTGTGGAGCGGCTCAGTACAAGTCGGTCCTGATTTCGGTTGTTCGAGGTGCCGGGAGTGTAGTTGTCGCCTCCACAGGTCCATTGGTTGGCATCATCATCAGAGAAGATGTTCTGCCTCGGGCACGACCCAGTGCCACAGGCGTCCTGATATGCCATCACGGTGCGGAAACAGCCGGTTGTAGGCTCACCCCAACCTGCGTAAGGTGCAGTCCCCGGTTGTGTGGACTGATTGAGGGCGTGGGTGCAAAGGGCGTTGTGACTCAGTTCATGATGGAATGTGAAGGCATAGAAATTGGGCACACCGGTCACACTGAACTGATCCGAATAGGCACTCGAAAGCCAGGCAAGCCCAGAGTTGGTAGATGTGAGCAACGACACCTGATCGGCTTCCCAAAGGGTGCGAGAGGTGTGCACCCCGTCCATCATCCCATCCGATGTTCCTGTAAGGTTGTCCAGATCATCATTTATATCACCGGTCTCCGTGTAAGATATAAGTTCGGCCGCAGCCAACTCTATGCTGTACACGATGCCGCTGTTCTGGTACCCGGTATTACCCATGTTCACCATATTGATGATGTCGGTCATGATATCCTCAACCGCAGCGGCCGTGGCCGAGGTGTACACCACATAAACCCTGATGTTGCACTCGCCCGTTGAGCGGTCATTGGCTGCGGCATCATTCAGGGCCTGGTTTATATCCGGATGGTGCATGTCCACCCCTTCCTCTTGCGGAGTGCCACGTGGTGGGCGTGAGTGCGACCCATTCACTCCGCAGCCGTCATCGAGAGTCATGTCGTATTCAAACAGGGCATGGAGTCCATCGCCCAATGGGCGGAGGAGGAAAGCCATGTCCTCATACTGGATGTGGGCCACCATGGCATTATCGGCCGGGCGGTACACGGCATGCACGTTGCCCGGATGACCCGGAAACTCCCCTATCCAGGAGTAACGGATCCCGTCAGTGCGCAATTCACGTTTCATCCTGATGGCAAGAAGGTCGGCATCGGGACAGTTGAACCAGACCGCGTCATTCTTCAGCTCCCTGAGATTCACCGTCACAAACCGGTACTTTCCTGTAAAGGGCCAGCTCTCGGCCACTTCGAGATAGTGCTTCTGTGAGGCGGTGAGAGCGGGTGTTGCAGTCAGATAGGTGAACACGTCCTGTCCTTTGGACGCGGTGGTCATCAGCATACCAGCGATGAGCGCTGCGCTGATGATGGGTGGTCTGAATCTGAAGTCCATTTTTCTGGAAGTTTCAGATTTGGGATCAGTGGTTCAGGCCATCAATGGCGGCCCTCATCCGTTCATTCTCCGCCTTGAGGGACCGTATCTCCTTGTTGGCATCAATCATATAGAGGGTCAGCTCCTCTATCTTCTTGAGCAGGATATTCTGCATCTCACCAACCAAGAGGCCCTCTGTTTCAACGGTGCAGGCATCGGGCACCCCGGGCAGGTGGCTGCGCGCGGCTATGTGGGCCTCAACCTCGTCAAGTGTGGGCAGGTCATAGTGTTCGCTGAACACGTAATCAGGCCAGCTTCCGCTGTCCTGGACCTTTAGTTCCTCACACATGATCTTTCCGTCTACCGAGACCATGTAACCGGTGGCTGCCGTGGTGGTGCCCACCAAAAGGCCTGTGGAGCTGACATAGGTCCTACCTACGAAATACCCTGCCCAGTTATTGGTGGCTCCCGAGGCAGACCCATATACCCCGTAGTTGTTGGTGCCTGCCCCAGTGGCAGTACCCAGCACCCCGTAACTGTTGCTTCCTGAGACACTAGTGCCCTGGAAATAACCGCCATATACCGTGCCCGTGCCAGCAGTGCTGGCAGCGGCCCTCACACCATATGAGGTGGAGGCCCCTGTGCTTCCCAGTGAACTGACATACACCCCGTAGTTCGTGCCCGAACCAGCGGCATTGGAGCTGAAGTAGCCCCCATACTTTGCGTTTGCCCCGCTGTACACATTTTCTGCGTTCAGAGCTCGGGTCGTTCCTGTGCTGTAAACGTCCATTGGGTAAATGGCCGTTGATGTTCCTGCCCCAAGGTAGCCGGTCACAACGGCATTGCCGCTAACATGGAGTTTCTGTGACGGGGCGGTGGTGCCTATCCCAACGTTATCGCTGAAATAGGAGGTGCCATACACGCTGAGTTTGTTGGCTGTGGTAGCGGCTCCCAGACCCACATTGCCGGCAGCATCAATCATCATTTGCGTATTGCCGCTCACACGAGCACGGAGAACCTCGTCTGTTCCGTTCGAATTCACAGTGAGGGTCGCCAATGTTCCGTTGGCCGAGCCGATGAGGGCCTTGCCCCCCGAAATATGCAGCAGAGCCGAGGGTGTGGCTGTGCCGATGCCAACGTTGAAACTGTTATGGTAAATGGACGATGCCCCTGTGCTCCACGGCCCAGCGTTCACCGCGCTCGGCTCTACCCATGTGGCAACCCCGTTCGCATCGCTCTGTAGTATGCGGCCATTGGCCTGACTTCCGTTCACCAGCCTCAGGCCTGTCATATACACATCGCCAGCGAAGTAGGCGGCCCAGTTGGTCACCGCGCCTGATGCCGTGGCATATATCCCATATGCAGTCGTGCCCCCGGGATTATTGGAGGAGGCATATATGCCGCCCCGTGTACCGGCCGTGCCGGAAGAGTAGGCATATACCCCATATGCCCCCCCGGAATATGCCCCCCCGATATTCGTGGCCCTTACCCCATAGTATCCACCGACTCCCTCAACTCCGATACCGTAGCCGTCCGATGCCACAGACCGGCCGTATAGCCCGACCACGTCTGTAGCTCCGACATAGTTCGAATAGAAATATCCGACCGTGGAGGTTGAGGAATTCTGGCCAAAGACCGCAAAACGGCTTGAAGGACTTGTGCTGCCTATTCCCACATTGCCCCCGCTGGTGATGCGCATCACCTCATTGAGCGAAGAACTGCCCCGGGTCAGGAAAGCCAGGTCGCCAGAAGTGCTTCCTGATGCGTGTGCCGTGCTGATGCCCGCCAATTTCGCAGCCTCGAAATTGGCATTGTTCGATGCCTTTGAGGTAAACACAAGGCTTCCGAAATTGCCATCTGTCTGATTCTCGTTATGGATGCGTACCGCGGTGCTCGGAGAGGCACTGAATCCGGCAAGGGTGGTTGTGGCATCGTCACCGGTCACCTGAAAACGGGTGGAGGGCAGGAAACCGTTGAAACCCACATTGAGCTCGCTCCCAGTGTTGTAAGTGAAGTTGCTGGCCACCCAGCTGCTTCCGTCATGACGGAGCATCGCCCCTGAAGTGCCAGCTACGAGCGGACCCGCGGCCCCTGTTGGACCTGCCGGACCTGCCGCCCCCGCTGGACCTGTAGGCCCTACCTGTCCCGTGGCCCCTGTTGGACCTTGCGGCCCAGATGGAACATTCACCCAATCCGTACCCGTGGCCGTGCTGCTGAGCACCTGCCCTGCGGTGCCCGCCTCGTTGTTGCTGTCGAATATGGCGCCTGTGATGCGTGCATTGCCTGCCACATGCAGCTTCTGGCTGGGAGCACTGACCCCTACTCCCATGTTGGTGATGCTGCTGCCTATAACCACGCTGTTACTCTGCGTGACCAGGGCGTCAATACCTATGGCCGTGGCGTTGGTCAGGTCGGCATTGCCGCGCGCGTTGCTGCCTACGTACGTATTGCCCGTGCCCGTGGTGTTGCCCTGACCTGCTATGCGCCCAATAAAGGTGTTGTTGGCCCCTGTGCTGTTCTGCCCAGCGCTGCGGCCTATGTACACATTGTTGCTGGCCGCCCCCAGGCTCTGACCCGCAAAGGTGCCTATGGCTATGTTGTTGCTGCCCGTGGTGGCGTTCATGCCCGCCTGGTAGCCGAAGTAGCTGTTGCTCTCGCCCGTGGTGCTGTTGAGCCCGGCCTGGTAGCCTATGTAGTTGTTCTTGCTGCCCGTGGTGTTCTGGTAGCCCGACC
>JBIKWM010000041.1:0-27535 GCA_044356305.1 Flavobacteriales bacterium
GGGTCGAACAACGGAGATCCAGATGATCCGGGTTCGGTTGTGCCGTCATCCCAATTGGGAACATGCCAGCACGCTGCCCCACCCCAATTGGTCGCGTCCACAGCGTTGTTCTCAAAGCTGATCTTCTTGATGTCGCCCGATGGGTGATGGATACCGATGACATTGGGTGCCACTGCCCCTGTGTTGTCCCAGCCGGCATAATACACATTGAATGCAGCCGGAGGGGTGCTATTGAGCTGCAGGAGACCAAAATCGCTCCCATCATTATTGGCCTTAAGGGTGGCACCCTGAATGAACTGACCGCCACCGAGTGCAGGCGCGCCTGTTCCGTTGCAGTTTGCACTCTCGTAATTGAATTTGAACGTCCAATTGGCCATGCTGCCTCCCAGGCAGTGGTTGGCGGTAAGGAAATACGGGGTACCGTCCTGAGCGGTGTTGTTCACCATGGCCCCTGTGCAGAAACCGCTGCCACCGCTGATCATAATCGCCACGGCACGCTTCTCGTCCTGCCAGGGCTGCCCCTCCGGACAGTTGATGTTGTTATTGCAGGCTCCGCTGCCACCCCCACGAGCCATGTCATACAGGTCGCGATAGCCGTGGGTCACCGTTTCGAGTGCAATAGACCCTTGGCCCTGCATGGCCGATGGCTCAAAGTACTCCAGCCACATCAGCTCGCCTCGCATGGGGAATGTGGCAAAACCGCGGTCAGCACGTACATCGGCCGTGGTGTAAGGGCCGTACATCTCGGTGCGGTCGTCATTGTAGATGTAAAAGGCGCTACCGGGCGGCAGATATAGGTCGCTGAAAATGAAATTCACCGTGTACGCACCCATGCTGCGTATGCCGAGCCTCCACAGACGGTTGCCGTTCTTCTCGGTCTCCCATTGGCCGCTGTTGCCAAGATTCAACTCTACAGGTATGTTCTCTCCGAACTTGTACGGGCCCACTTTCTGGGCATGACGTATCTCATCCTCGGCCAGCAGCGCATCAATGTCCAGGTCGGGCATCAGCACAACAGGGGCCTCGCGGTCAAAAACGGCTGTGCGCTGCCAGCTCGGTGGCACATTGGCCTGACCAAAAGCCTGTGATGCGGCAATGATCAGAATGGAAGGGAGTAATCGTTTCAACATCGGTTCTCGGTTTAGGGGGCCGAATGTATGCAGCTGCCCTTTGAGCAGGTGTCAAATAACCGATATGCCTAAAGTCGCTTCCGTACCCGGCCTCAGAACACCACAATAGCGGCCACAATGAACATCACAACCATCACTATGAATGTGAATGTCATGTCGTTAAGGATGTAGGGTCTGTATTTCTCCCACTCCTCGCGCCAGTCAGGTCGGTCGTTGCTCATCTCAGTTTCGGGTTGTTGCGGTGGCGGTCGGCATCGCGTTGTGTCTTTTTGCGCAGATTGGCTTCGAGGGCAGCCGTCAGGTCCACTCCGGTCTGATTGGCCAGACAGATGAGAATGAACAGCACATCGGCCATCTCATCGGCCAGGTCATCGCTGTCGCCAGGCTTGAAACTCTGATCGCCATACCTCCTCGCCATGATGCGCGCCACCTCGCCCACCTCTTCGGTCAGCAGGGCGGTGTTGGTCAGTTCGCTGTAATAGCGCACCCCGGTGGTGGTGATCCACCTGTGCACGGTGTCTTGCGCCTGTTGAATGGTCATGGTTCTGTGTTAATTGGGGCGAAGATGGGGTTTTGATATCGATCGGACCCATGGCCCTGCCCTCTTCCTTAGTTTTGCCGCATGGCCCGCGCAGGAACTATCCTTTTGGCGATACTCTTTTTCTGTGCCGATGTGTCGTTGGCCGATCTGGGCGAGACCTACGAACTGAGGCAGAGACGCGACCGGCTGGTGTTGAAGATTGACTCGCTGCACGAGCGCCACGCCACACTCGATTCGGCCCAGAGTGCATATCTGCTCAGGCTTTACAGGGAACTGGCTTCCATCGATACCCAGATGATCGGGAGCATGTCTGAGACTATCAGCCGCGAACAGGCTGCAAAACAGAGCGGCCGTGCCGAAAGGGCGACCTGGGCCAAGGCCACGATACTATTGCTTGTTGTCTTGGCCATTCTTATGGCCTTGCACCGCGTTTCGCTGCGTGTGGCTGGCACGTACGCATCCACAGGCCTGACGTCCATGTACGGCCGTGCGGCCAACGTGCTGATCAGACGCCTCGCCCCTACCCTCTCATCAGACATCAACATACGGATAAGCCCTGTGGTGGCCATTGGTGTGGTGTGCATGGCCCTTTCGTTGGTGGCACTGTTGTTTAGGCTGCTCTGAGCCGTCAGGTCTATATTTGGGCTGGCCCCTTACACCCCTGGTTTGATCCGTTCGTCCCTTAGCCTTTTCTTATTGCACCTGCTTGCCCTGACTGGCGCATCGGCACAGAACGGCCATGTCGATAGGCTGCTCGAGAGCGTCTCTCCGGTGCCCGAAGAGTTCCGCACCCTTTCATCGGTCAAATATGCCGATGAGCGTCAGCGGTCGGGCAATGGCAGCGGTCGTCAGGATGATTTTCTGCTCGAGAGCAGCTTCATGGTCGATCAGGTGCTCAACAGCGGTAAAGTACTCTTTAACGACCCTGTAAGTCTCTATCTGAATGCGGTGATGGACCGTGTGCTGCACGACCGGCCGGACCTGCGCGCCAAAGTACGGGTGTATGCCATGCGCTCGGCCTCGGTCAATGCATTCACAACCAACAATGGCATCATCTTATTCAATCTTGGGCTAATGGCCCAATTGGAGACCGAGGCACAGGTGGCCTTTGTGCTTTGCCACGAGTTGGAGCACTGGATCGGAGGACATGTCATGAGCTCTTACATCGAAGCACAGGACATAGCCGATGGCCGCGGCAGCTATTCGCAGGCAGCAATCAGTGATAGGCTGCTGGCACAGATCCGCTATAACAAGGATCTTGAGCTGGTGGCCGACTCGTTGGGCCTTATCAGGTTAGGGCGGGCCGGCTACAGTCTGGCATCGGTGGCCGATGTGTTTGAGGTGATGCGCTATGCGCACATCCCTTTCGATGATATTCCGTGGCGGCAGGATCAGTACGACCAAGGTCCATTTAAGATCGATCCCGGCTATTACCTGAGCAAGGTGCGGACCATTGACCCGCTCACCGACATGGATCCTGCCAGCACCCACCCCGCCACAGCCGAACGTCTGGACAAGGCCCTCTCGCAGTTGGGGCATGCTGCCACAGGAGTTGAATTCAAAGATGCAAGAGAAGATTTCGCCACGGTACGTGACCTGGCGCGAAATGAACTGGTGGCTGTGGCCAACCACGACCGCGACCCCATCAAGGCACTCTATCTGGCTTACCTTCTCAGCCACGGGAACGAAGCAGGCACTTATATGCGCCACCAGAAGGCAAAGGCATTCTATTCCCTGCTTAAATTCAAGAACGGTGGCAGTTTCGGAAGCGTGCATCCCGGGTGGAGCCAGGTGCAAGGTGAGAGCCAGCAGTTGTATCACCTGTTCTATCGCCTGCAGGCTGATGAACTGAATGTACTGGCAGTGCGAGAGCTGTACCGCCTATGGCTAGAGGAACCCGATCAGCCCGACCTGCGCCTCATGTTTGCTGATGCGGTGGCCGACCTGATTGCCCACCATGCTATGAACGGGGTTTTTGAACGGAACCTGCCAAGTGCCGCCCGCAATGGTGACACCACAGGCACCGTTGGCCGGTTCGGGCGCATTCAGCGCAAGGCACTGGACGACCCACGCAAATGGATGGTGCAGTACGGTCTGGTCGATCTTTTTGCCCAGCCCACTTTCGCTTCGGTCTACGACAGCATCCTTGAGTACAGGGCCAAGCATCCGCCCGTGGCACCTGAGATAAGGGCCGAGCGCAGAAAGGCTGACCGCCTGCGCGACCATGGATTCGGCATCGGTGCACAGAAGGCTGTTTGTGTGTCGCCCGAGTACATCAAGTTCGATATGCGGAAGCGCCAGAACAACCGATTCATGCGCTCGGAGGAGGCAAGGATGGACCTACAGGAACGCATCATGCGATCGGCCAAGGCCACAGGTCTTGATCTGGTCCTGCTCGACCGGACACGCCTCGGTACCGATGATGTTCAGGCATTCAACGACATCACTTTTCTCAATGATTGGGTCGATGCTCGTTTTGCTGAGACCGAGGTGGGAATGGTCAATACTGAGAGTGAGAGGCTGAACGGGATAATGGAACACTACGGAACTGAACATTTTGTTTGGACCGGAGTGGTCAATTATCGAGAGACCAAGCCATTGCGATTCTTCTATCTACTCTACCTCCTTATGCCTCCCGCCCTCCCACTGGCACTTTACAACATCATCAGCCCATCGTACGACACGTATTACTTCTTCGTGGTCTTTGACCTCCGCACAGGCGAACCCGAGATGGTGGCCTACAGCAATTTCAATCAACGTGATGCAGGCGATGTGATCAACTCGAAGGTGTATGACTCGTTCTATCAACTGAGGCGCTCGCCCCGAAAGGCCGATATGCCATGAAGCGCGTGGCCCATATCATTCTTCTTGTCAGCACTGCATCATGGTGCATGGCGCAGGCCCCGGGCTATATGGGCCATCGGCTCACCCTTACAGCCGAGGCCAGCCTTATGAATGCCCTGATGAACCCCAACCATAACATGGGTCAGGGCCTCGACACCTACAGCCTCAATGTGCGCGGAACAGCCGATCTTGACTACACCGTGTCGCGCATGACCAGTGTGGGCCTCACGTTTGATGTACTTGCCACCGGCCTCTCATTCGACTGGGGAAACGAGCGATATGACAAGCGCATTTTCCCCATCATTGGCAATCAGTTCAAGCACGCCCGCATACGGGGCTACGGCTATGGGGCCAATGTCAAATTCTTCCGCAACCCCGCAAAGGGTGCCATTGCACCGGTGGGCACCTACACCAAGATTGACGCAATGTTGCTCACGCTTCAGGCCATCCCGTACTCGGTATCCAGCAAGTCTGAATACAAGGGTGGATCTCACGATTTCCTGGCCGCAGTGATCTCATTCACACTTGGGCAGCAACGGGTGTTCTTCAATTATCTCATCCTCCGGTCGGCAGTGCAGGTGGGTATAGTCCCTACAGGGCTGTGGCCGTATTTCGGGTCCATTGACGAGAACATCTCTGAGCCCGATCAAGAGGGTCAACTTGAGGCCCTTACCCAGAAAAGACTGTTCAGCTACTATCTCTTCAATGTCAATGTAGGAGTGGGATTCATCATACCCTACCGTCAGAAAGTCAGATGAGTCTCAGCTAAAACAGATGATCTCTCTCATAAAAGATTAATATCATTGATTGACGTAAGCGATCTTAATATCATGATAATCATTCATTTAATTTATGGGTTGAATCATTTTCCCCTCCATCATCAGACTAAAGAAAAAGCGTACTATCGCCCATTGATATGAAAGGTAACAAGATCATTGTCGGCATCAGCGGGGGCATTGCGGCCTACAAGAGTGCTATCCTGGTACGGCTGCTGCGTAAGTCTGGACACGATGTGCAGGTGGTGATGACTGAGGGCGCCAAGGATTTTATTACCCCGCTCACACTGTCCACCCTTAGCGGCCGACCTGTGTTGAGCGGAACGCACAATGCTGAGACCGGCCAATGGAACAACCATGTGGAACTGGGATTATGGGCCGATGCTATTATATTGGCACCGTGTACTGCAAATACCCTTGCCAAGCTGGCCAATGGCCTGTGCGATAATCTGTTGATGGCAACCTTGCTCAGCGCACGCTGCCCGGTTGCCGTGGCCCCTGCCATGGACCTCGATATGTGGGCCCACCCTGCAACGAAGAGAAATGTGGCCACCCTAAGGGCCGATGGCATCCATTTGATCGGCCCCGAAAGTGGTGAGCTGGCAAGCGGCCTGAGCGGAGAGGGCCGCATGAGCGAACCTGAAGCCATAGTTGAAACATTGCACGCCATTTTGGGCCATGCCTGACCTGAGGGGCATGCGCATACTTATCACGGCCGGGCCTACCTATGAGGCGATTGACCCCGTGCGTTTCATCGGAAATCACAGCACTGGTAAGATGGGCGCAGCATTGGCCGAGGTTGCAGCAAAGGCCGGTGCCACCGTTGACCTGGTCATGGGACCATCGAACATCAGAACGGAGAATGAGGCAATAATGCGTATTGATGTGACGTCTGCACAGCAGATGTATGATGCATGTATGGACCGTTTCGATGGCTGCGATGTGGCCATCCTTTCGGCCGCTGTAGCCGATTTCAGACCCAAGAACATCGCACCGCAAAAAATCAAGAAGAGCCAGAGCGGACTGACCATAGAACTAGAGCCCACGCCCGACATATTGGCATCATTGGGTAAGATGAAAACGAGTCAGTTCGTTGTAGGATTTGCCTTGGAGACCGATAATGCCGTGACCAATGCCACCGAAAAGATGATGCGCAAGAATGCCGACATGATAGTGCTCAATTCCCTGCAAGATGCCGGGGCAGGATTTGGGCACGACACGAATCGGGTATCCATTATCGACCGCACAGGCCGTGTCCTTACTTTTGGCCTGAAGCCCAAACACGATGTAGCCACCGACATACTGGCTGCCATTGCCGAACGGATAGAACATAAATGAGGTCAGTATTCACCGCCTTTTTGGCCATTCTGGTGCCGCTCGCTGCTGCCGCACAAGAACTGAAATGCACTGTTTCGGTCATCAGTCCGCAGGTGCAGAACACCGAGAAACGGATATTCGAGACGTTACAGAACGACATACGCGAGTTTATCAACTCCACCCGTTGGACTCAGGATCAGTTTCAGCCCGATGAACGCATCGAATGCAGCATTCTGATCACTGTGGCCGAACGCGTCAGCAACGAGCAGTTCCGCGCCAGCATTCAGGTGCAGGCCAGCCGTCCGGCCTTCAAGACTTCTTACAATTCGATACTCATCAATGTCAATGACCAGGACTTCACCTTCAAATATGTGGAGAACGACCCTATCATCTGGCAAGAAGGTTCGCACCAGTCGCAGCTTGCCAGCACCTTGGCGTACTATGCCTATATGATCTTGGGTTTCGATTATGACAGTTTCTCGCCCAAGGGCGGTGAACCCTACTTCCAAAAGGCCCTTACCATTGTCAACAATGCACAGGGCGAGCCAGAGAAGGGATGGAAGGCTTTTGAGGGATCTAGCAACAGGTATTGGTTGGTTGAGAATGTGCTGAACCCCCGTTTCGATAAGTTCCGCTCCATGTACTACCAGATCCATCGCATGGGGCTCGATGTGATGGGCACCGACCTGAACCGCGGCCGTAACACCATCTTCACTCAATTGGAACCGTTGCGACTCCTGAAGCGCGATCAGCCCAACAGCTTTCTGCTACAGGTCTTTTTCTCAAGCAAGGCCGATGAGTTCGTGAACATCTTCAGCGGTGCCATGGCCGACCAGAAGACCAAGGCTGTGAACGAACTTACGCAGATGGATCCTGGCAATGCGAGCAAATACAATCGCATCCTCAAAAACTGAGGGTCCATGCTGGCGAGGCTGCTTGTTCGCAACTACGCCATTGTGCGATGGCTGGAGGTTGACCTCAGCAGAGGGCTGACCATAATCACTGGCGAGACAGGTGCTGGCAAGAGCATCATCGTAGATGCGCTGGCCCTTGCTCTGGGCGAGCGGGCCGATACATCAGTGATCGGTCCCGAGGGTGACCGCTGCATAGTGGAGGCCGAGTTCGCTCAGACCGGGCTTGCCGTGCAGGATACCCTTCTCGCTATCGGAGTCGATGTGCAGAGCGCAGTGATTCTCAGGCGCGAACTGATGCGCGATGGCCGTACACGAGCCTTTGTCAATGACACACCCGTCAGACTCGCTGACCTACGTACCGTGGGTTCTCTGCTTGTCGATATCCATTCGCAACATGCGGCCCTGCAACTGCGCGAGCACGACTTCCTTCTCAACCTGGTAGATGTGGCTGCTGGCACAGTGGCTCAGGCCAAACAGCATCGCCAGCTGTTCACCGTTTGGGAAAAAGCACTCAACCGTGTGCATCAGGCCGAAGAGGCAGCCGCCAAAGACATGGCCGAGCGCGATTACCTGCAGTTTCAGTTTGATGAATTGGAGGCACTTCGCCCCAAGGCCGAGGAGCTGGATGCCTTGATTGCAGAACTTTCAATGGCCGAACATGCCGATGAGGCGCGTCAGGCCGCCACCGCAATATGCACCCTATTGACTGATGGGGACGAAAGTGCTGAACAACGACTGGCCCAGGCCATCACATTGCTGGGCCAGAGCGGCCGTCACCTGCCCGGGGCCGATGAACTGCGCAACCGCCTCCGTACTGTACATGTTGAACTGCGCGATGTGGCCGCCACCGTTGCCGAGGCCATGGCTACCACCGAAGTGGACCATGAAAGAGCCGAAATGGTGCGTCAACGGGTTGATTCCATTCAGCGGTTGCTGGTAAAACACCGCCTCCGAACTGATACTGAACTGGTGCAGTTGCACAATGCCCTGGGCAGCAAGTTGGCCGCTATCGAAACAGGAGCGGGTGACCTGACCGAACTGCGAACCGAGGCCGACCGATGTCGGAAAGAACTGCTGCAGCTATCGGTTCAACTCAGCAATGCACGGAATGCAGTAATCAACCGCCTTGGCGACACCATCACCCAAGGATTGCACTACCTTGGTATGCCCAGCGCGCAGGTGCAAGTGACCATTGACGTGCAGGAAGTACCTGGGCCATCAGGCATCGACCGAGTTCGGATGCTGTTCAGTGCCAACAAGGGCATGCAACTGGCCGATGCGAGCAAAGTGGCATCGGGAGGCGAGCTGAGCAGGCTGATACTTGTAATAAAAGGCCATTTGGCCCAAGAGGCCGAATTGCCCACTATAGTATTAGACGAGGTGGATACCGGTGTGAGCGGTGAGACAGCTGGCCGCATAGGTCAGAGCATTGCCGCATTGGCGCGGAACATGCAAGTACTGTGCATAACGCACCTGCCCCAGGTGGCGGCCAGGGCCAATGCCCACCTGCACGTGAGCAAGACCGAGGACGAGCGTGGCACCAACACCCTTATAACAGATCTGAACAAGGAAGACCGCACCCGCGAACTGGCCCGTATGCTCAGCTCAGGAGAGCCAACCGCAGCTGCATTGGCCAATGCAGCTCATCTCATGGCCGAATCGGCCGTAAAATGATCCTATCCCAACGGCCACAAGGCCTTTGAGTATTACAGCATCCCAAATATCAATTTGGTCAAAATGATCAACGAATGAACTCCGGATCTATCATGTTCTCAATCGTTCCATTCGGGTCAATGAACCTCGCGCAGCTTTATTCTGCCATGGCATTGCGCCAGAGGGTGTTTGTGGTGGAACAGGAGTGCCCGTATCTTGATGCCGATGGGATTGATGCGCATTGTCTACATGTTCTTGGCATGCAGAGCGATGTGTTAGTGGCCTATGCCCGCATCCTTCCCCCGGGTCTGGGTCATGTGCATCCGTGCATTGGCAGGGTGGTGACTGCCCCAGAGATTCGCGGCACAGGGGCCGGGAAAGATCTGATGCGATTTGCCATAGCATCTGTCGGCACTCTTTACGGCCCTTGTACGGTACACATCTCGGCCCAGAGCTATCTGGAGCGTTTTTACCGCCAGTTAGGATTTCTTGCCACAGGGCATGAATACCTCGAGGACAACATCCCACACATGGCCATGGAGCTGATTCTGGAATGAAGTGCTGATCAGGCTGCGATGCCAGTGGCAGTGCGCCTGGGCAGCGAAACGGTGACAGTTGTGCCGGCCCCGACCACCGACTCAACTTTTATCTGTCCTCCATGCATGCCCACAATGCGCTGCGAGAGCGGCAGTCCTATGCCGAAACCACCTATCTGACGAACGCCTTCGCTGCGGAAGAACGGCTCGAAAACATGTGGCAGATCGGTGGCAGATATACCTATACCGCTGTCTACCACCGCTATCACCAGTTGTTCCCCCGCATGGCTCAGGGTCACCTCAACCGGTGCATTTGCTGAGAATTTGCAAGCATTGCCAATGATATTTGACATTGCCATGGCAAGCAGTCCTTCGTTGCCGGTAACTAGTAATTGATCAGGATCATCGGGCAAATGATCTAAATGGATGTTGATCTGTGCGTTGCGGTTCATGGCCAACACCGATCTGCGCACGTCCCACAGCATCTCGTCCAATCTCAGGCTATCACTACTGAATCCGCGTGAGTCGAAGCTGGCCTTGGCCAATCGGAGCAAAGCCGTACTGATTTCTTCGAGGCGATTGGCCTCATTCAGTATCCGGTTCAATGATCCGATGTAATCATCAGTGCTCCGGTCGGTCCGGGCAAGTGCCACCTCGGTCTCGCCCATGATAGCAGTGAGCGGATTCCGCAATTCATGCGAGGCGTTTGAGATGAAGGCATCCTGCATCTCGAAGGCAGTCTGAAGGCGGTCCAACATGCGGTTGAACTCAGCCTTAAGAACTTCAGTCTCATCTTCCGAACCAGGTTTCTGCTGCAACCTGCGCCCAAGGTCCCCGGCTGTCATGCTGCGAATGTCGTGCACCATCAGCCTAAGGGGCCGCAATACCCTGTGTGCCAATACGAATGCCAGCACAAAACTCACGAGCACGGCCACTGCGCCTCCAATTATCAGCAGTTCGGTGAGGTCTCGCAGCATAAGGTGTCCGTATTGGTCCATGGCGCTCACCATCACCATGTACTCTGTGCCCTCATCATCATATATGATGCCTACCTGAGCGTTGCCTGCATTGTCCTCGCCCTCAGCATAGCGGTTGGCGCGCACCTCCGCCACGAAGGCATCGGTTGGATGAAACCCTTCGTTAATCAGTTTCAGACTACCATCGGGCGCAATGCTGAACATGGTCTCGCGCTCCATTGGCAGGATCTGGAAATGCCGTTCCCTGATGCGCTGATAGATGGCCGAACTCATGTCATCGCTGCCCAGAAAGGCCTGTGCGGCAATCTCGGCCCGCACACGCAATTGACGGTTGAACTCGGCCTGAGTGTGCAGTCTGAACAGCAGATCTATGAAAAGCCCCAGCACTACCACCGTGATGGCAGTTATCAAAGTAAGGAACAGGGCTATTCGGAGCCTGATGGTCATTCAGCCTGAAGCATGTAGCCTTTACCTACCACCGTGTGTATCAGTCGGCTACCGAATTCTTTATCAATCTTATTGCGCAGGTAGTTCACATATACATCAGTCACATTTGTGCCCATGTCAAAATTCACCTCCCACACGTGTTGCAAAATCTCTGTACGGGTCAGCACACGGCCCGGGTTGCGCATCATGTACACCAACAGATCAAACTCGCGGTTCGACAGGCGCACCTCTTTGGTGTCGCGATATACCTTTCGAGCCGTGAGGTTCACGGTCACATCGGCATAGGTAAGTTCGCTGTTGGCGGCTATTGGTGCATTCACCCTACGCTGAAGCGCCTTGACCCGGGCAAGTAGTTCCTGAAATTTGAAAGGTTTGGTCAAATAGTCATCGGCCCCGGTCTCGAGGCCCTTGACCACCTGATCTGTGCTACCGAGAGCTGTGACCATTAGAATGGGCGTGCCGAATCCCTTCGCCTTTCGCAGGTCGCAGCATATATCCATTCCATTGCGTCCGGGCAAAATCACATCGAGTATGACCAAGCTGAAATCGCCCTGCGTTGCGGCACGGAACCCCGACTCGCCATCGTTGGCCACAGTAACCTCATAGCCTTGTTCGCCCAACCCTTTCGAAATGAACGATGCCACATTCGCTTCGTCCTCAATGAGCAGTATCCGATTCATGGCCGTGAAATTACCCTACGCTTGCAGCCCACATGATGAGAAGAGGCTAATGAGCTGATTGTAGATCAAAGGGGTCCTCGCTATTCGGTACTTCATTCATTATCAATTCATGTCAATACATCTCTATCTGGCCTTATTGAGGTTGATAACCCTATCCAAGATTGCAATCCGACTGACCATGGTTCATACATCGCATCATTGGCGTGTCTTTCGTTCCTTGCACCAACCATGAGCAAAGCACATGCACCTGCCTATCTGGAACCTGCGGATGTTCTGCGCAGGTACTGGGGGCACGCTTCGTTCAGGTCTTTGCAGGAGGACATTATTCGCAGTGCCATGAGCGGCCGCGACACCCTTGCTCTTCTGCCCACGGGTGGAGGCAAGAGTATCTGCTTTCAGGTGCCGGCCATGGCCATGCCGGGTGTCTGCATCGTCATTTCGCCCCTCATCGCCCTCATGCAGGATCAGGTGCACAATCTCACCGAGCGTGGCATTGCGGCCGTGGCCGTGCACGCAGGCATGAAGCGGAGCGCGATAGACCGTGCCCTCGAATCTGCTGCCATGGGCGAGGTCAAATTCCTGTACCTGAGTCCCGAAAGGCTACAGACCGACATTGTCCGCTTACGGCTGCAGCGAATGCAGATCAACCTACTTGCCGTGGATGAGGCGCACTGCATCTCGCAATGGGGCTACGATTTCAGGCCTCCCTACCTGCTCATAGCTGAGGTGCGCAGCCTATTGCCTCAGGTACCTGTGCTGGCCCTCACGGCCACCGCCACGCCTCAGGTGGTCAGCGATATTATGGCTCGGCTGGCCTTTAGGGACGGAACGGTGTTCCGCAAGAGTTTTGCACGCCCGGAGTTGGCCTATATGGTTCTGCGCGAAGAAGATACCAAAGGTCGGATGTTGCGCATTCTGCAACGGGTGCCCGGCAGCGCCATTGTGTATGTGCGCAATCGCAGACGCACAAAAGAGGTGGCCGACCACCTGCTCAGCATGGGCATCAGCAGTACATTTTACCATGCAGGGCTGAGTTATGATGAACGTACCAGAAGGCAGAATAACTGGGTGAATGACCGTACCCGGGTGGTAGTGGCAACGAATGCCTTCGGAATGGGCATAGACAAACCGAATGTGCGCTGTGTGATTCATCTCGGATTTCCCGATACGTTGGAAGCCTACTTTCAAGAGGCTGGACGAGGGGCACGTGATGGGAAGAAGGCATATGCGGTAGCCCTGATCGATGGAACGACCTCTGTCGCAATTCAAGAATCGGTGCAGGCATCATTCCCAGACAAATCTGTGATAGTGAATGTGTATCGTGCCCTTTGCAGCCAATTGCGCCTTGCCGAAGGTGCTGGCAGCGAAGAATGGTTTGACCTTCACCTTGATGCACTTACGGAACGAACAGGACTGTCCGCTGCCCAAGTGCATACCGCCCTGGGTTTCCTTCAGCGCGAAGGCTACGTCTACATCTCGGAACCAGAACGGGCACATAGTACCGTGCGCATCACGGTATCACCAGAGACTCTCTACCAGGAAGAGGTACGCGATGAGCGCCTGAGGCGCGTTCTGCAGACTTTATTGCGCAGTTATGGGGCACTTTATGAAGACGAAGTGGCTGTTGATCTGAACCGGATATCAAAGCGTTCGGGTATGACGACCGATGAGATTGCCCGCACCCTGCAGGCACTGCATGACCGCAAGTTGTTGCAATGGCGCCCGGCTACAGGGCTGCCTCGCATAAATCTGGTAAATGGTGCTATGTCTGCTGGCAATGTGCGCATCAGCCGAGAGGGATATGAGATGCGGAAAGAGGTGCGTCTGAAACAGATGAAGGCCGTGGTGCATTTCCTTGAAAACACTGCTCTGTGCCGGAGCGTGCTGCTTCTATCCTATTTCGGAGAGCAGGCCACACATACCTGCGGCCAATGTGATGTTTGCCGCAGCCTGGCCAATGAATCAGTCAGTTCTCAAGAATCTGATTCCATCTCACGGAAAATAATGGACACAATCACCAAGGGCACCATCACGCCAAAGCAGTTACCGGGGTCGTTAGGCAGCTGGCCCGAAAAAAAAGTGCTGTCTGTTCTACAGCATCTTATAGATGATAATCTGGTTAAAGTGGACAGCTTAGGTAACCTTACCTGTTGATTGGAACATGTAGCGTCCTATCATTTAGGTTAATGTCTATGCTATTGAAATACTGATATTTATAGATAATAGCCGCCACCATGTCCTGATTTCTCCCGTCATCGGTTCAATTCTTCTTTTCATTTCTGTTTGGCGGCCGCACATCGCTGCTCATAACAGGAATAGCCCCTTCCACATTACATTAGGCCCGCTTTTACCTGACCCCTAAACTCACCTGACGAATGATGAGGAGATTCTACGCCCTTGCCCTCCTGCTCGGTATCGGTCTGAACGCTTTGGCCCAACAGCCCTGCGGATACTGGTATGTGTCGCCCACCGGATCCGGTACACTTGGCACCCCGTCAGCACCAGTGACGTTGACATTCGCATTGGCCAATATCACGCCCCAGCGCAATTACATCCGCATGCTGGGAGGGTCGTACCCTTTCACAAGCAAAATAGTCCTGCCCAGCAATGTGACCATTGAGGGCGGATATCAGATTGTGGGTGGAGATTGGGTTCTGAGCAGCACTGTGCTTACAAGTCTGAACATCAACCCTCCGGTGGAGACAGCCGTAGTTGCTGGCACCACAGTGGGCCATCACATCGGCATAGAGGCATCGGTGGTCAATGGTGTCTCATTGCACAACCTGACCATAAATGTGCTTGCAGCCGGTGCAACGGGCAACACAGGCGGCAGAGGCAATTCGGTCTATGGGATCTACCTCAATGCCGCGACCAACTATTCTATATCCCGCTGCGTGGTGAATGCCGGTAGCGGGGCAGCAGGGGCAGCAGGGTCAACGCCTGCCGGAACCGGTGGCGGTGGTGCCGGTGGTTCTGGAGGTTCTGGTGGCGGTCAAGCTTCTGGTTGCAATTCTGATCCAGGCAACGGAACTGCGGGCGGCAATGGGAATTCAGGCGCCTCAGGTGGAAGTGGTGGACCCAATCCTGGCCACGATGGCTGCAACATATTCAATTGCGGACAGAACCCACGGAGCGGAAATAACGGTGGGGCTGGCACCGCTGGTGTTCTTGGTGCTCCGACATTCGTAGCTGGCAATCAGCCTGCTGCACCGGGTGTTACCCAGAATTTCTTTGTTCCCGCAGGCGCATCCACCGCTGGTGGCAATGGCACCGGTGGCGGTGGCGGTGGCGGTGGCAGCGGTGCCCACCTGGGCTCGTGTTGCACTTGTAGCTGCGGCAGTGGCAATGCCAGCGGTGGAACGGGCGGAAATGGTGGCAATGGCGGCTTAGGTGGAGCAGGCGGTTCGGGCGGTGGCGGTTCGTTTGCCATTTATTCGTTCAACTCCTCTGGCACTGTGGTCGATACCGATGCCAATGCAGGTGCTGCAGGTGCAGGCGGTCTAGGTGGCAACGGTCAGCAAGGCGGTTTTGCCACAGGCGGAGCAGCAGGCGGTTCGCACAACAGGTGCGGGCAGTTCATCACGGGTGGTACAGGTGGCAATGGCGGCAATGGCGGCAATGGCGGCCGTGGTCAAGACGGAGCCAACGGAGCTGCTCAGAACGTAGTCTCCATCGGTGGATCAGTGACCCAGAACGGAACCACTGTGCCATCCAACTTCGGCCCCATTACTGTAAATCAGTATTCGGGCTGCACCAATTCAGAGATCACCCTAACCCAAAGCGGAGGTACGCTCGATCTGGCTGCCATGGGCAATGCTCAACTGGTGAATAACCTCAGCGCCACCACCACATCCTATTCAACAAGTTCATCTCCGGTCGGCATCTACTACACCACAAATGGCACGTTCGATGTTGTGACCAGTGGCACCGTTTACGATAATTTCATTCGGATCAACGGCACCCGCACCCTTCCTTCTATTAGCACTTCGGTAAATGGCACACCCACTTCAAGCACATGCAGCGGCACCCCAGTGACACTGTCGACCAGTGCGTCAGGAGTGGCGTATGAGTGGGTGATCATCAGCCAAGGGATCATCAGTGCTCCGACAGGAGGCGCAGGAACGGCTACAACCACCCACTCATTCCCTTCGCAGGGCACCTATGAGGTAAGACTGAGAGTTAAGGATGACTGCTGCGGATGGTCGATTCCGGTGTTTGCCACTATGACCATCATAGGTGGGCCAAGTGTAGGATATAGCGACATTCAAAGTCCATCGGCCTGCGGTGCTAACGATGGTACCATCACCGCCATCGGGTTCGGAGGATCGGCCCCCTACGTTTTCACATGGAGCAATGGATTCACAGGCCCGGTCAATCCAGGTCTTCCGGCCGGCCCCTATGTGGTCACGTTGACCGATGCGGTTGGTTGTCAGGCACAGTCCACAGTTTCGATCAACGATCCGAATGCGACCCCAATCACTTTTACGGCCTCACCTGGCACAACTATCTGCGATGGCGATCTGGTGACCTTTGACGCATCTGGAGGTCTGTTCTATCAGTACTTCGTCAATGGTGTCCCTACTGCGGCTATCGATCCATGGCAGACCACTACCATCCAGGACGGAGACTTGGTCTCTGTGCTCGGAGTCGATACCAATCTATGCTCGTTCACTGCGCCCCCTATCCAGTTCACAGTTAATCCTGTACCGGTCCTCACGCCCACATCTGTAGACCCTACAGCCTGTCAGGCAGCAGATGGTGAGGTCGGAGTCAGCGTGAGCGGAGGCCTTGCCCCTTATACCTACGCATGGAATACAGGCGGCATCACCCCTGCACTTACAGGACTTACGGCCGGATTCTATTTTGTAACAGTGACAGATGGTAACAACTGCTCTGTTAGCGGGACCTATGGCATCAGTGACCCAAATGCTGCGGTAGTCACCTTGGTGAGCAGCGAGGATCCTGACAACCTTATATGCGAGGGTGAGTCGGTAACTTTTACAGCAAGCGGCTCAGTGAACTATGATTATTACGTTGATGGGGTTGTGGTGAGCACCGCCAATCCTTTCACCACTACCACCCTTACTGATGGTCAACAGGTGGCTGTATCAGGCACCGATGCCAATGGCTGTGTGTATGCCGATAACGCCAATGTCCGCGAAATGGATGTGAACCCTGGCCCGATCGTTACCTTGATATCGGATGCAGTGAACAACACCATTTGCGTAGGCCAGAGCCTCTCATTCTTTGCAGGTGGAGGAATCACCTATGAGTTCTTCCTGAATGGCACTTCGCAAGGCGCACCATCTTCTACCAGCCTGTATGTCAGCAGTTCTCTGGTCGATGGCGATCAGGTGACGGTCATCGCCACCGATCAGAACGGTTGCGATGTGGCCAGTGCAGCTATCACTGTGACAGTCAATCCGAGTCCTGTTGCCAACATCGTCAGCCAGAGCGACCCTACATCGTGCGGAGCTCAGGACGGCTCGGTTGAAGCGGGTGTTTCAGGAGGTACATCTCCTTACACCTACCAATGGGCAGCCGGGCCTGCATCAACAACCTATAGCGGTCTTTCGGCAGGTTCGTATTTTGTAACCGTGACCGATGCTGCCGGATGCCAATCGAGCATCAGTGCCTCGCTCAGCGATGTAGGTTCAAGCCCAGTATCTGTTACGAACGATGCCACAAACAACACGACCTGCGGGGGTACCGATGTGACCTTTACTGCTACTGGGGCAGCCACATATGTGTTCTATGTGAATGGTCTTGTGGCATCAACCACCAACCCGTTCACCACGAATACGCTTGCTGATGGAGACATAGTGGCTGTAACAGGTCTTGACACACAATTGTGTGCTGCCACAAGTGCCCCTGTGCAGTTCACGGTACATCCTGAGATTCAGATCAGTATCATTTCATCCATTAACCCTTCTGGTTGCGGTCTTAGCGATGGCTCGGCCACAACATTCACCTTGGGCGGGGTGCCGGCATATTCCTGGTTGTGGAGCAATGGCCAGACCAGCCCGAATCTGTCGAATGCGAATGCAGGTCAATATCTGATCACTGTCACCGATCAGAACGGCTGCACCGCCTCCGATGCCGTTTCATTGAGTGATGTCGGGGCCGCAGTGGCCACCATAACGCCAGATCCCTCTGGCACAACTATATGCGCTGGCACAGAAGTGACTTTTACCGCAGCAGGCTCAGTCTCTTATGAGTACTTCATTGATGCTGTATCAGTCGGCACTACAAACCCTTACATCACAAGCACCCTTACTGATGGTCAGACTGTGGCTGTGATGGCCACCGATGCCAATGGATGCGTTTACACCACTCCGGGCCTCACCTACACCGTGAATGCTCTTCCATTCACATCATTCACCAGTATCGATGCGGTCTGTCTGCTCGATAGTTCCGTGACACTGACAGGTGGCTTGCCTGTGGGAGGTGTCTACTCCGTGGATTATGTGGTCAACGGATTCCCAATAACCATTATCGGTGACCTGTTCTATCCCGGTCAGGCCGGAGTGGGCCCTCACGATGTCAGCTACCTCTACACTTCTCCGACCAACGGATGTGTGGGAGTCTCCACCATCAGTGTGAATGTGGAGCAGAACCCTACTGTTGATCTGGGGCCCGATCAGAACATCTGCCCTCAGGGCACCATCACGCTCGATGCCGGGGCTGGTTTCAACAGCTATGCGTGGAGCGGTTCGGGCACTGGAACAACGCAGACTTTGGACATCACCAACACCGGGGTTTACACAGTGACTGTTACCGATGCCACCGGATGTGAGGGAACAGATGACATTGCCATCGGCATCAACGCACCTGTGCTGCCCATCATCACCCCGTCTGGGCCTACCAACATCTGTCAAGGCCAATCTGTGGACCTTTCGGCTCAGGCCAATTTCACCAATTACCAATGGAGCAATGGCTTTGTAGGTCAGACCCTGAGCGCCACGCAGACCGGGTCGTACTCCGTTACGGTTACTGACAACCTAGGCTGTCAGGGCACCTCACTGCCTATCGATGTGATAGTGTCTTCATTGCCCAATGCCTCCATCTCATCAAATGGACCATTGAATATCTGTCAGGGCAACTCTGTGACTCTGTTCGGGGCTGCCGGTTTTGCCAACTATGTGTGGAGCGATGGGGTGAATGGCCAATCGAACACCGTCAGCACCGCTGGATCGTACACACTTACAGTGACTGCCGCCAACGGTTGTACCAATACCACCCCGAATCCTGCTGTGGTGACCGTGAATGCGGGCCCTGACCCTGTGATCAGCCCACCCGGACCCATCTCCTTCTGTAAGGGCGACTATGTAGTGCTCGATGCCGGTGCAGGATACGCTTCGTATCTGTGGACCACAGGTAGCACCACCCAGCTGGTGACCATTACCGAGAGCGGCAATTATGGCGTGACTGTCATGGATGCCTTTGGCTGCACCGATTCGGTGGCTGTGTCATCGCAAGTTGTGGTCACTGTGTTCGCACCTACCCCGGTAGTAGACCAGTATCCTGATTCGCTCGCTGTTGTCAATGCCTCACAGTTCGTATCGTTCCAGTGGTTCCAGGATGGGAACCCGATCCCGGGTGCTACCAACCCCTATCTGGCCATCACAGTTGATGGAGTCTACACCGTGCAGGTGACCGACACCAACGATTGCACCGGAATGTCGCCTGATTTCAATATGGACTGCTGCGTGGGCATTGCCACCATCGAGGGCATTGAGTCACTTGAGATATTCCCGATTCCGAGCCATGGCGAGGTGATAATTGATTTTGTGCTGAATGCGGCCAAGGATGTGACTCTCTGTGTGCGCGACCTGACCGGACGTGCCATCGCTCCGCCAAAGACTTTGAAAGGATCGGGACAAGTGCACGCCACTGTTGACCTGACCGATGTGCCGGCCGGTGTTTACATGCTTGAGCTTGAGATAGACGGTGCGAAACTGACCCGCAGAATCGCCAGGAACTGAGCGTCCGGTTCACACCGACTTAGAATCGCCCGGGGCATCTCTGCCCGGGGCGTTCTTTTTCCGATCAATCCCAATTGAATTGGCTGACAGGCAATTCAATCCTCAAGTACAGATGGAAGTATCCTTGAATTCAATCAGACTCACCAGTGACTTCAGAACTGCAGGCAAAACCGCTGTGCTTCAATTCAACATCGCAGCCCAGGAGAGTCATTTCCTTCCGCTCTGCAATTCTTCCAACCGCTCTTTATAATCGGGGTTGGTGGTACCGAACAGTTCATCCCAGATACGGGTGTAGAGACCGTAGTTGCCTGTGAAATAGCGGTGGTGCATGTTGTGGTTGGTGCTGGTGTTGATGTACCGCCCCAGGAAAGAAGATGTAAGCCATCTTGGAAACACCTCATAGCCCAAGTGCCCGATCACATTGAATATGGTCATCAGCAACAGGAATATGAGCAATGCCAACTCATTGATGGGCATGACGAACACCAATAGAGGTACTATCCCTGCCTCGACAAACGCTTCGAGCGGATGAAACGCGAATGCGGCCCAAGGCGATGGATTGGTGCTGAGATGATGGGTACGGTGCATGATGCGGAACAGCCTCGGGTGATGCATCAGGCGGTGGGTGAGGTAGAAGTACAGGTCGTGGATGGCCAGTGCCATGAACACACTGAATGCGGTGTACCAATGCCCGTAGGCATGGCCCGTGTACCACTGCGTATGAGGCAAAACATAGGGATTAAAGGTCATAACTGCCGAAAGGCCGAAAATGAGGAAAGTGGCTAGGCTCCACCCTATCTCGCGCCAGTAGTCGGCACTTCGGGGCATGCGCTGCTGAATGCGCAAGTGGGCAAACATCTGTGGTTTCCATTTATAGAACAGAGCAAAGGCCGGACCTGCGAATACAAGGTACCTGAGGGTGGTGATGACCGCCACCAGAACATACAGATGCCACAGACTGTGCGCTTCGAGGTGCATGACTCAGTCGGCAGGTAGCCACGTCTGGGTGCGATAAAGAAATGCTATGTAGCCGCGTACCTGCAACTTTCCGTTCTCAACCCACAGTTTGCAGCGGTAAACCTTACCATTCTCGGGGTCAAGTATGTCACCGTCCTCCCATTCGCTGCCATCGCACACCATGTTGCGGATCACCTCAAGCCCTATCACCTTTTTCATGTGGCGCGGGTCGGTCTTGTCGCACTTGTCGCAGACGGGATCTGGTTTATCGGGTTCAATCAGTTGCAACACCTTACCGAACAACTTGCCACCACGTTCATACACCTCTACCACCGACTTCACCTTGCCCGTTGCATCGTCAACGGTTTTCCATTTGCCAATGGGCGATGTGCGCTGTGCCTGCGCCATCAACGAGAGGCACATGCAGATGAACAGAATTACAATCGGTTTCATGTTTGGGAAATGGGACTGGCTCTGATGCTGGAGATAGGTGCTGCGCTCAGCACGGTGATTCACTGTCGTTGACTCAGGTATTGATGAAACAAGGCAAAGGCATTTGAGTGCTTCACTATCGGAATTGAATGTCAGACCTTCCTACTTATCACGCCTTCACCTCGTCCCTCAAAGCTCTGCGCAGGATCTTGCCCACATTGGTCTTGGGCAGCTCTGCACGGAACTCAATGTGTTTAGGCTGTTTGTAGCCCGTGAGGTTCTTCTCGCAGTGCTGGCGCAATTCTTCGGGAGTGAGGCTCGGGTCCTTTTTCACAACAAAGATCTTCACTGCCTCTGTGCTCTTGTCATCGGGCACGCCCACAGCGGCCACTTCGAGCACTTTGGGGTGTTGGGCCACCACATCCTCCACCTCGTTCGGATACACATTGAATCCGCTCACCAGGATCATGTCCTTTTTGCGGTCAACGATCTTGAAGAAACCATCCTCGGTCTGAATAGCGATGTCGCCCGTGCGCAGCCATCCGTTGCGGAGCACATTGTCGGTCTCTTCCTTTTTCTGGTAATAACCCTGCATAACCTGCGGCCCTTTGATGTTGATCTCGCCCGGTTCGCCAATCTTCACCTCATTACCATCATCGTCCAAAAGTCTGATCTCGGTGCTGGGCACGGGCACCCCGATGGTGCCAATGCGGTCGTTGCCCTGCATCGGATTCACACTTGCAACAGGCGATGTCTCGGTGAGGCCATAGCCTTCGAGCAGTGATGTGCCGGTCACTTCTTTCCAGCGCTCGGCCACGGCTTTTTGAATGGCCATGGCCCCTCCGACCGTGAATTTCAGACTCTTGAAATTGAGTTTACGGAAGTCGTCATTGTTCATCAGGGCGTTGAAGAGCGTGTTCACTCCCGTTATCACAGTGAAATCCTGTTTCGAAAGCTCCTTCACAAAGGCTGGGATATCGCGCGGATTGGTGATCAGCACATTCTTACTGCCCATGGTGACGAATGTGAGGCAGTTGACCGTAAGCGAGAAGATGTGGTAAAGCGGCAATGGGGTGATCAGCACCTCCTTGCACTCGGTGAGGAACGGCATCATCCACGCCCTGATCTGCTCCATGTTGGCGATGATGTTGCGATGCGTGAGCACAGCCCCTTTCGACACGCCCGTGGTGCCACCGGTGTACTGCAGGAATGCTATGTCGGTGTTCTGCGCATTGTGGCGCGTGGCCCTGTGGCCGTGGTCCTTTACCGTGTCGCGGAAGTCGATGGCCTTTGGCAGGTTGTAGTCGGGCACCATTTTCTTCACATGCTTCAGCACAATATTGGCAATGAACTGCTTCGGCTGCGGGAAAAGGTCGGGGATGCGCGTCACTATCACCGTTCTGATATCTGTCTTGGGCAGCACCTCCTCAAGCAGACTGGCGAAATTGGCCACGATCACTATCGCCTTGGCACCGCTATCCTTGAACTGGTGCTCCATTTCGCGGGCGGTGTACAGCGGATTGGTGTTGACCACTACCAGGCCCGCCACAAATGCCCCATAGAGGCAGATGGGGTATTGCAACAGGTTCGGCATCTGAATGGCGATGCGGTCGCCCGGTCGCAGGTCGGTATTCTTTTGCAACCACCCAGCAAAATTGTAAGCCTGCCGCTTGAAGTCGCGGTAAGAGAGTCTGACGCCCATATTCTCGTAGGCAATGGCATCGCCATACTTATCGCAGCTCTGATCGAAGATCTCGACAATGTTGCGGTAACTGTCGGGGTCGATGGTGTGTGCGATGCGCGGGTCGTAATGTTGGAACCAGGGGTGAGACATGGGGTGCAGCAGGTTGATGGTTATTTGAAAACGGTCATTAAGGAGGTCAGGTCAAGGATCGATGAGAAGATTTTCCCATAAAGTTGGGGATGTGCGAAGGTGCGAAACAGAGCGGCCATAGGCAACAGGAATAAGAAGGTCTAATGCATTGAGGTGAATGATTGGGACACATACATTTAGCCCATGTCGTCATTCACCGACAGCACAGAGATAGAGGCCGTTTTCGACACAACACTCGAACGCGCCTTCAAGAGCCCCATGCTGTGCGATGTGCGCAAGGTGCATACGGGGCATTGGATCACTCCGCGCGTGCTGCACTGCACCGATGATTCCACGTGGGGTCAGGTGGGCGGCAGTCGCATCATTCACATGGACGGGTCCACCTTCACACGGCCCGGAACCTCGCTCGACACCGTTCTTGCCCGCGATGAGAACCGCTATTGGAAGATTGAGATTTCAGATTTCGAGATGTTCGCCTTCGGTTTCGAGCGATTTCAAGGTGAGTGGTTCACCCGTCAGCAACCCGATGGGCGGGTGCACATCCGCTATCGATACACCATGTTCTCGGGCTCTCCCCTGCTCTACCCTATCCATTGGCTGTTCACCAGACTGCTGTGGCGCATGTATATGCGGCAGGTATTGGAGAACATCAGGCAACTCACCCTGCAAGAGGAACCATATCTCAGCAACTGAGGCACGAGAGCCTACATTCGCCCCATGCGCAGCTTTTCCATCACATTATGCCTACTGAGTCTGAGTATAGTTCAGGCTTTGGCACAGCTTCCCTTTACCCGCACCTACGGCACCCCCGATGCCCTTGAAGAGGCCCGTGGCCTGTGCATACTGACCGATGGGTCGGTGGCCGTGGGCGGCAACAGCTACCTGCCCGACATCAGCAAGAATGTGGCCCATGCCCTGCGGGTAGATGTTGATGGCGACCCGCTCTGGATAAGGGATGTGAACGGATTCAGCGACCTGTTCGGCCATGCCATCTGCGCCCTGCCGAATGGCGATGTGCTCATGGCCGGTAAAGACACGGAGGTGCCTGCCCGCGGATTTGGTATCATGCTCGCCTCGTTCCATGCCAACGGTGCCACCGGCTACACGAAGAAGATTGCCGCCCGGCTCGATGCCTCGGCCGTGGCCGTGGTGCCGATGCCCGACAACGGTGCCATGCTGCTGGCCACCCACGAGGACGGCAGCGGGCTGCTGACCAGCCAACTGATAAGGACCGATGCCAATGGTGACACCACCTGGTGCCGGATCCTTGATGTTTGGCCGGGCGATGAGTCGCCACGCGGACTGGTGGCCCTGCCCGATGGGTACGCCATATGCGGCATGTACAGCTACGCGGGCAACAGCGATGCCTTTGCGATACGCACCGATGCGCAGGGTGCCCCCCTGTGGCAGCAGACCTATGATGTGGGCCCTACCGACCTTGCCAGCGCCATAGCCACCGATGCGGCCGATGGGCTCTTTCTCTGTGGCACGACCATGGGCCCCACCGGCACCACACCCGATGTGTGGGTGCTGCACCTGCTGGCTGACGGCACCCTCGACTGGGATATGCCCATTGAGAATGACGGGACCGACCTGGGCCTCGGCATAGCCGCCATGACTGATGGCAGTGCGGTGATAACCGGCAAGGCCACACGGCCCGATGGCAGCGGCACGCGCGACCTTTTCCTTGCGCGGATCAGTTCAGTTGGCGACACCCTTTGGAAACGCCATGTCAATGCGGGCGAAGGGGCCGATGCCACAGGATATGCCGTTGCCATGGATGCCACCGGTATATATGCCGCAGGCCGTGCCCTGGGCACCGATGGCACCGATGAGGTGCTACTGGTGCGCACCACCTTTGATGGGAGCATTGTCGGGATACACCTACCGACCGCAGGTGCCACATGGAGTGTGCACCCCAACCCGAGTCAGGGGGTGTTCCGCATAACGGGCGACCATGCCTTCGAGGGCAGCCCCTGGCGGCTCATAGACGGTGCCGGACGTACCCTGATGCAGGGCACGGTGCAGGCTGACCGGGTGATTGATTGCAACGGGATGGCCGCTGGCCTGTACACGTTGACTGTAGAGGGCGCGGCAGTCAGGGTATTCATTGATTGAACCGGAGTATCCAGCCATTCACAGTTCCATGCTATCTGTTCCGACCGCATGTCAGTACAGGGAAGATCATGCCCATTTTTAGCCCATCGAAAAAAGAGACACCATGGCAAACGGATTATTGACCGGAAAGAAAGGCATCATTTTCGGGGCGCTGGACGACCGCTCCATAGCGTGGAAAGTGGCCGAGCACGTGCATGCCCAGGGCGGTGAGTTTGTGCTGACCAACGCACCCGTGGCCCTGCGCATGGGCACCATCAACCAACTGGCCGAGAAGACAGGCGCCACCGTCATTCCGGCCGATGTGACGGTGATGGAGGACCTCGATGCCCTCGTGGCCCAGAGCAAGGAACGCTTCGGTGGGCTCGATTTTGTGCTGCACAGCGTGGGCATGTCGCCCAATGTGCGCAAGGGCCGCAGCTACAACGACCTCAACTACGACTTCTACCACAAGACCATCGACATATCGGCCATGAGCCTGCACCGTGTGCTGCAGACCTGCATGAAGCACGATGCCCTGAACGAGTGGGCCAGCGTGGTGGCCCTCACCTACATTGCCGCACAGCGCACCTACCCGGGCTATGGCGACATGGCTGATGCCAAGGCCATGCTCGAAAGCATTGCCCGCAGTTTCGGCTACCATTACGGCTATGCCAAGAATGTGCGGGTCAACAGCGTGTCGCAGTCGCCCACGGTGACCACCGCAGGCAGCGGGGTGGCGGGGTTCGATGATTTCATTGGCGAGGCCGAGAAACGCTCGCCCCTTGGCAATGCCACGGCCGATGAGTGTGCCGATTTCTGCGTGGCCCTCTTCTCTGACCTCACCCGCAAGGTGACCATGCAGAACCTGTTTCACGATGGCGGCTACAGCAACGTGGGCGCTGCGCTGCCCAATACCTGATGCTGAAAGAACGCGCTGACCTACAGAGTGTGGCCTACATGGTGGTCACCACATTGCTGTTTGCGCTGCTGTGGGCGGGCGCTGCACAGATGGGCGCATGGCCATGGTGGGCCACCTACATGGTGTACCTGCACCTGAGTGTGGCCGTGGCCGTGATGGTGCACAACCACAAGCATGTGCCGATGTGGAAGAACCGGATGCTGAACATCCTCACCGACAATTGGCTCACCATCTTCTATGGTTTCCCGGTGTTTGCCTGGGTGCCCACGCACATGCAGAACCACCACGTGCATGTTAACACCGAGCAGGACTACACCCGCACCTGGCGCTACACCGACCGCAATAATCTGCTCACGCTGCTCAGCTACCCCACCCTCAGCGGCCGCGATCAGCAGCCTGCCGTGGTGGCCTACTACAGGCGGCAGTGGACCGATGACCGGCCCAAGTTCTGGCTATTGACCCTGCAACTGGCGTGTCTGGCCGTATGGACCGCTGGCTGGCTGATCGTGGACTGGCGCAAGGCGCTGCTGTATGTGGTGGTGCCGCAGCAGGTGTCGCTGTTCTCGGTGCTCATATTCAACTACGTGCAGCACATACATGCCGATGAGACCGACCCCTACAACAACTCGCGCAACATAACGGGGTGGGCACTCAACACCTTTCTGCTCAACAACGGCCTGCACACCGCCCACCACCTGGCCCCGGGCCTGCACTGGAGCAAGCTGCCGCAGAAACACCGCGAGATAGCCCACCGCATCGACCCGCGCCTCAACGAGGTGAGCCTGTGGTGGTTCCTGATACGCAGCTACATACTTGGCATGGTGGTGCCCTCGTGTCGCACCACCGATCTGCGCAGGGCCCGCGCCTGAGCCACGGCCCTACCTTTGCCCCATGTTGCGCAGGGTGCTGATGGTATTGTTCCTCTTGCCCATGGTGGCACGGGCCCAGTTTGTCAATACCTGTGTCGACACGCTCATCACCCCCACCTCTACCCCGCCCTGCTACCCTGATTTTCTGCCCGTGTGCGGCTGCGATGGCAACACGTACCGCAATGCCTGTTTCGCTGATTTTGCCGGGGTGCTGCAATACGAGTATGTGCCGTGCGATGGGGTGGCGATCAACATCACCCAGAACCCCGTGTTCGATTTCCTGTACCTCGATGTGGCCACGCGCTTCGGTACCGATGTGCAGCTCTGGATCATCGACATATACGGCACCCTCTATGCCGAGTACTACCTGCAGGAGGTGGAGCTGCAACAGGTGGTCATACCCACCTACTCATTCAAGCGCGGGGCATACGTGGTGCTGGCCGAGAGCTATGGGGCCACGGCCTATAAGAAGTTCCTGAATTACCCCAGAGGGGAGTGAGGGGGGGGTTCTAAGCCCACATTCATTGGACCATAAGCAAAAGAACTGCTTATGTGAGCTTTGGGAACAATAGGGAACCCTGAGTGGAAAACGTAGACCAGGTCTTTTGCCCGCGGGGACCGGCCGAG
>JBIKWM010000012.1:0-86350 GCA_044356305.1 Flavobacteriales bacterium
CATCGGCTCCGCGCCTGATAATGGTGTAGAGGCTCTTCTTGTGCTCCCAATCCCATGCCTCAAATTCTTCCTTGGTCATGTCATGCGGATAGAAGTTTGCCGTCAGTGGTTTCTCTCCTACACCGTCAACAAAGGGCCTGTCGCCATCCAAACGGTCCCACGGGCCATAGTTTACGCCTATGAATCCTTTGACCAATGAATCCTGAACGGTTCCGATCAGGCTATCGACATTGCCGTAGGCCTCTAACTGGAAAAGACGGTCCATGATCTGGGCAGCCTCAATGAGCAACGGGATGATCTTGCGGTCCTCCTCACTCAGTTTAGAAAGGTCAGTGGTGAGCGGATACACTGTGTAGGTGGTGCTCATTCGTTTTATCAGTTCCTCCGATGGTCCTTTCGGTGTCTCGGGTGCCGGAGCAGGTTTCTCGGCACAGCCGAATACGAGGGACAGCATACTGGCTGCGATCAGGTTCCTTTTCATCATGTTGCGCGTTTGGCGGCCCAAAATTGGTGATTTCCAGTATTGATGAAACATTTAATGATTACGTGTTTCACGTATTTTTTAGCTTTGTCACCACCGATGCACGAGTACCTCAAGTACATTCCGTTTTATGATCACCTCATCAACGTGGCCATTGTCTGGGTCATTCTGTTGTTGGTGTTCCGGTTCTCCAATTTCTTCAAATTGAAGGCCTGCCCATCATGCGGAGGTGAACTCAAACGGTCGCGCAAGGACAGTTGGGAGAAGTACATTACCATTGGTAGCATCGGTCTACTGCCTATAAAGACATACCGGTGCTACAAGTGTAACTGGAAAGGACATGCTTTCCCATCCAGCATTGAGAGGAAATACAATCCAAAGAAACTGAGGCATGATGACCCCGACTCGAATGTCGAGGTGAACCATGACGATCAGTGATGGAGGTGAATGTAGCGATTGAGGATATCAGTGGTGGTCAACATTCCCATCAAGCCTTCATCGCCCACAACGGGTAGCGCACTTATCTGATCGTGCACCATAAGGCGGGCTGCCTCGCTCAGTGGCGAACCGGGTTCTATGGTGCGCACATCGGCTGTCATGGCCTCGCCCACTGAGGTGGCCGTGAGCAGCAGTTCGTTCACATCATCACCATCGGCTGTGTCGTTCGCCAGAGCCACCCCGTAGGTGATGCGCATCAGGTCGGTGCGACTGATGATACCCACCAGAGTGTTGCCATCGAGCACGGGCAAATGGCGAAAATGTTCCTTTTCAAAAATATCGCGCACATCAGCAAGGGTGTACTCGGTGGTCACAGTGCGTAGCCTGCGCGTCATCACATCTTCAACGTTGGGTTCCATGTATCTGCTTGTTTGTAGGGGCCAAATTCCGTTGGTTCGATCCCTATTCATATGATTGAGGTCAAGATCAATGTTGAGACTCGTCAGGGTAGGTAAGCGTGCCTTATCCACCATATTGGAATCGATGTAATAGCGATAACAGCCTACGAACGGAACTTTTCTGACGACAGTTCCGTACATTCGCACCGAATGGGCAAGGCCAAGGGGCATATGGAGGAGATTATGGTGGAGGTTGGTCGTTTGAACGACTACATCCGTCAATATTGCCCTGAGGTAGAGGCGCTTCCGGCAGCTGTGCTGATGGACGGCCCTTCGGCTGAGGACATGGAAGAACTGTTGCGCAGCCGCGTGGCTGCCATTAAGGCCACTACCTCTGCCGAGGCATAGCTTTTATCAACAGGAACATTGCATAACTGAATCTGTTAGGTCCTTGCTGACGACAGCTGAGGTGCGAAATTGCGCCCCGCTGCATGGGCAGCACCATCACAATACAGAAAAATCTTACCAGCATGGACAGCAACGAATTTCAACGCTACGCCACCCGCCACCGCGGCATTAGCAGCACCACCCTCGATAGCTATGTGCGCGGCCTCACGCCTTATATCATAGAGGAGCGCCAGCTCAATGTGGCCCAGATGGACGTTTTCTCACGTCTCATGATGGACCGCATCATATTCCTTGGTACCGGGATTGATGATCAGGTGGCCAACATCATTCAGGCCCAACTGCTGTTCCTCGCCTCGGTCGATGCACGTAAGGACATCCAGATCTACCTCAATAGCCCGGGAGGAAGTGTGTATGCCGGCCTTGGCATATACGATACCATGCAGTATATAAGCTGCGATGTGGCCACTATCTGCACTGGTATGGCCGCCAGCATGGGCGCGGTGCTGCTATGTGCCGGTGCCAAAGGCAAGCGGACCGCCCTTAAGCATAGCCGTGTCATGATTCACCAGCCACTCGGTGGGGCTCAGGGTCAGGCTTCAGACATAGAGATAACCGCCCGCGAGATCATGAAGCTCAAGAAGGAATTGTACGACATCATAGCCACCCACTCTGGTCAGCCGTTTGATAAAGTATATGCAGATAGCGACCGCGACTACTGGATGACCAGCGAGGAGGCACGTGATTATGGAATGATCGATGAAGTGCTTATCCGTAAGCCATAATGTAGGCAATATGTAGGACACATTGCCGTTACTTTCGCCAAATGATACGGAGGCATGAGGAATCAGAAAGAACGCGAGAACATTAAATGTTCCTTTTGCGGAAGGGACAAGCAGGATACCATGGTGCTCATTGCGGGCATCAATGGCCACATCTGCGACCGTTGCATTGGGCAGGCGCACCAGATAGTGGCCGATGAATTTGCCAGTAAGCAGAGCAACAGCACCGCCCAAGGTCTGAGGCTACACAAGCCAGCGCAGATCAAAGAGTTTCTCGATGATTTTGTGATAGGGCAGGACGATGCAAAGAAGGTGTTGGCTGTGGCTGTCTATAACCACTATAAACGCCTTGCCTCGGGCCGTTCGGTGCATGATGAGGAGAGTGTGGAGGTTGACAAATCGAACATCGTTCTGGTGGGCCAGACCGGGACTGGAAAGACACTGTTGGCCCGTACGATTGCCAAACTGCTGAATGTGCCGTTCTGCATTGCCGATGCCACGGTGCTCACCGAGGCCGGATATGTGGGCGAGGACGTGGAGAGCGTGCTGAGCCGATTACTTCAGAATGCCGACTACGACACCAAGCAGGCCGAGCGCGGCATCGTGTTCATTGACGAAATTGATAAGATTGCGCGGAAGGGCGATAACCCCTCCATTACCCGCGATGTGAGTGGTGAAGGAGTGCAACAGGGCCTACTCAAACTGCTTGAGGGTGCTGTGGTGAATGTGCCCCCGCAGGGCGGTCGGAAACACCCTGAGCAGAAGCTTGTGCCGGTTGATACCCGCAACATCCTGTTCATCTGTGGTGGTGCCTTCGATGGCATAGATAAAATTATTGCCAAGCGCCTGCGAAGGAACACCATCGGATACAGCAGTCAAAGGGACCGTGCGGATGTCACCGACCATGAACTGCTCGGCCATGTGTCTGCTCAGGATTTGAAAACCTACGGCCT
Source organism: Flavobacteriales bacterium (assembly GCA_044356305.1). Classification (GTDB taxonomy): domain Bacteria; phylum Bacteroidota; class Bacteroidia; order UBA10329; family UBA10329; genus JBIKWM01. The sequence continues at coordinate 3,458 of JBIKWM010000012.1, forward strand.
GATACCCGAGCTGATTGGACGTTTGCCAGTCATTTCGCACCTCGATCCCTTGGATGCCGATGCGCTAAGGCGGATACTTACCGAGCCGAAGAACGCCCTCGTGAAGCAATACCGCAAACTGTTCCGCATGGATGGTATTGAACTCACGTTGGCCGATGATGTATTGGATCTAATGGTTGAGAAAGCCATGGAATTCAAGTTGGGGGCCCGCGGTCTGCGCTCTATTATGGAAGCAATCTTGCTCGATGCCATGTACGAACTGCCTTCAGGTAACGAACGCGAGATTCACATCACCCGTGACTATGCCGAGGAGAAGATGACCCGTTCAAAACTCGGGAAGCTCCGTGCGGCCTGAGCCTCTCAGCTCAATTCAGATAAATTATCCCATTTCGGCTTATCACCGCGTAAATCGGATATTTCCGTGGTTAAGAATCAGGAACGGCATTGATTCGTTCTGTTGAACCAAACAGAGACCAAAAAAATAAAAAGCCCGAACCTTTCGGCCCGGGCTATCCAATAATTACGACTTACGATATCAATCGCAGCTCCAACCTGCTGACTCGTAGTACGCCTTGGCATCGTCCCAGTTGTCATACAGTGTGCCATCAAAATCATCTTCACAGATCTTGGCTGTGAGCAGGGTACAGCAGTTGCTGCTGCAAGAGCTCATGGTCATGGCTACGAGGCCGAGGACCGGAACAATGGCGAGAAATGCTTTTTTCATGGTTGAAAGAGATTGGTTAGTGGTGCAATGATCGTTGATTGAACCATGCGCCCGACTACGCGGAATCACGTAATTGGTGCGTCTGAGCACAAGAGGCTGATTATCAGTTGATAAAAATTATACAAATGCGTTTATTCCTGTCACGTCCATGCCGGTGATAAGCAGATGGATGTCGTGTGTGCCCTCGTAGGTGATCACACTTTCCAAGTTCATGCTGTGGCGCATGATGGGGTATTCTCCCGTTATGCCCATTCCGCCAAGCATCTGGCGCGCCTCTCGGGCAATGCTGATGGCCATGTGCACGTTGTTGCGCTTGGCCATGCTTATCTGAGCAGGGGTGGCGCGGTCCTCGTTTTTCAGAACCCCTAATCGCCAGGTGAGCAGCTGAGCCTTGGTGATCTCGGTGATCATTTCGGCCAATTTCTTTTGCTGCAACTGGAATCCACCTATGGGCCTACCGAACTGTTTGCGTTCCTTGGAGTAACGCAGAGCCGTATCGTAGCAGTCCATGGCCGCACCTATGGCGCCCCATGCAATGCCGTATCGGGCCGAATTGAGGCACGAGAGCGGACCCTTCAGTCCCCTGATGTCGGGGAAGAGGTTCTGCTTGGGCACCCGCACATTATCAAACACCAGTTCACCGGTGGCAGATGCGCGCAGGCTCCATTTACCATGGGTCTCGGGCGTGCTGAAACCTTCCATGCCGCGCTCGACCACTAGGCCGCGTATGGACCCCTCCTCATCCTTGGCCCATACAACTGCAATGTCTGCGAAGGGGGCGTTGCTGATCCACATCTTGGCCCCATTCAGTATCACATGGTCGCCCGCATCTTTGAAGTGTGTGACCATGCCGGCCGGGTTCGACCCGTGGTCCGGTTCGGTCAGGCCAAAGCAGCCCATCATTTCGCCAGTGGCCAGTTTTGGCAGGTATTTCCTGCGCTGCTCCTCGGTGCCGAACTTGTAGATAGGATACATGACCAACGAGCTCTGCACCGAAGCGGTTGACCGAACGCCACTGTCACAGCGCTCCAATTCCTGCATCAGCAGACCATAACTGATCTGATCGAGGCCAGGGCCTCCGTACTCAGTTGGGATGTAGGGCCCGAATGCGCCCACCTCGCCCAATCCGCGAATGATCTGTCTGGGGAATTCAGCCCGTTGGGCATAATCCTCTATTATCGGAGAGACCTCAGCCTTTATCCATGCCCGAGCGGTGTCGCGTATCAGCTTGTGCTCATCGGTGAGCAGCTCGTCCATCAGATAATAATCGTGTGCCTGAAAGCGGTCCTGTGCCATGGTGCAATGGGTTCTCTGTTTCGGATCGCAAACGTAGCCCAAAGCCCGTTACCCCATTCGCGCACTTATTGACAGGTATGGCAGCCCGAATGACTGATCGGTCTGGCAACTATTAGTGATGAAGTTAGTCACGGCAGAGTTGATTTAAGTCAGTTTCTTACAACTACATTTGCGACACAAATCCCTAAGACCGACCAGATGAAGAAAACAATACTCCTTGCCTTTGCACTCGTGGCCGGTGGCCTCGGTATAGATTATCACAGCAATCATGCCCTGACCAACAGCAGCGGTGCCCCTCAGGGCAAGACCGGTGCCCCTGGCGAGGGAACCTGCAATGATTGCCACAGCGGTCCGGCTGTGAGCAATCAGGTACTTACCGTCACCAGCACCGTGCCCGTTCAGGGTTATGTGCCCGGGTCTTCTTATACCATTACTGTGCAGCTTACCGGTGGGCTGAGCAACACCTTCGGCTTTCAGGCATCGCCTCAGAATACCAGCGGGGTACTGCAAGGGACCATGACTGCAGGAACAGGCACTCAGCTCATTGGAGGTAATAAGTGGATCACTCACACAGCGGCCGGTAATCAGGGCAGTGGCAATGCCAAGACCTGGACCTTTCAGTGGACCGCTCCCAACCCCGGTACCGGCAACCTGACGTTCTATGTCGCGGGTAACTTTGCCAGCGGTAGCAACGGCAATCAGAGCGATGTGATTCGCACTACGACATTGGCTCTTTCTCAGGCTTCTGGTGTCGGAATTCAGGATATAAGCGAGCGCGGATATGCCGTGTTCCCTAATCCTGCCACCGACCATGTGACAATTGCGCTGCCGAATGATGTGGTCAATGCAACAGCATCACTGTTTGACATCAGCGGCCGCATCACCCTTTCTGAGCGCCTCACCGTTACAGGTGGCATAAGCCGTCTCGACCTCAATAAGGTTCGCCCAGGAATGTATATGCTGGCCTTGGAGTATAACGGCACCCGCAAGGTGACCAAGGTGCTTGTTGACTGAGGTTATTTCAGATACTTGAAAGAGAAAGGGCTGCCCATTAGGGCGGCCCTTTCTTTTGTGCTGCAACGATCTTTTGTGCATCGATGCTGTTACATCGCCCATGAATCATACAATTTTCTTCCCAGCAATGACTGTTCTGATTTACATGGTGCTGATGTGGCTGCTGGCCCTACGCCTAAAGGACAACAGTATAGTGGACATAGGTTGGGGCATGGCTTTTGTTCTCATCTGCGGTACATATCTCGTCATGATGCCTCAGGTCACATCAGGTCAGTGGCTCATGTTCATGGTAGTCACCATTTGGGCTGTGCGCCTGTCGGGCTACATCTGGTTGCGCAACCGGGGCAAGGGCGAAGATTTCCGTTATGCCGCCTGGCGCAAGGACTGGGGCCGACATGTGGTGTGGCGCAGCCTCTTACAGGTGTTCATGCTTCAAGGCGCCATCATGCTGGTGGTGGCCACTCCGCTACATGCAGTATTTCAGGGCACAAGTCAGGCCTTATCGCCTTCAATGCTAATTGGGTCGCTCTTGGCTATGGCCGGAATAGCAATAGAGGCCGTGGCCGATGCGCAGATGATGCGCTACAAATCTGATTCCGCCAACAAGGGCCGCATCATGCAAAATGGGCTATGGAGGTACTCTCGCCACCCTAATTACTTCGGTGAGGCTGTAACATGGTGGGGTCTAGGCATAATGGCTCTGCCCACTTGGTGGGGCGCCATCGGCCCTGTGGTGATCACGTGGCTACTGCTACGTGTGTCGGGTGTCACCATGCTCGAGCGCAAGTATGAGGGCAACCCCGAGTACAGCGATTACACAAAGCGCACCAATGCCTTTCTGCCGTGGTGGCCGAAGGGCTAAGGCGACCTCTTTTAAATAGGATAGTTCTTCACTACAAGCAATCATCGGCAGTCAGCATCGGGGCAGATTAAGTCAGTTCGGATTATGCTCTGTTGTTCTTAGGCAGAGTATAATGTACCTACCTAAGGCCTGTATATCTGTTTCAATTTTCGGAATTCTGTCTTTCTTCATTAGCATTGTGCCATGTCGATAGAAGTGCGTCATGTGACCAAGGTGTTCGGGCAGCAAAAGGCGCTCGATTCGGTTTCGTTCAGTGTTGGTCGTGGTCGGGTGGTCGGTTTCTTAGGGCCTAACGGGGCAGGAAAGAGCACCATGATGCGCATCATAACCTGTTACTTGCCGCAAACCAGTGGCACGGTGCATGTTTGTGGGCACGATACCGCTACCGACAGTATGAATGTGAGGCGAAAAGTGGGGTACCTGCCCGAGGCCAATCCTCTCTACCCAGATATGTACGTGCGGGAGTACCTTCAATTTGTGGCCGGATTGTATGGATTGAAGGATGGAAAAATCCGGGCCGAGCGGATGATAGAACTAACGGGTCTCGCACCCGAGCGCAACAAGCAGATCGGGCAGCTCAGCAAAGGCTATAAGCAGAGGGTGGGCTTGGCCCAGGCCATGATACACGACCCCGAGGTGCTCATACTTGACGAACCTACCAGTGGCCTCGACCCGAATCAATTGGTGGGCATACGTGCTCTAATACGTGAATTGGGCCGCGACCGGACGGTTCTGTTCAGTTCGCACATCATGCAGGAAGTAGAGGCTGTATCAGATCAGGTGATTATCATAGACCGTGGCCATGTGGTGACCGACCGCCCAACTACCGACCTCAAGGGTCTGACTGGCCCCATGCAGAGCATACGTGTTGAGTTTGACCGGGCCACGGATGTCCAGCGTCTGCGCAAGGAGCTTAATCTGCGCGATGTGCGCAGCCTCGAGGGCAATTGCTATCGGTTAGTTGCTGCCACTGAGGCCGACATACGGCCCGATGTGGCCCGGTGGGCACAGGCCAACGGTTTTCTCACCCTCAGTATGACCACCGAAGAGGCCAAGCTTGAAGAGATATTCCAAGAGCTTACTGGGAAGAAGAAGGGTTGAAAACCTATTTCACAGAAAAAAGACTATCAACGAACTGAGTGCGGTCAAACAATTGAAGGTCTTCGAGGCCCTCGCCAACACCTATATAGCGAACCGGTATTCTGAACTGATCTGATATACCGATAACTACCCCACCTTTGGCCGTGCCATCGAGCTTTGTGAGGGCCAGTGCTGTGACTTCAGTGGCCTTCGTGAACTGCTTGGCCTGCTCTATGGCATTCTGGCCTGTGCTGGCATCGAGCACTAGGAGCACCTCGTGGGGCGCATCGGGCACCACTTTCTGCATCACACGCTTCACCTTGCTCAACTCATTCATCAGGTTCACCTTGTTGTGCAGGCGGCCAGCAGTGTCAATGATCACAACATCAGCCCCTTGCAATTCGGCCTGTTTCACCGCCTCGTATGCCACTGCGGCCGGGTCAGCGTTCATGCCCTGGTCAATAACAGGCACATGTGCTCGCTGGCCCCAGATCTTCAGTTGATCAACGGCAGCCGCACGAAAGGTATCGGCTGCACCTAGCATCACTTTGTGGCCCGAAGCTTTGAAACGATGTGCCAGCTTGCCTATGGTGGTGGTCTTTCCAACTCCGTTCACACCCACCACCATGATCACATACGGCCGTTTGACGTCTGGTATAAGTTGCCCCGTCTCTTGGCCTGCATTCTCGGCCAGCAGGGCCACCGTTTCTTCGCGTAAGATGCTATTGAGCTGATCAGTGCCCACATACTTGTCGCGGGCCACACGCTCCTCAATGCGCCTGATGATGCGCAATGTGGTTTCTACACCCACATCGCTGCTAACAAGCACCTCCTCCAGATTGTCGAGCACCTCATCGTCCACCTTCGCCTTGCCTATCACGGCCTTGGTGAGCTTTGCGAACACACTCTCGCGAGTGGCTTCAAGCCCTTTGTCGAGGTTCTCTTTTCTGTTACGGGAGAATATGTCGAAGAATCCCATCAGTTGGCGTATGTGTGGGTGTTTCGGCCTGAAACAAAAAAGGCCCACTGCACTGGCAGATGGGCCTTTGATAGGGTCATTGTGGAATCACTTTCCGTCAAAGAAGTCCTTCACGTGGTCGTTGTGGACAATCTCTTCGCGGAAGGCGTAGTTGCCAGCATCGGTCTTCACCATCTTAATCACTTTGGTGAAGTCTTTACCAGAGCCGGTCTTAAGGGTTGCTACGGTCTTTTTAGCCATGGTTCAGATTGATCATTTGATCTCTTTGTGCGTGGTTACACGCTTCAGGATCGGGTTGTACTTCTTTTTCTCGATGCGCTCAGGCGTGTTACGCTTGTTTTTTGTGGTGATGTAGCGCGATGTGCCTGGCATACCGCTGTCCTTGTGCTCGGTGCACTCCATTATCACCTGTATCCTATCTCCTTTTCTTGCCATGTCTTAGGCTCCAAATTTGGGAGTGCAAATGTATGATTATTATTTATCCGCGCAGCAATCTGAGAACTTTACCTCTCACTCTTTTTCAATCACTTGTCCAGCGGCTTACTGGAATCGATAAGGAAACGGTCGGTACAGATGCGCATTTTCTTAAGTGGTCTGGGGCTTTGGTAGGTCTGCTCCGTGGTGGTGGGCTCCAGTCTGATGCGTTTACCTTTCACTTCAAGATTAACTGGCATCTTGAAGTCCGGAGCCACGCCCACCCAGCGGAAAGCGAGGGTCTTCTTGCCTTCCAAACGGTATTCCAACCGTGGCAAGGAGGTCTGCTCAAGGTACTGTTTGAATATTGGGCGCAGGTCTCGGCCCGAAAATCGGCAGCAGTATTCAATCACGGTCTTTGAGTCTATCTGTTTGTGTCTGAACTCGGTGGCAACTCCTTTTACCATGGCTTTGAACAGGCTGTCATTGTCCATCACGCTGCGAATGGTGTGCAGCATCCAGCTACCCTTATAATACATGTCCGTCCCATCGCCCTCGGCATTCAAACCTACCTTGCCCATGATAGGGTTCTTATTAGTGATGTTAGGCCGTTGATATTCAAGGTAGCGGAGCATGACATCGTAGCCAAGGGTGCATTCCACATACAGGGCCTCGGCATAAGTGCAGAATCCTTCGTGTATCCACATGTGGGCCACATCGTCCATGCTCACAGAGTTGCCCCACCATTCATGTCCGGTCTCGTGGATCAGAATGAAATCGAAATCGATGCCCTTGGCGTGCATGCCCTTGTAACCGGGCAGGTAATCGTTGCCGTACGCTATGGCACCTTGATGCTCCATGCCGAGGTATGGGGTCTGCACCAGCGAATATCCATCGCGTGGAAAAGGATACGGCCCAAAACTTTCCTCAAAGCATCGCATCATGCCCACCGACTGGGCAAAGTGGGTCTTGGCTTTCTCCAGATCATAGTCGAGCACGTGGAATCGCATATTGAGGGTGTCACCTTCCTTGCGGACATACGGAATAACGAAATCGACATAGTTTCCTATGTTGAGCGTCACGTTATAATTGTTGATGGGGTGACTCACTTTCCATACGAATGTGTGCTTATCGGCACCGGCCGTAATAATGCGGCTCAGGTGCCCGTTTCCCTTTGCATACAGCCCTTTGGGAACGGTTATGGCCACAGTCATGCTATCCGGCTCATCGCTCAGATGATCCTTGTTTGGCCACCAGAGGCTGGCTCCTATACCCTCGCAAGCCACACCGATGAAAGGTCGGCCCTGTTTGTCTTTACGCCACACGAATCCACCGTCCCAAGGAGGATTTTTGGCGGCCATCGGTGTGCCGTTATATCGCACCGTTATGCGGCTTCGGTCGCCTTTCTTGTAGCTGCGGCCTAACTGCACAAACACCGCCCCGGCCTCGCGTCTAAACGTCAGTTTTCCCTTGTCGCCTTTTATCTCCCCTATTTTCATATTGGGGAACAGGTCTATCTGAATACTATCGGTTGGTTCTGTCACCAGAAAATCAATGGAACACACCCCCGATATGCTGCGGTCGTCAAGATTTGGCTCGACAGAGAGTGAATAATAAGTCACATCAAAGCAGGTGCGTGCATGACGAAGTGAACCGCGGAGGGTATCGGCACGGGTGTATGTCTGGGCCATAGCGGCCATTACATGGGTCAGAAGAACCGGTACGATAATCCACTTTGCCCAAGGGCTGACCGAATTTCCGGACTTTGATCGGGCCTTTTTCATGATGCGAAGAAAAAAAGAAACGCTGCCCTGCGGATTGCAGGACAGCGTCTTTATCAATTGTTAGGTAATAAGAATCAGCCTTTGTAGTAGCCTTTCTCCTTGGCTTCGGCCAAAGCTGCGGTGATACCTTTTTTGCTGATGTTGCGGATGCCTGCTGCACTCACCTTGAGCATCACCCAATCACCCAGTTCAGGTACAAAGAAGCGCTTCTTGAAAAGGTTCGGTTCGAACAGACGCTTGGTCTTACGGTTCGAGTGAGAGACCTTGTTGCCTACCATCGAGGCCTTACCAGTGATCTGACATACCTTAGACATGACTACGGGTGTTGCTTTTTTAAGGGGCGCAAATGTAGTGTTTTGTTTCTGATGCAGCACACTTCTAGTGCTTTTTCCTATCATAGCGGCCGCAAATAGAGCAGTCATGGCAGAACGAGCCACCACCTTTGAGGAGTATCTGAGCCGCTTGGAACCCGAAAGGGCCGAGGTGATGTACCACATGCGCGATGTGATTCAACGCCATATCCCTGCTGGTTTTGAGCATGCAATGGGTTACGGTATGCCCGGATTCGTAGTGCCACACAGTGTTTACCCGGCCGGCTACCACTGCGATCCGAAGCTGCCATTGCCATTTATCGGCTATGCCTCGCAGAAAAACTTTGTAGCGTTCTACCACATGGGCCTCTATGCTGATACTGAGTTGTGCAAGTGGTTCACTGATGAGTATGCCAAGCGGGTACCTGGCAAGTTGGATATGGGCAAGAGCTGTATCCGTTTCAAGAAATTGAATCAGATCCCGTATGAATTATTGGCTGAACTTGTGACTAAGATGACTGTGGCCGATTGGATTAAGCTATATGAGAGCGGGTTAAAGAAGTGATGGTCAATTCAATATTTCGGCCACACTGAGGCCCATCTCGGCACCACGGACATACATATAGCGAAGCACCTCGGTACGGTCGTTCGGTATGGCCCCATCGAGCACGGCATCGCGCAGGGCATTTTTGAGCAGACCTACTTCGCGACCAGGGCCAAGGCCGAATGCCCGCATAATGTCCTCGCCCATCACCGGGGGCTGCCAGTTCCGTACGCGGTCCTTCTCTTCCACTTCGCGCAGTTTCTGCCTCACGAGCATGAAATTGCTCAGATAACGCTTCACTTTCTCATCATTCTTGCTGGTGATGTCGGCCTCGCAGAGTGTCATGAGATCTTCGATTTCATCGCCCGCTTCAAACAGTAGTCTGCGCACTGCACTGTCTGTCACTTCTTCTTGGGCCAATACAATCGGTCGCAGATGCAGCATAACCAGTTTCTGAACCCTGCGCATCCTATCGTCCAAGGGCAGTTTCATTTTACGGAAAATCTCAGACACCGCCTTTGATCCACTGTCTTCGTGGCCGTGAAATGTCCAGCCCTGACCTGGGATAAAGCGCTTGGTGGCAGGCTTATCTATGTCATGCAGAATGGCCGCCCAACGTAGCCAAAGGTCCTTGGAATTGAGACTGATGTTGTCGAGTACCTGCAAAGTATGGAACAGGTTGTCCTTGTGCCCTTTGCGGTCAATGATATCCACTCCGTGCAGGTCGGCCAGTTCGGGGAAGATGAGGTGCAATAGTCCTGTACCGAAAAGAAGGCGGAATCCTTTTGAGGGCACATCAGTCAGTATGATGCCGTTCAACTCGTCCGTGATCCGTTCCTGACTCACAATGCTGATGCGGTGGGCGTTGCGGCATATCGCCTCGAGGGTCTCTGCCTCAATGTAGAAGCCCAGCCGCGTGGCGAACCTAATGGCCCGTAACATGCGCAGCGGATCATCGCTAAATGTGATGTCGGCATTGAGCGGGGTACGTATGATACCGTTTCGCAGGTCGGCCACTCCGTTGAACGGGTCAATCAATTCACCCCAGTTGCCCTCATTTAAGCTGATGGCCAATGCGTTGATGGTTAGATCTCTGCGGTTCTGGTCATCGGTGATTGTGCCATCTTCGACCGATGGTTTTCGGCTGTCTGGGCTGTACGATTCGCGCCTGGCCCCTACAAACTCAATATCAATCCCATCAATGTGCATCATAGCCGTGCCGAAGCGTTTGAAAACCGTGACCTTGGCCCGGCCAGATTGCTTTGCCACCGCCTGCGCCAGGTCTATGCCACGGCCTATTGATACGATATCGATATCCTTGGTCTGGCGACCCAATAGCTGGTCGCGCACGTAGCCGCCTATCACGTACGCCTCAACACCCAACTCTCGGGCACATTGGGCCACAGTGGCAAAAACAGGAAGTTGTATGGAGTCGGTAAGGTTCAAATTATCCACTAAACCTGATCACAGAAAATCGATGGCAAGGCATTCACCGTTGCCAGAGGAAGTACAGTTCAACATGAAAACGGCAGATTATTTGGAAAATGAAACAGCCTTTTCGGTCAGGATCTTCTGCCATTCCTGCCTGATTCCGGCATCGATGGGTATCTTCTGTCCGGCCTCGTCAATACGCACGAATACGACATCGGTGCGGCATACGGTCACTTCCTCTTCAGTATAGACATTGAATCTGCGGGCATCAATGGCCAACGAAACGCTGGTAGTGCCTATCTCAATCACTTCACCATAAATGTTGATGATGTTCCCCACCTTCACAGGTCGCTCAAACAGGATCTCGGTCATTTTCCGTGTCACCATATTTGGTGTACGGCACACGCGGTAAGCCAACGATGCAGCGGCCTCATCCACCCACGTGAGCATGTTGCCCCCGAAAAGGTTTCCGTGCACACCGATATCCTTGGTCATGCAGATCTTGGTCATCAAAAGTTCCATGCCGCAAAGGTAGCCATGGCCTATGGCGTGGCAGGTATTGCACCATTGTTGACATACTACGTGTTTCCATTAGCTGTTGTGCAGTACATTCGGCCCCTGTTCGCCACAAAGAGCCGAATATGACCGGACGCTCTCATGTATTCACATTTTTGTTAATCAGTGCCTTGGCCCTGTGTGGCGCTGTTCTCAGTGGTTGCAACGGGGGTCTGAGCGATGGGTCAGAAGGATACATTATCTATGATCTGTCGTATCCAGCCTTTTCAGAAGACAATATCTTCACGAGCATGTTTCCGAGCGAGAGCAGGTTCTCGTTCAAAGACTCGCAGACCCGCACCGAACTGAAGACCAGTATGGCCGTTTTCAGTACTATTCTCTTGGCTGATGTGAGCAATAAAAAGGTGGTGCACCTGGTCAGGATTGGGCGAGATTACTCTGGGCTTGAGATGGATAGCGCCCAAGTGATGGCCGAGTATGGCAAGATGCCCGAAGAGATGAGTATCCGTCTTACGGATAAAAGGAAGGTGATAGCAGGTTACAACTGCAACAATGCAATCATAACCTTCAAAGGCGATAGCGCCCGCAGTTTCGACCTTTATTATACTGAGGAGATAAAAGTGCCCGAACCCAACTGGTGTACCCCGTACCACAAAGTGAAGGGGGTACTGATGGAAGCACGGGTAAATAAGTTCGGGATTGAGATGCAGATGAAGGCCCGCGAGGTGCATATCGAAAAGGTTGATGACTCCGAATTTGAGTACGATCCCAGCTACAAGCCCATCACAGTGCAGGAGATGGCCGAGATATTCCAGAGTTTCTGATACACTTCTGAGTAAACTGTTCCGGTAGTTGCCATTGCGGTAGCGGACTACTTTTGGCCGACCGCACCCATGGCCGATAAGCCTGCCCCAAAAAAGAAGGAAAGCCCAGCAAAGACCGATGAGCCGAAGGGCCCCGGTTTCTGGAAAGATGCGCGCACTCACACTGTGGGCGGTCTGTTGCTCATCATTTTTTCGGTAGTGATCTTCCTCTCGTGCCTGAGCTACCTGATCAACGGATTTGCAGATCAGAGCGAACTGTACAATGGTTGGGACAATCTGGGCCGCGACCTGTGGAGCGAGGAACAGCTTGTACAGAACTGGATGGGCTGGGCCGGAGCGGCCATAGGCCATGCATTGGTCTATTCGTCTTTCGGGCTCGCGGCATTTGTGTTCCCGTTCTTCCTTTTCAATCTTGGAGTGAGGGTCATGTTACGAGTGGCACTTGTACCTATGGGCAAGGCCATATGGCATTCGCTTTTCTTTCTCTATTTCACTCCGCTGGTAACGGGCACCATAGCCGGTGGCTCAACCCTGGCGGCCGGGGCTGCAGGCATAAGCATGAGTCGATGGGCGCAAAGTGTCATGGGCTATGTTGGCACTTGGCTGGCCATAGCAACCGTGTCCATGATATATTCTGTGATAGTGTTTGGTATCACAGGCGATATGATAAAAGCCTTGATTCCCGAAGGAAAAAAGAAGGAGGAACCTGAAGAGGAGAACAGTAATGATGAAAAGATCGCTGCCGCTGCGGTGACAGCCGCCACCTTGGGCAATGCCCCAGCACAGGATGCTGTGGCCGATCAGACCATCCGTACAAACGAGATTGACCTCACCCTGCTGCGTAATGGCAAAGGCGACATTGCCATACCGCTGCAACCTGCGGTGACCGAAGAGCTTCCCATTACAGACAACTTCGGTAAGGAGGACAACGAGGATGGACCGCCTTGGGAGGAAGTGGACAACCCTGGCCGGACTGAAAGTGTGGAGGACGTGGAATTCACGGTGGTGGTGAAGGAAGAGAAAGTGGAGGCCGAACTCTTTGAGGAACCTGCAAAGGGATCTCTCGATACGCTTTATGACCCGACACTTGATCTGAGCAATTACAAGTATCCGCCCCTCGATATGCTGCGTGAACACGGTAGCAACGAGATAAGTGTGAACAAGGATGAGCTTGAGACAAACAAGAACAGAATTGTCCAGACGCTCAATAATTATGGCATCGACATAGATAAGATAAAGGCCACCATCGGTCCTACGGTCACACTGTATGAGATAGTACCGGCACCGGGTGTGCGCATAAGCAAGATCAAGAACCTTGAGGACGACATAGCCCTGAGCCTTTCGGCCCTTGGAATTCGGATCATTGCGCCCATACCGGGCAAGGGTACCATTGGTATAGAGGTGCCAAACCTAAACCCCGATGTGGTCAGCATGCGCACGGTGCTGGCATCGGACAAGTTCCAACATGCCAAGATGGACCTGCCCATTGCCCTAGGTAAGACCATCAGCAACGAGACCTTTGTGACCGACCTGACCAAGATGCCGCACCTGCTCATGGCAGGCGCAACGGGCCAGGGCAAATCGGTGGGGCTCAACGCCATCCTTACATCCATCCTTTATAAGAAGCACCCCAGCCAGGTGAAACTGGTGCTGGTGGACCCGAAGAAGGTGGAACTCACCCTTTTCAGCAAGATAGAGCGGCACTTTTTGGCCAAATTGCCTGATGCTGATGAGGCCATCATCACCGACACGCAGAAGGTGGTAAACACCCTCAATTCGCTGTGCATTGAGATGGATACGCGCTATGAGCACCTCAAGGATGCCCAAGTACGTAACATAAAGGAATACAACGAGAAGTTCGTCAACCGCAAGCTCAACCCTAAGGACGGGCACAAGTACCTGCCCTATATCGTAGTAGTGATTGATGAGTTCGCGGATCTGATCATGACCGCGGGCAAAGAAGTTGAGCTCCCCATAGCGCGTATTGCCCAGTTGGCAAGGGCCGTTGGCATCCACCTGATCATTGCCACGCAACGCCCATCGGTCAACATCATCACCGGTACGATTAAAGCGAATTTCCCAGCACGTATAGCTTTCCGGGTGAGTGCAAAGGTGGATTCGCGCACCATTCTTGACTCGGGCGGGGCCGACCAGCTCATAGGTCGTGGCGACATGCTGTTGAGCACGGGCAACGACCTGATCAGGATTCAATGTGCTTTCATTGATACCCCTGAGGTGGATGAGATCACAGAGTTCATCGGAGCGCAACAGGGTTACCCCGATGCATTCATGCTGCCTGAGTACGTGCCGGAGGGTGGAAGTTCTGATGCCGAGGCATTTGACCCCAGCGAGCGCGATGCCATGTTCTCTGAGGCCGCTCACATTGTGGTGCAGCACCAGCAGGGCTCCGCCTCGCTATTGCAGCGAAGGCTCAAGTTGGGCTACAACCGTGCGGGTCGACTGATAGACCAACTGGAGGCCGCTGGTATTATCGGTCCGTTTGAGGGCAGCAAGGCCCGGCAGGTCTTGTTTGCCGATGGTGCTGCCTTGGAACAATATTTGAGCAGCAAGGGCCTCGGATAAATTTTTACCTACTCGCTACCCAATGAAGGTATTCTCATTCCGCCTGTCGCTTTCATCTATTTGCATTGCGCTGTTTGCTCTGTTGATCTCCGTTGGTGCAACAGCACTTGCACAACCCGACCCCAAGGCAACACCCGTGCTGCAGAAGACTTCGGCCATGTACAAGGCCCTCAAGAGCGTTGAAGCGCAGTTCAGCTACACTTTGGAGAATCCGGCCGCTAAGGTGAAAGATACCCAGAGCGGTAGCCTGCTGCTTCATGGTAACAGATTCAGGCTTAACATCATGGGCCAGGTGGTGCAGTCTGATGGCACTGCAGTGCACACTGTGATGGATGATGCCAAAGAGGTTCAGATAAAATCGATGGAGGATTTCAAAGCTGAGTCAGAGTTGGACCCCACCACCATTTTCACGGCATATGATAAGGGGTACAAGAGCAAGTACGTGGAAGAGGCCACCGTGAAGGGGAAGAAGGTGCATGTGATCGATCTGTTTCCTGAGGATCCTGGCAAGAAGCCCTTCTCGCGGGTGCGCCTCACCATTGATGCCGCCAGTTCTCAGATCGTTTCAAGCCGCACCTTCAGCAAGGATGGGAGCACCTTTACCATTGAGGTGACCAAACAGACTCCAAATGCCACAGTAGCCACCGATGCCTTTAAGGTGGACCTGGCATCCATGCGCTCAAAGGGCTATGAGGTTGTGGACTTTAGGTGAATTTCTTCGAATGCCGAACTGAAAAATATAATCGCTGACTGTTCTGTCACACTGAAAAGAACGACAGCGCAAACGCGGCCAAAATGGCGGCCATCTTGGCCGCATTGAACTTGTGGCCCTCGTCAGTCTCATATATAATGGTCGTGGCAATGTGCATGAACATGCCTACAATCAGGGCCATCACGACCGCAAACACCGCGTGCTGTTCAGGTATGGCACCTTCCAACAATTGAGAGAACAGCCCGCCCAGTGGCGACATCAGGCAGAATAACGATAGCACTGTCACGGCCCTGAGTCTATCGAACCCGATGCTTAGTAACATTCCTGTAAGTACGAATGCCACCGGTAGTTTATGGATAAGCACACCAATTAGCAGACGCCCCAGTTCTTCGCCATGGTCGTGGCTGTGCCCGAACGGCATTCCCTCTAGAAATTCGTGCAGAGAAAGCCCGAGGAAAATGGACCAGGGCATGGGCTGTTTGTCATGGTCATGATGACGGTGCAGATGCACGTGACCATGTTCAAGGCCCCGGCTAAGTAGTTCGAGCAACATCTGCACCAGAAAACCGGCCACCACCCACACACCTGTCATTCGGCCCAGGCCCTCATAGCTGCTGGGCAGGATATGGAAGAATGACAGACCCAGGATATACGCCCCGCTAAACGAAAGAATTAGTTTGAGTTGGGCTTTGCCCATACGGAACGATAGTGCGGCCAGCCCACCTACAAATGGCACAATAAACAGGATGATCATATCGGTCATGATGCCGCTCTTTCAGATACGATGATGAAACGTGGGCTGACCAATGGGTCAAAGGCGCTGAGGTCATAATCACCGAAAATATGCCTTACTTCCAGTCTGGCTTCGACATGATAACCGCACAGTTGTTCTGGGGTCAATGCATCCACTTCTTCCGTGAAATTCAGGGTCACTCCGCCATCTCTTACCTCAATGTTCTTGATGATAACGCCTTTATTTAAACTGCGCTTAATATTGAACAATACACCTTCGCGCTCAATGGTTTCATTTTGAACTAACCGGGCAATGGCCAGATTGACGTTCATGAAATCGAGCACAAAAAGGCCACCGACACGTAGCGAGTCGTGTACACCATGTAGCACTCTAAGGTCGTCATCGCTACTGTGGAAGTATCCGAAACTGGTAAATAGATTAACCACCAGATCGAAATGCTCGGACCAGAACAGCCCGCGCATGTCGTGCTCAAAAAAGTCGAGGCCGTCTGTGGCATGGCGTGCCGCCTCGGCAATGGCCTCCTCGCTCTGGTCAATCCCGATCACTTTCATCCCCAAAGAGTGAAGCGTGCGAGAATGTCGGCCGCTCCCGCAGGCCAGGTCAAGCACATGTGCCCCACGCAATATCCCGATTTCCCTTATCAGATTTCCGATGAAATGGTCAGCCTCGTGTTGGTCGCGACCGCAGTACAACAGCTTGTAATAGCGCGATCCGAACCACTCCGCATACCACGGATCGTTGCTGTTTTTCATGAGGGGCGCGAATTTAGCAGGTGCTTGCCCCAAGGTACTCACTCAATTTTCTTTGATTGCGCCAAGTTGATGGCCTGAGATTTTCGACAAATGGTAACTTTGGCCGCGCCTGTTTGTATAAGGCTCGTTTTTCGCAATTTCGCACAGCGTACAGTTACCCGCCACTGAGGAGATGCAACGCATCATGAAAGAGTCGACAATCGACATCTACGACCTCTATAACAGGATGGAGAGCAATAACATCTTGCTCTCTTTCAAGGGTAATATCACATCCGACCTGATGTCCAGCATTCTCCATATCATGGAGCTGCGCATGGACACCATGCAAGAGGATCCGAAGGTGAAGAAGAAGGTTTACAACGTGCTGGTGGAATGCCTCCAGAACCTGTATCACCATATTGATGATATCCCACAGCATCCCAACGGCAGCACCGACCGCTCTGCTATCATCCTTGTTGGATTGGGCCAGAACGGATACTCCATCACCACGGGTAATTACCTCCGCACTGATAGAGTGAGCGATTTCCGTGGCATGCTCGATGAGATTAACGGAATGGACACTGAGGCCCTCAAGGCTTTTTACAAGGAAGTGCTGAACAACGAGAAACGAAGTGAGAAAGGCGGTGGCGGCCTCGGCATGATAGACATTGCCCGCAAGACGGGCAAAAAGCTCAACTACAGTTTCCGCTCACTCAACGAGACACACTCTTTCTTCAGCCTCAACATTGAAGTAGACCAGCAATAACCACGCATTCAGACCATGAACATAGAAGGCACACCCAAAACCCCCACCGTCAGCTTCGACAACGACAAAGGGGTGCTAACACTGAAGGGGAGGTCTATCCCCGAGAACTCAATCGAGTTCTACCGCCCACTTGTTGAGTGGCTCGATAAGTATTCGGGTTCGCCACAGTCAAAGACCGTGATGAATATCCAACTGGAGTATTTCAACACCAGCAGTTCCAAGTGCCTGCTTGACCTGTTCAAAAAACTGGAGAACATGAGCAAGGCCGGCCGCGAGGTGGTGATTGAATGGCACTACGAAGAGGATGATGAAGACATGCTGGAGGCCGGAGAGGACTACCAGAGCATCATCAATGTGCCATTCAAGATGGTGCAGATTCAGGGCTGATATTCGGCCTGATGAAACGTTCGGAGCCTGCCCATTTCGGGCGGGCTTCGTGCTTTACGGCCGTTCCTGTTCCGTTTGAGTTTTGTTGGCCATGGTCCATTCCGCCATGCCGAACGGGGCCACTACTTTCGCGGCCGCATGACAAGGTTGGTGAGCACCGTCCCTTTCAGGGTACGATTCAGTGAGGTCGATTCACTGCGCATCGTGTGGCACGGCAACTACCTCAAGTATTTCGAGGATGGCCGAGATGCCTTTGGCCATGAGTTCGGACTTGATTTCCTCGAGATTTTTGAGCGTTATGGACTGATAGCACCACTGATCAGCACCCGTCTGGAGTTCAAGTTTCCACTGAGATATGGCGATACAGGCCTTATCGAGACCGAGTACGAGAACTGTGCAGCCGCAAAGGTCATTTTCAATTATCGGATCTATGATGCTGATAAGACCAGACTGATGGTGACCGGTCAGACTGTACAGGTTTACACGGATGCACGGGTCGGGTTGCAATTGAGCGTACCCGATTTCATGATGGAATGGAAGCGGAAGCATGGCATCATTTCCTGAGGTTTTTCTTGGTGCCCCGGGTATGGTCACTCCGCTCGGTTCGGGTGCCGATATCAATATCCGTGCTGTTTCTGCTGGTCTATCAGGCATCACGCTCCAAACCGATGCTTTTGGACTGGGACAGGATGTTTACTGTGGCACGATCAAGGATGATTTGATCTCTTCAAAGGGTCAGGGTACGCGATTGGACCGTATGATCTATGAAGTGTGCCAACAGACAGAGGCAGGCCTAAAAGAGGGCCGTCTGCCGGAGGAAACACACGTAATCATCTGCACAACTAAAGGCAACATTGATCTGATTGGCCCAGAAGCCCCAAACGGAGCTGAGCTGTGGCAGCTGGGCGCGCAGTTGCAGCGGAATCTGGGGAGGAAACTAAGATGCCATACCATAAGCCATGCATGTATTTCAGGTATCAACGGTATTATGCAAGGCGCCTTGCTGTTGCAGACTGGTCGAGCAAAACATGTTCTAGTTATTGGGGCTGATGCGTGCACCCGGTTCACGCTCAGTGGATTTCTGTGCCTGCAGGCTGTGAGTAAAGGAATATGTAGTCCCTATGATTCTCAACGCGATGGCATCAATCTGGGCGAAGCGGCCGCATCGCTCTTCATGACTGTCAATCCCGGACTTATCAATGGTCACAGAGCCCGATACCTTGGTGGAGGCGCAGCCAACGATGCCAACCACATCAGTGGACCTAGCCGCACAGCGGAGGGCCTGGTGCGCAGCATAGATCGGGCATTTACTGAGGCAGGCCTGGGGCCATCGGACATCTCTCTCATCTCTGCACACGGCACGGCCACAATTTTCAACGATGAGATGGAGAGCATCGCATTCAGCCGTACCGCCCTTTCTGCCGTACCTACACATAGTCTCAAACCATTTTTCGGTCACACGTTGGGCGCTGCCGGGGTGGTAGAGACCATTGTCAGTCTCGGTGCGTTCCAACAGGGAATCTGCCTCGGAAATATTCGACTGAACGAGCTGGGTGTCTCCGAACCGATGAATCTGCCCCAGGCAAATACTCCGGTCTCAGGTAATTTCATGTTGAAGACCGGATCTGGTTTCGGAGGTTGCAATGCGGCCATGATCATTGACAGACAACAAGGTGAATGAGAGAATCAGCCCGATTGACCTTTAGAAATGGGACACTTCAGGTCAATGGCGCTATTGTGCCCATTGAGCGCAGTGATGGCAATGATATATGGCGCAACCTGTATTCCGCGGCCGGCCTCAATTACCCCAAGTACTTCAAGACGGACCGTCTGTGCCGGCTAAGTGTGGCCTGCACCGAACTGCTGCTCGAAAAGGGCCGAACCAAGGATCTGCTAAATGACCGTTGTGCTATTCTGTTGAGCAACAGCGCATCAAGCCTCGATACTGATATGGCTTACCTACATGGTCTCGAGGCCTCGGGCATTGGTAGCCCAGCACAATTTGTGTATACACTGCCCAATGTGATGATCGGTGAACTGTGTATCCGCCACCGTATTTTCTCCCACACTGAGATGTACGTGATGGCCGTTCCCGATTTCGATATGCTCAGCGCTCAGGCTGCCTCTCTCGTCTCGGTCGGAGTGTGCGATGCGGCACTCATCGGTTGGGTCGATGTGCTGGGCGATAGGATGGAGGCCGAGTTGAGGTTTCTGACCTTGTAAGCCAAACTGAGGCATTCGTTCAGAAACATCAACCTATCAATATAAGACCCTCAATCGCACGGTGTTTTCAACCGCGCGCAGTTCCTTCACCACATTGCGATCGTATTCCTTATCAATGTCTGAGATAAGGTAACCGATCTCTTCATCTGTTTTGAGATACTGGGCCAGCACGTTAATTCCACAACGGCTGAAAATACCATTGACCTGCGCCAGGATGCCCGGTACATTGTGGTGAATGTGCAGTAGTCGGTGGGCGCCTTTTTGCTCCGGTAGGCGGATGTTGGGCATATTTACACTGGCGTGGCTGTTGCCCGTATTAATGTAGTCTATCAAGCAGCCTGGCACATAGTGCGCAATGTTCTGCTGCGCCTCCTGTGTGCTACCGCCTGTGTGCGGGGTCAGGATAACATTGGACAGCCCTTGAAGGCCACTCGTAAATGTGGCCTTGTTGGCCGCAGGTTCCTCTGGAAAAACATCGACCGCAGCCCCACGCAGGTGTCCGCTCTCCAGGTGCCTGCGCAGTGCGATAAGGTCAACCACATGGCCTCGGCTTAGGTTGATAAACACGGCACCGGGCTTCATCAGTTTGAATTCCTTGTCTCCGATAAGGCCTGCGTTTGCCCTGTTGCCATCAATGTGCATTGTTATCACGTCAGCCTTTTTGAGCACCTCCTTCAGATTTGCGGCTTTGCGTGCGTTGCCAAGTGCTAGTTTCTCAAGCACATCATAAAAGATCACGTTCATGCCCAAAGCCTCGGCCAGCACACTGAGTTGCGACCCGATGTTGCCATACCCCACAATACCCAGTGTCTTGCCTCTCAGCTCGTTGCTGCCTTTGGCGCTCTTGTCCCATGTGCCTCCGTGCATGGCCGTGCTTGCCCTGAAGGTGCCGCGCATCAGCATGATCATCTGCCCCAATGCAAGCTCCACCACGCTGCGCGTATTGCTGTAAGGGGCATTGAAAACAGCCACTCCACGCTTACGGGCGGCTTTCAGGTCAATCTGGTTGGTGCCGATACAGAATGCACCGATGGCAAGCAGTTTGTCGGCCTTGGCCAGCACCCTTTCGCTCACGTGCGTCTTCGAGCGGATACCCAGAATGCTCACATCGCTGATGGCTGCCAAAAGTTCATCTTCACTAAGGCTATCAGGATGCGCCTCAACGGTATAGCCCTCATCAGTCAGCACCTTCACAGCATCAGGGTGGATGCCTTCGAGCACCAGCACTTTGATCCGGTTCTTGGGATATGAGATGGCTCCTGGCAGATGGTTGCTGTACAGGAACTCATCAAAACTAGGAGTGACCAGATCTGCCTTATCCAAGATGTTCTTGCGCGCCACATTCTCGGTAAAAGCGTAGAACTTATGGGCAATTCCAGCTTCTTTCATCTGGTAATCTGAGAAACCGTCACCGATCACATTTATCTCGCCCGGCAGGTCCATCAGCCTCAGTTGATCAATCTTGCCATTGGGCATGGCCAGCGGATTCGCCCTATCAAACCCGTTGATGTAACCCTTTCTGTCAAAGGTGAAAGTGTTAGCGGCAATGCGTTCGGGCACGATGCCGTATTTGCCCATGATCGGGTCGATGAACTCTTTGAAACCGCACGAGATGATCCAGATATCTGCGCGGTACTGCTTGAAGAAATCCTTGTTACGGGCAATGCTCTTAGAGATTTTCCGGCTCAGGCGTTTTATAAGCAGGTCGATATGGTCGCGGTGGGCATTGAGAAGGCGCAACCTGCGCTCCAGGCTATCGGTAAAGGTGATCTCCCCGTCCACGCCCATGTCGGTGATGCGCGCTATCTCGCGCACTTTTTCCTCGCGCTTCGGGTCATTTTTCAGGCTGATGAGGGCAAGCTCCTCAAAAGCCTCCACCTGTGTCAGGGTGCTGTCGAAGTCGAAAACGAACGTGCGGATAGGATTGTTGGCCATGGTTTCTTATGGGGCGCGAATTTCACCACCTTCGTCAGGGCATGCACTGAGGCGTCCTCAATATCATCCACAATCGCTTAACAGCCCTTAACAGGCATTAACAATGAGTTGGCAAACGGCCGTTTTACCTTCGCATCAGTTCAACAGAAAGTTCCACACACCATGAGATCACTTCTCATTCCCATCGCCCTTCTTCCGTTGGTGGCCATGCAGGCCGCAGGTCAGGATCAGCGTACGGCCAAGGGTACCATTGAAATAGAGATTAATGAGAACGGCCAGCGAAAAGTGGTCAGGCGCGAGTTCGACCCCAGTTCCGGGCAGGATATCAACGAGCTGCTCAAGGAGATGGACGTGCTGCAGGATATCGACCTGAAAGAAGGCGAGAAGGTTGAGATTCAGGTGCGCAAGAGCGTTAAGGACGGTGAAGATGAGGATGTCGACATCCGCATTCACGACCGTGGCAACGGGCGCAAGCATGTGACTGAGATTGCCGAAAGGCCTCTTCTCGGTGTGTTCATCAAGTCGTATACCTCTGGCAACGACCAGGTTAATGGCAAAACGCAGAAAGGCGCGTTGATAGAGAAGGTCGTGGCAGGCAGTGCAGCTGAAAAGGCCGGGCTAATGGCTGGCGACATCATAACAGGCATCAATGGCAGCACCATCAATGATGATGAGGAACTGCGGAAGTTCATCCGCAACCGCAAGGTGGGCGATGAGGTGACCGTGGTGTACCTGCGCAACGGGAAAGAGGAGTTTGCAAAGACCACCCTGGGAGCTGGAGATGAGGGCGACATGCCACAGTACCGTTTCTATGAGTTTGACGGCAAGAGCAACGGCACAGGCCGCATGATGCCTGAAGAATTTGAAGAACGGATGCGCGACCTCGGCCGCGAGATAGAACGTCAGGTACGTGTGAATGTGGCGGGCAGACCCATGCTCGGGGTTACCAGCAACGGGAAGGACAACAATGCCAAGGGCGCCCTGGTCGATGACATTGTCGATGGTTCGGCCGCTGCGGAGATGGGGATACAAAAGGGCGATGTTATCACGTCAATCAATGGGCAGAAAGTGAACGGATTTAGCGACCTGGCCGGCAAAGTGCAGGCCATGAAGGTGGATGATGAAGTGACGGTTACTCTGCTGCGCGATGGGAAGGAACAGACCATCAAAGGCCGTTTGAAACAACGTGGCGAAGAGTATGGCAATTTTGATTGGAACTGGAATTGGAATGATGCGCCAAGTGCCCCTGAAATGGACGAAGATGCTGACCGTGTGATAATGGAGACCCGCGTGCGTATCGAAATACGCGACCTGACACCAGAGGAGCAATCCTTGGTGGCAACCAATGCAGGTGTCAGTCCCGATCAGGAACTGAGCATTGACCGCATCGAGTTCGCCCCTAATCCAACTGACGGCACATTCACCCTCGAGTTCGACCTGCCATCGACCGAGAAGACCCGCGTTCTGGTGCTCAATGCCACCGGAGCCAAGGTGCATGAGGAGATCCTTGGCCGATTTGACGGGCACTACCGCAGAAGTATCGATCTTTCAGATCAGCCCAACGGCATATACTTCGTGGTGATAGCCCAGGGCAACAGCCAGTTCACCCGCAAGATTATCCGTCAGTGAAACCGGGACTATTTCGGGTCACCGGGTGTATTTAAGGTCTGTTGATTGACTGGCCGTGGCCTCAGTCCAGATGTCGTGATCAGTGATTGGTCAACGATTTGGGCTGAGCGTTGTACCGAGCAGGTGAATCAGCAGTCGTCAGACCATGTCCTTAGTGACAGTTTTCGATTCACGAAATTCATGGTTTAGCACTGAAGAATTCCGATTAGCGCTATTTACCTTCAGAGTGCGAGGCATGAGCCCTTTTGGCCCATGTGCTCGCATTTTTCTTTGACTTGGCGGTATGGTCATTCTCCAGGACGCCCAGTTTCCATTTCTACACAATAACCTGCCTGTACCCCCGTTGGCGCGGCTACTTTCGCTCACCTTAAAAAGAACACGCAAGAAAATTATGGATGCCATCCACATACTCTGGGCCGATGACGAGATCGATCTGCTCAAGCCGCACATGCTTTTCCTCAAAGAGAAAGGCTACGAGGTGACTACCGCCACCAATGGCGATGATGCCTTGGATCTGTTCGACTCCGGTAAGTTCGATATCGTATTTCTCGATGAGAACATGCCGGGACTTTCCGGCCTCGAGACTTTGACCCAGCTTAAGGCCAAGAACAACCTCATACCGGTGGTGATGATCACCAAGAGCGAGGCTGAGCACATCATGGAAGAGGCTATCGGCAGCAAGATTTCCGATTACCTGATAAAGCCGGTCAATCCGAATCAGATCCTGCTCACGCTGAAGAAGAACATTGACAACAAGCGGCTTGAACGGGAAAAAGTGGCATCAGAATATCAGCGCGAATTCCGCGAGATAGGCATGCGGCTTGGCGACCGTCTCAGTTTTGCCGAGTGGAAGGAGCTGTACCGCAGGCTGGTGCATTGGGAGTTGGAAATGGGCCGCACAGGCGAGGAAGGCATGGCCGAGATCATAGCCATGCAGAAGACCGAGGCCAACCTTCAGTTTTTCAAGTACATAGAACGCAACTACACCGATCTGCTCAACGGCAAAGTTGACGATGTGCCCACCATGAGCCATACCCTGTTCAAGAAACAGGTGGCCCCGCTGGTAGGAAAGGGCAAGCCCACCTTTTTTGTGGTGATTGACAACCTGCGCTACGACCAATGGGAAATGATCAGACCCATGGTGCTAGAGAAGTTCCGATCCACCTCCGATGATCTTTATATGAGCATTTTGCCAACAGCAACGCAATATGCCCGCAACGCCATTTTCGCAGGGCTCATGCCATCCGAAATTGAGAGACGCTACCCCAACTGGTGGCTGAACGATGAGGACGAGGGCGGCAAGAACCAATTTGAGAGCGAGTTCATGACCGAGCAGCTTAAAAGACTGGGCATGAACGTGAAAATGACCTACAACAAGATAACCAACAACGCTGCGGGCAAGCGCCTGGTGGACCAGGTGCCCAACCTGATGACCAGCGATCTGAATGTCATCGTTTACAATTTTGTGGACATGCTCAGTCATGCGCGTACCGAAATGGAGGTGATACGCGAGCTGGCCGATGACGAACCTGCCTATCGGAGCATCACGCGCAGCTGGTACGAGCACTCGCCCTTGCGCGACATTCTTGAGCGAGTAGCCGATTACGATGTCAACCTTGTGATCAGTACCGACCATGGAACCATCCGTGTGAAAGAGCCGAGCAAGGTTGTGGGCGACCGCAATACCAACACCAACCTGCGCTACAAGCAGGCCAAGAACCTGAGCTACGAGAAACGCGATGTGCTGGAGGTGCGAAACCCTCAGGATGCGTTCCTGCCGCGCATGCACGTTAGCCAGTCGTTCATCTTCGCCAAAGGAGACATCTTCTTCGCCTATCCCAACAATTACAATCAGTATGTTGCCATGTTCCGCAACACATTTCAACATGGTGGCATCTCGCTCGAGGAGATGTTGATCCCTATTGTCACGCTGGTCTCGCGCTGAGCATTGGGGCAGGTCCTAGCACATTCCCGGATGGCCTGATAGAATGTGTGGTGGTATGGCTCATTCGTCTTACCTCCACTGCTTTTCTCATAGAAGTAGGCAACTGCCACGCGGTCATACATTTGCGGCAATTAAGGTAAGTTGACATCATGCGAAGAGTTTATGCCCCACTTCTGTTCTTGACCCTCGTCCTCACAAACAGTTGCGATGATGGCATAGTGCCACCACCTGACCTGCCCGATGACAGCGTGACCGGCAAGGCCGAGCTGCAGGAATGGCTTGAGGATGCCACCGAGATACTGCACCGGACCGGGTACAACGGTCCCATGGCATCGCGCATCATGGCCTATACAGCCATAGCCTATTATGAAGGATTCGCAGTCGGTTTTGATGATATGCCCTCATTGGCCGGCAAGCTGAACGGTCTCGACAGTCTGCCTAAAGGTGCCACTGGCGAGACATACAACTACGCCCTTGTGAGTGCGGCCAGCACCATGAAGGTGATGTCGCGGCTTTTTCAGAACGATGGCGACAACAACCTGCTTCAGATCAGCACCACTTTCAACACATTGGTTAACCGATACACACAGTACGGGGTGAGCCAGAATGTGATTGACCGCTCTGTGCTGCTGGGCTATTCCATTGGCGATGGCATCATTGCCTGGATCAACGATGACAATTACAACGAGGCCATCGAAGGCACTTTCGCAGGCGGCACAGGGGCCGATATCTGGAGGCCCACCCCACCTTCAAACTATGCCGGTCTGCTGCCCAACTGGTGGGTGATCAGGCCGTTCAGCTACACATTCGAGGAGCTTTTCGCCATCTGCCCGCCCGATGCGCCCACCCCATTTTCGCTCAACGCCAACAGCGAGTACATGCTGGCCTTAGAGGACATCCTGCAGGTAACTGCCAACCTGAACTCCGACCAGCAGAACATGGCCGGATATTGGGCCGATGAGCGCAACAGTTTCAGCATCAGCGGGCACTATGCCAACATACTTTCACAACTGCTCAGCCAGTCTGACGATGTTGATGGCAAAGAGGCCGCACGCACATTCGCCCAGTTGAGCATAGCCCTGGCTGATATCCACATTGCAGCCTGGCAGGTGAAGTATGATGTGCAGCGCATCCGTCCTGTCAGCGTTATCCGATACCAGATTGACCCCAACTGGCTGAGTCCCATAGCCGCCATGCCCGCACCGGAGTTCCCGAGCGAGCGTGCTGCCTGTGCCGAGGCTGCCAAGGCCATTTTCACGGCCAATCTGGGCGATATGGCCTTTACCGATTCCACCTACTATACCTCTGATCTGGGCGTGCGCTCCTTCACCGGATTCGCGCAGATGGCCGATGAGGCCAGTCTGGCACAGGTGTATGCCGGCACCGAACTGCGGGCCACAACCGAAAAGAGCCGTTATTCGGGTCAGTGCATGGCCGATCGGGTCCGCGCCATGTTCGAGTGATCAACCCTACAGCGCACCCAGCACGATGTCACAGGCTGTGTGTGCCTCTTCATCGGTCATGATCAGGGGAGGGGCTATGCGCAGGGCGGTGTCGCAGAACAGGAACCAGTCGGTTATCACACCCCGTTCCAGGCATCTGGCAATGACTGATTGAACAAGGGCTGCATCGCCAAGCTCCAGGGCAAGTAGCGCACCGCGTCCCCGTATCTCTTTTATTTTCGGGTGAATGAGCCGCTGGCGGAAGATGGATTCCAACACAGTGGCCCGCTCCATCAGCCCACCGGATTGTACCACCCGTAGCCCGGCCAGCCCGGCCGCACAGCTCACGGGGTGCCCTCCAAAGGTGGTGATGTGCCCCAGAACCGGGTCGTGCGTGAACAGCGACATCAGTTCCTTACGTGCCACAAGGGCCCCGATGGGCATTCCGGCCCCCATCCCTTTGGCCATCAGCACCATATCGGGCACCACACCCGCATCCATAAAGGCAAACATGCTGCCCGTGCGCCCGAAACCGCTCTGAATCTCATCCACAACCATCAGGGTGCCCGTGTTGTCGCATCGCCTGCGCACCGCACGTAGATAATCGGCTGTCAGTGGC
The DNA here is from genome assembly GCA_044356305.1 of Flavobacteriales bacterium. Lineage (GTDB taxonomy): Bacteria > Bacteroidota > Bacteroidia > UBA10329 > UBA10329 > JBIKWM01. Next base: position 30,963 of record JBIKWM010000012.1, read on the forward strand.
CGTGCCCCGGCCTCGCCCTGTACCGCCTCTATGAAGATGGCCGCGGTTCGCCTGTTCACCTGGTCCAGTTGCTCGGCTATGTTGGGGTCCAACCGCAGGGTGTCGGGTAGGAGGGGAGTGTACGGGGCGCGCAACATGTCGTGGCCCATCATGCCCAATGCGCCCAAGGTGCTGCCATGGTAGGCATTGCGCAGCGTGGCAAACTGGGTGCGGCCTGTGGCCCGTACCGCCAGCTTCAGGGCACCTTCTGTGGCCTCGCTGCCACTGTTGACAAAATAGACGCTGTCCAGTACATCGGGCAGTAGGCCGCAGATCGCCTCGGCAAATTGCACTTGCGTGGCCTGTACCGTCTCACCGTACACCATCAGGTGCATGTGCCTTGTGGTCTGCTCGGTCACAGCCTGCACCACAGCCGGGTGGCAGTGCCCCAGGTTGCTCACCGAAATGCCCGCGATCAGGTCAATGTACCGTTTTCCGTCCGTCCCTATCTGATACACCCCCTCGGCATGGCTTATCTCCAGACCCAACGGGGAGGGCGATGTCTGCGCCACATGACGCAGGAACAGTTGTCGGAGGCTGGTCATTCCGGTCAGGCCGTGGCAGGTGCCTTGGCATATAGCCTTACCAGACAGTCAATGGCATAGTCAACATCAGCCTTGGAGGTATATCGCGAGAAGGAGAACCTGACCGCTGGCCTGCTGTGGTCACGGGGCAGTTGGGCCAGCACGTGGCTGCCCTTCTGGCTGCCCGATGAGCATGCGCTGCCCCCCGATGCCGCCACACCCATTATGTCAAGGTTGAAAAGCATCATGTCAGCTATCGGTGTGGCCGGCAGGTCCACATTCAGTACCGTGTACAATGACCGTCCTGCGGCATCGCCATTGAATCCCACACCGGGCAACTCCTGTCGCAACCGCGCCATCATGTGGTCCTTAATGCCCTGCACGTGCCGTTGATGACCCTCCATGTCCTGATGACACATGTCCAGCGCCTTGGCCAGACCCACTATGCCATAGATGTTCTCGGTGCCGCCCCGCATGTTGCGTTCCTGGGCCCCGCCCTGCAGGATGGGGCTGATGCGCACATCGCTGTTCATATACAGGAACCCGATTCCCTTTGGGCCGTGGAACTTGTGGGCCGAGCAGGTGACAAAGTGGATACCCAGGGCAGACAGGTCCATGCCGTAATGGCCCATGGTCTGCACCGTGTCGCTGTGGAAATACGCACCGTGCTTCCGGCAGAGCCGCGCCACCGCCCCTATGTCGGTCAGGTTGCCTATCTCGTTGTTGGCATGCATCAGGCTCACAAGCGTGGGGCCGTACGACCGGTCCTCCAGCATCTGGGCCAGATGCTCCATGTCCACATGCCCATCGGCCAGCAGGTCCACTTCTGCTATGGTCACCCCTTGGTGCGCCATACTCTCCACCGTATGCGTCACCGCGTGGTGCTCAATGGCCGATGATATGATGCGCCTCACCCCAAGGTCGCGCACACTGCACACCAGCGCCATGTTGTCAGCCTCCGTTCCGCCCGAGGTGAACACGATCTCTCCCGGCTGGCAGTTCAGCAGCCGCGCCACCGTCCGTCTCGACCGCTCTATCTCAGCTTTCGCCTCGCGGCCATATCCGTGCACTGACGATGGATTGCCGAAACACGTGTTCATCACACGCGTCATCTCAGCTATCACCTCCGGGGCCATCGGGGTTGTGGCCGCATTATCCAGATAGACCCTTTGCATATGGGCTGCAATATGGCAAAATCAAACGAGGTGCGCTGTCCGGTTTCGACTTATCGGCCTTTGGAGACGATGAGCAGATGGAAGGCCACCGACTACGGGAGTAGAGGCTATGATTGCAGATGAGAGGAAATAGCAGGAGAACGTCTTTTAGCCACTGCTGCCCGAACGTACTGTTCGGGTACGGATGGGGCGGGCCCGCCCGTACCGGATCGGGCAGGGATTCGCAGATTTAGGAGGATTTTGATTTCTGAGGAGGGCGGGGAGATGGGAAGAAAGAAATATGGGACCGGTGGGACGGGTGGGACGTTGTACTGTGCTGGGGTGGTGCAGCAGTACGGCAAACACTAATGGTCTAACTCACCGTGCTGTCAAATGAAGATGGCCCGCCTCACCATTACGATCTCACCCCCGCTCATCCAACAGCCGTATGAAGTTCCCGGTATTGGCCACCACCGAGTAACGTTCCTCTATCGTGTGGCGTGCAGCAGCGCTCAGGGTGGCCAGGTGCTTCGGGCGTGTCAGCACTTCAGCAAGGGTCTGTTCCCATGCCGCAGCATCGGCACATACAAAGCCGTTGGTACCGTGCTGCACTATTTCTGTGTTCACCCCCACGGGCGACACGATGGCCGGTATGCCCAGCGCCATGTACTGCAGGGCCTTGAACCCGCATTTGCCACGGCTCCACGCATCGTCCTCGAGGGGCATTATGCCCACGTGCATCTGCAACAGGTCGTCTATCTCGGTGTCTTTTTGCCAGGGAACAAAGCGCATGCCCTCCACTGAGAATTCGGGTGCGCGGTCGGCTATCACCAGCAGCTCAAAGTCGAAGCGGGTGCGCAGCCTCTGCAGCACAGGCACCAGTTGCTCAAGATAGCGTATGGTGCTGTGTGTGCCCGTCCAGCCTATCACCACCTTGCCCATTGTTTCAGCAAAAACCCTCACCCGGTTGTGGTGCCCTACCGTGTCGATGGTGGTGGGGTTGTGCACCACATGGGGGTTGAACAGGCGTGCATGGTCGCACAGATACCGGTTTCCGCAGCTCACCACCGTGGCCCATCGGCACAGGTCATCGGCATTGCGGTAGCGCTTCAGGTACGATATGATGGGGTTGCCCTCTGAGGTGTTTTGCAGCCAGATGGCATCATCAAAATCAAACACCACCCTTTTGCCCGTCAGCTTGCAAAGCATCCATTCTATGATGGGCGGCCCCAGGGGTACTGCCTCGCGGTGAATGAACACCACATCATGGTGCCTCACCCTCAGCAGGTCGGTTATACGCAGGGCCAGGCCGCGCAGCACCTTCCATACCTTGAGGCCCAGGTTGCCGCTCTTGTACAGGATGCCCATGGCCTCAGTGTCCAGAAACGGGCGCACGGTGTACCGTATCGCCCGCCTGTTGAGCTCTGCGAAATACTGTTCGAACCTGAACCGTTGGCTGGGGGCTATTCCCAGCGGATAGGGCACAATGAACAGGATGCGCAGACCCCGGGTCGCATCAGACCCTACATGCGCACTGCGGTCGCCCTTTGCCATCGGGGGCAAATGTAGCCGTGTGCCATAGCAGAGAGATCTGCCACCACAGAGGCGCGCCCGTTGTGCAGGGTGCCATGGGCCACCTGTGAGTAATTCGGGATAACCTGCCCCGGTGCCTTGCCTGCCCTTGCCCATATTTGCCGCCTCCAAATGCAAAGCCCCATGCCGCACGCAACCCTCTACATTGTCCGTCACGGGCAGAGCGAATGGAACGCCCAGAACCGTTTTACCGGCTGGGTGGATGTGGACCTGGCACCCAAAGGGGTGGAGGAGGCCCGCCAGGCAGGGGAGAAACTGAAAGGGGTGAGGTTCGATCAGGGATTCACCTCGGCACTGAAACGCGCCCAGCAGACCCTCCGCAACATACTGGAGGTGACCGGCCAGACCGACCTGAGCGTAACAGCCCACCAGGCCCTGAACGAGCGCATGTACGGTGACCTGCAGGGCATGGACAAGGACGAGGCCCGCGCCCGGTTCGGGGAGGATCAGGTGCACATCTGGCGCAGGAGCTTCGATATTCAGCCACCCAATGGCGAGAGCCTCAAGGATACCGCGGCCCGTGTGCTGCCTTATTACCAAAAAGAGATTCTGCCTTTGCTGCGCGATGGTAAGACGGTGATTGTGGCCGCCCACGGCAATAGCCTCCGCGCCCTGGTCATGGAGCTCGAAAAGATGACCCCCGACCAGATACTGAAGACCGAGATACCTACGGGCAAGCCCAAGGTGTATGAGTTTTCGGCCGATATGACCGTTACACGCAGCGAGTACCTCTGACCGCCCCGCAACGCACCCATGGAGAAGAGCGGGGTCTATGTGGTAGGGATTGCCGGTGGCAGCGCCTCGGGCAAGACCCTGTTCCTTAACAGGCTCCGGGCCCTGTTGCCCGAAGGGGCCGTGTGCATTGTAAGTCAGGACAACTACTACCGCCCACGCGAGGAGCAGGCCCGCGATGAGAATGGCCAGGTCAACTACGACCTGCCCACCAGCATCGACCGCGAGGCGTTCATGAACGATGTCCGCCTGCTCATGTCAGGCCAGAGCATCACACGCAGCGAGTACACCTTCAACAACCCGAATATCCCTGCCCGCAAGGTGGTGGTCGAGAGTGCCCCCATCATTGTGGTCGAGGGCCTTTTCGTTTTCCATTATGCCGAGATAAGGCACCTGCTCAACCTGCGGGTCTACCTCGATGTGCGCGAGGAGATCAAGTTGCAGCGCAGGATAGAACGCGATGCCACCGAGCGCGGCTATGACGAGAGTACCGTGCGCTACCAGTGGGAGCACCACGTGCTGCCGAGTTTCAAGAAGTTCCTGAAACCCTACCGCGATGACTCGCACATCATCATAACCAACAATATCACGTTCGATAAGGGCCTCGAGGTACTGGCCGACCACCTGCGGTGCCGTCAGGCCGCGCTGGTCAGTGCAGCCGCCACTTCGGTCATTGACATGGGTACAAAACCCTGACCGAACCGCTGGCGGCATAGGTTCAGCACCGCCTTATTCACCGGAATAGGCACTTTCAGCTCATCGGCCCAGCGCACAAAGGCCCCGTTTATCTCCTCCAGTTCAGTGCTCTCAGGGTGGGCATCCAGGTCCTGTGCCATGCTGCTCACACTCATCTTGGCCAGTTTGCGCCTGAAAATGGGCGCGGTCACAATAGCGGGTAACCTATGGTTGAGGGATATCAGTAGCCACGTGGGGGCACCCGGCACCCTGACCTCTTCGACCCCCGCTGTTCTGAGCACCGTCACACCCTCATATAGCATGGCCGCCAGGATGCGCTGCAAGGTCCGTGGGTCCTCCGTTCCCGATCTGTGCAGGCCTATCAGCGATACCAGCGAGTTGCTCAGGTTGATCACCTGCTTGCACCGCAGCATGTCCAGGGCCGATGGGGCTAGGACCACCGGCATCCGATCACCGAAAACTCCGGTCAGTTCGGTTGCTGACTGCAGACCTCCCGGATTGCCCGGTGCTATGGAAATGGGCCCGCGGCTCACGGCCACCACCGTGCGGGCATCCTCCTTGCGGGCGTTGTACCACACCGACATCAGTACCGTTCGGCTAAAAATGCTGTTTATTACCTTCCGGTGTTCCACCCCGTTCTGCAACGACACCACCGGCACATAGGGCCCAAAGGCTGCTGCCACTTCCTGCGCCACTCCCGGCAGGTCATAGGCCTTTACGCCTATCACAACCAACTCGGGGTCACTGCATTCGCCCAGACTACGGATCACAATGGGACGGGCGGTGCCCGATGCGCTGCCATCGTGCATCCGCCAGGCCATACCGTCAGCACTGATCAGGTCGGCCGCAGCCCCACGGGCCAGCAGATAGGTCTTGGTCCTTGATTGATCGGCCCAGGCTATAAGACTCAGATTGACAGCCCCGGCCCCGATGAACAGCACGGTCATCGGTTCTCGATGTGCGCCCGTAGCATTTCGACCTGCCGGATGTCCTGATCGCGCAATGAGCTGTTCAGTAGAGGCAACATGCAGCGGCTCAACATCTTCCGGCCCGTGAAAAATTTGCTCACGTGTATCACCGTGCCCGTTCCATCATCCTTAAATGTGATCAGCACCTTGTTGCTCATGTGCTCATCGGTGACAAGATACTCGCAGCTCTCGGCCTCTATCTGTTTCACCACATTCTGCGTCACCGATATCTCCTTGCCGTCACTCACAACAGTCATTCGGTAGGTAGCTCCGTTCTTGCCCTGCTCTCCGCTCAGCAGTTCCATGCTCTTGAATCCCTCAATCCAGTGGGGCATGGTCTCGGGACTGTTGAAAATGCTGAAAACCTCCTGTCTGGGTCTGTCAACCCTTACCTCCAGTTCATAATGGGTCTCGGGTACGAATACTCCTATCAGCAGTAGGCATACACATGCAACAAGAACTACACCGGCTATTACTTTGACGAATTTCATGGGGGCTGCAAAAATAGTCCTCTACGTGTTTCACGTAGTTTGCATTTCTATGTTTTTATTGTAAAAGAGAATCAAGTCGTTCAATGGCTTTCAGATTGTCCCATCGATAGGCCGATTCGCGCACTCTGGCCTTCTCTTTTGCAGTGAGATGCCAACTCAACGAGATGCTCTCCGTTTCAGGGCACCAAAGTTCCATATCCACCACATCGAAAGGCACCGTCATCCATTCCTGGATGTAATTGAGCATCTGGTCATTATCATAATCCTGCATATTGAACATGTTCTGGTAGATGTTACCTACCGGATCAGATATCATGTCAATCAGTGTGCGCTTAGAATGCTCAACAAACGGGGTGATCTTGGGCGAATCGCGCACTTGCAGGATCACTACCCCGCTGGTGTTCTCGTTTATCCATTGGCGCATGTGGTAGAGGTGCCTGGCCGCTACCTGAATGCCGTATGTATCATAGAATCCGGCATCCATCACCTCCACCTCTGGTTCGCTAGGCAGGCCGATGGCGGGCGATATGTACGGGAAGGTGCTGTTCATGCGCAGGGCCGTGGTGAACCATAGCCGATCGGCTCCCTGTGCGCTGAACAACCTTCTGAATTCGACTGCCCCTTGGGTGGGCACTCCCTTCAGTTGGTCAGGGTGATTGTAGGTGATGTGCGCCATGGGTTGGGTGGCGACAATGAGCATGCGACCGTCATTTATAATGGTCGGGGCAAATACCATGAGCGGTATCTGGCCCTTGGCCTCCGGTCCGAAATAGTCGCGCAGGCGCTTGTGCAGCACCTCGTGCGTGTTGTTGTTGAACTCTCGTTCCAAGGCATATCCGCGGTCTTTGGTATAGACATCAGGTCCGTCCTTGAATTTCTGGTAACGGATGAAAAGGTCGTTGAGCACCAAGGATGTGGCAATGGGATTGAGCAGATCCTTGGCCACGTCATCGGCCAATTTCGGATCGTGCAGATGCACCGAGGAATCGGTCTGGGCGCGTAGGCCGAGCTCGCGCAGATAGGCCGCCCCGTACATACCTCCGGATGCACCCGTTATCATGTGCGCATGTTTCAGCACGCGGCCCTGAAGCACCGAGTCGGAGAGCTGCAACGTACGAAAGGCCCACATGGCCGAGCGGGCACCGCCTCCGGTCACGCAGATCATGAGCAGCCGGGGCTTGTCCCATGGCTTGGCCACTATACGGCTGCGCCAGTTGTTCAGCACATTGGTGTGGTGCATAAGGTCGCTGGCCAGAGCAGCCTTATCGCTGTTCATGGCGGTAATCGTGTCAAGGTCGTATGGGGCCATCAGGCCCTGATACGTCAGGCCATACGCCTGACTACGATATTCAAGCCACCCGTTCTTCACTATCAGGTGCACCACCACCACAAGGGCTATGATGAATGTGGTGCTCCAACCGCGCAACCTGCTGTGTATGAAGGATGACAGCATGAGCAGGAAGGTGCATGTCAACATCAGTACCGCCCCGGCAGGCAGAGTGAGCTGCGGCACCTCGCGAAAAGCTCCCAGACCGATGAACGAGACAAATACGACCAGTTCGAAGATGGCCGCTGCCATGTGGTTCTGTTCAAACACTTTTCGCAACATGGTGCGGTCATAATGGTCGGTGTCGCGGGCCAGCCCTATCTGCCATGGTTGGGCCAGGTAGGTGAGAACCTTCCATTCGTGACCGAATGTGTCGCCACTCACACTGCGCCACTCGTACGATTTCTCAAGATACAGCTTGATCGGTTTGGCCATGGGGCGGTTAGTGCGCACATGGTTCTCATCGTCAACCGAGATGCCGAAATGTTTGAAGACATTTCGTGTTGTCGCAAAAAAATAGGTGTGGGCCGGAATGCTGAAAAGCCCGATTCCGATAAGGAAACCCAAAATGTCCCAGATAAGGGTCTGGCGTACCGCGAGCTTGTCGGCATTGGCATATAGCTGGTTCCCGCTCTGGAACTGCACCATGTGCCACAGGTACAAGGCCATGAAAATGCTAGGGATGATGAAATTATTGATTGAATATTTGAAGAAAGGCCTATTCAATGTGGCCAGGAAAGGGAACTTGGAGGCATTCATGATATAGCTCGATATGTTGAAAGCCATCATGAATCCACCGAACGAGAAGCCGAGCAGGAGGTAGGACCAGAAATCGACCCGGCCCATGTATTCTGGGTCCCAGAGGAGATAAGGGACCCCGTAGCCGTTTCCGAAATTGCCCGTGGCGATGGCCATGAGCAACAGCCAGAAAAAGAGCAGCATGTGGTTGCTGCGCAGATGCAATATGAAAAGCCGGAACGGGAAGAAATACAGCACACGCTGCACCCGTTGGTTATTGATGAACGCCTTGATTCGGCTCATAGCAAAGTGCCCTCGGCCAAATGTAGGCTTCGGGGGGCCATTCCGCACAGAACTGCGAATGTTCCAGTATTAGAAAGCCCTATGGCACGGCTCAGTTCACTTATGCCCGAATTGAATCGGAAGCGTGCTTCAAACTATCACGTAGACTGATATGATTCTAAGAAACGCCTCGGCCGCATAAGGCATCGAAACGATGTCATCTCACATAGTCAGACAGATAGCTGAACTTCTCTGTCAATCGGCCTCCCTCGGCAATGGTGGCTCGTTTAAGTATCTCTTGCTGGTCGCCATTGAGCAGCAGCGGTATCACATCGCGCATCAGCATCTCACCGAAACCGATAGATGCATCGCGGGGCAGTTCGCATGGCAGGTTGTCCACGGCCATCACGGTGATTCCTTCCGGGTCAAAAGGGGCACATTCGTTACCCGAGGCGCGGTGGTAGCCATACAGTGGCTCCTCAATGGTGGTGCTACGTGTGGTGGTGGGAATGCTCCCATCAATGTCGCAGGTTATATCGGCTATCACTTTCGGCCCGAAATCGGGCGAATTGACCATGTCTTTGGTGAAGAAGGGCTGCGACCTTCCATCCCAGAAATGGCAGGTGAAAAGGATGTCGGTGCTTTTAAGAAACCGGTCGAAGGTGCTGCGGAAAGCGGTCGGGTCGGCATAGAATTCCCTGCGGCTGCCCATGGGCCGGCCATCTCGCGTGTAGTAGTCCTCCACATCGGGGTTGCAGTACACCGGACCATCGAATCGTTTTGACAGGAAATCGGCCACACTCACCTTGTCTGCCCCTGCCAGCATCATGATCTTGTTGGCACCACTGGCCACACGCCCTCCTCCGGTCACAACCATCCGCTCCTTTTGCCACACCACATACTCTTGCATCTGGTGGCGCATCTCGGCCAGGTCGTGGCACTCATGTGCAGGTTTCAGGCTGCATCTTCCTGTACGCTGACCATAGGCCATCAGGCCGTTATAGGCACCCACCAGCCCGGCATAATGCCCAAATCCTATCACGCGGTTTCCTTCGGGATAGGTCAGTGTCTCATAATCGATCAGCCTGATGTTCTTGGCAAGAACGGCCTGCAACAACTTGCGGTTGTGGGGTTGTTTCTTAATGGTATGTGAGAAGAACAGATAGGTCTTTCCCTCCATCAACATCTCAACGGGCACTTCCTTTACACCCATCAGTATGTCGCAACTGCTCACATCCTCAGTCACTTCTATCCCGTCCCGCTGATATTCCCTGTCTGGGAAGCAGCGAATGGGGCTGGGCTGCACCTTGATGCTGAGGTGCCTGTTTCCGCTGAGCAGGTTCTTGCACTGGTCGGGTGTGAGCGCTACGCGCTTGTCGGGCGGATTCTTGCCTTCGCGGATGATGCCGATGGTCATTTGCAGAAACAGTTCGAATTACCCCACCTAGCCCCCATGCGCGACCAGGGCCCTATGCCCTTTGCCGAGGCGCGAAAGTAACATTGAGGTTTAAGGCCTGAAGTGATGAATCTCGCTTTGGCCTGCGGCAATGCTGATATTAAGTCATCGCAGCAGCACTGACCCTCCATCCGACAGCTATCTTTGTGCCTCGTTCTTTGGGGCCGAAAGGTTTTGACAGCAGCACGGTCTGTGTGTAAGCATGCCGGGTGGTGGAATGAACATCCGTAAACAATCTTTCCGAACAACAACAGGCGAAGAACACTTCGCGATGGCTGCCTGATCCAAGATCAGCACTCATCTGTCCTCGTCAGGCCCGGCCCTGTGGCATGACATAGAGGGCATCGCAAAGCAGGGATAAGCCAAGGGGAGTCTCGACCCGCGGACGAAAACCCAAGGGAATACGGTGCGAATGGGCCGCCTCTTGCCAGCTCGCACCCGACAATCAAGATGTAGGATAAGCATGTAGAAGGCCCATGGGTCTGTTGTTTGGACCAGGGTTCGAATCCCTGCGGCTCCACGGTAGGTTGAAGGCCTCGCCCCCAAAGGCGGGGCCTTCTTATTTCGGGGAGATGGTGCCCTCAGAACGGTAGAACATATATAGGAGCAGCGCACTCGCGGCCGTGAGCAGGTGCCACAGCGCATGTCCTTGCACCATGCTCTCCGGATTGCAGAGCACATGGCTGCGGTCGAGCCCCCAGACGGCTGCACCCACTATCAGTGTGCCATAGGCCACCTTGAAATAGCGCATGAAGTGACCGCCTGTGCCTGCCATCCACAGGTAGATGAGGCTGCTCACGAACGCTATGGCAGTCAGTGCAGGGAAAAGTCTGTTGATATTCAACTCGCTGATGTTGCTGAACACATACCACAAGGCCAAAGTGAAGAGAACAACTGCCCAGCCATGCGAGCTGCGCCACTGCTTGAGCAGGCGCCAACGAGGGAACAGCCTATAGCCGTTGATAGCGATCACGAGGAGCACAAGACTGTACATGGCCACTTGGTCCATCTGTTGAAAAACGGCAGTGAGCGAGGCGTGGTAAAGGAAGCTTCCCATGAACAAGAGAAGGCACGACATGCCGAACAGCACCGTGAATACCGGGTATCGCACAATAAAATTATCTGCCTCCTGGCGGTGCGGCAGCCGAAGGTCATGTACTGCTAAAGTGAGTACGAGCACAGCCACCAGCAGGTAGCCCAGGTTGCTCCATGTATTGCTCGGCTGACGAATAAACGCATCCATGCGGTTGGTCTCGCAGAAATGGAATGCATTGCCCATGGCGGCCTCCAACCCCATCCACAGATCGGCTGTGGCCCAGCTGTGGGCAGTGAACATGAGTGCCGAGCTCAGCACCCCGAACAGCAGAAGAGGCAACCGGATGGCGCCTACGCTGAGATGGCCGAGTGCCAATCGTTCTTTCAGTATCGTGCGTCTGTGCGGTGCGAGCATGGTGCTGTAAGGAGTGAATGATAAGGCATGCAAAGCAATCCGTATGACCGTTATGCGCTCAAGGCCCGTACGATCAATTGTGTTAGCGTATTGTTATTGATGGGGCCTGCCTCGCATTTCGGCTTGCATGGGCCGGGCCTATCTTTGGCCGCATCTCACCTCAAGCAATAATCCATGATGCGACTGTACATGAACTGGGGCGGAATTCTGGGCTTTGCGCTCATAGCCGTGAGCGTGGTGTTCTATGTGCTGGGCATGACCGAGAGCAAAGCCGTGCAATGGCTGAGCTATGCCGTTCTGGCCGGTGGAATTTACATGGGAAGCAAGGCCAGACGCGATGAGCAGGACGGCTTCATGAGTTATTCCGAGGGATTGGGAGCAGGGACCGGAGTGGCTTTCTTTGCCAGCATCATCATTGCTTTCTACACCTTCATCTTCTTTCATTTCATTGATCCGGCCATGGTCGATCAGCTGATAAACCGTGCCGAACTCGAGATGTACGACCGTGGTAGCAGCGAGCAGGAGATAGAGATGGGAATGAAATACGCCAAGATGTTCATGACCCCTCATGCCATGGCCATCATGGTTGTGCTCACCTACACTTTCATCGGGTTCATCTTCTCGCTCATCACTTCGGCCATCCTTCGCAAGGACGACCCATCATTCGAGTCGAATTTCAAGTGAGTAGGACCGATATCTCGTTTGTCATCCCTCTGTACAACGAGGAGGAGAGCCTTATCGAACTGCATGCGTGGATAGCCCGCGTGATGCAGGGCATGGGCCGCAGTTACGAGGTGATTCTTGTTGACGATGGCAGCACCGATGGCTCCTGGGATGTGATTGCGCGACTGGCTGCCGCACATTCAGAGGTACATGGCATCAGATTCCGCAGGAATTATGGCAAGAGTGCGGGTCTGAATGTGGGTTTTGAGGCCGCACAGGGGCAAGTGGTGATAACCATGGATGCCGACCTGCAGGACAGTCCTGAGGAAGTGCCCGAACTGTACCGAATGGTGACGGAGGATGGGTGGCACATCGTTTCGGGGTGGAAACAGAAACGCTATGACCCCATCAGCAAGACCATCCCGACCAAGCTGTTCAACTGGGCCACCAGGAGCATGAGCGGCATAGACCTGCACGATTTCAACTGTGGCCTGAAAGCATACCGCAGCGAAGTGGTGAAGGGTATAGAGGTCTATGGCGAGATGCACCGTTACATCCCGGTCATAGCCAAATGGGCGGGTTTCGGACGAATAACTGAGAAAGCGGTGCAGCATCAGGAACGTAAATACGGACATACCAAGTTCGGGCTCGAGCGTTTCATCAACGGTTTCCTCGATCTGATGGTCATCACCTTCATGTCGCGCTTCGGCAAGCGGCCCATGCACTTTTTCGGCACCTTGGGCACCCTCAGTTTCCTTTTGGGTCTGGGCATAGCGTGTTATCTCGCTTTTGCCAAATTCTGGTGGCAGGCATACCGGATGACCGAGCGGCCGCTGTTCTTCTTCGGGCTGCTGGCCATGGTCATCGGGTCGCAGCTGTTCTTGGCCGGGTTCCTTGCCGAGATGATCAGCCGAACGGCCCCTGACCGCAACCGCTATCAGGTGGCCGAGACCGTCAATTGAATTACCATAGGCTTGGTTGAATGAGGATCATCATTCTGGGCCCTGCCCACCCGTTGCGTGGCGGGATAGCGCAGTTCAATGAGCGTCTGGCCACCGAACTGCAGCAGATGGGGCATCATGTGTCCGTTTTCTCTTTCAGCCGCCAATACCCCGATCTTCTTTTTCCCGGAAAGACCCAGTTCGATACGGGTGCTGGCCCCAAGGGTCTGGACATCAGGCCGGTGCTCGACAGCATCAATCCTTTCAATTGGGTAAGGGCGGCCCGTGCGGTCAGGGCCGAAAAACCCGACCTGATCATTGTGCGCTACTGGTTGCCGTTCATGGCACCCTGTCTCGGCACCGTGCTCAGATGGGCCCGCGCACCTCGGGTGGTGGCCATTACGGACAATGTGATCCCGCACGAGCACCGACTGGGCGACCGCGCCCTGACGCGTTATTTCCTCGATAAATGCCATGGCTTTGTGGCCATGTCGGGCACAGTGCTTCAAGAGCTTGATGAATTTGACACCATCAAGCCCCGAAGGTTGATCCATCATCCGGTGTATGACCACTTCGGTGCTCCGATGGATAAGGTAATGGCCCGCAGGCAGTTGGGCCTACGGACCACCGGTAAGCTGGTCGTCTTTTTCGGGTTGGTGCGCGAGTACAAGGGCCTTGATCTGCTCATAGATGCCTTGGCTGACCCGCGCCTTAAGGATGTGAACCTATTCATAGCCGGTGAGGCGTATGGCGACCGAAAACAATATCAGGATCAGATTTTCCGCCTCGGGCTGATAGAGCGTGTTGTGTGGCGCAATGAGTTCATTGCCAACGAGGTGGTTTCGGCTGTGTTCTGCGCTGCCGATGTGGTTGTACAGCCCTATCGGTCGGCCTCGCAGAGCGGTGTGACCCAGATCGCCTATCATTTCGGGAGGCCCATGATCGTGACCGATGTGGGCGGCCTGCCCGAAATGGTGACCCACGGCCGTGTCGCCCTGATATGCCGTCCCGAGGCCGCTTCCTTGGCCGATTCCATCCACACATTTTACGATCAGGATCTGGAGGGATCTTTCTCAGAGATGGTGAAAGAAGAGGCAGGCCGATTCTCATGGAGGGCCATGGCCGAAGGTGTCATCTCCACGGTGATGTGATGACCAAGGAGATCATTGTCAATAATCTGGATGGACTTCAGGCTGGAGCCGAGGCGGTGCTGGATTTTATGTCGGGCCATACCATTCTGCTCATGCAGGGCGAGTTGGGAGCGGGGAAGACCACGCTGAGCAAGGCCGTCTTTTCGCAATTGGGCGTGGCCGATGCCGTCACCAGCCCCACGTTCAGCATCATCAACACCTACATTTCTGCCAACGGGCCTGTGCACCACATGGACCTGTACCGCCTCCATACGGCCGATGAGGCCCGTGGCGTGGGCATCGAGGATTATCTTCACAGCGGTGAAATCTGTCTGGTTGAATGGCCCGAAGTCGCACTGCCGCTCGTTCCGCGGCCATACGTGCTGTTGCGCATCGCGCGTGGCGATCATGATTCCAGGCACCTATCGTTGACCACAATAGCATGAGCCGACCCAAGACCAACGTATTCACGCTCACCGCATCTGCGGGCCTGATGCCCCAAGAGGAGATGCTCGAGGTGGCCAAACAGAGTGCGCACCTCAACATCGGTGTGCCACGCGAGACCACCTTGCAGGAGAACCGCGTGGCCCTTGTGCCCGAAGCCGTTGCGCGGTTAGTGAACAACGGCCACCGTGTGGTGGTAGAGACCGAGGCGGGTAAAGGCGCCAATTACCAGGACCGCGACTACAGCGATGCCGGGGCTGAAATAGCCTACGACCGCAAGAAAGTTTTTGAGTGCGAACTCATCCTGAAAGTCGATCCGCCCTCGTTGGAAGAGATTGACCTAATGGAACCGGGCCATACCGTCATCTCGGCACTGCAACTGAGCGTGCAGCCCGAGAATTACCTCAAGCAACTGATAAAGAAGAAGGTGACGGCCATCGCTTTCGATTTTATCCAGGGCAAGGACGGTGGCTACCCGTTTGTGCGCACCATGAGCGAGATTGCGGGCAACACCGTGATCCTGATAGCAGCCGAGTGCCTCAGCAATGTGAATAAGGGCAAGGGGCTCATGTTCGGTGGTGTGTGCGGGGTGGCGCCCACCGAAGTGGTGATTATCGGGGCTGGCACGGTGGGCGAGTATGCCACAAGGGCGGCTCTCGGGCTCGGTGCCTCGGTCAAGGTATTCGACAACTCATTGAAGAAATTGAGCCGTCTCCAGAACTGGATAGGCCAACGCATCTATACCAGCACCATTCACCCTGATGTGCTGGCCAATGCCCTCAAGAATGCCGATGTGGTGATAGGTGCCATACGAAGTAAAAAGGGACGCGCCCCCATCCTGGTCACTGAGCAGATGGTGAGCGACATGCGTTTCGGCAGTGTGATTGTGGATGTGTGCATCGATCAGGGAGGCTGCATTGAGACCAGCGAGGTGACTGAGCACGCCCGACCTACCTTTCAGAAATACGGGGTGATACACTACTGCGTGCCCAACATCGCATCGCGGGTGGCGCAGACGGCCAGCATTGCGCTGAGCAACATTTTTTCGCCCATCGTGTTGAGTATGGCCGACCTCGGTGGCATGAGCAACATGATACGGCAGGACGCGGGCATCCGGAACGGGGTGTATACCTACAACGGCAGTGTGACCAACGAGTACCTCGCCAAGACCTTTTCCCTTCCGTTCAAAGACCTCAACCTTATCATGATGGCCAATTTCTGATGATGGGTCTATACACATCGGTTCTTAAGCGGTCCAGCCATTCAAGAGCCTCAGTCGGACTGGCCTTGAGATAGGTAAATTGATCAGGAACCTCGGCCCTGTCCTCTTTAAATCAGCAATCAACAATCAGCAATCATCACTCTCGCTTGAGTTACGAACAGTTCAGACCCAGAGGGTTCAGTGTTTTGCCAGAGGTGGTGAAGAATCTGTTGATCATCAACGGACTGTTCTTCCTTGCCACATGGGCCATGGCCAACAGTTTCGGTGCGGACCTGGTTGAGATGCTCGGCCTGCATTATTACAAGAGCGAGTATTTCAGGCCATACCAGTTTGTCACGCACCTGTTCATGCACGGGGGCATGTCGCACATCTTCTTCAATATGTTCGCCCTGTGGATGTTCGGTTCGGCCCTTGAGAACTATTGGGGCGGCAAACGTTTCCTTATCTACTACATGGTGACGGGTTTCGGGGCGGCCATCATACACACGGCCTACACCACATGGGACCTGATGAACATCGAACAGGCCATAGCGGCCTTCGAGGCGGCCCCATCGCCAGAGTTGCTGTCAGCGTTTATCAATGATCATGTGCCGAGCGGCTACCAACAATCGTTCAACGAACTGCTGGCCCATTATCAGGTAAGTCCCGATGCACTGCTGGCATCGGATGCCGCGGCCTACATGCACGAGCTGCTGAAAATTAAGATGGACGTGCCCACCGTGGGGGCATCGGGCGCAGTGTTCGGGGTGCTGTTGGCATTCGGCATGATGTTCCCCGATTCGCTCATCTATCTTTATTTCTTCTTCCCGATCAAGGCCAAATACTTCGTGGTGCTCTATGGGGCATTGGAGCTCTATTCGGCCGTGCAGAACGACCCGAACAACAACGTGGCCCATTTTGCCCACCTGGGCGGCATGGTGTTCGGGTTTATCCTTATCCGCTACTGGCGGTCGCACAACACAAGGTTTTAAGTCGTGTCGATCCGCGAGGACATACACCATCAGTTCAGCACCGGAAATGTGCTGATGCAGCTCATTTACATCATTGCCGGTGTATTCGTGCTGTTGCAGGTGGCCACGGCCGTTCTGTGGCTTTTCGGCAATGGCACCGTTATGAACGGGGTGTACGGCCAATTGTCGCTCCCGGCCGATGTGTATGCCCTGCTCTACCGCCCCTGGAGCCTATTGACACACATGTTCGTGCACCGCGATTTCTTACACGGCATATTCAACCTCCTGTGGCTCTATTTTGCGGGTTCACTGTTCCTCAATTTCCTTTCGGCAAGGCAGCTGCTCAGCACTTACATCCTTGGTGGACTGAGCGGTGCAGGCCTGTTCATCGTGGCCATGAACGTGTTCCCTGCCTTTACAGGCATGGCGGGCGTGGCCGAGGCCATGGGTGCATCGGCAGCCATACTGGCCCTGCTGGTGGCGGTGGCGGCCCTGCGGCCCGACCACATGGTGTATCTGGTACTTATTGGCGGTGTGCGTCTCAAGTATGTGGCCATGGTGCTGGTTCTGCTGGATGTGGTGACCATGCACAACGGCAACGGAGGCGGCCACTTCGGGCACCTGGGCGGGGCGCTCTTCGGTTTTGTGTACGGGGCCCGACTGCGCAGCGGTCAGGATCTGAGCATCGATCTTATATCGCCTTTCCGGTCCATGAAGAAGTGGATGCCCTTTGGCAAAGGGCCATTGCACGTGGCGCATAGCAGGCCGCTCAGCGATGAAGAGTTCAACCACAGGCGCAAGGTGCGGCAGGACGAGGTTGATGCCATTCTCGACAAGATTAAGCAGTCGGGCTACGACAGCCTGAGCGCCAGGGAAAAGGACACCCTGTTCAGGGCCAGCAATGACGCCTGATGGCTGAGCGGCAGGATACACGGGCCAATAGGTGGCGGCTGCGCAAGGTGCTGCTGCTTATCAATATACCGGTCACCTCGGCCCTGATAATGGCCTATGCCGCGCAACACATCAGCCCCGACAGGTTCTGGCCGCTCATCTTCTTCGGCATAGGGTTCCCATTCATCCTGCTGCTGCACCTCACTGTCACGGCCACATGGTTCCTGCGCAGCTACAAGGTGGGCCTCATCAACCTGGCTATTGTACTGATGGGTTGGAATCCGCTGTGGCGCACCTTCTCATTCCACTGCGGCAAGACTGATGGGAATGACTCCACATCGTTCAAGGTAATGACCTACAATGTGCGCCTGTTCGACTATTACAACTGGTCGCGCAACATCCACACCCGCCACTGGATGTACGACTTCCTCAAGAATCAGCAGCCCGACATCCTGTGCATGCAGGAGTTCTTTCACGACAACACGGGCTATTTCCCTACGCTCGACACCCTGCGCGAGGTGAATTCCATTAAGCACATGCACCTCGAGAATTACCAGAGACTCAAAATAGACCAGATGTGGGGCATGGCCACGTTGTCACGTTTTCCGATAGTGGGCAAGGGACGCATCGAATTCCCCAACACTTTCGGCAACATGGCCATCTACACCGATCTGCTGATCATGGGCGATACGGTGCGCGTGTACAACATTCACCTACAGAGCGTGCGTTTTGATTGGGACGACTACAAGGTGATAGACAAGCTGGTGGACGAGGGCGAGCTGAAGGACTACCCCGAGGGCAAACGCCTGCTGCTGCGTGTGCACGATGCCACCGTGAAACGCACCGAACAGGCCGAGCTGGTGGCCTTGCACATAGCCCGATGCCCGCACCCGGTCATAGTATGTGGCGACCTGAACGACACCCCCGTATCGTACACCTACCGGACCGTGAGCCAGGGCCTGGACGACACCTTCCGCGAGAGTGGCTGTGGCCTGGGCAGCACCTACACCAAGCTGCCGTTCCTTCGCATCGACCATATATTTCATAGCCCTTCGTTCAGCTCAACAGGGCACATGGTGCATCCGTGGCAGCTGAGCGACCACTTTGCTGTTACAGCCGAGGTGCGCAAGAAGTAGGCACTTCCCGTTTGTCCCCATCAGCCTACCTGAATCTTCTTTCAGATGGTGGGTGGGATAGGGGAGAGGCTTCATTGCTCACCCCCTCGCCCTTGGGTGAAACTGCATGATGTTCTCGTGGAGGAAGCTGCGGTCCAAATGGGTGTATATCTCGGTGGTGGTGATGCTCACGTGGCCCAACATGTCCTGCACGGCTCGCAGGTCGGCACCGCCCTCTACAAGGTGTGTGGCAAAACTGTGCCGCAACGAGTGGGGGCCTATCACCTTCTGAATGCCAGCGGTCTCGACAGCCTTCCGTACAATGAAGAACACCATCTGCCTGGTGAGCATGGCGCCCCGGTTATTGAGGAACATCACATCCTGATGCGTCCGCTGCACGTTCTGATGGCGCCTCACCCCATCCATATACAGTTGCATGTGGCGGGCGGCCATGCTGCCTAGTGGCACCAGCCGTTCCTTATCGCCCTTGCCCACCACACGCACAAAACCATCGTTAAAGTGAACATCGCTCATACGCAGGGCCACCAGTTCGCTCACCCGCAGTCCGCACCCGTACAGCGTCTCAAGCATGGCGCGGTTGCGGGTGCCTTCGGGCGTGCTCAGGTCCACCAGGTCCAAAATGCGCCCCACCTCATCGGCACTTAGCACATCGGGCAGTTTGCGGCCAATGCGCGGGGCTTCGAGCAAGGTGGTGGGGTCGGTGGAAATGGCATCATCAAACTCCAGATAACGATAAAATGCCTTGATACCCGACACCATGCGGGCCTGTGTGGTGGCCTCGAGGCCCAGATCGGCCACATGGTGCACAAAGGCCACCAGGTCCTTATACACCAGCTTGGTGGGGTCGTCAATGCCTGCCTCTGCGGTGAAATAGGTGCGCAGATGCCCTATGTCGCGCAGGTAGGCCTCAACGGTGTTGCCCGATAGCGAGCGCTCCAGCCGCAGGTACGACCTGAACCCGTCAATGGCGGTTTCCCAACGCATGTGCTGCCATCGTAACTTTCGGCCCAAAGTACGACCCCACATGCGCATACTGGTACTCAACGGCCCCAACCTCAATCTGCTGGGCACCAGAGAACCCTCGGTGTACGGTTCATTGTCGTTGCAGGAACTGATGGACAGGCTGGCGGCCACCCACCCCAGAGTGGGCATCGACCATTTTCAGAGCAACCACGAGGGCGAGTTGATAGACAGGATACAGGAGGCCGATGGACGCTATGCGGGAATAGTACTCAATGCCGGAGGCTATACCCATACCTCGGTGGCCATACGCGATGCAGTGGCCGCCATCAGCATCCCCGTGGTGGAGGTACACATCAGCAACGTGTTTGCCCGTGAGGATTTCAGGCATGTGAGCCTGATCGGGTCGGTGTGTCTGGGCAGTATCAGCGGTTTCGGGCTGCTGAGCTACAAGTTGGCCGTGGAGGCATTGATCGGTCAACATCAGCAGAGATGAAAAGACTCTTTACCCTTTTTCTGCTGATGGAGAATGCGCTGGCATTGGCCCAGCCCGCCATCAACCCCGCCCGCCCACGGGTGTATGCCGACAGCGCACGGCTGGCCGACCTGCAACTGTGCATCAGCGCACCGGGCGAGTGCCAGACCACCTGGAACAGCTTCATGACCGCCTACGATGGCTGGTGGATCAACGACCCTGAGCTCTACCTCCTCGGCACCGACAGCACCCTGTGGACCTGGAACTGGGGGTCGCAATGGGCCAAGGACGAGGCGGTGTTCACCGTTTTCATCTACCGCATGACAGGCGACCCGCTGGCGCTGAAGCGTTGCCGTTTCATTGCCCAAAAGGTAATTGACACCGTGGCCACGGCCGACTTTGCCAACATGGAGTGGTATGCCAAGGAGGACCTGTTGCGCAGGCTGAGCGATGCGGCCGATGTGCTGCTCGACTGGACCCACGATGACCTGCCCGCCCCGCTGCGGCAGCAACTGGCGCAGGCCATGTACAGCCGCACCCGCGAGTTCATGCACACTTTCATCTATTCCACAGCGGGCAACAGCTACGTGAGCAGCCACAACGCATGGAACAACGTGTTCTGCAACCAGGATGCCCTGGCCCTCTTTGGGGCCGATGGCCTCACGCCCGAGCAGAACGACACCGTGTGGCAGTGGTACACCGATGTGCTCGATAAATGGGACAACGGTTTCATGCCCTGCTACGCCCATTACCGCGACACGGCCGGGGGCTGGAACTGGGGCGCGGCCTACAGCATGTGGAGCCTCGTGGACCAGTTCCAACTGTTCGAGAACATGCGCATCGCTACGGGCTACGACTACTACACCCAGCAGCCGTGGGTGCACAACAGCATCAACCAGTACTGGTATTTCATACAGCCCGATGGCCTTACACTGCATCTGGGCGATGGGCTGGCCCGCCTGCGGGGCGACCGTGTGGTGCACCTGCACGCCCGCTACTTCAGCGACCCGCGCAGCCAATGGCTCTCGCAGCAGTTGGCCCTGCCCACGGCCACACCCAACACCATCGACAAGTTCGACAAGCTGCTCTACCGCGATTTCAGCGCATCGGCTGTCAGTCATCCCAATCCGCACCTGCACTGGTACAGCGCCCCCGTTGGCCTAAGCGTGGCGCGCAGCAGTTGGGCCGATGATGCCACCATGGTCAGCTTTTTCAACTCGCCCAGCAAACGGGCCGCCCACGAGCACCGCGACAACAACTCGTTCACCATTTTCAAACATGCGCCCTTGCTCATCGATGCCGGGCACTACGACAGCTACAACACCGCGCATTACCGCGACTACTACTCGCGCACCGTGGCCCACAACAGCATCTGCGTGTACGACAGCACCGAGAGCTACACGGCCTTCGGACAGGCGGCCAGCAACGATGGCGGACAGATAGAGAGCCCCGCCCTGCAGAACTACGACCAGATATTCTTGCCCGAGAACCAGCGCGGGCAGTGGGTGAAATACGCCACCGACCAGAGCACCTACCAATACACCATAGCCGATGCCGAACTGAGCTACGACACCACCAAGGTGAAGAAATTCCGCAGGCGCACGCTGTTCCTGCCGCCCAACCGCTACATCGTGCTGGACCACGTGATCCTGAAAGGGGTGGGCACCGCCCAGCGCGATGCCTTCTGGACCGGCCATTTCCAGAACATGCCCAGCGTATCAGGCACCATGACCAACGCAGAGGTGCCCGGCCACATAGAGAGCTTCAACGGCACCGATGTGGTGGCCACCAACGGGGCCGGCAAAGTGGCCATGCGCACCCTGCTGCCACAGAACCCGAACATCACCCGAATTGGAGGCGATGGCTATGAATATTGGGCCGATGGACAGGACCATCCCACCACCGTTACGCCCGACACCAACATTTACACACCGGGCAATTGGAGAGTGGAGGTGCGCTCACCGGTTGAGAACGACACACTAATTTTCCTGCACACATTCGCCATTGGCGATACCGGGGCGGTGGTAGAAGCGGGGGGAACGGTTTATATGAGTGAGCAATCAATCGGAGTTGACTGGAATGATACCATTTATTTCTTCGCCAGAAATGGTGAGGTTGATGTGTGTGAACATCGCTTGGATAGCATCCCAGGGTTAGGAGGGAGATTCGTGAACCTTGCTTTCGTGGATCTTCAAACTGACATGAGCTATTACTACTACTATCAGGTTACTAATAGTTCTGATTTTTCAGGATATTTTTGGACGAATTGGCCAGATTCCATTGAGCATGAGTTCGGGATTTTTGAGCCTGGATATTCCAATGTCTGGTTACAGTGTGATAGAGAAGCCGTGGATGAAAGGCCTATCAATGCCAATCTTTTGCTCATCCCCAACCCCACCACCGGCCGTTTCAAGGCAGAACTACCTGCACAGATACAGGGCGGCACGGCCACCGTCACCGACCTGATGGGCCGCGCGGTGCTTCAACAGGCCTTTGCAGGCAACCGTTTGGAACTGGACCTCAGCAACTATGCGCCCGGCATGTACTCCGTGCGGGTGGCGGGTAATGATGGGCAGGTGATGAGCGGGAAGGTGGTGGTCACCTCCGAATAGGCCTTCATTCCCCCTCAGGGAACTATCCACATCCTCCTTCGCACATGTGACCCCCGTGAGCGAGGGCTCACAAGGTGTTTTTTACGATGTAATTGACGCATTGTAAAGCGCATAGATGCATTCTCCTATATGACTGCTTCAGGGTGGAATGGAAAAACATTCTTGCCTCTGTAACTCTTACAGCGTAGAGTGGAAAAACATTCTTGCCTCTGTAACTCTTACAGCGTGGAGTGGAAAAACATTCTTGCCTCTGTAACTCTTACAGCGTAGAGTGGAAAAACATATTCGCCTCTGTAACTCTTACAGCGTGGAGTGGAAAAACATTTTTGCCTCTGTAACTCTTACAGCGTGGAGTGGAAAAACATATTCGCCTCTGTAACTCCTACAGCGTGGAGTGGAAAAACTGTAATACTCCCCAAAAATTGGACAGGTAGCTAAGAAGAGCTAACCTTGTCCGAGATGAGTGAAAAGAGAAGCAGAAGGCGGTTCACCGCCAACTTCAAGGCCCGCGTGGCCATCGAGGCCATAGAGGGTGCCTACACCCTTGCCGAACTGGCCGCCCGTCATCAGGTGGCCCCCAACCAGATATCGCTCTGGAAGCGACAGCTTTTGGAGAACTCCCCTTTGGCCTTTGGGGAGGCCCGGGATAGTTCTCCAAAAGCTGCCGACCGCACAGACACCGATCGGCTGTACGCTGAGATAGGTCGGTTGAAGATGGAGAATGACCTTTTAAAAAGAATGGGACTATGAACCTGACGGACAAACGGATGGCCGTCAGTGCATCGGCCCAGGGAAGCATCACTGCCCGCTGCAGGGCCGTGGAACTGGCCAGGAGCACCTACTACCACCGGCCCAAAGGAGAGAGCGGGGAGAACCTCAGGCTGATGGAGGTGATGGACAGACTGTACATGGACAACTGCCATCTGGGCGTGATCGGTATGCGCGACCATCTGAGGCTGGAAGGCCACTGGTACAACGAAAAGCGCATACGCAGGCTCATGCACCTGATGGGGCTCGAGGCCGTTGGCCCAAGGCCCAATACCAGCGCACCCGCCCCAGGGCACACCGTGTACCCATACCTGCTAAGGGGTGTGAGGGCCGATGGGCCGGACCACATCTGGAGCACCGACATCACCTACATCCCCATGGGCAAGGGCTTCATGTACCTGGTGGCCGTGATGGACTGGCACAGCCGCTACGTGCTCTCGTGGCGCATCAGCAACACACTGAGCACACAGTTCTGCATCGATGCGCTCAACGATGCCCTGGCCACCGGGCGCAGGCCACGCATATTCAACACCGACCAGGGCAGCCAGTTCACCTCCAACGAGTTCACCGGCCTGCTCCGCCTCCACGACATTGCCATAAGCATGGACGGGAAGGGCCGTGCCACCGACAATGCCTTCATCGAGCGGCTATGGCGAAGCGTCAAGCACGAATGCATCTATCTCAATTCGCCCACCGATGGCCGTCAGCTCCGCTCGCTATTGGCCCCGTACTTCGACAGGTTCAACAACAGAAGACCTCGCCAATCACTGGACGGACTTACACCCGCCCATGCTTACTTTGGCCTACCTGACAACAGATCGAATCTTAACCACCGACTACTAATAACAAACCCGCTTTAACTGTCCAACGATTGGGGAGTACCACACCGTGTAGAGGCCGTTGGGCAGCGGGCTGAGGTCGAGCAGGGCCGTGGTGCCGTGCACAGGGATGCTCAGGCACAGGAGGCCGGTGGCATCGTACACCCTGGCCGGGGCCGGGGCAGGGGAGGGGCGCACCACCGTGAGACGGCCCGTGGTGGGGTTGGGCCATAGCCGCAGGGCCAGCGCGGGGGCGGTGCCCACCGTGGCCGTACCATTAAAGGTGAACGAGGCCACCACGGGCAGGTGGTCGGCTGCCAGGTGCAGGGCATCGGCCATGGCCTGGCTCACCGAGGCATTGGGCGGGCGGTTCACGCTGTCGTTGTAGTGCTCGCCATCGTTGCCCACGGCCCAGGTGCTGTTGCTGTTGTAGGTGATGGGGCCCCAACTGTGCATCAGGGGGGCGTGCAGTATCATGTCAAAGCGGTCGTCCATGCCCCCGCTGGCCCCCCCGCCAAAGCTGCGCGTGCGGGGGCTCTGCGTTTGGTAGGGCGCATAGGCGGCCGCGTTCCACGTGCCAGTGAGCGGCTCGGGGTCAACAAAGTAGCGGCCGTTGCCGGGGTCGGTGGTCAGTTTCTGGTAGGCCGCCTCGGTGCTGCCGTATATGTTGAAGTCGCCACACACCACATAGCAGCCCGCATCGGGCAGGGCCGCAATGACCTTGAGGAGGGTGTCGGCCTCGCGGGCCCGCATGGCCGCGTTGGCAGTCCCCGTGCTCGACTTGAGGTGCACCGACAGCACATGCAGCGTGTCGCCCATCAGGCGGTGGCGCAGCACAAAGCGGTCGATGTTGCGCACAGGCGTGGCATAGGCCCAGGTGCCGAGGCTGGCGAACACCAGCGTGTCGTAATAGAGGGCATTGTAGGTGTCGGGCCCGCCCAGAAAGGGTGCCATGCCCATGGGCAGACCGTCCAGCACCGTGGTGCGGAACATCTCAGCGGCAAGCGGGCCGCGCACCTCCTGCAGCACAAGGATGTCGGGCCGCAGGCTGACCACCACCGTGCGGTAATGCGGAAAACGGTCGGTGCTCGTCTCGGCCATGTTCAGCACGTTCCACGACATCAGTCGCACCGGTTGGGCCGCACCGTGCAGCACCACGGCCCACAGCACAGCCACCGTCAGCATCCATTTTAACATGCGGTAAACTTCAGGCATAATCCCCCCGCCCGCGCTCACCCTTACACGGCTATGGACTGATAGCTGCGAGCTGCGAGCAGCTTGCCACAAGGCTGAGATAGCGGTCTATGGTCTATGGACTATGGTCTATGGAATGTGATCTATGGACTATGGACCGTGGACTATGGACTATGGCCCTTCGATACGCGCGGAAGACCCGCCCCTACCGGTTCGGGCGGGCCTGCACTCAGGATGACGCGCCTTTGGTCAATCGACTATGGACTGTGGACTATGGACTGTCGTCAATGGACTATGGACTATGGACTATCGACTTAAAGCCCCAACCTACCGTCCTTTCCTACCTTAGCCCCATGCTCCTCAGCCCCGATTGCCGCCACATCCTCAGCGAGCGCAAAGAGCTCATCACCGACCGCGACACCATCGTATCATTCTGCCACATGGCCGAGCGCTTCTTAGAAGGGGTCTGAGCCTGTAGAGACGGCATTCAGGGAAATCAAGAAGCAGATGACAAGGCGATTCACTGAACGTATCTGGAATTTTGAGATCACCTCTGCACGTGCCAGTAAAGTGACCTGGTTGCCCGTGGCGATCATACTTTTCATGTCGGTCTATGTGGTTACCGAGCTACTCTTTCTTTCCCCCAGCCCTGATTTTCTCACTTGGAGTGAATTCAAGGAATATTTCGGTCATAATTCCCCTACGGAGGGAGCCTTGGCTGAATCAGGAAACATCTTCCCTTTCATATGGGCAGGGTTGCTTCTGTTCACATTCTGCACCCGCATGTACGTTTCCATTTTCGGATACTTTGTTAGAAGCAAAGTGAAGGATACCGGTCTGTTCTATCGCAACATGCTGGTTTACACAAGTGCCGGCATCATGAGTATACTGCTATTGATACTTATGTTGCTGGCTGCAGGCCTGCTCTTTCGGGCCATGGGATTCAGTTTCAGCGATGGTTTTGCTTTTCTGCAAAAGGCTGAACTACATCTGACGGAGAACATCAAGGATAATGTTCCTACGCTCCTTGTTGTGAAGTCAAAAGGACTGGCGCTGCTACTCGCGCTCACGGTCTATTCTCTCACAGGATACTTCATCCATTGGCTTACGCATGTGTCGCGCTTTCTGTGGCATGTGGTTCATGCACCGCATCACCTGCCCGACTTTCTTCATCCCATCGGCAATCCGTTGGCCTTCACATTCGATTTTTTTCTGCTGATACCCAAGGTGGTCTTAAGCGCAGTGCTCACTAAACTGGTCTACTCCGAACCACTGGTATTGGAGATGGCCATTTTTGCCCTGCTCGGTTACAATCTGGAGATATTCAATCATGCCACTGTGCACTACGAGTTTGTGCGAAACAATCGGGTTCTTCATTTTCTGTCCCAGCTTTTTGGAGGCAACGGAGCCTATCACTATGTGCATCATTCTTCGGCCAAAGAGCACCAGATGGCCAACATGGGAGGAGGTGCATTCTTAATATGGGACAGGGTTTTCGGCACCTTCACCGAACCACCTGTTGTGCCCCCGGCCATAGGCTGGACAGATGACCCTGAAATTCATATGAATCCGTTCCGCGTGATTTTCGGGGGTCCCGCCCGGATACTATATGAGCTTCAGATGAACAAGGATTGGAGATCGCGCTTCCTTATACTGTTCGGCCCCATCAACTACCAGCCGAAGATTACCATCGACTACATAAAAAAGCACTGAATTCTGCTCTGCATCTCAAATCGCAGAAAGGGATGGCACATGCCGCAGACAAGATGCCGGTTCAGTGCTGCCCAATTCAGTTCCTTGCTTCAAATCCCTGCCCGCATTCAGGGTGACACGGCTGTTGACGGATGGCTGCGAGCCACAAGCCACAAAGCTGCGATCTCGGTCTATCGACTACGGTCTATCGACTATGGACCATGGACTATGGACCATGGACTATGGACTGTGGACTATCGACTATCGACTATCCGCTGCTCACAACCCCCCCGTTAGGGTTGCTTACTTTTGTTAGCCCGATATGCCCCACACCATGAGCCGTTTTCTTCTGATTCCCTTGCTGCTGCTGCTCGCAGGCGTCAGCGCCAACGCACAGGATGGGTGCGATGACCTCACCATCGTTTCTGTTCGCTACAGCCCCTTCACCGATACCATCATCATCGTGGAGGTCACCAATGCGGGCAGTGAGCTGTTCAGCTACCCCGGTTTTGTCCTCATCAACGCCAATGGCGACACGCTGGCCAAGGAGACCGTCAATTATTTCGGCATTGCAGGACAGTCTGTGCACCACCTCACTGTGCGCCCCGGGGTGGCCGGACCTCTCGACAACTTTGAAGGCACCTTGCAGCTCCATACCGGTTTCTATGATGCTTTGGCCTGCACCTGGCCCATGGACCAATCGCTCTGCTTCAACGGGGAATGTGCGCAGCTGGTACTGGCCTTTGAGAACATGGGCGGGGCCCTCGTTGTGGGAGATTTTCATTGGACCCTCCAAGATGAACTGGGCGCTGAGGTGGCATCGGGCAACTTTACGATGACCCCCAACAGCCAGTTTATGAGCCAGTCGTTGTGCATGGCACCGGGCACCTACCAGTATACGTTGGAGGCCCTGGGCGAACCATCGGGCGGGGGGCCTACCATGTCGGTCTATGCGGGCGAGGGGTTCAACCAGCCCGGCTTTTCACAATCTGCCAGCTGGGAAGGCATCAACACCATGGAAGTACCGTTCTTTATCCACTGCATGGTGGAATCGCCCAATGCCGTTGAAGCGGCAGACCACGGTCCCGGTGTGCGTGTGTACCGTCAAGGTGCGCATATCATCATTGCCCACACGTCCAACATCCATACCGTGGAACTGCTGAGTCTGGACGGGAGGTCTGTTGGCCGATGGTCTCCCCATGCCACCACCTTCAGTGTTCCTTCGGGCATGACGGCCGGTGTGTATGCCGTCCGCCTCGGCACCACTGGTGGCCACCAGGCCCTGCGGGTGGTCCTTCCCTGATATCCTCATCACTCACAGTAATCGGCTCATCCCCTGTGGGAACTGCCGTGCCATTTCCCCAAGGCAGGCCCCGCACATCTCTGCGTGCTATCTGCTTCCGACTTCAAAGCTTCGGAATTCGGAACCGATTCCCAGATATGGACAGTGGACTATGGACTGTGGTCTATGGACTGTAGTCTATGGACTAGCCGCTGGTCACTGGCCGCTCAAAAGCCAATAAGCCCATGCACACGGTCCCACAGGATGGAGCCGCCCTTTACGCTGAACAGCACCAGCACCCCGATGCAGTAGCCGAGTTTGATCAGCGTGCCGGCCACAAAGCCCAGCAGAGCGCCCATGCCGCTTTTGAAGGCCGCGTCAAGGTCCTTGCCAGCCATCAGGTCACCGATGATGGTGCCCGCCAGCGGCCCGATGATGATTCCGATGGGCGGAAGCACAAAAAGCCCCACCACAATGCCGATGGTGCCGCCTATCATGCCCTGACGTGTGGAGCCGAACTTCTTGGCCCCAAGGATGGGGATGTAATAGTCGAGCAGCGTTATGATGGCTATGAGCACACCTGTGAAGGTGAGGGTGAGCCAACCGATGTCAGCCCCCGGAATGAGCAGGAACACGAGCAGCGATGCCCAGCTGAGAATGGGGCCGGGCAAACCGGGCACCACACAGCCCAGAATGCCCAGGCCGTTGAGCAGAAATCCGATGATGATGAGGAGCCATTCCATGCGTCAGTCAATTTGGGAAAGGGAGCAACCGCGCGGTTCCGGGCCTGACAGCCGTGCCTGAATACCCAAGGCCCTGCACAATCAGCGGGCCAGGCGGGGGAGGGGAGTCAACGGGTCAGCAGCAGACAAGGGTATGCCACTCACCCCTTGGGCATCACAATGGCCATGACGATATAGGCCAGCAGCCCGGTACCGAAACCGAAGAATGCCACAACGAACCCGAGGCGGATAAGGGTGGCATCCACTTCGAGGTAGTCTCCGAGGCCCTCGCACACACCGAGGAACTTGCCTTCTTTGCGTATCAGTTTCTTCTTCATGGTCTTGATGAATGTGGGGTGAATCAGTGCTTCAGTACAGTAATGGCCAAACGTTGCGCCCTTCTCTCAGGGTTAGGGGGTCAGATCAGAAAGGCAGGTCGTCCACATCGCCACTGATGGGCTCGAGGCCAGGGTCGAATGCAGGGGCGGCCGGCCGTGGTGCCGAGGCCTGTGGGGCGCTCTGCTGTGCCGCAGGGGCTGCGGCAGGGGGTGCCATGGCGCCTTCGGCCTTGTCCACACGGTAGGCATTGAGGTTAACGAAGTACTTGCCGTTGTATTCGCGGCAACGTATGTCGAAGGTCACCTTGAGCATTTCGCCCTCATTGAAACGGTCAATGTATCCGGTGGCGTTCTTGGTCAGTTCAAACTGTACATCCTGTGGATATTGCTCCTGTGTGGTGATCACAAAGGGCCGTTTGCTGAACCCGCTCGGGAAATTCTGCGTCTCGCCCTTGATCTTCAGTACACCGGTCATCTCGTAGCTAGCCATGTCCTTCTTTCTTTTTAGTGCATGCAATTTTACATCGGGGCCGTTGAATAAGAACCTCAGGCAGCGCGATTCGTTTTGTGATTCCCCGTAGTCTTACCAGTAGCGCCTTTTCCTGTGATGGCGATGCAGGGCAGTTCGCTGGGCGGCCTTGGACATTTCCCGTTGCGAAACCGGGGTAAGGGAGCGTGCGCGGGCCTTAGGAAGCGTTCCGTAGAGTGAGGTCTTCCGAACGGCCCGGAACGCGCGGAAGCGACCGTCCCCGAGTTTCGCAGGGAAATGTCCACCAGCCTCATGTCGCCCTGAGCGGAGTCGAAGGGTTTTGATCCTGGAGTTTATCCCGCCCAGGCGGGATATCAAGACAAAAGGATGAAGAGAGATAATCCCAAGCGACCTCAGGAATAAATGGTACAATTGATTCGTTTTGCACCGACTTTTCCCGACCCATGCAGCTCCAGTAGCCGAGAGCAGGCCCTTTCAAAGTCCTGGAGGAACACCTCGGGGCACAGGTTGAGCTGTTCACCCTGTGCGGTAAGATGGCCATCGGGGCGGGAGGTGAGTGCGATGGCCCCGCTCGGCATACGCACATGGGCCAGGTGGTTACGCAGGCGCCCGTACAGGTCTATGCGGTCGTCCACCTCGCGGTAACGGGGCCCGAACAGCCTGCGCAGTGCCGACCTGAACCTGCGTTTCGACTGGTCGCGGGCCTTCAGAGGCTTGTCGTCAAGCAATGCACCGAGGCTCTCCATGCCCTGCACTATGCCGGTGAGCAGTAGGGTAGGGGCGTTCACCTTGGCCACCTCGCGCAGTTCGGCCAGCAGGTGCCGCTCCACATACGTGGGCACATCAATCAGCTCAGAGGCCATGTGCAAGGTCGGCCAGCGCAGGGCGGTGCTCCTCGCCATACAGTTCGAAGCACAGGGTACGGCCCACTTTCTCGGCCACTCCGCTCTGTGCAATGGTATCCTGATAGCTGACATAGCAGGCCAGCGCCTCCTTCATCTTGGCCACATCGGCATCGGTCACCTCTATCAGGCAGTCGATGCGCTCAGGAGCGCTATGCCTTATGCGTATGCCCTGCGGGATAAAGACAGGCCCATCGCGGTCGGGTATGGTGTACATGGCCAGCCGCCTGGGGCACGGGCCGCCCGAGTCGCGCAGGTCGAGGTACACGCGCTTCACCACGGCATGGGTCACCAGATGGTCGTGGAAACCGCTGATGCCGTGTACCGGGTAGCTCACCACCACATCGGGCTCTACACGTTTGATGTGGTCTCTTACCACCGCCTCCAGCTTGCGCGGGTCCAGTTCGGCCAGTTCGCCATCGGGCAGGTCGAGCACCGTCATGGATGTTAGCCCTACGGCCTTTTCCACCGCCAGCATCTCGTTGTGGCGTACCTCAGCCATCTGGGTCTTGGTCAGGCCCAGTTTCTCGCGTTGGCGGGTGGCCTCGCCCTTGGTGAGCGTAAGAAGGTGCACCTCGTGGCCTTGCCGCAGTTGCATGCTCATGGCCGCCACCGGCCCGAACGACTCATCGTCCGGGTGTGGGAATATGTACAGGTAGCGCACCCGCGGTCAGTCAACCACGATCACCAGCACCTTCGAGTTTCTCCAGAAACCCTCGTGGTCGGTTATCACCAGGCCGTCCTTCTTCTTCTCGCCCTTCCACTCGTAGGTGCCTGCCGGGTGTGGCGATATCAGCTCGGCCTTTTTGCCGCCTATGGCTATGTTCTTCACCTCTTTGGTGTTGATCTTGGTGAGTTTGTTCAGGTCAACACTGCCGCTGAGTTTCTTGGCCCTTCCTATTCCTATGAAACCGCCTTCCTTCGTCATCACTCCCTTCTCTTTCAGCTCCTTGGCGGTGCCCACTATCCAATAGGCCGTGTGCATCTCATCGTCCTTGGCGGCTATCTCTTCCTCTTTCTTCACCACGGTCTCTTCCAGGCCTTCTTTCTCCAGTGCCAGCTTGTCAACATCGGCTATCAGCTCATCGATGTAGATCTTCGATTTGGCCAATTCATCCTTCAGTTTCACAATCTCTTCTTCCTTGGCACTCAGGTCCTTCTTCAACCGCTCCACCATCTTCACCAGTTGGGCGTTGTAGATGGATGAGTTCTTGAGGTCCTTCTCCATCTTGGCGATGATCAGCTTGTTCTGCTCCATCTTGAGGTACAGCAGCTTGATATCGTCCATGATCTTCTCGTCCATCGACTGTGCGCCTTCATTGCCCGATGGCCTGTTGAGGGTCACGATCTTCTCCAGTTCCTTGATGCTGTCGAGGTTGTTCTGGATCTTGAGCATCGACCGAATGAACTGTTCTATGTCCTTATCCTTCTGATCTGCGGCATACAGCAGGTCCTGATGCTCGCGTGTGGGCGGTTCTTTCTCTTCGCCTCCGCAGCCTACAAGGATGGTGGCAGCAGCGGCCATGGCAAGGGCGCTCTTGTGCAGGATGGTCTTCATGGTATGTGGTTGGTGGAGTGTAAATTGGTCGCCCGCAAATGTATAGGGCCGTGGTACGCTTTTTTTAATGTCGGGACACTTCTGATCTTCCGACATCGACTAAGCTGACGCAGTCTGCAATCACCGAACCTGATGTTCAACACCAAACTCCTCATCACGCTCATCATATGCCCTGTGCTGGCATACGGTCAGGCCCAGCTCAGCACCGGCATAAGTATGCGAATGGCCGATGGCGGCACTTCCACCGAACGGGTGGCCATACGCCTGGCGCCATTCGACATACGGGGGCTGCACCGCGAGATGGTGTTCAGTTCCATGTCCTTGGACGAGCGCAAGCGCACGGTACCGACCGTCATGCAGCAACATGCAGAAGAGGCACAGCAGAATCTATTGGAGGTGACCCGGTCAATGGGCATCGACATCCGCCCGGTGCGCACCTCGTGGCTGCTCAATCTGGTGGTGGCCGAACTGAGCATGAACGATGTGGCACGGCTTGCCGCACTGCCCGGGGTGATGCGCCTGTCATTGGATGCCGAGGATTTCATCCGCCCCATTGAACCCCCAAAGGAGCAGGGTGGGGCCTCTGCGCGCGCGGTGGGTGGCCACGAACCCGGCCACGATGCCATCGGGGCACCTGCGCTGTGGGCCATGGGTTACACGGGCCGCAACAGGCTGGCATTTCTGGTCGACACGGGCGTATGGCCCGATGAGCCTGCACTGAACGGCAAGTTCCTCGGACAGACCCGGCCGCTGAGCCAGTCATGGTTCCCGTACGACAGCCAGGTGCCGCTTGACAAGAGCAACAGCCACGGCACGCACTGCATTGGCACGGTGATGGGCCTCGACCCCGCCACGCACGACACCATCGGGGTGGCCTTCAACGGTCACTTCATTGCCACCGACCCGGTGGTGCAGAACCTGGCCGATGTGAAACCCCTGAGCGAGTTCGTGTATGCCTTTGAATGGGCCCTGAACCCCGATGGCGACCTGAGCACCACGGCCGACATGCCCGATGTGATAACCAACTCGTGGGGCCACGGCACGCTGTTCGGTGGCGACACCTGCGCAGGACCCTTCATGGACATCCTCGAGGCCGTGCACGCTGCGGGCATAGCCAGCGTGCACTCGGCCGGCAATGACGGTCCGGCAGCCATGACCATCGGTGTGCCATCGACCATGAACTTCGACCTTGTCAACATCTTCTCGGTGGGCAGCATACAGGCCGAGGCGCAGGGCTACCCCATCAGCAGTTTCAGCAGCCGTGGGCCCACCATCTGCGGGGGCAGCGGGTCATTGGCCATAAAGCCCGAGGTGGTGGCCCCGGGCCAGAATGTGCGCAGTTGCGTGCACAACGGTTACGACCAGTATTCGGGCACCAGCATGGCTTCGCCCCACGTCAGCGGCATGGTACTGCTGCTAAAGGAGGCCTTCCCAGATGTGGCCGGTGAGGAGATCCTGTTCGCCCTGTACACCACCGCCACCGACCTGGGCGATGTGGGCGAGGACAACACCTTTGGCAATGGCCTGATAAACGGACCGGCCGCATTTGCATACCTCTCGCAGTTCCACACCCCAACAGCGCCCATAACCAATGACCTGAACCTGACGGTAGAGGGCATGTCGCTGCAGAACGGCATGTACGACTGCGGCAGCACCGATGTGGCAACCGTTGAGGTGCGCAACACGGGTACCACGGTCATCAACGGGTTCTCCTATCGCTACAGCATCACGGGCCAGACGGAGGTTACAGGCGACCATACTGGCGACCTGCAACCCGGCCAGACAGTGAGCATCAGTCTCGGTTCGCTTACGTTCCCTGCCGATGGCGATGTGGAGGTTCACTTTGCGGCCGAGCCGGACAATGCGGGGATCGAGTACGATGAGTTTGATAACTCGGCCATTCGCAGGTACAATGTGCGTCCGGTGGTCGATGTGCCGTTTTTCGAGTATTTCGAGACCGACCTGCCAACCGGCCCGCTCTGGACCGTTCTTAACCCGGAGTATGATATGACGTGGGACACCCTTCGCTGCACCGGCCTGCCGTGGACGCAGTTGTCTGCCTTTGTCGACCACCGTAACTATTCGCCCCGTGCCGACCAGTACGATGGCCTCGTGTCGCCTGCCATCAATATCCCCACGGCCGATTCGGCTGCCCTGCGTTTCAGCTACAGCTATGCTTTCCGTCATCAGAGCTTTGCCGATACCCTCATGGTGGATGTGAGCACCGATTGCGGCCTCACATGGGGCACGGCCCTGTTCCGCAAGGGCGGGGAGGAGCTGGCGGTGTTCGACACCTCAGGCTATTTTGTGCCCGATGCACCTGCAGATTGGCGCGAGGTATGGCTCGACATGAGCGCGTATATGGGCAGCACCGTGCTCATCCGTTTCGGCACCATAAACCGTAACGGAAACACGCTGGCGCTCGATGACATCAACGTATACACCGGACAGCAACCGGCTGCTGTGGCGCATGATCAGACCCCGATGGCCACCGTCTATCCGAATCCTGTGGGCAGGAACATGCCCTGGACCGTGGAGATTCCCGAAGAAATAGGTCAGACCCCGTTGCTGCTCACCGATGCCAGCGGACGCATCATCGAAAAGGCTATGCTCAACCCTGGCCGACATACCTTGGGGCAGAATCTACCAGCGGGTCTTTACCTGCTGCAGGTGGGTAACGGGGCCTACAGGTTGGCTAGGGACTGATACGCCTTCATTTCAGGCGCTGAACAGGGTGTAAACGGCCATGTCGATGAAGCGGCCGTTGTGTACGCCCCGCTCGCGGAAGTGAGCCTCCTTTACAAAACCGAGTGCGCTGAGCAGGGCAATGGCCCCACGGTTGTCGGGGTGCACCTTGGCCTCTATGGTATGCAGGCCCAGTGTGTGCAGCCCGTAATGGCAGATGGCCTTGACAGCCTCTATGGCCATGTGCTTGCCCCAATGGTCGGTCTGTAGTTCTCCGCCTATCTCGGCCCGCAGGTTGCGGTGCTCAATGCCTGTCAGCCCGCATGTGCCCATGATGGTGTCGGTGCCTTTGCGCACTGCCGCCCATCCTATGGCCTGTCGGTCGGCATAGGCCTGCCGGGTACGTGCCACCAGTGCCTCGGCCTCGGCCAGATCGGCCATGGGTGCACGGGGTATGAAACGGTTCACCCGCTGGCTGGCACGCATGGCCAATATCTGTGGAGCATCGGTGGGCCTGATGTCGCGCAGCAGCAACCTGGGTGTCTCCAGTTCGGGGAAAGTGAGGAATGCCTGTTCGTTGAGTGATTTCATGTGATGGGCCCTTGGGGCGGTTTCAAAGGTCAATCAGCATCCTGTGTCATTCTGACCACCGGCACCCATATATCCTCTTCAGACATGGGCGAGGTGTTGCTGTACAGATCGCCCAGCACCTCAAAATGAGGCAGAGCATCGGGTCTGTATCCGTTCTGTGGCAGCCAGGTGCCATAGATATAGCCGAAGATGGCCGGGTCGGTACTCGGCCCTTGGTAATGGAACACCGCGTAGAGACCACCCGGCACAGTAAGGCGCTCCATGTCCTTGGGCACCTCACACTCAGGGTCTGCCTCCATGGCCGCCCATTTGGTGAATGTGTGGGCAGGGGAGTAGGCCGCGAAGAAATCGGGCGGATAGACATTGACCGAAAAGAGGTCGTTACTGATTGCGCCCTGGATATCTCCCCGTCTGGGCATGAAACCCTGCCAGAGCTCCTGCACACGATGTTCGGAGTGGCTCATGGGCAGATATATGCCCACAAGATGTCGGGGCTGGGCATCAATCAGAGTAGGATTGGGGAATGACGGCATGACTTTGCGCTATTGGCCGCAAAAGTCAGGTATGCACGGCCTCGGACCTATTCTATTGTTGCACCGAAGGTTGCCGCCATGTCAACCTCGCCCTTGGCATTGCTCATATCGCCCCGGTTCACGCCCTCGGCAAACTTATCGAGGTCGTACAGAATGGTGATGGTGAGGTGCAGATGCGCGGTATCGCCTGTTGTCACCCGTGTGCGGATGCCCAGCGGATTGCCCAGCGAATCAGTGTCGGCATACACTATGTGCATGGCACTGGTATCGCTCACGGTATAGAACACCTGATGCTGTGTGGGTCGGGCATGAATGTTCTGCCTGATGATGCTGTGCTTCATCTCCTCCGAACGGTAGTGCAGCTCCAGTTCGCCTTTGTAGGTGGTGTTGGGTCTCAGTTCGGCATCGACCAGCAGGGGGGGCATGCCACCGTCACCATCGGCATCTTCAAAGAAGAAAATTACAGGCGACTCAGTGCTATCGCCCGACCTCAGGATATAGCTCATACGCAGGATCGGGTCGCGGATGTACTCATGGTCATCGTACGGGGTGCAGGCATGGGTGCAACAGAGCCCAATGGCCATAAGAATAGGCATCACGAGCCTTCTTTTTTGCGGCACGGTGTGGTTGAACATGCCATTGCAACGGGGCCTAAATGAGAATATTGTGTGAATTTGGGGCCGCTCTTCGCGCTATTCGCGGGTGATTGCCCCTTTGCGGCCAATGTGAGAAAGATTCCAATGGCTGATGGGCCGCACGATTCATCAGTGCGATTGACTTTCCCTTTAGTATTGCGGCCTCCTGTTCCTCACACCTCTAACCTGAGCAGCACCCCTTTTCGCTTCACTATGTTCTTATAGTCCCATTGTATGGTGCGCGCATGGCCCAACCAACGTGCAAGGGCAACGGGGTCCACCTCATTGGGCATGCGGTAGCGGACCGATGCATCCTTGAACTTGCCCGACCTTGGCCGCAGTTCCTCTTCCCCGAAATCGGCACCGCTCCAGAACATCAGGCGCACACCGTCTTTCAGCTTATCGTAGCCCACTATGGGGTTGCCTTTCAGGAACCACACCGGGTGGCGGTGCCATACCTTATTCTCGGCCTCGGGCAGGTGGGTACTTATAGCCTCGTACAACCGGGTGCAGATGGCCCGATCGATAGTGGAGAGGGCTGCGTGATATGCGGTCACATCAGCGGGCATCTGATGGTCTGTCATGGTCTTTGGTTTGGGCAAAGTCAACGATGGGCGTGGGGCGGTTAGCCGTGGTTCGGCATCGAAAGTACAATGGGCTGCCGTTGTACGGGCGCTTTTGTCCTAGCTGCCGTAGGCACGGCCGACCACATGGTTATGCCTCGCTCACCACGGTTGGCAGCTGCCCCTTTTGCCAAGTTCAATGGCCTCCAGATTCTTTATAGTGCCGCCCGACAGCGTGAAACGCAGCACCGTGCGCACATGATGGAAACCGTGGTCGCCTGCCGCACCCGGGTTCATGTTGAGGCAGCCTATGGCCGCATCGTTCATCACACGCAGAATGTGCGAGTGCCCACAGATGAACAACTTAGGCCGCTCCATCTCCACAAGGCGTTTCACCTTGGCCGGGTACTTCCCATAGGCCCCACCGATGTGGGTCATCATCACTTTGACCCCCTCAAGAGTGAACAGCTCGGTCTCTTTGAACTGGAGACGGGCCTCGTGGCTGTCGATGTTGCCGTACACCGCCCGCAGCGGCTTGAACGCTGCAAGGCGGTCGGTCACACTGAGGTCTCCAATATCGCCCGCATGCCATACCTCGTCACATTCCTCAAAGTGGCGTCTGATGGCACCGTCCAGTTGGCTATGGGTATCAGAAAGCAGACCGATGCGCATACGGAGGGAGCGGCTGACGCGATGCTTTGTCCCAATGATCAGATCCGCTCGAAAGAACCCTCTGTCACCCAGCCCACGTTGCCGTCTTTGAGGCGGATGCGGTACCAGCCGTTGAGTTCCTGCGTGACCTGCACCACAGTGCCCTGATGCACTACAAAGAGGAGCCCGCTCTGGGCATCGGGTGCCGCATGGGCATTGAGGGTAGGGGTGAAGATGACGGCCCGGTCGTCATTCATGAGCACATTGCGCTGGTGCAAGGCCCCGCTCAGGCCGAGGCCGAGGAGCATCAGCATCAAGATTCCCCCAGAAAAACCGACCATGCGCACACGGGGCTCGTATCGTGTGAAATAGAGCACGACACACACAACGGTGAGCAGCAGACCAATGATGCTCACCCATGCCCAATGGTCCATGGAGAGCAGCGATAGCACGCGGTTCCATATGCGCACGGGCAGCACCTCGGGCAGCACCTCAATCTTATCCTTCACCTGTAGGTTGGCCAGGCGGAGGTTCATGATGATGTCCTCGTCAGCAGGCGAAAGGCGCAGGGCCCGCTCGTACTGCAGCACGGCCTTGGGTACCTCGCCCATGCGGAAATAGACGTTGCCGAGGTTGTATAGCACCTCGGCACTGGTGTAGCCCAGGGCCAGCACCTGCTCGTACTGCTCGGCCGCAAGGGCAAACTCCTTGGCCACATAGGCCGAATCGGCCCGGGCACGCAGGGCATCGGGGCTGGCCCAGGCCTGCAGACCCAGGAATATCAGCGCCAGGGTGATGATGCGCTCAGACATGGTCCTCCATTTTGATGATGGCATTCAGAGAACTCTCGTACAACGACTCCATGGGTCCTGATGCACCCGGGGCAAAGCGAGCGAACTCGGCCTCGTCCAGCACCTTGATGAGGGTATCGGCCACCTCCTGCGGCACGCTGCGCAGTGCGAACACCTCGCGCATCCGCTCGCGGCTCAGCTCGGCCACGGGTATGTTGAAACGGTGGCTCACATATTCGGTCAGGGCCTTCATCACCTCTTCGTTGAAGCCCTTCTGGTCGTTCTTGGTCATCAGGCGTTTGGCCCCGTCCATGCGCTTGACGGCCATTTTCTTGGCTTTGCGGCTGCGCGACCCGGCCACATCGCCTGCCTGCCGCTCCTGATGGATGTGATAGGCCATAGCCCCTGCACCGCCCGCCACGGGCAGCAGCATGAGCAGCCACCACAGGGCCGACATGAAGAAGTGGTCGCCCTTTTGCCGCAGCGAATACTGGCCCTGCTTGATATAGCGTATGTCGGTGCCGATGATCTGAATATCGCTCTTGTCGGCAATGTTCATGGTGGGCGACACAGCCTGTGTGGTGCCATCGCCCTTCTCTACCGTGAGTGCAATGGCCGGCTCGCTGACGGTGACATACCGGTCAGACGAAGGGTCGTAATAGCTGAACGCGAACGGCCCCACCTCGAAGTTGCCCTCGTAGCGCGGTATCATGACATACTCGAACGAGCGGCTGCCGCTTATGCCGCTGGCCTTCACACTGATGTTGTCGGCCACCTTGGGGTCGTACACCTCAACATCGGGCGGTATGGTGAACTCGGGGTTCTGCAGCTGGTAGAGGTTTCCGCTGCCGCTGATGGTGAGTTTGAGAGTGACGGCATCTCCGGCCTTCACCTTGTTCTTATCGGCCTTGACGGTCATGTTGAACTTGCCGGTAAGGCCGCTGAACCCGGCAGGTTGGCCCGCTGCGGGCAGGTCGCGCACATCAATGACAACCTTTGGCGATGTGGCACTCCTGCGCACATCCTGATAACCACCGAACATGTCGAATATGCTGCGTGGGCGGCCGGTGCTCTCGCGCACCACCACCTCTACCTGCATGGGGTCTATTTCCAGTTTTCCTGCTTTCTGCGGGTAGAGCAGGGTCTTTTTGAGCGAGACCACCTGATAGGCCACGCCATCCACCACCTCCTGATCCACCACCACCTGCTCGGGCATCTCGATGTCCTTGGTCCAGAAGCCCGTGTATTCCGGCAATTTGTAATTGACCAGTTGCACCAGCGCGCTGCGGCTGTACACTTTGCATTCGGCATAGAGCTCCTCGCCCCGGTCCACGCTGCGCCTGCTCACCTCCACACGGGCAAACATGTCGTTGCCGCTCCCGCTGCTGCGCTGCTGCTGGCCGCCCTGACTGCCGCCCTGTGCCTGCTGCTGCGGTTGGCCGGGCACCACTTTGATGGTCACGGCCTTCGAGCTCACCTGCTTGCCATCGACCTTGGCGCTGGCCGGGCCAATGGTGTACTCGCCCTCTTTGCTGGCCTGTAGCACATACGAGTACCCCACGCTCTGGCTCATCTGCCCGTTGATCATAGAGTAGCTCATGCTCTGGTTTGGGCCGCCCAAAACGGAGAAGCCCTTGATGTCGGGCAGTTTCAGGTCGCTGCCGTTGCCGTTGATGGTCCAACTGATCTGGAAACGCTGACCCACACCCACCTGCGAGGGGGCCTTTACCTCGAGAGTCTGGGCATTGGTAATGAAGAATGATAAATGAAGAATTAGGAATGTGAGCAGAGGAGTGGGGGATGAGGGACGGGGAACGAGAGTTGTTTCGGCAGGATTGAGCGTGGCGAATGCCGTATTGCGCAGAGCGAACAGCACGGTGCGCAGGGCCGCAGCGACCGATCGCATTGCGCGGCCTGCGGTTAAGGGCTTATGGCTTGCAGCTTTCCTCATCTCACCAATCCTTTTCCATAGGTACTTTCTGAACCTTGGCGCGCTGCTTCTCCATCCGCTCGCGAATGTCCTGCTCATCCTTGTTCATGGCATCCAACATACGCTCTGCATCCTTCTTGCTCATCTGGTCGGGCCGTGGCTGCTGCTGTTCGCCCTTCTTATCGTCCTGCTTGTCCTGCTGCTGGTCCTGCTTATCCTGCTGGTCTTTCTTATCCTGCTGCTGATTCTGCTTCTGCTGTTCCTTGTTCTGATCCTGTTTCTGCTGATCCTTGTTCTGATCCTGATTCTGCTGCTGCTGTTGCTGCTGCAACATACGCTTGGCATAGGCCAGGTTGTATTTCGTGTCGGCATCGCTGGGACGGTTGCGCAGACTCTGCTTGTACGCCTCCACGCTCTCGGCATATTTCTTCTGCTTCAGGTACGAGTTGCCCAGGTTGTGATAGGCCTTGGCCTTGCGCTCGGCATCGGTGGTGAGGTCGGGCAGCGACTTGAACTGGGCCTCGGCCTCAGCGAACCGCTCCTGACGGTAGAGAGCATCGCCCAGGTTGAATTTGGACACGAACGGGTCACCGCCCTGGGTGGCGGCATCGATGTAACTCTTCTCGGCCACATCGTACTTTTTATCAGTGTAGGCCTTGTTGCCTTCCTTGATGATCGAGTTGCCCTTTTGGGCGAACGCGGGCGAGAACGCCACCATCAGCCACGCGATATGAAAGAGAGTCCTCATTTCTTCTTGGTGCCGAAAAGGTCAACGTTGCGGAACAGGATGGTCTTGCGGGTGGGGGTGATGAACTCAAGCAGTAGGATGATGAGGGCGGCTGCCAGCAGATACTGGAAACGGTCCTCGTAGCTGGTGAACATGGTGCTGCCGAACTCCTCGCGCTGCATCTCCTCGAGGCGGTCGAGCAGCAGGTCGAGCGCATTGCCCGATGCATTGGCCTGCACGTAGGTGCCATTGGCCGATGCGGCTATCTGTTGAAGGATGGTCTCGTTGAGCTTGCTCACCACGGTGTGGCCCTCGCGGTCCTTGCGGTAGCCCACCATCTGGCCGTTGCGGTACTCGGGCAGCGGTGTGCCCTCGGTGCTGCCAATGCCCACAGTGTGGATGATGATGCCCGACTCGCCTGCCGAGGTGGCGGCCTGCAGGGCATCCTCATCGTGGTTCTCGCCATCGCTGATGATGATGATGGCGCGGTCGCTCTTGGTCTCGGGGCTGAACGAGCGCTGGGCCAGTTCGATGGCCTTGCCTATGGCCGTGCCCTGTGCCGGCACTATGTCGGTGTCGATGGTGCGCAGGAACAGCTTGGCGGCCGCATGGTCAATGGTCAAGGGCAGCTGCACGTAGGCATCGCCCGCAAAGACGATGATGCCCACGCGGTCGTTGCGCAGGCGGTCCACCAGCTTGCTGATGTTGAGCTTGGCCCGTTCCAGTCGGTTGGGCTCAAGGTCGGTGGCCAGCATGGAGTTG
This sequence comes from Flavobacteriales bacterium, assembly GCA_044356305.1. Classification (GTDB taxonomy): domain Bacteria; phylum Bacteroidota; class Bacteroidia; order UBA10329; family UBA10329; genus JBIKWM01. Next base: position 73,469 of record JBIKWM010000012.1, read on the forward strand.
CTCACATCGAGGCACACCATGATCTCAAATCCCTGCCGCTTCACATCCTCCACCTTATTTCCTATCTGCGGGTCGGCAGCGGCCAGTATGAGCAGGCCCAGCACCACGGCCTGCAGAGTACGCTTGAGGCGCTCGCGGCCCATGGAGTGCCGGGGCATGAGGCGCTGCACCAGTGCGTGCTCGCCCAGCGCGGCCAGGGTCCTTCTGCGTGCGCGGGCCCGCAGCCAGAACAGCAGCAGCAGCCCTGGCACAAGGGCCAGGAGCCAGAGCAGCTCGGGGTGGGCGAATCGGGTCATGGCAGCGTGCGGAGCAAGGTGTTGCGGAGTATGAGCTCAAGCCCGAACAGGAGCAGGCCGAGCAGGGCCAGCGGCAGGAACTCCTCCCTGCGCTTGCGGTACTCGGTCACATCGATCTTCGATTTCTCCAATTGGTCAATCTCCTCATACACCTTCTTGAGCGATTCATTGTCGGTAGCGCGGAAGTAGCGGCCTCCGGTCATCTCGGCCACCTCGGTGAGCAGGTCCTCATTGATCCGTACCTCCACATCCTGATACACGCGCTGCCCGAACATGTTGGTCATGGGGAACGGGGCGGTGCCGATGGTGCCCACCCCGATGGTGTACACCCGCACCCCGAACTCCTTGGCTATCTCGGCCGCGGTGAGGGGGGCTATGCTGCCGGCATTGTTCTCGCCATCCGTGAGCAGTATCACCACCTTGCTGATGGCCTCGCTGTCCTTGAGGCGCTTCACCCCGTTGGCCAGGCCCATGCCAATTGCGGTGCCGTCCTCGAGCATGCCGTTCTTCACCTCGCTGAAGAGGTTCTGGATTACCGAATGATCGGTGGTGAGGGGGCATTGGGTGAAACTTTCGCCTGCGAACACCACCAGCCCGATGCGGTCGTTGGGGCGCTGCTCTATGAAGTTCATGGCCACCTTTTTGGATGCCTCGAGTCGGTTGGGTTTGAAATCCTCGGCCAACATCGACCCGCTGATATCCATACTGATGACGATGTCGATGCCCTCGCTCGTCACGTCCTGCCAGCTGCTGGTGCTCTGCGGGCGGGCCAGTGCCACAATGAACACCGCCATGGCCAGACAGCGCAGCACCATAGGCGCGTGCACCAGGCGTTGGCGGAAGGTGATCTGCAGGCCGCCCAGGTGCCCGGTGTGCGAATAGCGCAGGTCGGCCCTGTCCTTGCGCAGCCGCCAGATGTACCAGCCCACCATGGCGGGCACCAGCAGCAGCAGCCACAGCAGGGCCGGGTCCTTGAACTCTATGCCGCTCATCAGGCTCATGCCTTGGTATCGGTGACGGGTGCGGGTATGGTGGCTTTTATGAAGGCCACGGCAAGGTCCATGCTCTGTTCGTTCTCGGTGGCAATGGGCCGTGCCTTGGCGAATTTGACCAGATCGGCCAGCATGAGCACCTTGCGGAGGTCGACTATCAGGGCGCGGTCGAGGCCGTTGCGCTCCATGGCATAGGTTATCTCATCGGTGGTCTGCTCCAAGGCCATGATGCCGAAGCGCTGCTCGAGGTACCAGCGGATAATGTCGGTCAGTTCAATGTGATAATCCTTGGCGCGGTCGGCCTGCCACAGTTTCTGTTGGCGCAACGCCTCAAGGCGGGCCAGGGCCGTGACGTGCGCAGGTTCTGCCGGGGCAGGGGGGAGGACCGCCTCGGGCCGGGTCTTTTTCTTTTTTAGCCAATAGTAAAGGAAGGGGATGATGAGAGCGAGAAGCAGATAACCTATGATCCAGGGCAGTAGCGCATACCAGTCAAAGGGAGGGTCTAATGGCTCCACGATGTCCATGATGTCGGCCGCCTCGTCCACGGGTATGTCGGCCACATAGATCAGGCTCGGCTCGGTGCGGAAGGTGTCGGTGCCTATCAGCACAGGCAGTGGCGGAATGACAATGAAGCCCGTGTCGAAACTTGTGAGTGTGAGCACCTGCCGCAACAGGGCGGGGCCGTCTTTCGGGGCAATGGTATCGATGCGCGAGGCCACCACCTCCACCTGCGCGGTGATGGTATCGGCAAAGGCCGGAAAGGTCACGGACAATCCCGGTTCGTATGGCGTCTCGATGGTAAGGTGCACCTGATCGCCCAGCAGGATCTGGGTGCTGTCTATGGCCGAGCGGATAGGCGACTGCGCCAGCGTTGGCAGCGCCAGTGCCAGCAGCAACAGGGCTGTCGCCATCCATTTACCGCCAATGGACCTGCACAGCACAGATTCTGTGGCAGTGCGGTACACATCTCTGTACCGCATCAAATTGCCTGTGGCGATGCGGTACACGCCTCTGTACCGCATCAAATTGCCTGTGGCGATGCGGTACACGTCTCTGTACCGCATCAAATTGCCTGTGGCAGTGCGGTACACGTCTCTGTACCGCATCAAATTGCCTGTGGCGATGCGGTACACGTCTCTGTACCGCAGCAAATTGCCTGTGGCGGTGCGGTACACGTCTCTGTTCCGCATCAAACTGCCTGTGGCGGTGCTATCAGCGTCTGCCGACAGCACCGAATCCGTTGAAGCGCATCCAGCCACCTGATTCATCCTATGTCCATCCACCACAATCATCTTTCACTCATCACATTCACTCTCACTTTCACTCATCAATCAACAATCAGCAATCATAAATCACAGCTCACCTCCTCGTCCCTCTCAGTTTGAGCAGGGTGGTAAGTGCGGCCACATAGCTGCGGTCGGTGTATAGGTCAGCGGTATCGACACCCGCCCGCCTCAGCAGGTCGCGGCCCTTGGCATCCAGTTCCAAGGCGCGGGCCTTGAAGGCGGTGCGTACCTGTTCGCTGCCGGTGTCCACCCATTGCTCGGTGCCGGTCTCGGCATCGGTCAGGCGCACCAGGCCCACATCGGGCAGTTCGTCCTCGCGCTGGTCGCGCACCCGCAGGGCCACCAGGTCGTGCTTGCGGGCGGCAATGCGCAGGGGGTCATCGTATCCGCTGCCCATCAGGTCGCTCATCAGGAAGGCTATGCTGCGCTTCTTGATGGCGTTGGTCAGAAAGCGCAGCGCCATGCCTATGTCGGTGCCCTTGCCCTGCGGTTGGAACTCGATCAGCTCGCGGATGATGCGCAGGATGTGGGTCTTTCCTTTTTTGGGCGGGATAAAGAGCTCGATGCGGTCGGTGAACAGGATCACCCCGATCTTGTCGTTGTTGGTCAGTGCCGAGAACGAGAGCACGGCACACAGTTCGGTGATCAGGTCGCGCTTGCTCTGGCCGTGCGTACCGAAATCGCCACTGGCGCTCACATCCACCACCAGCACAAGGGTCAGCTCGCGTTCCTCCTCAAACACCTTCACGAACGGGGTGCCATAGCGGGCCGTCACGTTCCAGTCAATGTTCCTGATATCATCGCCATAGGCATACTCGCGCACCTCGCTGAAGGCCATGCCCCGCCCCTTGAAGGCCGAGTGATACTGCCCCGAGAATATCTGATTGCTCAGACCCCGGGTCTTGATCTCGATCTTACGAACCTTCTTGAGGAGCTCTGAGGTTTCCATGGCCTTTGGCTAATGGCTAACAGCTAAAAGCTAATGGCTTTATCATGGTACTTCAACACTATTCAGTATCTCAGCAATGATCTCTTCGCTGGTCATGTTCTCGGCCTCGGCCTCGTAGGTAAGGCCTATGCGGTGTCGCAGCACATCGTTGCACACGGCACGCACATCCTCGGGTATCACGTAGCCCCGCCTGCGGATGAATGCATAGGCCTTTGAAGCCTGTGCCAGGCTGATGCTGGCCCGTGGCGACCCACCGAAGCTGATCAGGCCCTTGAGTTTGCCAAGACCGTACTGATCGGGGAAGCGGCTTGCAAACACTATGTCAACGATGTACTTCTCAATCTTCTCGTCCATATACACCTGCCGCACCACCTCGCGGGCCCTGAGGATGTCCTCGGGCTTGAGGATGGCCGAGGCCTTCGGGAACTCGCCCTGTATGTTCTGGCGGATGATGCGCGCCTCGTCCTCCTTGGTGGGGTACGATATCACCACCTTGAGCATGAAACGGTCCACCTGCGCCTCGGGCAGCGGGTAGGTCCCTTCCTGTTCCACGGGGTTCTGTGTGGCCATCACCAGGAAAGGCTCCTGCAGCTTGAAGGTCTGGTCGCCAATGGTCACCTGCTTCTCCTGCATGGCCTCGAGCAGGGCGCTCTGCACCTTGGCCGGGGCGCGGTTTATCTCATCGGCCAATATGAAATTGCTGAACACCGGCCCTTTGCGCACCATGAAACCACCACTTTTCTGGTCGTAGATCATGGTACCTATCAGGTCGGCCGGCAGCAGGTCGGGCGTGAACTGTATGCGGCTGAAACCCGCGCTGATGGTGCTGGCCAGGGTGTTGATGGCCAGGGTCTTGGCCAGCCCGGGCACCCCCTCCAGTAGAATGTGGCCCTTGCTCAGCAGCCCTATCAGCAGGCTGTCGGTCATGTGGCGCTGGCCCACTATCACCTTGTTCATCTCAAGGTTAATGAGGTCGACAAAGGCGCTCTCCTTCTCGATCATCTCATTGATCTGGCGTATGTCCATGCTCATGGCGTGTACAGTGTTGTGTTGCTATCGGTTCAATCTGCCTCGGCCCTCTCAGCCTCCGGTCCTATGATAGTGGCGCCTCGTAGCCGTATTCACGGCTGGCAGACCTCGCATCTCATAGCACTGAAGCCTGTGTACGGTGACCTTAAAGCGGGCCGCAAAACTAAAATTGTACGGCTTGCCCAGTCAACACCATTTTTAAGCTGATGTGCGGGCGCTGCGGTTAAGATTTGTTAACGCGTGCCCACCACTTCGGCTCACTCATTCAAGCCCTTTCCGGCCAGGATGGAAGGCGCACACCGGTCGATGCGTGCCTCGCGTGTGGCGCTCTGTTTGGCACCGGCTATGTGCAGCAGGTAGCCGCGCTGACGGCCCGGTGTGAGGCGCGTAAATGCCTCGCGCAGCGCAGGGTCGGCCGCCAATCGGGTAGCCAGCTCTTCGGGCATGGGTTGTGCTGCAGCAGGGCGTGCCGGTATTTTTATTCCCTTTTCCTCCGCATCAATGGCCTCAAAGACCAAGGTGCGCAGTGCAGGCTCATGATCAATGATCTGTTGCATGGATGTGAAACGGACAATGCGCCCCTCGTGCGAGTTCTCGCCCGGCAGTTGCAGCAGCCCGTCCGTGTCAGTGAGCAGCACACCTTTGAAGAAACTCAGGGCGCAGCAGTCCTTCCAAGCAAACAGCATGATCACATTCTTGCCTTTGATGGTGTAGCACGGCATGCCCCATTTGCGCTCCTCGGTAAGTCCGCAGCTCATCAGCAGCGCGCGCAGGGCCCTCAGTTCAGCAGCCCATCTGTGCACCTTGCAGTCGGGGGTGGCGTGCAGCTTGCAGCGGCCGCAGCCCTCGGCAAGGTATTGGTCAACAGCAGGGTTCATGCTTTAAGCGCTCTCTTATCAGGTCATCTATCGACCTGATGCTGCCGTTTCGCTGATCCAGTTTCAGCGAGGAGTCTTCTATGTTCAGACCCTGGGTGGTGGGACATACTGGATTCGAACCAGTGACCTCTTCCATGTCAAGGAAGCACTCTAACCAACTGAGCTAATGCCCCAAAATGGGTCGGCAAACTTAAGGCATCAGGTATTAAAGGATAGGAGCCGATGCATGAAAAGTTCGCATTGAACTTGTAACCCTTCATCGACAATCCATAACAGGCAGGGCGGTATCTTGGCACCATGAGAAGAGCCGCTATCATATTCAGTGCTATCGCCTTGCTCACCTCGTGCGAGGAGGAACAGACATTCCGCACCGTGCGCTTCAGCACCCAGACACAGAATCAACTGCTATACCATGTGGAGGTGGGCATACCACCAGATCCATTGCTCTTGAGTGCCGATACCACGGGCCCCGTCAGCATCGAATTCACAGGCGAGGTGGGCGATACGGTCACATACAGCATAGGCACCAACCTCAACTTCATACATGCAGAGCTGATAGTGAACGGTGAGATGGTGCTGGTGAGTGATCTGGGCGGGGTGAACCTTACCGATAAGAATGTGGCGGTGCGCTACGTGCTGAAGTGATATGGCCGACCTGCTGATCCGCAACATAGCGCAACTGGCGCAGGTGCGCGAGGTGGCCACTCGCGCCATTTCGGGCGAACGGATGTCGTTCCTCCCCATCCTGGAAGATGCCTGGCTGTTGGCCGTTGATGGCCGCATCCGGCAGTACGGGCCTATGACCACCTGCCCCGAGCGGGCCGATGCGGAGATAGACGCCACTGGCCGCATTGTACTGCCGGCCTGGTGCGATCCGCACACGCATCTGGTACATGCCGCCACCCGCGAGCGCGAATTCGTTGACCGGATCAAGGGTCTTACCTACGAGCAGATAGCGGCCCGTGGCGGTGGTATCCTCAACTCGGCCGCCCGCCTGCGCGACATGGACGAGGACCGCCTTTTTGATGATGCCTGCGCCCGACTGAACCGCTGCATAGCAAGCGGCACAGGGGCCATCGAGATCAAGAGCGGCTATGGCCTCACCCTCGAATCCGAACTGAAGATGCTGCGCGTGATAAGGCGTCTGCGCGAGTGGGCCCCTGTACCGGTGAAGGCCACTTTTCTCGGTGCGCACGCATTCCCTACTGAATATAAAGAGGATAGGGAGGGTTATGTGAAGCTGATCATTGATGTGATACTGCCAAAGGTGGCTGGCGAGGGGTTGGCCGATTTCATCGATGTGTTCTGCGAGGTGAATTATTTCACCCCGGAGCAGACTGATCGGATACTGGAGGCCGGTGTAAGGGCCGGTCTGCGCCCCAAGGTGCACGTCAATCAGTTCAATGCCATCGGTGGCGTTGCCGTGGCAGTCCGGCACGGTGCATTGAGTGTGGACCATTTGGAAGTGATGGACGAGGCGGATATCCGCGCCCTCAAGGGCAGTGGCATCATGCCCACCGTGCTGCCCGGATGCTCGCATTTCTTGGGCATACCCTTCGCCCCGGTGCGGCAGATGTTGGATGCCGGACTGCCCGTGGCCCTTGCCACCGACTACAACCCGGGGTCGGCACCATCGGGCAATATGGGCACCGTGGTGTCATTGGCCTGCATCAAGATGCGAATGCTGCCCGAAGAGGCCATCAACGCGGCCACTGTCAATGCAGCAGTGGCCATGGCCGTGGCCGACCGCTGCGGCAGCATAACCGTTGGCAAGCGGGCAGACCTTATAATCACCGACCGCATGGAGTCGGTGGCCGCCATTCCTTACCACTTCGGTCACAGCCCGGTGTGGAAGATGATAGTGGATGGTCGCGAATTCAAGGCCTGATCGGGCCTGAGTCTGACTCGCTAAGAAACCAGCAGGCAGCCCGTTCCGGTCACAACTTCAGGTGTTTGGCATACACCGAGGTTTTGGCCGGGTTCCAGTCGTCCTCGTACGAGCGCTTGAGGAATATCTCCTGCAGGTAGGCGTAGGTACGCACCAGGCGCAAGTAGTAGCCATAGTACAGCGCCATGAGGGGCATGAAAGGCACGAAGTACTCATCGCGCACGCTCTTCCTTTCCCTGAAAATGGAGAAGACCACGAACTTGAAGAAGTTGTAGAAAGTGTAGAGCATGTAGTTGACAGGCAATATGAACAGCACCCGCGATGCGAAGTGCCACACGATATCGATGAGATAGAAATACCACTTGAAGTTGAGTACGATGTTGTAGGTGATGTTCTCAACGAACGAGATGAAGTTGAGCCAGCGGAACGACTTGTCGGGCAGGAAGATATCGTTGTGCTTGCGCAGCCTGAAACGCACCACCGACTTGTCCCAGCGCAGCCGTTGCTTGGTAAGCGCCTTGAAGGTGGTGGGCACATTGGTCTGGCACACGGCCGTTGGCTCAAAGTGTATGTTGTAGCCCAGCTTGCGGACTTTGACAGTTATGTCGCCATCCAATCCCGGCCCGATGTCCCAACCGCCCACCCTGTCAAGGGCCTCCTTGCGGAACGCCCCGAAAGCCCCAGAGATGATGCGATAAATTCCCAATTGGCTCTGCGAGATGCGGCCGATGGAAATGGTGTCGATGTATTCAATGGCCTGCAGCGTGGTGCATAGGCTCTCGTCATAGTTGCGCACCTGCACATCGCCCCCCACGGCCCCCAGATTGTCGTCAAGGTAAAAGGGCACAATGATGTTCTCCACCGCATCGCGGTCATAGGAACAGTCGGCATCCATGTGCACAATGAACTTGCCCTTGCAGTAGCGCAGGCCGAGATTGGCGGCTGAAGCCTTACCGCCCCGCACATCGTTGCTGATGAACAGCGTGATAAGGCCGTTCTTCTTCAGGTTGTTGCATATGACCCGTGTCTGGTCGTTGCTGCCATCGTCCACCACAATGAACTCGTAGTTGGTGTACGTCTGCTCCTTCAGCGAATTGGCCAGTTTGAATATGTGTTCCCCCTCGTTGCGGCCGGGCACCACAATGGACACCAACGGGCGTTCGGCCCAGAGCATGTTGCGCGCCAATTGGTAGCGTTTCTTGCGCGTGACGTGCTGTAGTTTCCAGATGGTGAGCACGCCCAGGTCGAGCAGGAAGAACCTGACCAGCTCAAATACGAAGAAGAACCAGAATATCCGGATGAACTGATCAAGGGTCAATGATGCGAGGTAGTTGAAGAACTCCTCGAAATAGCCCATCATCGCGAGAACTCCTTGCTCAGTTCGTTTATCTGGGCCTCGGCATTGCGCAGGCCATCAAGTTGGCGCACACGGGGTGTCACCTTCAGTTTGCCCTCGTTCAGGTTGCGCCTCAGCATCTCGGTCACCTGTGTGGCAAGCCGGTTCATGGCCTCTTCGGCTGCTTTGGCATCCATGCCGGGCAGCAGCACAAAGAAGGTGCTCGAGGTCTCAAACGCAATGATGTCCATGGGCCTGATGTTGTCCCTGATCATGCCCACAAGTTCCTCCACCAGTTTGCGCTCGGCCTTTTTGCCCATGCGGTTGTACAGCTCCAGCACACCGTCCACAAAGACCATCGCCAGGCTGGCATTCAGCTCGGCCCTGTCCTTGATGCGCTCCACCTCGTAGTGCGCTATGGTGCGGAAGGTGGGCATGTTCACCGTGCCGAACACATCGTCAATCGCCTCGCTGCTCGCAAACAGCCCACTGGTGGCTGCGCTGCGGCCCTTGCGGGTCAGTTTGTAGATGTTGATGTGCCGCGGCACAAGGAATTTTACATCCACATCGTTCTGGCAGCTCAGGCACTTGCTCTTGATGTTGGCATCCTGAAAGTTCTGGTCGCAGTTGTTGCAGTGGTGGATAACCGATGGCTTGTCGTAGTCGATACCGATGTGCCTCAACGACTTGCTGCACTTGGGGCAGGTCAGCGTGCTGTCTATCGTGTTCCTGAAATCGGAGATGGGGCCCACATACGCGCATGGGAAGTGGTGTACCAGGTCTTCGCTCTTCGAGTTCGATGAGTCGCAGTGCGGGCACACCTCGCGGTAGTGCAGGTGGCCGCTGCCGCAACTGTTGCACTGATACACCTTCTCAAGGAAATCGGGCCATATCAGTCCTTCGCGCTCGGCCCATTCCAGTATCTCCAGGAGTTGTCCTTCTTCCTTGTCGCTGAAGTTGACACTCATCTCAGGAAACGTGTACCCGATTACCGAGCGGGTATCTATGTACGGGCGCAGCGTGCGGGTCTCGCGGGTGTACAGGTAATTCAGCACCTTCTTCACCACCTGACCCTCGTACGATGGCACGGCCTGCTGGTCGAGGTGCGACACGCGCAGTGCGATGCGCTTAACCACCTCGGCCAACTGCGCCACCTGATCCAATGCCGTGAGGCTGCCATCGTGGTTATGCTCAAGCAGCACATCAGTACCTACCGAGGCGCGCCAGAGGAAAACAGGTTTGAGATAGATGTCGGGGTTGAAATGGCCGCGGATCTTGCGTACCAACAGGCGGGCATAATCCTCGTCATTGGCCTCTATGATCAGCGCATCGGCCGGTGCGGTGCTGTCCACATCCACCAGATAATGGCCCAGACCTATCACCTGAAACTTCAGGTCCTGATGCGTTATGATGTGCGGTTGGTTTGCCATCGCGTTGCTTTCAGAACGGGTTTTTCTTCTTGGTGATGGTGGCACTCATGCGGTAAAAGCCGCGCCACATGCGGTAATCGCCCTCATTCACAGGGTAGATGTCGGCCGCCACGGTGCGAGTAACAGGGTCGTAGCGCTTCTGGAACTCGCTCGGTAGCTGAAACGTGCTGTAGTTGAACCGCTTCACGTAGCCTTTGCTGGTCTTTCCATCAGGGAATGTCACATCCACCTCATCGCCCACATTGAAGTGCGCTATGTCCTCCTGATCGAAATAGGCTTTGATGAACATGGGCCTTTCGGTGTGTAAGCTCATGATCACCTCTTCCTTCAGTGCCAATTCAAACTGATTGGTGAAAAGCCTTGTCACAAAGCCGTTTATAGGCGAAATGAAATACGTGATGCCTGCAATGGAGTCTTTCATGGCATCGGTCATGGCTGCGCCCTCATTCTTCGGATTCTTCAAGGTCTTGGGGGCGGGAGCGTGCAGGCCGCCCATCATTTTCCTGTTCTGGGCATTCTCGGCATCTATCTTGGCTATCTCGGCCTCGAGCCTCACCACTTCGTTGCGTGCGGCCTCGTAGCGGTCGTGCGACAGCACATCGAGCATCATGGCGTTCTCAAGGTGTTTCAGTTCCCCTTTCAGCCCTGCGAGCCTTTCCACGGCCTTCTGTCTGTCAATCTTATTCAGCTGAATCTTCTTTTCCAGGTTGTAGCGCTCCTGTTCCATCCACCTCGATGTCTCAGGTTCGGCCGGTTCGGTGGTCTCTTTTATTACCTGGGCCAGACGCACCGAACTGTGGGGAAAGTAGCGGAACAGCGTGTCGCCCGCCATCACCGTATCATCCTCTGCCACATAATACTCCAGCAGGCGGCTGTCTTCTGGCAGGCGAATCTCAATGTTCTCGAAGGTCACCTGCCCGTTGGCCGTGATGAAGAAGGTCTTCTTGTACACGTAGTACCCGAGAGCTCCGAAGAACACGACAAGGAAGAGCAGGTACACCCACCGGTCCCAATTGAAACGATTCTTCTTCGGACCCTCGCCCAGGTAGCGTATGGCCGCTGAGTCCTGTCTGAAATCGAGGCTGTTCATCTTGTCATTTTTTCACTTGGGCCAATGGAAGGTCATTTGCCCTTTTGCATGCGTTGAAGGCTTTCAATGTCGTGTATGCTGATGTCGATGCCATCGAGCGCACTGCGCACTGCCTCGGCAAATGCATTCAGCTGGTCCATGGTCGCGAAATCGCGGGTGCGCAGCACAATGGTCGATTTACTGCGGTCAATGCTCACCTCTTCGCGCACCCTGCGGGTCAGTTCATACAGGTCGGTGGTCTCGTAGGCCATGATGTACACGCGGTCGGCATTGCGGTATATCTCGCGCAGCCTCTCTTCTGGGAATGAAGTGGGCACCGCCACGCTCAGCTCCATCTTGCGGCTGCGGGTGTACAGGCGGGCCTTTTTGAGCATGCTCACATACTGGCCCAGGTAAATGTCCTTTTTCGTTTCCCAATCGGGGAAGGTCTGCGGTTCCACATCCAGGTGCAGGGCCACAATGCGCGACTCATCCAGCCCGGCCAGCAGCGAATCGAAATAGGCGTATGGGCTGAATCGGTTTATCAGTCCGTTGTTGCCTATCAGCAGTTCGGCCCGTGCACCGGCCTCGTTCATGGCTGCTATCAGTCGGTTCACCTTGTCCTTGTCGGCCTTGCCCACGCTCAGCATCACGCGGTTTGTGTTCAACGACTTCACAAGGTCTTTGAAACGTTCCGGATCGGCCTTGGTCACCGCATCGCTCCACATGTACACACTGCGCGGGGCGGTGGCGGGCGCTGCGGTCGAATCAGGTGCTGTTGCTGTCTTTACAGGCTCAGTCGCCACGGCCACAGGGGGCACGATATCGACAGGCGTAGGGGCAGGTTCGGCCACGGGTGCACTGCCCGCCTCGGGTGCCACCAGCTCAATGATGTTGCTGCCCGGGCTCAGGGCATGGGCCTCGGCAAGGGCCAGGTACATCTGCTCCTGCACATCCACCATGGCCAACCTTGTGGCATAGTACTCATCCACCGCTGCCAGCGCATCCAGCGGATTGAACTCGCGTGGCAGATATTGTTTCCGCACCCCTTCGGCACGGATTTTCTCCTCGGCCATCTTCAGTTTCTCGACCAGTACCTCGTATTCGCTCAGCAGATCGCGGTACTCTATCAGTACATCCGACATCAGGCGTTCGTCCTCTGCCTTGACCTTGTTGGCCTCGTAGCGCAACATCTCCGCCTCGGCCTTCACCGAACGGGCCGTTGCACCTGTGCGCAAGGGCAGGGGGAAAGAGAAGTTCAGCCCACCGGAGACGAAATGTCGCTCGGGCTGATTCAACCCGCTGTAATTGTAAAAGTTGTAGCGCACCTGGCCGCGAAGGCTGAACACATGCCAGGGCGAGTTGCTCAGTTCGAGATTGCGGATGCGGAGCTTCAGCACACTGTCGGCCGCCAGGTGCATCTTCTTCCCGAACAGCAGTTCCTCGTTTAAGTCAAAAACAGGGGGCAGGCCCATAGGTACCCCGCTAGTATCTATCCCCTTCTGCAGATCCTCGTTAAGGCGCTCGGTCAGATAGATCTGGCCCTGCACATCCACCTCATTCTTGGCCAGATTCATCAGGTCCAGTTTGGGCAGATACTTGAGCTCATACAGTTCGGTGGCAGGTGGGATGACATCCTCGGCCAACTGGCGCCTCCTATTTCCAAGGTCGAGGCGCAGACGGTTGAACATGTAACGGATACGCTGCACCGTGATCACCGATCGGCCCC